>DATBXX010000052.1:0-88528 GCA_036514055.1 Candidatus Acidiferrales bacterium
GATCTCCCTCCAGATTTCCCTCAAGCGAAGCGCCATGAACCTTGACACGCTCGACGGTGCCGCGTTGCGACCCTGCTTGCCCGGAAAACAGCAAGGCCGGGGTTGCGGCGACGAACGCGCAGGCGATCGCAAAACGGAAAACCGGTTGAAGCGGTCGACCCAAACAACGTGCGTTCATGTTGTGACGCCCCCGGGACTACAGCACCGCGTAGTAGGTGAAGATTGTATTGTCGGGATTCGCATGGCGCTTGCCCGTGCCGAGGATGACAGTGCGGGTGAGCCAATCGTGCGGTCCAACCGGGGTGTCGAATACCGGCGTGAGCCGGAAGTAAAACTCGCGGTCGCCGCCCCAGCTCGGATCGTTCCGGTCAATGGGTTTGTTATCGGCGGCATAGAGATAGCCGGTGTTGTTGATGTAGATCATCGCGCCGTCGGAAGCCTGCAGCATGTAGTGGGCGTTCAGCCGCCCGTTGGCTGCGAAATCCGCGCCACTGTGGGGCACCACGCGGCCTTGCAGGCGCGGCCCCTCGATTACGCCTGAGACCGCCGGCACATAGGCGCGGCGACCGGTCGGCGTCTGGAAAGAAACGCGCTCACTGAAATCGATGCGAATCTGAAACACGTACTCAAGCTTGATGGGAACGATTTCCCCCAGTGATTTCACGGCGCCCTCTGCCGCCTGAGGCGCTGCGTTCTGACCGACGGCAAGCGCCGGGTTGGGAAGCAGCCCGAACAGGCTCTCGGCGAGCAGGGCGCTGCCGCCCACGACCGAGCCTCGCAGCAGAGATCGCCGGCCGATGGGCGTAACCGGCCTGTTGCTTGCAAGGTTGCGGGACGTAGTTTCGTCGGTGCGGATATTTCTCATGATCGTCACACCTCCCGGGAGACGAACAAACGCATCTGGGCGGGTCGAGAGCGCGGGCGAAGCGGGCGAATCCTCGCGCACAAATTCAAGCGCTAGTTCACGCACGCAAAGCTGCCGGCATCCTCCGGATTGCCCTGGCCCTTATACTGCGCGTGCTTCGGATAGGCGCAGAGCGGACGGCTGCGCCCGGAAAAATCCTTACCGGTCGCGATCACGAAATCCGGTGCGGTGCCGTTCTCGACCCAGTCCACGACGGCATTGAGCAGATCGAATTTATCGAGCGTTGCAGGCCCGCCCTGGCAATGGTTCATTCCCGGCACGAAGAAGAATCGGCTCGAATGCATCACCGCATCGGCGCCGCCATTGGCGGTGACCATTTTCTTGTAGTAGGCCAGGGTGTCGAACGGAGAAAACACCGGATCACTCGTGCCGTGATAGAAAACCAGTTTGCCGCCGTTCCCAAAGAACGTGCTCAGATTCGTCCAGGTCGTATCGGTCAGGGTCTGGTTCTCACTGGCCTCAACGCTGGCGACGAGCCGATCGATATCCAGGTCCGTAGGGGGAAGCACCGACGCCAGCGGATTCGGTCCGGCGCTCGGCAGAAAACTCGAGAACGCGCCTCCGGCGCCCAGAATGTATCCGGTATCGTAGGGAAACGCGGAATACACTTGGTTCCCGCGGGAGTCCTTGGGGCCGCTGAAAGCTTTTTCAAGCGCGCCGGTCTGTCTGGACGTGAGGCAGGAATCGGTCTTGGGACCCTTGCAGGTAAGCACGGCGGGATCGAAACGGCAGGCCTCGGGATTAAAGATCATCCCGTCCTTCAGGCCGTCGCTTTCGTCGCAGGATTTCATGATGGCATCGGCGATCAGCTTCTTGTCGCCGCCTGAAAAGTCCTGAGTCGGGTCGGGCTTTCCGGCGGCATCCTTGGGCGCGATTTCCGCAAAGGCCGCCCTCGCCCAGCTAATCCCGATATTCGAATAACCCGTACGCATGGCTGGATCGCCGGAAATGATTCCGTCGAAATACGTGGGATAGCGCTGCGACATCAACATGCCTTCGCGGCCGCCGGTCGAGCAGCCGTCGTAATAGGAGTGCTTGGCAGGCTGGCCGTAGTACTGGGCGATGACTTCCTTGGCCAGGACGGTGACTTTGCCGACGGCGATATAGGCGAAATTCAGGCTGGCCAGCTGGTCTTTCATGAACGCCGCGTCGAACACGGCGCCCTGGTGTCCGGTGTCGGTTGAAGCCACGGCGAATCCCCGTGCCAGCGCCGGAGCTTCCCCGGCCGCCTGTCCGCCCAGGGGCGGATTCACCGAACCGTTCAAACCGCCGCCACCCTGAAACAAGAATCTGCCGTTCCAGTTGTCCGGCAACGCGATGGCGAAGCGAATCGCGTAGGACTTGCCATCGAGGCCCGTGCGCTGGTCGATCATTCCGTCAGCGCGGCAATAGGACCCGATTGCGACGGAAATCGTGTCCGGTGACAGGGCCGACGCCCGGACTGTTCCTGGCGCCGCCGCTGGAATCCCCTCCGCCTTGGTGATCACCATGGTGGACGACGGAATTTTCAGATTCACGAGGTCGGCGCATTTTTGTGCCGGCGCGATCCCACGGGGCGCTGCGCCCGTTGCCTGGCCGTATGCCGCCGACCGAACTCCCACGACCGACAAAATCAAACCGGCAAACATTGCCGACCTGGCCACTCGCCCCATGATTGATTCCTCCGACGCGACCGCGAAAGTACATCACCGGCGCATCGAGGGCAAATGAAAAGAGGGTGATTTCTTGATCGGAAGAAGTCCTGCCTCGATCCACAGAGCTCGATCGCGATGTCGATCACTAGCACCTGGATATTTTATTCGAGCGCGGCTTGCGCAGGGTCTTTGCGTTGAAGCGATGGCGGGTTTTTCGGTGCATATTTCGGGGGCCTGGCGGCACTTAGGCAGCTGCTCCGGGTGCCACTCGAACGGTTGATCGTCGCATCAATCCCGGGACGATTGATCAATGCGTGCAGAAAGGCGGGACCGTCAGGTAAAACCGGGTCAGTTCGATGGGTCGGGAGCAGAGTGCGAGGTCCAGTCCTGCTGCGCGAATTCAACGCCCCAGAAATGCGGGCTGGGGCACAGGAATTCCACACCGACGCGCGTACCCTTGTCAGAGGTGTCGCCCAGATACACGATGCGGCACTCCTGCTCTTCTTCGGTTGCCGGATTGATCAGCACGAGATCGGCGCCGAGCTCCAGCTCCTCGTCCAGATAGAGCAGCCCGCCGTGCGCGTTGATCACAATGGTCAGGCTTTTCGCGCGGAACTTTCGGCCCTGCAGGTTCTTGCCCTTCGCCTGCACAGGGATCCGCGTGAAGACCCGGGAACTGCGTCGCTCGCTGCTGGTTTGCGTTTCAGGCATTGTCTTAGACATCGTGCAACGCGGTCGGCGCCGAGTCAACCGCGCGGCGAAGGAACGTGCCCAAAGAGGCAGTTCGCAAAAGTGTGTTGAAAAAGCGCAGGCTTGGGTACTATTGCAAGGCCGCTTGGGGAGGACGTAGGCCCATTTTCCTTGGCGGGCCGGCCGGGCGGCGCACGGAGTTGCTTCTCCCGGGTCCAGGAGCGTGAATGGATCTGATCGGCTATATCGAATCGAAGCGCGAAGAGCACCTGAACGAGTTAAAAGAGCTGCTGCGTATACCAAGCGTAAGTACCAAAAGCGAACATAAGCCCGATATTGAAAATGCCGCGCGCTGGGTGGCGGATAAACTTCGCGCCGCGGGCATGGAAAACGTCGAAATCCGGCCCACGAAGTTGCACCCGCTCGTGTACGGAGAATCGCTGCACGCGCCCGGCAAGCCAACCATCCTGATCTACGGCCACTACGACGTGCAGCCGGCCGAACCCCTGGATCTGTGGACCACGCCGGCATTTGATCCCATGGTGCGCGACGGCAATCTCTACGGCCGCGGCACGGCGGACGACAAAGGGCAAGTGCACATCCACATCAAGGCACTCGAGGCGCTGCGCAAGACGGCCGGGAAGCTCCCCATCAATGTAAAGGTGATGATCGAAGGTGAAGAAGAAGTCGGCAGCGTAAATCTCTGGGACTTCGTGAAGACCCATCGGGAGCGGCTGAAGGCGGACGCGCTGGTCGTTTCCGACACGGCCATGCTGGCCAAGGGCGTGCCTTCGATTACCTACGGCCTGCGCGGCTTGAACTATTATCAGATCGAGCTGACCGGTGCCGCGCAGGACCTCCACTCGGGAGTTTTTGGGGGCGCGGTTCCGAATCCCATCGCGATTTTGGCGGAGATGATCGCCAGGCTGCACGACCGCAATTTCCGCGTGGCAATTCCGGGATTCTACGCCGACGTCGCCACGGTCTCCCGGCGGGAACGCAAGGCGCTGAATTCCCTTCCGTGGAAGGAAAAGGAATTTCGCAAGACCGTGGGCGCACCGGCCTTGGGCGGCGAGAAAGGCTTTACGATTCGCGAACAACTCTGGGTAAGGCCCACTCTGGAACTCAACGGCATCTGGGGCGGCTACCTCGGGGAGGGCGCCAAAACGGTGATCCCATCAAAGGCTTACGCGAAGATATCCACGCGCCTGGTTCCGGATCAAGATCCCGCAAAGATCGCACGGCTGGTCGAGCGTCAGATCCGCAAACTGCTGCCGAAGTCGGTTCATTGCAAGTTTGAAGTTCTCAGCCTGGGCAAGCCGTGGGTCGCGCCCTACACGCATCCGATTTTCCAGAAGGCGATTCACGCCCTTGAATCCGGATTCGGGAAGCCGGCAGTGTTTATCCGCGAGGGCGGCTCGATTCCCTTTGTGACCCAGATGCACGACACCTTCAAGGTTCCCTGCGTGCTTCTCGGGTTCGGATTGCCCGACGAGAACGCCCACGCGCCGGACGAGCACATCGCGCTTGAAAATTATTTTGGCGGCATCAAGGCGATCGCCCTTTTCTACGACCAGCTCGCGGCCCTCTAGTAAGAGGCGACGATTTGCCGTGCGATGCAAAAGGCCCGATTTTGCGGGCTTTTTTAAACGTTTGTACTTGCGTTCCCCTGGAAGGACGGCTATAGTTCGCGGCGGCATCCCGGAAGCGGGGGCCAATCTGCAATTACACCTGAGGAGGAAAGAGAATTCGATGGCCACCCCGTTGAGCAAGTCCAAGATTATCGCCCACATGGCTGACAAGGTCAGCACCCCGGACAAGCCGATCTCGAAAAAGCAGGCGGCGGCCTTTTTCGACGAGCTGTTCAAGCTCGCGGTGAAGGAAGCCAAGGGCGCGGGCAAGTTCGTCATCCCTGGCATCGGTCGAGCGGTGAAGGCTCATCGCAAGGCGCGCATGGGCCGCAATCCCGCCACGGGCGAAGCAATCAAGATCAAGGCCAAGACTGTGGTCCGTCTGCGGGCGTCGAAGGCGTTCAAAGACGCCATTTTGAAGTAGTTCGGCTCGGCGCGAATTGGGCCAATGGTTTCGAGGCGAAACCCCCACGTCCTTCCTGCCCTTTAAGGCAGGTGGGACGCTTGGGGGTTTTGTCTTTTGCGCTCATCGCCGGTCACCTAAGCCAATCGCATGACTGAATATTCTGGCCTGCTTACCGATCTCTACGAGCTGACCATGGCGGCGGGGTATCTGCAAACCCGCTTCGATGGAAGGGCCACGTTTGAACTCTTCGTTCGGCATCTTCCCAAGCGGCGAAACTATCTGGTGGCTGCGGGCCTGGAGCAAGCACTGGAGTTTCTGGAAAACGTCCGCTTCACGCCGGAAGAGATCGACTATCTGCGCAGGCATCGCGTGTTCCGCCACGTTCGCGAGGATTTTTTCTCCTACCTGGCAAAATTCCGGTTTACCGGCAGCGTCTGGGCGATGCCGGAAGGCACGCTGGTCTTTCCCGGCGAGCCCATGCTGCGGGTGACGGCGCCGATTATCGAAGGTCAGATTCTGGAGACCTATCTGCTGGCTACTCTCAGCTACCAGACCATGGTTGCGAGCAAGGCTGCGCGCGTCGTGACGGCGGCCAAGGGCCGCCAGATCGTGGATTTCGGAGCGCGCCGCGCGCATGGCAGCCAGGCGAGCCTTCTGGCAGCCCGGGCCGCAGCGATCGGAGGCTGCGAAGGTACCTCCAACGTTCTGGCCGGTCAGCAGTTTGGAATGAACACTTATGGTACGCAGGCGCATTCCTGGGTGATGGCGCACGAGGGCGAGGCCGAAGCGTTCCGCAATTTCCTCGATGCGTTTCCTGAAGACGCCGTTCTGCTGCTGGACACCTACGATGTGCGCCGTGCGCTCGCCAAGATCATCCAGATGGGCCGCAAACCAGCGGGCGTGCGGCTGGATAGTGGCGATCTGGCGAAAGACAGCCGCTGGGTGCGCCGCACACTGGACCGGGCCGGATGGAAGGACGTGAAGGTTTTCGCCTCCGGCGACCTGGATGAGACCAGAATCGCTTCGCTGCTGGCCAAGCGAGCGGCGATTGACGCCTTCGGCGTGGGCACTGCGCTTGCGACGCCGGGCGATGCTCCGCATCTGAATCTGATCTACAAGCTGGTCGAGGTGGAGCGCGACGGAAAAATCCGCGAAGCGGCGAAATTGACGAAAGCCAAGGCCACCTACCCCGGCCGCAAGCAGGTCTATCGCTACTACGCTCGCAATGGAGAATTCAGAAGCGACCGCATCACGCTTGAGACCGAGCCGGCTGATGGCGGCGAGCCGCTGCTGGTCGAAGTGATGCGCGACGGCCGCCGCAGCGCGCCCCCCGAACCTGTCAACATCCTGCGCGACCGCTGCATCGCGGGACTGGCGCGGCTTCCGGAGCGCTACCGCCAGATCACCCGCGCGGCCAAGTATCCGGTCAGCTACAGCAAGGCTCTGCAATCCTCGCTTGAAAAGGTCCGCCAGCGCGTCCGCAGCTTTGCGGTAAAATAGGTCTCGAAACCCCGGGGGCCCAAACCGATGGCGCTGCAGAAAACTGTTCTCTGGGAAGTGGACGCGCAAGCGGATTTCATGCTGCCGGGGGGAAAGCTCTATGTTCCCGGGGCCGAAAAAATTCTTCCCAACATCGAGCGCCTGGTCGGTGCGGCCATCGAAGCGGGCGCGCTGCTGGTTTCAAGCGGCGATTCCCACCCGGACGGCGACGTCGAGTTTGAGCGATTCCCGCCGCACTGCCTTCGCGGAACCGCCGGAGCGCGGATCGTGCCCCAGGGGTTGTCGGCGAACTTCTGTACGATTCCCAATGATCCATCCCGGCCCATGCCGAGCCATGTTCTGAGTTTCCCGCAGGTAATCTTCGAAAAACAGACGCTCGATGTCTTCGACAACCCGCACGCTGGCGCGCTGGTTGAACGGCTGCCGGCTGATGCGGACTACATCGTGTTCGGCGTCGTGACCGAATATTGCGTGAAATGCGCCGCGCAGGGATTGCTTCGCAGACAGCGCAAGGTCGCAATTGTCAAAGACGCGATTGAATCACTGGACCCAGAGGCCGGCCGGAAGGCGCTCGAGGAACTGCAGTCCCTCGGCGCCCGGCTGATCTCAACCGACGATGCGCTCGCGGCCCTGAACGCTCGCCCGTCAGCGGTCCCGTCCCAACGATGAAGATCACATGTCAGAGGACAAACGAAAACTAGCCTGGGAGATTTTCCAGCAGGCGTACCAGGCTCAGATGAATGGTGAACTGGACCGCGCAGGCGAACTCTACCTCGCTTCGATCGAAATTTCGCCGACCGCTGAGGCGCACACGTTTCTGGGCTGGACATATCACTTTCAGGGAAAAGTGGACGAGGCCATCACCCAGTGCAAGCGCGCGATCGAAGTTGACCCGGAATTCGGCAATCCCTACAACGACATCGGCGCGTACTTGATTTCGCTGGGGCGCCACGACGAAGCCATCGGGTGGCTCGAGCAGGCGATCAAAGCGCCGCGCTACGATCCGCGGCACTTTCCGCACTTTAATCTCGGCCGCGTCTATTACGCCAAGGGCATGTACAGCCGCGCCCGCCAGTGCTTCGAGAATGCATTGCGCATCGAGCCGCGCTACACGCTTGCCCGGCAGGCCGTCGAAAATCTCCGCCGCCTGGTGAATTAGACGGCCGTCAGGCCGCCACCACAGCAGGCGTTGTGATTCTCCTGTGAAGCGCGAGAACAACCGCACCCAGGCCCCACATCACAATCAGCAGCCCGGCCAGCAACCCCACGTACGGCAGCATGCGAACCCCGCGCAGGATCGCAAGGCCCAGCGCCAGTCTCCCCAGCGCGGGGCCGACTCCTACTCCTGCGCCGAGCAACTTCTCCCCCAGCCACGCGCCTACGAAAATCTTTGCGGCGTACACGGCGACTCCGTAGAAAAGAAGCACGGGTATGCCCACGCTCAAACCCACAATCGTCGCGCAGACGATGAGCGCAGCGATGGGCGTCGCAAACAGGAACAGTGCGCCAAAACCAATTGCGGACCCGACCTTCTTGCACATCTGTTCGGTGTCGAAGAAAAATCCCGGCGCGAGCAGGAGTATCGCAAAACCCAGTACAAAACTTGCACCCCAGTACATGATCTGGTGCCAGTAATAGCGGGGACGGTCGTAGGTCTGCCCGCGTTTGATCTCGGTGAATTCGATTGGACTTCCCAGCTTTGCGCTCGGAGAGACCTCCGCCTGGTGATAGCCGGTGTATTTCGTCCGGCCCACTATCTCCCCCGAGGGTCCCACGCTTAACTGCCCTCCGCGAATCGTGACGTCATGACCCATCCAACCGCCGATGCTCAGGTCGCCCGCAAAGCCGAGCAGGTCCCCTTTGATCCGTCCGTTCAGCTGGGTCGAGTTGGAAAACATCGTCAGCGTTCCGCCCACAGTAGACTTCTCGTCGAACTCACCGGCTCCGGTCCCGGTCATGACATTTTTGGCCACCGCGGAATCAAGAGTGAAAGACTGGCACCACACCCGGACGTTGCCGTCGACCGGGCCGTTCACGCGCACTTCTGATCCGAAGGCGAGAATGTCTCCCTTGATGTGCCCGTTCACGGTCAGGCTGTTGGAAAACACGATCAGATCGCCATCCACGTCTCCGTCGATCCGCGTACGTTCGGCGGCCACGATCAGGTCGGTCTTCACTTCCTGGCCGGCCGCGAGAGTGTAGCCGGGATTGCCGTGTTCGATGTCGGCGGCGGCAGCCGAAGGAGCCCAGGCGAGCGTGCCCAGAACGAGCGAACCCATGACGAATGCGATCGCCGTGAACCGCTGCCATTGCTTGCGCAACAGCCAGATTGCAACCATCCCGAGTGTCGCTACCGCCATGAATTCCATCAGGCTTCGCATCGAGTCCCATCCTTTCCAGAAAGCGCCGGTAAAAAACAGCATGGTCAGAAGATTTCCCTGCGTGAAACCAGCCTGCGAGGCCTGCGCGAACCACGGCTCCATGAAACCGCTCCAGAGCGTGTAGGCGCCGCCGGTGGCAAGCCCAAAGGCGGCAATCCAGCCCCAATGCGTCGCGCCGCGCTCGGGCGCCGCAATGACGCGGGCAGGAATGGACTCATCCTCCACGGCGAGAGCTTCTCTGAGCCAAACGCTCTCGGTTTCAAGCGCGTGGACGATTTCCCGGCACAGGGCGCAGGAATGCAAATGCTCAGAGACTTCCCTTGCGCGGCCCGCGTCCAGCTGGCCTTCCAGATACAGCAGACCGGTCATCTCATCAAAATGACCATCCATTTGGTTCATGGCGTACCCCCTGCCGAAGCCTTCTGTACGTTTGCGCCGCCACCTTCGCTGAGCGCGTCGCGCAACTGGTGCCGCGCGCGCAGCAACAGCACGCCCACGAAGGCGCGGCGCACGCCCAGCGTGTCGGCAATCTCCTCATAGCTCATGTCCGCGTAATAGCGCAGCACCAGCGCCATGCGCGCCCGGTCGGGAAGCCGCGCAAGGCCGGTGCGCACTTCTTTGCTGGTGTGCTCGGCCTGCAGGCGCTCGAGCTGGCTCGGATCGGGATGCTCGAGTGGAAGCGAGTCCACGTCGCCGGTCTCAAGGTCCTGGCGGATGCGCCGGCGGCGCAGCGTGTCCCAGCAATGATTGCTCGAAACCTTGTAGAGCCACGCGGTGAATGGCCGCGAAGCATCGTAGGTGCCGAGTTTCTGGCGCACTTTCATGAAAATTTCCGTCGTCGCGTCTTCCGCATCCTCGCGGGCCGGCAGCAGCCTGCGGCAAAATCTGAAAATAGCCGGCGCGTAGCGGCGATAGAGCTCGCCCCAGGCGTCGGTCTCGCCTGCCCGGACCTGGGACAGCAGTTGTGCCAAATCCGCGTCGTTCATCGCCCCGGCCGTCGTCTGTCCGTCCATCGATTAATACGCAGCACCCCAGCCGAATATTTCACAACTATCACATATCAACGTACTTGTCTGCCGGACAAATCCGCTTGCCGCAATCGGCGCCTTGCGGGGGCAGCGGGGCGACCCAGGCGCACAGGGCCTGAACGAACGCACCGGTCTGATATACTCGCGTCCCTGCCAGGCGCCGGCCCTAGATCCGCAGCAGGCGCGGCAATCTGATTTCGATGGCCCCCAAAACCACAAAGCGCCTGTTCCTGGTCGACGCCATGGGCTACATCTTCCGGGCGTTCTTTGCGCCCATGGACCGCCTGCAGACCGCCGCGGGCATTCCGACCAAGGTGCCTTACCTGTTTGCCACCATGATGCGGCGATTGATGCAAAGCAAGGACCTGCGTCCGGACTACCTGGCAGTTGTCTTCGACGTCGCCGCGCCCACGTTTCGCGACAAGCTTTTCGCCGCTTACAAAGCCCAGCGACCTCCCATGCCGGATGACCTGGCGATACAGATCCCCTTCGTCCGGCGATACTGCGAGGCGATGCGGTTGTCCATTCTGGAATATCCCGGTTATGAGGCCGACGATGTGATCGGCTCGCTTGCGCGTCAGGCCGCAGGCGAGGATCTGGACGTTCTGATTGTCACCAGCGACAAGGACCTGATGCAGCTCGTGGGCGGGCGCGTGCGCGTCCTGAATCCGGCGAAAGGCGACCTGATCATTGACGAAAAGAAAGTCGAGGAGATCATGGGCGTTGTGCCGGCGAAAGTGGCCGACGTGATGGCCCTGATGGGCGACTCGATTGACAATATTCCCGGCGCGCGCAATCCCAACGACAAGCCTGCACCGGGTGAGCGGCGCAAACCCGGCATCGGTGAAGTGGGTGCGCGAAAGCTGATTCAGCAGTACGGCAGCGCCGAACAGGCTCTCGCGCATGCCGCCGAGGTGAAGCCTGCGAGCTACCGCGAAGCGCTGGAAAAAAACGGCGAGTTCGTGCACCTCAGCAAGCAGCTTGCGACGATCCCAACCGACGCGCCAGTCCCTTTGTCGCTCGACGCGCTGCGGATACAAGAGCCGGACGCATCTGCGCTGCGCGCTCTGTACGCTGAACTCGGCTTTACGTCGCTGCTGAAGGAAATCGCGGCCCCACCGCCCACCGATGACCGTACGACCGACTATGCAGGGCTTGGTTCCCCGGCCGCGCTCGGAAAATACCTCCACGCGGTTCCGCGCGGTGAGCAGACTGCCGTCTGGCTCAACCTGGATTCGCAGGATCCTGACGACGAAGGTTTTGGCACCCGCGTCGCCGGCGTAGAAATTTCCGCGAAGGCGGATGCCGCCCGCACTCTGGCAAACAGCACCGACAACCGCGCGCTTGAGGCCATGAAGGAATGGCTCACCGACCCCAAGCGTCCCAAGATCGTTCACGATCCGAAGCTGTTTCATCTTCTGGCTGCGCCCGGTTCCTTGGACACTGCAAAGCCCGTCGGAGGAATTCGCGACGCAACGATTCTGTATTCCTACCTTCTGCGGCCCACTACGGCCAACCACGCGTTCGCCGAAGTGGTGCTCCGGCATATGAATCGCACGCTTTCAGGCGCGCCCGGTGAGCGCGCGGCTTTTCTGCTGCGGCTGGCCCCGCTGCTGCGGGCCGGGGTGGAAAGGCAGGGCCTGGCCCAGCTGTATGAAAAGATTGATCTGCCGCTCGCACGGGTGCTGGCCCGCATGGAGGCCGCGGGCATCGGCGTGGATTCGCGAGAGCTTGAAAAAATCTCGGTGAAGGCGCAGGAAGAAATGACCGCGCTTGAGCGAAGCATCTTCGGCCTGGCCGGATTTGAGTTCAATGTGAAGTCCACCCAGCAGCTGGCGGAGGTGCTTTTTGACAAGCTGAACCTGCAGCCGCCGCGCCGCAGTCGCACCAAGGTGCGCTCCACAGCCGCCGAGGTGCTGGAGGAGCTGGCGCTGGTTCACGAACTGCCGAAAAAAATACTCGAACATCGCGAGCTGGCAAAGGTCAAATCCACCTACGCCGACGCTCTGCCCCGGCTGATCCATCCGGCAACCGGGCGTCTGCACACCCGGCTCAGCCAGACCGGTACCGCGACCGGGCGGCTGAGCTCGTCGAACCCGAATTTGCAGAATATTCCGGTGCGCACCTCGCTCGGACGCGAAATCCGCGCCGCATTCGTCGCACCGGCCGGGCGCGTGCTTCTTTCCGCGGACTACTCCCAGATCGAGCTGAGAATCTTGGCGCATCTTTCCGAGGACGCCGTGCTGACCGAGGCTTTTCAGCGGCGCCAGGACATTCACTCCCGCACCGCCGAGGAAGTATTTGGCGTGGGGCCCATGGCGCAGACAGCAGAACACCGGCGCGTCGCCAAGGTGATCAACTTCGGAGTGATCTACGGTCTTTCTGCGTTCGGCCTGGCGCAGCAGTTGGGCATCGACACCAAGGAAGCGTCCAAATTTATCGCCGCGTATTTCGAACGCTACAGCGGCGTGAAGAAATACCTCGACGCGCAGATTGCCGAAGTCCGCAAGGCCGGATTCACGAAAACGCTTTTCGGACGTACCCGCCAGATCCCGGAAATCAATTCACCGCAGCCGAATTTGCGCAGCTTTGCCGAGCGCACCGCGATGAACACGCCCATGCAGGGCGCCGCGGCCGATCTGATCAAGCTCGCGATGATTGAACTCGACAGCCACCTCGAGGGCCGATTCCAGTCGCGCATGATCCTGCAGGTTCACGACGAATTGCTGTTCGAGGTTCCCGAAAAGGAATTGCCGCGTCTCACGAAGCTCGTGCGGGAGGTCATGGAGGGTGTGCACAAGTTGCGCGTCCCGCTGGTGGTAGACACCAAGTCCGGCCCCAACTGGCGCGATTTGAAATGAAGCTGCCGGATGGAAATGTCGAGTTTCCATGTGTGGCGGCAGGGGCCGAGCGCCCGTGGGTATCTGTTCGAACTCTGTGCCTTAGGGGCGTCCTCATGTGGTACTGTTTTTTCCTTCTTATGAAAACGGCGAGGTGAAGCGATGGCTCCGGATCATCCCGAAGGTTTCCTGAAGCTCGTGCGCGAGGCGAAATCGCGCATCAAGGAAGAAAACTTCCGGGACACGAAAAAGCGGCTCGACGCCGGCGAAAAGATTATCGTCGTGGATACGCGGGAAGAATCTGAATGGGCCCGCGGCCACATCCCCGGCGCGATCCATCTCGGCAAGGGAATCATCGAGCGCGACATCGAAAAGACGATCCCGGACAAGGCCGCCACAGTCGTCCTGTATTGCGGCGGCGGGTTTCGCTCGGCGCTGGCTGCCGACAATCTTCAGAAGATGGGCTACCACAACGTGATTTCCATGGACGGGGGATGGCGCGGCTGGAGCGAAGCCGGTTTCCCGATCATCAAGGACTGACCGAGGCCGCAGTTCGCGCCCTCAGGTTTTTTCCCGCGGAATCAAATTCACACCCGAGCACGATGCCGGCCGCATGTTTGATTTCATTCCGGGTCGTCTGACGGCAGAAAGTTGGCTGGGGCGGTTGGACTCGAACCAACACCGTCCTCATTAACAGTGAGGTGCCCTACCGATTGGACCACGCCCCAACTCGGTTGATTGTTTCCGTCCAAATTTACACGAAACTCGCGCTGGCGTGAATGCGCTTTGGGAAGAATTCCTGCAGGGGATTGCCGGCAAGGAGCAGGCAGTGGCCGCACCCCGCCGTCATGTGGAAGGGGAAGGCAGAATCAAAGGACGGCGGTAGTGGCCGGGGGAAGGAAGCCGGCCCAGCCCTCAATCCCCGAAGGGATCCTCGGCTTTCCTCCCCCTGACGCCCTCGTATAAGGCACGCCACAAACCAAAGCTAAGCTGCTGAAACCAAACGTCGTGCTTACCGAGTCCCTGGTAAAAAGTCCTTGCAGCCAGCAAAAACTTCCGCAGTACTATCGGTGACTGGCCCGCCCGGGACTGTCGCTAGCACGGGGTTCCGGCCGGCCAGTTTGCTCCCCGTTTGTCGTCCGCTTTGGGTCACTTCCTGCGATTAGGGGAATAAAAGATCCGCTCTACCGGTCCGCTTGGTTGTCAAAGCCGATTTGCCCTGCTCAAGCGACGCGCGGGAAAACAAGAATACCGGTTGACGAATTGGGCAGACAGGTTAGAGTGGCACGCAGGTTCGCAGGCCTCGCGTCCAAGACATCTAAAAATTAGCCGGAGGAAAAGAAAAATGAAGAAACTCCTAATTACACTTGTGCCAGCTCTTGCTTTTGCCGGGCTCGCCTTTGCTCAGACGCCGCCCGCCGCAACGGCCGGTAAAGCCCCGAGCGTATCGCAAACAGTGAAGCAACTCGAACATGACTGGGTCGATGCGTCAAAGGCCGGTGATGCCGATAAACTCGGTCAGATCCTGGCCGACGATTGGGTCGCGATCAACCCGGACGGCACCAAGGAAACCAAGGCAAGCAATTTGGCAAACGTGAAGTCAGGAGCGTCAAAACTTGAATCTTTCGAGTTTGGACCCATGGAAGTGAAGGTGCTTGGAAACGTCGCCGTGGTTCAGGGCAGCGACACCGAAAAAGGCACCTCCAAGGGTAAAGACTCCAGCGGAAAATACGTGTGGATGGATGTTTTTGCCAAAATCGACGGCAAGTGGCAGGCTGTCCGCTCGGAAACCGCCGCGGTGAAGTAAGTGGCTGCGACAGTTTTCCGGGAGCCTCAGTAGCACGCTGTTCGGTCTCCGGGCGTGCTCATTCCGCCCGGAGTCCTGGGTCGTGTTTCTTGCAGAATCCATCCTGTGTGAATCGTTGTCCTGCCATCGCCAGATTCCAGCAGAACGCTTGCCGACAGACTGTCTAGAGACACTGCCTTGACCGCGTCCCGCAGCTCTTGCTATGTTGATGAATTACACTGGGCGCATTCTACCCAGTGACGAGCCGGCCCCGCTGTGCGGGGCACTTCATCCATGGGTCTGAAGAAAATCGTCATCCGGGGCGCCCGGCAACACAATCTCAAGAACATCAGCCTGGAAATCCCGCGCAACACCCTGACAGTCATCACCGGGCTGTCCGGCTCCGGCAAATCCTCGCTCGCATTCGACACGCTCTATGCCGAGGGGCAGCGGCGCTATGTCGAATCGCTTTCGGCCTATGCGCGGCAATTTCTGGACCAGATGGAGCGCCCTGACGTCGATTCGGTCGAGGGGCTCTCACCGTCGATTGCCATCGAGCAAAAGACCACCACTCGTTCGCCCCGATCGACGGTCGGCACGATCACGGAAATCTACGACTATCTGCGCGTCGTTTTCAGCGCGATCGGCACGCCGCACTGCCCCAAATGCGGCAAGTCCATCGCGCGGCAATCCACCGAACAGATCGTGCAGGCCGTGACGGCGCTTAAACCCGAGGATCGCATCATGGTGCTTGCGCCGGTAGTCCGCGGACGCAAGGGCGAGTACCGGAAGGAGCTTGAAAAGTACGCGAAGCAAGGTTATGTCCGCGCGCGCGTGGACGGTGATCTGGTGAATATCGACGAGCCCGTCGCACTTGACCGCCGCAAGAACCACACGATCGAAATCGTCGTGGACCGACTGCTGCTGAAAAACGGAATCGCGCAGCGTCTTGAGCAATCGATTGAAACCGCGCTGAAACTCACCGGCGGGTTGGTCACGATCGCCGTGGTCGGCGGCGAGGAGCACGTGTATTCGGACAAGCTGGCTTGCCCGGACTGCGGCATCTCCGTCCCGCAGCTCGAGCCGCGCTCCTTCAGCTTCAATTCACCCTATGGCGCCTGCACGGAATGCAACGGCCTCGGCTCGAAATACGATTTCGATCCTGCGAAGGTGATCGTCGATTGGACCAAGCCGCTGTTTGAGGGCGGGCTTGGTCCAGGCTCAGGTTCCGCTTATCTGCAGCGCACTCTGCGAATTGCTGCTGCCGCTTACGGCTTTGATCTGGACGCGCCGTTTGAAAAACTGCCGCGCAAGGTGCAGAACCTGATTCTGCAGGGAAATCCGTCAAATGGCGCCTCGGGCAAGGGTTTGAATTTTCAAGGAGTGCTGGGGCACCTGGAGAGCAGCCTCGGAGAATCGAATTCCGATAATTACCGGGAATGGCTGACGCAATACATGTCGCCAGCACCCTGCACCGCTTGTGGCGAGCAGCGTTTGAGGCCGGAAAGCCTTGCGGTGAAGATCGCCGGGCTTTCGATTGCGGATTTTACCTCGCTTGCGCTCACCGAAGCCCGCCCGGCGGTGGACAAGATTCGCAGCCGGCTTACACTGCGACAGCGGAAAATTGCCGGACGCCCGCTCACCGAAATCGCCGAGCGCATCGACTTCTTGCTCAACGTAGGCCTGGGCTATCTGACGCTTGCGCGTTCCGCCGCTACGCTTTCCGGCGGCGAAGCCCAGCGCATCAGGCTCGCCACACAGATCGGCTCGCGCCTCCGCGGCGTGCTCTATGTGCTTGACGAGCCTTCGATCGGCCTGCACGCCCGCGACAACGGCCGCTTGCTGTCGACGCTGGAAACTCTGCGCGATCTTGGCAACACGGTTCTGGTCGTCGAGCACGACGAGGAGACCATTCGACGCGCGAACTTCGTCGTGGACCTGGGCCCCGGAGCGGGAAAAACCGGCGGGTACCTGGTCGCCTCGGGCGCGCCCCAGGAAATCGCGGCGAACCCGGCGTCGCTCACCGGGCAATACCTTTCCGGACTGCTGAAAATTCCCGTGCCCGCTGAGCGCCGCAGCCCGAACGGTAAATCGCTCGCGATTCTGGGGGCGCACGGCAACAACCTGAAGAATATCGATGTGACGATTCCGCTGGGACTGTTGTCGGTTGTCACCGGCGTTTCCGGCTCGGGAAAATCCACACTGGTAAATGACATCCTCTACCGCGCGCTCGCTGCGAAACTGTATCGCTCGATGGAAAAGCCCGCCGCTCATCGCGCGCTTGCCGGCGCCGAACACGTCGACAAGGTGGTCCAGATCGACCAGGCCCCGATCGGGCGGACGCCGCGTTCAAATCCCGCCACCTACACGGGCGTCTTCGCGCCGATCCGCGAGCTCTACGCCATGCTTCCCGAGTCGCGCGAGCGCGGCTACAAGCCCGGCCGCTTCAGCTTCAATGTGAAGGGCGGCCGCTGCGAAGCGTGCCAGGGCGACGGCCAGCGCCGCATTGAAATGAATTTCCTGCCCGACGTGTATGTCACTTGCGAGGTATGCCGGGGCAGGCGCTACAACGCCGAGACCCTCGCGGTGCGCTACAAGGGCTGTTCGATTTCCGATCTGCTCGACTTGCCGATCGAAGAGGCTCTGAAGATCCTTGAAAATATCCCCGCTATTCAGCAGAAGTTGCAAACATTGGTCGACGTCGGCCTGGGCTACGTGCAGCTGGGGCAGTCGGCGACAACGCTATCGGGCGGCGAGGCGCAACGCACGAAACTCGCACGCGAGCTTTCCCGCCGCCAGACCGGCCGCACCCTCTATATCCTGGACGAGCCAACCACCGGCCTGCACTTTGACGACGTGAAAAAGCTTCTCGATGTCTTGAATCGCCTGGTGTCGCTTGGCAATACCGTGCTGATCATCGAGCACAATCTCGACGTCATCAAGCAGGCGGACTGGATCATTGACCTTGGCCCGGAAGGCGGCGAGGCCGGCGGGCGGGTCGTAGCACAGGGCACGCCCGAGCAGGTCGCGCGCGTCAAGAAGTCCTACACGGGCCAGATTCTGGCCCGCGCGCTCCAGAGTTGAACCCGGCCACAACGATGAGCTTCGACGAAGATAATCCGCCTCTGCCCGAAACGCCCGAGGCGGCCCAAACCGCACCGGGAGCGCGGGAGCTCGCGGGCGCCCATCAAGCGCTGCCTGCTGATCTTCGCGCACCGTGGGGCTGGCTAGATCTGTTCGTACTCGCCGTTCTTGCGACGGCCGGCAGCTTTCTGATCGGCCTTTCTCTCGCCGCGGTATTTGCTGCGTTCGGAATCAAGCCCGCCCAGCTTCGTGCGTCTCCCGGTGATACGGGGCTGTTCACCATCGTGCATCAGGCGCTGCTGTCGGTTGTTCTGCTGCTGTTTCTGGCAGCGCACATTCGCGTGAGCTTTGGCGCGCCGTTCTGGCGCACGATCGGCTGGCGCGCGCTGCAGCCCGGCCAGCTGCCTCGCGCCCTGCGGTACCTGGGCTTCCTGCTGGGCGGATTCCTGCTCGCTGTGGCGGTTCAGGTTGCCTCCATTGCGTTCGGTAGCAATGCGAAGGTGCCGATGCAGGAGCTGTTCCAGGATCGCCGCACGGCGATTCTTCTGTTGCTGATGGCTGTGTTTGTCGCGCCGGTGATCGAGGAGACCATTTTTCGCGGCTACATCTACCCGATCGTTGCACGCAGCTGGGGTGTGGCGCCCGGCATCCTCGCCACCGGAGTTCTTTTCGGTCTGCTTCACGCGCCGCAGTTGTGGGGAGGGTGGGTGCAGATTGCGCTGCTGGTGATCGTCGGCATCGTCTTCACCTGCGCGCGCGCGATTACGCAGACTGTTCTTGCGAGCTATCTCCTGCATGTCAGCTACAATTTTTCCGTGTCTTTCGCGTTTCTTCTTGGCTCTCACTGGCTTCGCCTGGTCTCACCCGGGCGTTAGCGCCTGGCGGTTGGCGGAATCAGTTAGAATGAATGACCGATCTCGGGCGCAACGCAGTCGGCAGTTGCGCGTGGTGACGAGGAAAATGGAGAAAGGTATTGCGCAGCGTTGAACCAATCCAATGGACGCCCCGAGGCGTGGTGCTGCTCGATCAGCGCCGACTGCCCGGTGAGGTGATCTACCACACCTACACGGATTACCGCGAGCTTGCGAAAGCCATCAAGGACATGGTCATCCGCGGCGCGCCTGCGATCGGCGTTGCGGCGGCCATGGGTGTCGCGATCGGTGTTGAGCGCTCCAGGGCGAAGACGCTTGAAGAACTGCGCTCCGAATTTGCGATCATCTGCGATACGCTCGCACGGACGCGCCCCACGGCCGTCGATCTGTTCTGGGCGATCGACCGATTTAAGAAACGCTTTGAAGTGCTGGCGCTGGCAGCAGCAAACCAGGGCGACGCGGGTCTTGCGCGCATTAAAACCTCGCTCATCGAGGAAGCCCAGAAGCTTCACCAGGAACGTCGCGACGCTGATGAATCGATTGGCCGCTTCGGCGCAAGCCTTCTGCCGAAAAGCGGTCGCGTGATGACCCAGTGCAATGCCGGCGCGCTTGCGACCGGAGGGATCGGCACGGCGCTCGGTGTGATTCGCATGGCTGTGGAAGGTGGTTCCGATATCGAAGTGCTGGTGCCCGAGACGCGTCCCTACCTACAGGGCGCGCGCTTGACCGCCTGGGAGCTCCACGAGGACCATATTCCGCTGACGCTCATCACCGACAACATGGTCGGACATTTCCTGAAGACCGGGGCAGTCTCGGCCGTCGTGGTTGGAGCCGACCGCATCGCGGGCAATGGAGACACGGCGAACAAGATCGGGACGTACGGAATCGCCGTTCTCGCGCTCGAGAACAAGGTCCCGTTTTACGTGGCCGCGCCGATCTCCACGCTGGATCTTTCGATTTCTTCAGGGAACGAGATTCCCATTGAAGAACGCCCGGAAGAAGAAGTCACGCATCTGGCCGGTGTGCGCATCGCACCCGACGTTCACGCTGCCCATCCCGCCTTCGACGTCACGCCCGCGCGGTTCATTGCCGCAATCATTACCGAGCGAGGCATCGCCCGCGCGCCGTTTGAAACCTCACTGCGGGATCTGGTGGGTAATAAAGATTAGGCTTCAGGATTTGGGCGACTCAACACAGAGAAGCTGTTGACGGCGTCAGGGAACCAGGAACCCATGCGGGCGCAACCGAGGCACCTTCGGCTGAGGGCGAAAGCTTTCACTCGTACCTGAGCGCCTCGACCGGATTCAACCGCGCAGCCTTCCATGCAGGATAGACGCCGAAGAACACGCCGATCAGGCTCGCAACCGTCACGCCGATAGCGACCAGCGCGAAGGAAACCGAGGCGGGAAACGATGAGAAGGCCACGCGGATCGCAAGTACAACCGCCGAGCCAAGAAGCACGCCGATCGTGCCGCCAAGACCTGCGAGCGTCACGGCTTCCAGCAGAAACTGGGTGAGGATATTGGATTGCCGCGCGCCGATCGCCTTGCGCACGCCGATCTCGCGCGTGCGCTCGGTCACGCTGACCAGCATGATGTTCATCACCCCGATCCCGCCCACCAGCAGTGCGACCGATCCCACCGCAAGCATCACAATGAAAATTCCGCTCGAAATCTCGTTCCAGGTTTGGACAAATGTGTCCGTGGTCATGATCTCAAAATCATCTTTTTTGTCCGACGGGAGTCTGCGCATCCGGCGCAAATACCCGCGCACCTCATCGACCGCCACAGGAAGGTCGTCGGTGCTGTCGGCCTTGGCCATAATAATGACGTCCTTGAATTCCGGGTGCAGCTTCATGATCACTGAAAACGGAACACAGGCGATGTTGTCCTGCGGATTGTCACCGGTTCCCAGGGCCTGCTTCTGTTCCTCCAAAACGCCGATGACCGTAAATACGTGCCCCTCAAGGAGCACCTCCTGCCCCACGGGATTCTCGCCGTTCGGGAACAGCGTCTTGGCGGTGGTATGGCCCAGAACTGTGACCGCAGAGTGATACTCGTTGTCGGTTTCGTTGAAGAACCGGCCGCTGGTCATGTTGAAATCGTTGATCTGCGCAACCGAGGGTCCGTCTCCTTCCAAAATGACGTTCTTTGCCCGAAGATTGCCTCGCCGCACTTCGCTTGACCCCGCGCCTACCTCGTAGTTTGCGATCTGCCCCAGTGGAGTGGCGGCCACGATGTGCGGCAATTGCGCCACCCCGTCAACCCATTCCGCCTTGATGTCCTTGCGCTGCAGCACTTCCATGGGCTGACGTCCGAACGTAGCCCAGGACATCTTGGAAACGATGATCGTGCTCGAACCAAGCGATTGGATGTTGCCAAGCACGTTCGCATTGAGCCCGTTGATGACCGCGCCGATCACGATGATCGTGGATACGCCAATGACGATGCCCAGGACAGTCAGAAACGAGCGAAGCGGATTGCGCCACAACACGTCGAGCGCAAGCGTGATCGCCTCTTTGAATTCGCCGAGTCTGCCTGACTTGCGCATCGCTTCTGCTCTCCTGCCTAGTCGGCACGCAACGCAACAACCGGATCAAGCCTTGCCGCCTTCGCCGCCGGATACACGCCGAAGAATAATCCCACGCTTGTGGCTACGATCAACCCCATAAGCACCGACCAAATCTGTACCGAACTTGGCAATGACGTCGTCAGACTCACAATCTTCGCAAGCAGGATGCCCAGGGTTACTCCGCAGACTCCTCCGACGAGCGCGATGGTTGAGGATTCGATCAGGAACTGCATGCGAATGTCGCTCTGCCGCGCGCCGAGCGATTTGCGCAGGCCAATCTCGCGGGTCCGCTCGGTCACCGAGACCAGCATGATATTCATGATCACGATTCCGCCCACGATGAGTGAAATCGATGCGATCCCGATGGTCACGCCGAAAAATGTCCCGCTGATGCTGCTCCAAATCGAAAGGAACGAAGCGTTGGTCTCCATCGCGAAATCGTCCGGGTCCGAGTACTTCAGGTGACGGCGCCCGCGCACAATCATGCGCACCTCATCCATCGTTGGATCCAGTCGCTTGGTGCCGGCGGCTTTCACCCACAGCCGCACCGAATCGTCCCGGGCGTACATTGCCTGGTAGGTGGTCAGCGGCATGATCACCCAGTTGTCCTGCGACTGGCCCATCACCGATCCGCGTTTTTTCGCTACGCCGATGATTTCGCACGTGCCGGTGTCCACGCGAATTTGCTTGCCAATGGGGTTTGAACCCGGCAGCAGCTTGTCCACGATGTCGAATCCCACCAGGCATACCGGTGCCGAGCGCTCGACGTCCAGGCGCGTAAAATACCGTCCCTGCGCGAGTTCGCGGCTTAAGACCTCCGGCATCTCGTGCGTGAATCCTACGATGTTTGAATCGGAAAGATAGTTGGTGCCGTATTTTACCTGTCCGACTTTTTGCATGTTTGCCGCGACGGCTTCGCAGCTGACGCACGCGTCGCGAACGGCCTCGTAGTCGTCGTAGTGGAACTTCCGGCGCTTCTGCGCGTCTGCCCATTGATCAATGCTGGTGATGATCGAAGGCGAGCGATTGATCATGAAGACGTCTGCGCCCAGGCCGACGACCTTTTCAGCCACGTAGCGGTTCAGCCCGCTCACCAGGCTGACCACGGCAATCACCGAGGTCACCCCGATCACGACGCCCAGCAGCGTAAGCACGCTGCGCATCTTATGCGACCAGAGGCTTGCTGTGGCGATCCTTACGGCTTCGCCCATAGACATAGAGGTCTTACCGGCCATGATCTCCCGTGCGCCCTGTCATGATAATGATACGCCTGAAGCCCGCCGAAGTTGCATGCCCAAGGGCCCTGAATCCTGTTTTGTGCACCATTTGCCGGTCCATTTGACGGATTGCCACAAAATCACCCCCAGGCTTGGGGCTCGGTGCGACCGTCAGGACCGCAACTCGTCAAAGGTATTCGTAAAACTATAGTAACCACAGAAATATATTAGAAACGGTATGACGCTGGTTCCTTGATTCGTATAAGTCCTTAAAATTCAGTTGAATACTGAGCTCGGGCTATGGCAAGTCGCTTGCAACCCATCAGTAGGGCAAACCCGGATACCATCCTATTTTTCGCTAAGTTTTAAGTCACCGAGGGGGACACTGAAATGCGATTGAATCACCTTTTGCTGCGCGGGCTTCTCTCTGTTGTTGTCGGTCTGCTACTGGCGTCTGTGGCTGTCGGCCAGTCGATCGTCACCGGAGCCATCACGGGTGCGGTAACCGATCCTTCCGGAGCCATTGTCTCGGAAGCGACCGTCACCTTGAAGGACCCCGCGACGGGGCAAGTTACCACTCTCACCACCAACACCAGCGGAATATTTCAGTTCTCGCTTTTGAAGCCTGGCGTCTATGTAATCACAGTTTCGCACGCCGGCTTCAAACAGACGACCGAGTCCGTCGAGGCAAAAGTCGGAAATACTACCACAGCAGATATCAAGCTTGAACTTGGTGAGGCAAGCTCCACTATCGAAGTCACCGGCGCTGCGCCCATCCTGCAGACCGAAGACGCCAACATCTCCACGACGTTTGATGAGAAGCAGATTCAGAACATTCCGAACCCCGGAAACGACATTACCTACGTGGCGCAGACGGCCCCGGGCGTAACCATGAACAATTCGACGCTGGGCGGTTACGGCAACTTCAGCGCCTTCGGCCTGCCCGCCACCGCGAACCTGTTCACGATTAACGGGAACGACTACAACGATCCGTTCCTGAACTTGAACAACACCGGCGCAAGCAACCTGCTGCTCGGTAACAATGACCTCCAGGAATTTGTCGTTGTTGAGAATGCCTACACCGTTCAATACGGTCGTCAGGCCGGGGCGCAGATCGACTACACCACGAAGTCCGGCTCGAACACTTTTCACGGCAATGCCACGTACGACTGGACTGGCCGCGCCTTGAATGCCAACGATCCGGTGAACAAGCTGGAAGGGGGCACGCGGCCATTTGAGAACAACAACCAGTGGGCCGCTCAGGTGGGTGGACCGATCATCAAGAACAAAGCGTTTTTCTCGGTCGACTACGAAGGCATTCGTTACATCTTCGGATCAACCGCGAACGCCACGGTACCCACGCCCGCATTTGAAACCTATGTGCTGGGCAATATCCCGCAGGATCCGGCTACACTCGCCTTCTACAACAACGTGTTTAGTCTCTATAACGCTGCGAAGGGTATCAGCGGGGCAACTCCAAATGACGGCTCATGCGGTGATATCACCGCTACCATCGGAGCCGCTCAGGACTGCACTGAATCATGGGTGAATACCCTGTCCGATGGGAACAAGGAATGGCTGCTGATTGGCCGGGTGGATTACATCTTCGATGAAAATAACAAGATATTCGGTCGCGTCAAGTTTGATCGTGGCCTCCAGCCCACCTACACCGATCCGATCAATCCGACCTTCAACAACAACAGCAATCAGCCCCAGGACGAGGGCCAACTCAATTACACCCACGTGTTCAGCCCGACCGTGGTCAACAACTTCATCGGTTCGGTCCTGTACTACTCAGCAATCTTCGGGAACCTGAACCCGACCAAGGCGTTGAGCTTGTTCCCGGGTAACCTGTTGTTTCTGGACGGAAGCACCGACACTGCGAGCTCGATCGTTCCCTTGGGAACCGGTTCGGGAAATACCAACGGGTTCGGCGGCGGTTTCCTTTTCCCGCAAGGGCGCAACGTCACTCAGTGGGGCGTGGTCGATGACCTCTCGATCGCGCGAGGCAACAACACCTTCAAGATGGGCGTTAACTTCCGGCGCGACGACGTGAGCGACTTCACGGCAGCTGAGGTAACCAAGTACCCCGTGATTGAAACCTCGATGCTCGGTTTCGCCAACGACGAGATTACACCTGCGGCGGAAATAGGTGTCACGCCTGGATCAACGGTCTTCAATTTTTCGCAGAACCTTGACCAGCCCATCGCCATCTACAGCTTTGGCGTGTACTTCCAGGATGAAATGCGCGTGACGTCCAAACTCAAGCTGACAATGGGGCTTCGCGCGGAGCGCAATTCGGGAGGGGTTTGCCAGGGGGGCTGCGCGACGGAGGCAACCAGCGGCTCGTTTGAAACGGTTTCGCACGGCGCTGCGATCCCTTACAACCAATCGTTCGGAACCGGTCAGAGCAACATCCTGAACGTTGAGAAAGTCGTGTTTGAACCGCGCATTGGAATTGCCTGGAGCCCGGTTGGCCAGAACACGGTCATCCGGACCGGCGTAGGAATGTTCTCAGACCTGTATCCCGGCGTGGTCCTCGACTCGTTCACAACCGACTTTCCGAGGACCAATCTTTGGGGTATAGACCCGGGGCCGGCCACTGTCGCCTTTGATGACGGCACGCCCAGTTCGTCAGCCTTCCCGGCGAGCGGCCCATCGGTCGTTCAACAGTGCAACACGGCCTTTGCGGCGAACTACGCTGCGGGCGGGAGCCTGTCGGGTCCCGGCGTCAACCTCGTCAACGCGTATTCAGCGCTGCCGAACCCGGCCGCCTGCTTTTCGTCTACCGGGACGCCCTTGGTTCCGAACTACAACTCCACCGCCTCGAAGATCCTGAATCCAAAGTATGTGGAATGGAACCTCGAGATCCAACATAGCTTTGGCCGCACGCTCGCGTTCTCGGTCAATTACGTAGGAAACTACGGCTTCGACGAGCTTCTGCAGAATCCGTACCTCAACGCCTTTTGCGATGCGAATTGCACCGCCCTTGGCTTGACCAACACGGGTCTTCCGACTTCCGCTCCCGATCCCCGGGTCGGCAGCGTTTTGACTCTGACGAACAGCGCGCACTCCAACTACAACGGCCTTACGTTCTCGCTCAAGGAGAACGGATGGCATGGGTTGACGGCACAGTTCAACTACACCTACTCCCACGCACTCGATGTGGTCTCAAACGGCGGGACCGGTGAAACGCCGTTCAGCGCAATCACCAGCATCGGCGAGCAAATCAATCCGTTTAATCCGAATACGGGTTACGGCTCGGCGGACTACGATGCACGGCACGTCCTGAGCGCAAACTACGTCTACCAGTTGCCGTTCAGGAGCGAGAACCGGTTGGTCAACGCTGCGATTGGCGGATGGCAGTGGTCGGGAACATTCTTCTTCCACACGGGATTCCCGTTTACCGTTCAGGACGGTGCGACTGTGAACGCCCTGACCGCAAGCAACAACTTCAACAAGGCTGTGATCATTCTCCAACCAGCCGCGGGATTCGATCAGCGGAGTTTCCCGAATGGCCGTGCGTGCCTGCAATGGCTCGTGGGTGGGAATACGTGCTTCACTCAATCTGACTTCGACGCGGCGACAGACCTCAGCGGCGGCGGGCGTAACGCCTTCCGCGGGCCTGGCTTCTTCGGCGGAGACATGAGCCTGCGAAAGAAGTTTGAGCTAATCAGCGAAGACCGGCTCTCTCTGGAAATCGGGGCAAACGCCTTCAACGTGTTTAACCACACCAACGTCGGCGCTCCCTGGTCATCCACAACTCCCGAGCTTCCGTTTGGAGGAGCATTCTTCACAGCAACACCTCCGACCTCACCCTACGGTGCGTTCGCGGCGGCCGCGACAGACATGAGAATGGCTCAAATCGTCGCAAAGCTGGTGTTCTAAGCTTCGGCGACAGCTGTCAACGGACATACAGGGCGGCCTTGATCTGAGGCCGCCCTTTCTTTTTTCCAGCGGAGGTATCGAGCGGCTCCTCCCGGTACCAGACGAATCAACCATACGCTTCCGTATGGAATCGTGCCGTTCCCGCGGGACTTCCCAACCGGAACCATTTCTGCCATAGTCAAGACACTCAGCCGGTACGGTTCGCATCATAGAATTGAAGCCCGTCGGTAGGCATGGCGGTCCCTGCTCGCAGCCATGCCCAAGAGCCCAATCCCTTGTGTCGGGGCGGCTTTGAGGTTCAATTTCTCCCAAGGAGGATGTTTCCATGGCTCATAAACTGTCTTTATTGGCTGCCTTGTTGTTGCTGGCTTCAGTTTCGGCCAGTGCACAAGCGCTCAGCGACAAAGTCGAACTGTTCGGCGGCTACTCCTACATGCGCACAGACTCGCCTTCCTACAATCTGAATGGCTGGGAAATCGCTGGCCAATATAAGGTGACGCCGTGGCTGGGAGGTGTGGCGGACTTTGACGGCCATTACGGCTCGCCGAATGGCTTTAGCTCCTCGGTGAACACGTACCTGTTCGGTCCCGAGGTCTCCTGGCCTGCCCGCGTCTCACCGTTCGCGCACGTGCTGTTCGGGGGCGCTCATGTCGGCTCGGGCGGCTTCTCGGACAACTCCTGGGCTATGGCAATCGGGGGAGGAATCGACACTCGCCTCATACACGGCGTCTACTGGCGGATCATACAGGGTGATTACCTTCCAACGCACTTCAGCGGCGTGCGGGAAGATAACGCCCGGCTCTCGACGGGAATCGTTCTGAAGTTCTAGGCGCTGGTCTGTTCAGACTTTCGAGGAGGCGGGTCGCTTCACTGGCGCGATCCGCCTTCCCGCCCTGCAGGGTGGGCAGATCCGTGAGCCCTGGGCCACGGTTCGGGCCCCCGCGGGTCTAGGTGGCACAGCTGATGGGCCTTTGCGCCCTACCGCACGGTCGACGAACAGATCGCGGGAACAGCGGTCCTGGACGATGTGGCACCCTCGAAGTAGGCCGCGTTTGATTCTGCAAATCGTACGCTGATTTCGCACCCCTCGGCTAACCTGCTCTCCGCTTTGGCTGAATCATTCAGACCACGGTACATCGAGGACGCAGAGAAGCAGCTTGAGGCCACGCCGCCCCGGCACGCCTTGTCGAACTCCTGGATCGCTCGGGAGTCATCAACCGCAGTGCCTGCTCCTGCTCGGTAGCATTCGCCAAGGCCCCCGCACCCGCGTGACCAACCGAGCGCGCAGGACTCCCCCAGAAGAGCGAAGGCCTGGGCAGGGTCCTTAGCAACGCCTTGCCCGGCAAAATACAGCGATCCCAGAAGAAAACAGCTCTCGCCGTCACCGTGATTGCAGGCACTCTGAAAAGAGCTGCCCTTGCTCTCCGTCACCACCTTCAGCAGACCGGCGCAACCATTGGGCAAGCCTAGCTCGCAGGCATGGGCGAAGTCCTTGCCTGCGGCGGCCGCGTCGCGCGGGAGAATCTGGCCCTGGTCGAGCGCGGCACCGGACAGCATGCAGGCCGACCCCGAACCATGGAAGCACGATATATTCATCTCCCGGATCCAACTCTGGCAGGCAGTTGGACGACCCTGAACGCAGGCCTCGCGCCAGAATTCCGGGTTGGCACCGGGAATCGAGCTCCCCAGAAACCCGGTCGCAGACATGAGCGTAAACAGGCACACCCAGACTCCCATGTAGGCAAAGTTCGCAACTCGCGGAGTCCAGGCTGGCAGGCGGATGCGCGCTGCAAGCGCCACGCTGGCCCGATCGAGCGCCCGCACGGTCAAGTTGAGCGGCGGAACGCAAAGCAGCTTGTCGTAGAACGTTGGCGCCCCAAGCACCCCCAATAGCCAATAAAGTCCGAATACGAGGGCGCCGTAGAGGGCGCCAAAAACGATTTTGCCAAAGTTCTTCCGCGGCGAAGTGGCTGGGTCGGTGACCAGCAGGTGCAGTCCGAGGAAAACTGCCGCAGGAATGTTGGTGTCGATAAAGTAGTAGAGTCCGGTTGAATGGGTGAAGGCAAGATTCATTACATACAGCGTTGCCGCTGCTGAAAGCGTGACCAGCGTCACCGAAAACAGGGCTTGCACCACAAGCCCGAGCAGAAAGATCTCGAGATAGATATAGGGCGGGCGATTGAAACTAACCGCGATTTCCTCGCCCCAGGTGAGCTGGGTGCTGTGGGTGAAGATCAAGCCCACCGAAAAAATGAAGAGCGCAACGGCGGAGGGGTTGAAGATGTGGGCGCGGCGTCCGTCTCTGTTCCAGGTGATGTAGGCCTTGCAAAGCACGCCTGTCGCGAGCATGAGGAACTGCAGGAAGTACCAGTCCGGCTTGAACCACAGAAACAGGTTAGTGCTCAGCACAATGGGAAACGGGCCAAACCCCAGTGTCCACTTGTCCTCGCGCCACCAGCACACCAGCATGTCGAGGACGTAGACGAAAACCAGCTGGGCCAGGATCAGCGGGATCTGGTGGTAGACCTCGCGCCAGTACCACCCCCAGTAGACATAAATGCATGTGTGCATCGTAAGTTGCACATAGTGGACGGGTTTAGCGAGGACTTCGTAGCGCAGCGTGCGACCGGTCCCCAGAACCCGGCGGCGCAGGAGTAAAAGGAAAACCAGCAGGGTCCCTGCGGCTCCGACGACTGACCACACCAGTCGCGAATTTGCGTTCACGGTAGGGAGAAAAACAAAACACAACAGCAGAACGTTCAGCGAGAATGCGAGGCCCAGGGGCGAGAATTGATTCGCGGGAACCTGTTTGACCTTTTGCCTGGTCGCCATTCGTGGTTATTGCCTCACCGTGCTGGTACCCCGAATAAACGCGGAGTATACACGACTCTGGCGGTTGTTCCGGTCAAGACTGGCCCGCGCACAGACTGACGTAGGTGACCTGGGGCGTAGGCGAATATTGCCCCCGGCTCTTCACAGGAACCGCTCTCGGTTCCAGCCGCGAGTTCGACGACTCCTTGGAAGGGGTGGCTCGGCTCGCTGCGCGATCTTACTCCAGAACGAAGTTCACTGTGATTTGCGTTTCAACCTCGACCGCCTGCCCATCGAGCAGGGTCGGTCGGTAGCGCCACTGCCGCACAGCGGCGCGCGCCGCCTCGGCAAGGATCGGGTTCCCGCTCAGCACCTCGATCTGGTGGACCTCGCCATCGGTTGCGATTACGGCGCGAAGCAGCACACTGCCCGAAAGACGAATGGTCTTTGCCAGTGGCGGATATTCCGGCTCCACGCGATGAACCAGCGACGCATCCATCACCCCCAAACTGAGCATGCGAGGTTTCAGTTCCCGTGCGGGACGCACCGGCGGGGCCACGGGGCCGTTGTCGCTTCCTGCCGGCATCCAGTCGGGTGAAGCCGCCTGGGTCGAAGGATCACCGTACGCCTCAACCCCGGGCGGCTCCGGATCCGGGGTGCTCGCGACGTGCGAAGGAATCCTGGGCGGCTGGAAAATCTGCCGATCGGCGACATTTCGCCGATTGGGCGGCTGATGGTCGCCTTGGTGAGGATGCGCCGGGCGCGCGATTTGCTCGCCGTGATACGGCGGCATTGGCGTCAGAATGAGCCGCGCGGGCAAGACGCCCAGCGTTACCAGCGGCCAGAACAGCACGCCGGCGATCACTACGGCCTCAAGCGATAGCGAGGCGACCAGCGCCTTCCCACGAAGCAACCGGGCACCTCGAGACGCCACCCGATCACTGTCTACCATGCACTGCGAGAGGTTTCCGAGATCGCTCATCGACACACCTCCGCCCTTGCAGTTGACACCCTTGAAATTGCTTTTGCCCGGCCGAGCTCTGAATGGTTTGACCGGGCGCCACGCCCGGCAGTTGAGTTCGCCTGATGCCTACATCTATAGACACCAGTCCCGCAAAGCGGTGCCCAGGCGGCGGATTTCGGCCATCAAGGAGCTCGTAACTTGATGTAAATGGGTTGGTTGACTTGTTCTTGAGAAAAGTGCATCACTGTGCGGCTTCTGTGCGTCTAAGGCTCTGTAGACACCTCCGATCGGGGGTTATAAAGGGGTCATCATGAGTCGCTCTTCTAGTGAGACTGTTGGCGTTCGCTTTACGGGATGGGCCGCGCTGAACCGCGATCCTCTTGAAGATACAGTTGAGTACACCTGCCCGCATTGCGGGACTCGGGGAACCAAGGCTGCGCGCCGGCCGCGCTCTGAGTATCATTTCACCGACGGATTCGTGCAGGACCTGCAAGGTGAGATGAGCCGTTGCTCGGGCTGCAAGCGCTCGCTGCGAGTCTCGCCGGTCGTCCTGCTGCACGACCGGGTTGAACAGCGGCGGTTCAACGCCGTGTTCCTGGCGGACGCTGAAATCTCCAAGAACTAGGCCGCCTGGCGAAGCCTCCAGGCGTCGGATCTTCCTGCCAGGGGTGCGCCTGCACCCGTCGGGGCGCGGCGCGCAAGCCTAGACCACCTCGGGCGCGAGGTGCCGCTTCTCCATTTCGCTGCGCACCTGGTTGAAGGCTTCATCGACGGTGTCCGCAAATTGAAGCATCTTGTACTCGCGCTCATTGACGGTGCCGGTGCGCACCATGTGCCGCCAGTCGATCACCTTGTGCCAGTATTTCCGCCCGTAGATCAGAACCAGATGGTGGGAGGAGACCTTCTTGGTCTGAAGCAAGGTGAGGATCTCCCAGAGTTCGTCCATCGTGCCGAAACCGCCCGGGAAAACGATCAGAGCCTTGGCCATCTGCGCAAACCACAATTTGCGCATGAAGAAATAGTGGAAACAAAAATTCAGGTCCGGGCTGATGTATGGGTTCGGGCGCTGCTCGTGCGGCAGTTGAATGCTCAATCCCATCGACGGCCCTCCGGCTTCGGCCGCCCCGCGGTTGGCTGCTTCCATGATTCCGGGACCGCCTCCTGAGCAGATGACGAAGCGCTTCGGCTCCGAGCCGAGCGTCATGGACCAGGACGTGATCCGGCGCGAAAGCTCGCGGGCCTCTTCGTAATAGCGCGACATCCCCACGATGGATTTCGCGGCAATCAACTTCGTGCGCCATCCGCCGGCGCGGCGCCCGCGCGCGGCCCGGCGCAATTTCTGAAGCTGTGCGACAGCGCGATCGCGCGGCTGAATGCGCGCCGAGCCGAATATCACGATTGTGTCGGCGACGTTGGCCCGGCGAATGCGGTTGATCGGGTCAATGTACTCCGCCAGAATCCGCAGCGGCCTGGCCGGAAGGCTCTCCATGAACTCCGGATCCTCGTAGGCCAGTTTCGACATCGGCAAATGACCAAAACGCTTCATGATTCCCCCTCGCAAGTTGTCTAGGAAGCATTCTAGCCCGCCCCTCAGCCGCAATGCGCCCCGATCGCACCCAAGCGTCCGATCGTGTAACGTCAAGCGAAACCGGAGCGGTGGGCCGCGACTGGATCCACCCGCCGAAAGAGTGCAGGCGCAAGGTACAGGAGAAGATCAGGACGAAGTCTGGTATCGGAGTCAGGTTATAGGACTGTCCCTGGGACAGCGCACGGAGGGTTTAGGAAGCGCTACGAGCGGCTGGGGAGGGCTTGGATTGCTCCGCCAGGAGTTCGCTGGCGGTGAAGATCGAGCGGTAGTTGTATTTCGAGCGCAGCATCTGGGATCCTCCTTCTTCGCGATCGACCAGACTGATTACGGCCACGACTTCGCAGCCTTCGCGCTCGGCGGCCTCGATGGCTTCCTGCGTGGAACCGCCCGTGGTGCAGACTTCGTCAACGATCACGACTCTCTTGCCCCGCGGATTCTCCAGGCCTTCCAGCTGTTTCTGGCGACCGTGCTTTTTCGCTTCCTTGCGCACCAAGAAACCCGGCAGCGGCCGTTTCTCAATCGCGCTCACCACACCGGCGGCGGTGACCAGCGGATCGGCGCCCATGCTAAGGCCTCCGATTGCGTCCGGTGTGACGCCCATCAGATCAAGCAGCTCGAGAACGCAGTAGCCGGTAAGCAGCGCGCCTTCGGGGTCCAGCGTGGTCAGCTTGCAATCCATGTAGTAGTTGCTCTTCTTGCCGGAGGAAAGCGTGAATTCCCCGCGGACCATCGATTTCATCCGCAGCAGGTTCGCCAGTCGTTCGCGGTGACTCATTATTTCTTCTCCGGCTCGGCGGCGGGTTCTTCCTCCAGGATCGCGGCGGCAGCGGCGATGCGGTCGCCTTCATCCAGACGCAGGAGCCGAACGCCCTGCGTCGAACGCCCGGCCTCGCGGATTTCCCCCGAGTGCACGCGAATCACCTTGCCGTGGCCGGTGATGATCATGGTGTCGGAATCCTCGCGCACCTGCAAAGCTGCGACAACCGGTCCGTTGCGATCGGTTGATTTCAGATTGATGACGCCCTTGCCGCCGCGCGACGTAACGCGGTATTCGGCAAGCGGGGTGCGCTTGCCGTAGCCCTTTTCGGCGACCGTGAGCATCAGCGAGGTGAGCGATTCGCGGATCTCGTCGCTTTCCAGCTCGTCAAGATCCTGGGTCGACTTTTTGTATTCCTTTTGAATGATCCCGAAGTCCACCTGCACGGCGTCCATCGAAACCACGAAGTCGCCCTTGGCGAGATCCATGCCGTTGACGCCGCCGGCGGCGCGGCCCATGGCGCGCACCTCGGTTTCGCGGAACAGGATGGCCTGGCCATCGCGGCTTGCAAGGAAAACCATCTGCTTGCCGTCGGTGAGTTTCGCGCCGATCAGCTCGTTGTTCGAGTCAAGATTGATGGCGATGATTCCGGAGGGCCGCGGATTTGAAAATTCGGCCAGCTCGGTTTTCTTCACCGTCCCGTCCTTCGTGGCCAGCAGTACGTAGCGGCCGGCTTCTTCCAGATTGTGCGTGGGGACCACGGCCCGAAGGGTTTCGCCCTCCTGAAAACGCACCAGGTTCGCCAGCGCCTTTCCACGGGTGGCCGCGGCAGCCTCGGGAATCTCGTACACCTTGAGCCAGTAGACGCGGCCCTTGGAGGTAAACAGCAGGATGTAGCTGTGCGCGGAGGCGACAAAGAAGTGCTCGACGAAGTCGTCGTCGCGCGTTTTCGCGCCGATCCGGCCCTTGCCGCCGCGCGATTGATGCCGGTAGGTCTCAACCGACGTGCGCTTCACGTAGCCCGCGTGGCTGACGGTAATGGCCATCTCCTCGTCTTTGATCAGGTCCTCGAGCTTGATTTCCTCGACGCGGTCCACGATCTGCGTGCGGCGATCGTCGCCGTAGGATTTCAGCACTTCACGCAGCTCGGCGACGATTACACCCTTGAGCTTTTTCTCGCTTGCCAGGATGGACTGCAGCTCGGCGACGCGCTCGCGGATTTGAGCAAGCTCCTTTAGAATTTCATCAACCGACAGCTGTGTCAGGCGGTGCAACTGCAATTCAAGAATCGCGTCAATCTGAATGTAGCTGAGTCCCAGGCCTTCGCCGGAACCGGCGACGGTAATTCCGTATTTCTTGGCGTCCAGCTTCATGCCGCGAATGATGGTTTCCCTGCTGCCCACCATGACGCGCACCGATTTGTTCTCGAAGAATTCGTGCAAATTCTCGCGGGCGATCGCCCGGCTGGACGATCCGCGAATAATCTTGATGACGTCGTCAATGTTGTCGAGCGCGATGTGGTAGCCGAGCAGGATATGCTCGCGCTCCTGAGCCTTGCGCAGATCGTACTGCGTGCGGCGGCGCACCACGTCTACGCGGTGTTCGATGAATAGGCGCAGCAATTCGAGCAGACCCAGTTCGCGCGGCTGCCCGGCGACGATCGCAAGCAGAATCATGCCGAACGATTCCTGCATCTGGGTCTGTTTGAACAGGTGCGCGAGAATGATTTGCGGCTCTTCGTCGCGCTTTGTTTCGATCACGATGCGCATGCCGTCGCGATCGCTTTCGTCGCGAATGTCGGCGATGCCTTCGATTTTCTTGTTCTGAATCAGCTCGGCAATGTGCTCGATCAGGCGCGCTTTGTTGACCTGGTAGGGGAGCTCGGTGACCACGATGTCCTGGCGGTCCTTGCCGCGCTGTTCGATTGCGGCCTTGGCGCGCACCTGGAACGATCCGCGGCCGGTCGTGTACGCCTGCTCGATTCCCTGGCGACCGTAGATGTAGCCGCCGGTCGGGAAATCCGGGCCGGGGACAAGCTTCATCACCTTCTTCAGGTTCGTGTCGGGTTCCTCGATCAGCAGGATCGCGGCCTCCACGATTTCCTTCAGATTGTGTGGCGGGATGTTCGTCGCCATGCCGACGGCAATGCCGGAGGAACCGTTGACGAGCAGGCTCGGAATGCGCGTGGGCAATACGACAGGCTCGTGCTCGCTTTCATCGAAATTGGGTATGAAATCGACGGTTTCCTTTTCGATATCGGCAAGCATTTCCTCGGCGATTTTCGAAAGGCGCGCTTCGGTATAGCGCATCGCCGCCGGCGGATCGCCGTCGACCGAGCCGAAGTTTCCCTGTCCGTCCACCAGGGGATAGCGCATGTTGAAATCCTGCGCCATGCGGACCAGCGCGTCGTACACCGGCGAATCGCCGTGGGGATGGAATTTGCCAAGAACCTCGCCGACGATCTTCGCGCACTTGCGATAGGACTTGGTTGAGGTCAGGCCCAGCTCGTACATGCCGAACAGAATGCGGCGGTGGACCGGCTTGAGTCCGTCGCGCACGTCGGGCAGGGCGCGCCCGATGATTACGCTCATGGCGTAATCCAGATACGACTTCTTCATCTCCGATTCGATATCAACCGGAGTCAGTATCTGCAGCTGATTTGGATCGTCCGCCATGAAATCCCCTCAGTGAATGTCGCTACTTTGCCGCCGGATCGTACTTGACGGCGCAGGCCAGATTTCCTTCCGTGTCCAGAAACTTAAAGATCCAGCAGACGCCCGGGATGGCCGCCTTCGGCATGACGATCTTTCCGCCGTTTGCTTCGACAGCACGGGCCGCAGCGTTCAGGTCGTCGACAACGATCGAACACTCAAAACCGACGACGGGCTGCGGCGCGGAATTGAATTTGCGCGCCTGGATGGCACCGAACGGGGCAAGCAGCTTGCCCGACCCATCGGTAATCTGGCAGAAGTCCGTCATGGGGCCGCCGTAGCCCTGAAACTTCCAGCCAAAAACGCCGCCGTAGAATTTTCGGGCCCGCTCGAGATCATCGGCGTGAATCGCGAAGTGCGCAAGTTGACTGGCCATTCCAGAGCCTCCCAGGAATCTCTCGAACACTCCGCAGCTCGCGGGCCCGACACCGCGCCCCTGCGAAACCCCTACTACCCTCTAGATGTCCAGGTTCACGACTTCCAGAGCGTTTTCTTCGATAAATTTGCGGCGCTCCTCGACGTTTTCGCCCATGAGCGTCGAGAAAATGGTCTCGGCCGCGACGGCGTCCTCTAGGCGCACTTTCAGCAGCGTGCGCGTTTCGGCGTTCATCGTGGTGGCCCAGAGCTGTTCGGGGTTCATTTCACCCAGACCCTTGAAGCGCGTGATGGTGAAATCTTTCTTGGCGTCTTCCAGGACATAATTCAGCACGGCAAGCGAATCCTCCTTCACCACCTTGTCGCCGTTGTGGGTGACCGTGAACGGCGGCTTGTCGCTTTCCCCGATCGCCTGGTGGAGCGTGCGCAGGCGCTTGTAGTCCGGAGTGGCTGCCAGCGCCCAGTTGATGCGGCGCTCGCCCCCGTTGGTCAGTACCAGCTCGTGCAGACTGTGCTCCTCATCAAAGGAGAGCTTGGCGTCGAGATTCAGTTTGGCCTTCTCGATCGATTTCACCAGCTCCTGCAGTTTCTTCTTGTCGGCGAAATCGGCTTTCTTGTCGAGGTCGCTTTCGGCTAGCAGCTGGACGAGTTTCGGATCGCGCAGACGTCGCCCGAGCTTCGCGGAAATCTGTTCGAGCTCCTGAATGTTCAGCAGAAACTGGGTGAGGTCGCCGCCTTCCAGCGCCTTCCCGGTCTTGCCCTTGACGACATGCTCTTCGGTTGCGCGCTTCATCAGTTCGCGGGAAAATTCGCGCTCGTCGCGGATGTAACGGTCCATCTTGCCGCGCTTGACCCGGTACAGCGGGGGCTGGGCAATGTAGATGTGCTCCTTCTCGATCAGCTCGCGCATGTGGCGAAAAAAGAACGTCAACAACAGAGTGCGAATGTGGCTGCCGTCCACGTCCGCGTCTGTCATCAGGATGACTTTGTGATACCGCAGCTTGCTTGCGTCGAAATCGTCCTTGCCGATGCCGGTGCCAAGCGCCGTGATGATGCAGCGGATTTCCTCGTGGCCCAGCATCTTGTCGTAGCGGGCCTTTTCGACGTTCAAGATCTTGCCCTTGAGCGGCAGGATGGCCTGATAGCGGCGGTCGCGCCCGCCTTTGGCCGAGCCGCCGGCGGACTCTCCCTCGACGATGAACAGTTCGCAGCGCGCCGGATCCCGTTCCTGGCAATCGGCGAGCTTCCCCGGCAAACCGCTGGAGTCGAGCGCCGACTTGCGTCGCGTCAGCTCGCGCGCCTTGCGCGCCGCTTCGCGGGCGCGGGCGGCGTCGATGCACTTGCCGATGATTTTTCGTGCGATCGAGGAGTGCTTGTCGAAATATTCTCCGAGCTTTTCGTTGACCAGCGATTCGACCAGACCCTTGATATCGCTATTGAGCTTGCCCTTGGTCTGGCCCTCGAACTGCGGCTGGGGAAGCTTTACCGAGACCACGGCGACCAGGCCTTCGCGGACATCGTCGCCGTTGATCGAGACCTCGTCCTTCTGCTCCTTGAGCATGCCGAACGAGTTTGCGTAGTAGTTGATCGTGCGCGTGAGCGCGGAGCGGAAGCCGGAAAGGTGGGTACCGCCGTCTACGGTGTTGATCGTGTTGGCGAAGGCGAAAATATTTTCGGCGTAGCTGTCGTTGTATTGCAGCGCGATTTCCATGTCCACCTGCTCGCGCTTGCCCTCCATGTAGATGGGCGAATCGTGCAGCACGCCCTTGCCGCGATTCAGGTGCTTGACGAATTCCGAGATGCCGCCGGTAAATCGGAACTCGGTTTTCTTGCTGGAGCGCTCATCCTCGAGAGTGATTTTAAGGCCCTTGTTCAGGAAAGCGAGCTCGCGCAGGCGCTGCGAGAGCGTATCGTAGCTGTAGGCGATGGTCGTGAAGATTGACGGGTCGGCGTGAAAGGTAATCTTCGTTCCGGTTTTTTTCGTTTTGCCGGAGGCCTTGAGCTTCGACGTGGGGACGCCCTTCTCGTAGGATTGCTCCCAGACTTCGCCCTCCCGCCAGATCTCAAGGTCCAGCCAGTCAGAGAGCGCGTTCACGACTGAAACGCCGACGCCGTGCAGCCCGCCAGACACCTTGTAGGTGTCGCTGTCGAATTTTCCGCCTGCGTGTAGCACCGTCATCACGACTTCGGCGGCAGGTTTCTTCTCCGTCGCATGCATGTCCACCGGTATGCCCCGGCCGTTGTCAATCACGGTGACGCTGTTGTCGTCGTGCACCACCACGTTGATTTCGTCGCAGTAGCCGGCCATCGCCTCGTCAACCGAGTTGTCGGCGACTTCCCAGACCAAGTGGTGCAAGCCCATTTCACCGGTCGAGCCGATGTACATGGCCGGTCGCTTGCGGACGGCTTCGATGCCGCCCAAAACCTTAATCGAGGTCGCGTCGTACTTGTGCCCGGCGACCTTGGCGGCCGGAGTCTCTTTGTCAGGCATGAATCGTGCGTCTCCCCTCAGATGGCGAGTGATTCTCAGCGATGCTGTGATTCTCGAGTCGTACTAGGGAAGGCGGTCGCGCGGAAAGTGCCCGACATTGCCTTGCCCATTGGCCCCTATCGCTCGAAAATTCTGGTTCGAGCTGGGACTCGAAGGGTTTTTCAGGGCTCCATCCCGTCCCATTCCGAAAAATTCGGGCGGACGCGGCGAAGCCTTTTTTTCTCCCCGCAGAGGAGGAGTTTAATTGTTGCGACCGAACCTAAACAGCGGCTAATTCCGGCGCTTGCGGGACCGGCCGAACACACTGTTGGTGCGAATAAAATACGGTTCGGCAGGAAGCTCAAACACTGAAATTTTACCGGATGCAGCACGAATCCACAAGACGATTTTCGGTCGGTATTGTCGATTTATCCTGCCTAAATTCAGTAGCTTATGGACACTTTTTGAAGTCCAGGACAGTGGAAACGTGGCGTGATTTCCGTGCGCGCAGTAAATGCGCCGAAGCCCATGCAGCAGGGTCAGAAAACGGCGCTGTATGGCAGCTGATCAGGCGAGCGAGCTCAGATGCGCATGGGCATGACGACGTAGCGGTAGCGGCTGGATTCGTCACCCAGAGGACGGAGTTGCCCGGCGGATTGTTCGTCCTTCAGTTCGAAACTGATCGGACCGTCGGCCGCGGCGGCTAGAAAATCAAGTAGGTACTGCGCATTGAAGCCGATAGCGATGGTTTCGCCTTTGAAATCTTTTTCGATGACTTCTTTTGCTTCGCCGTACTCTGGACTGGAGGCGGAAATCTCTAAACCTTCCTTGGCGAGCATGAATTTTACGGCGTGCGAGCGTTGATCGGCGAGTTGGGAAACACGGCGGAGCGCGTCCTGGAGCTCGCTGCGCTCAATGGTGACCGTTTTATTGACGTCGCGCGGCAGGACCGCCTCGTAATTCGGGAATTGGCCGGTGAGTTTGCGACAAGTCAGCAGGCGCCCTCCAAACTGGAAAAATAGATGGCTTTCGTCCTGGCCGAATTCAACGACGGCATCGTCGCCTGATTCCGCGGCCAGTCGCTGCACCTCGTTCATCGCCTTCTTCGGGACCAGCACACGGGTCTCAGTGGGGAGCCCTTCAAATTTATGATCGGTTTCAACCATGGCCAGGCGGTGGCCGTCGGTTGCGACCATGGTGAGAGAGGTGGGTTTCACGACCAGCAGCGCGCCATTCAGGGTGTAGCGCGATTCTTCCAGTGAAATGGCAAATGTCGTCTTGGCAATGACGCTGGCAAGCAGTCTTGCGGGAATCTTCACCAGCGCATGCGGAAATTCCGGTAGAGCCGGGAAGTTGTCTTTCGACATTCCCACGAGTTTATAGTTCCGGCGATCGCAGGTAAGGTGAACCCAGTGATTTTCAAGCAGCTTGAAGCGAATCTCCCCGTCCGGAAGCAAGCGCACCAGCTCAAGAAGTTTCTTAGCTGGAATCGTCCCTGCGCCCTCTTTGCTAACCTTCGCCTCGCACGATGTGCGAATGCTCAACTCAAGGTCGGTCGCCGTGATCGTCAGCCGGTTGCCTTTGGCCTCGCACAGAAGATTCGACAAAATGGGGATCGTTGTCTTGCGTTCAACGACCCCTTGCGTCAGCAAAAGCTCTTCGAGCAAATCAAATTTCTTTACGCTGAATTCCATCTCGTGTGCAGTCCTTACGCTGGTTTCTGGGCTCATTTTTGAGTACGGCTACTGTACTTCTTTTCTTAAGTTCTATAAAGATAAGAAAACCGTCGTCACCGCCGCACGTGTGGATTTCCGCAAAAGCGATCTAACCTGCATTGCGCATTCGGCTTAGCGTGCTACCGATGCTGTGCAAATCCCAGTGCTGCAGTGCAAAAGGGTCGTCCGGGCCGGCACAATTGCAACATTGGAGCGTCTTGCACAGTCCGTCCACAGCCTGCGAGCGGGGCCAGGCTCGCGCCTGACGAGAACTCTATCCGAATGAGTCCAGTAGCCTGTTGATCGTTTTGTTCAAATCTTTGTCAACTTGGCGCAGGGTCTCGATCTTGTTGATTGAGTGCAGCACGGTGGTGTGGTGCTTGCCTCCGAACTGTTTGCCGATTTCCGGAAGCGATGCGGACGTAAGCTGCTTGACCAGGAACATGGCAACCTGGCGCGGGTAGGCGATGACCTTGGAGTTGCTGCGAATCTTCAGATCCTGGGCGCGCAGTCCGAAGACTTCGCCGACCGCCTTCTGAATCTGCTCAATGGTGACTTTCTTTTCTTGGGTCTCGATAATGGCCTTGAGCACCTGCTGCGCTGTCGGGAGGTTGATCTCCGCGCCAGTGAGCGACGCATAGGCCATCAGCCGGATCAGCGCGCCTTCCAGCTCGCGGATGTTGGATTTGATGGCGCGAGCGATAAATTCGGCGACGTCATCAGGCAGATGCACGCGCTCGTTGTCGGCTTGCTTTTGGAGAATAGCGATTTTCGTTTCCAGATCAGGCATCTGGATATCGGCGATCAATCCCCATTCAAAGCGCGAGCGCAGGCGTTCCTCGATCGAGGAGATCTCCTTGGGCGGGCAATCCGACGATATGACGATCTGTTTCTGTTGATCGTAGAGCGCGTTGAACGTGTGAAAAAACTCCTCCTGTGTCCGCTCCGCCCGCGCAATAAACTGAATGTCATCCACCATCAGGACATCCATGTTGCGGAAACGGTCGCGGAACGCAGGCATGCGTTCGAAGCGGATTGAGGCAATCACTTCGTTGGTAAACTTCTCCGCGCTGATGTAGGTAAGTCGCAGCGCCGGGTTGCGGCGCTTCAGCGTGTGGCCGATCGCCTGCATCAGGTGTGTCTTGCCCAGCCCCACGCCCCCGTACAGGAACAGCGGGTTGTAGGATTTCGAAGGCTGTTCGGCCACCGCGACGGCTGCGGCGTGCGCGAACTGGTTTGACGAACCCACGATGAACTTGTCAAACGTGTATCGCGGGTTGAGCTGGTTGCTCGCCGAGTCGAAGTCGAGCTTCGCCTGCCCGGACACTGCTGAACTGGCAGCGGCGGGCATCGCGTCGACGCAAACATATTCCAGAGCCAGCCCCGGCCGGCCAATCTCAACCAGCACGGCTTGCAGCAGCTCGCCATAGGTTTCGGTCAGCCGCTTGCAGAACAGCCGCGTGGGGACGCGGACGACCAGCAGGTTCTCTTCTGTCCGTTCCTGACGGGTTGGACGGAACCAGGTGGCGTAACTGTGTGGATTTACGCGCCGCTCCGCATGTTGAAGGATCTTGTCCCAGAGATTCATCTAGAAAATCAGCCCCCGCGCAATTTCCACCGATGTGGAAATGCTGTGGAAACCCTCTCGCCCCGCAAGAAGGGGTACTAGGTGGTGTTGCCTTTCAGGCTCAGTTCAGCAAGATCGCGCCCCGATCCTGCGGCATGCTTATGAGCTGGTATCCGGTCGCAAATTGTCTCAGTTAGGCGAGCGGGGATTCTGCCTAAACGCGACGCGTTGAGCAAGAGAAAATTTCATCCGGAGCGGGCGCTTGCTCCACACCGGATTCACAGTTTTTCCACAGCGCAATTCTGCGCGTGAATTCTCAAGAAACCATCGATCCCAGCGCATTGAACGGGCCTCGCGGCAGATTTGCCTCGGAAAAAGTGCAGACGATTTTCCACAGTCTCCATTTCAACAAGCGGCTCGACAGTCACGGATGTGAGGATGCCGGCGATTGTCTTTCAGGCAGAGCAAAGTCGAAAATCCCCTGCGGGTCGGCGGCAACCAGTATGCGATCCCGCTCGACAAGGATTGCGCTCGCGGCGATCTGCACGCCATCTTTGGTGGACGTTCGGTAGGACGCGCGGCGGTTGCCGTCCTTGTCGAAATGCACAAGCTCATCGCCGATGGCAATCCACAGTTCCTGCGTAACCGGGTCGACACCGAGTGCGCGAATCGCTGGCTTCATCGAGGACGGCACGTCGCCCTGTTCGATGGTGATCGTCGTCCAGCGCTTGGCCTCGCCCTGGGGCGTGAATTCGGAAGCAGGCAAAGACGCCTCATACGACGCGTAACCAAAACGGTCATATCGCCGGAGGGTCAGGTCCGCCAAGTCGCTGAAGACAAAGTAGATGTGCCCGGTGGAATCCCCATAAATCCGGCCCGGGCTTAGCGATGGCCTCGCGCTTGCGCCGGGAACCTCGCCAAAACTGCGGGTCAACTTTCCGTGCGCGTCAAAAATACTGATCAGTTGTGTGCCCCGCAGACCCGCGACGGCAAACTCGCCTCCCGATAGCGCAGCGACCGACATCGGTCCTGTAACGGGAATCGTCGCATCAAGCGAACCATCGGGCTCGAAGATTTTCACAGCGTTCGCACCGCGGTCGGCAACGAACAGGTGCCCGCCTACGTCCAGGTCAATATCCTGCGCGTAAACAATTTTCATGCCGCGCGAATTCGCGTTGGGAATCTCGCCAATGCGCTTTCCGTCCAGTTGGTAGATCGCGATTACACTGGGGGGATCGGCGAGCACGTAGTAGCGCCCGGCGAAATCGCTTTTGATCGACACGACGCCGGGTCCGACTGCAGGAAACACGCGCGCGCGTGCGAGAAGATCGCGGGAGAATTCCTGGTCCTGCGCGAGGGCGCGTGAATGATTCCATCCGGCGGCAGCAGCAACCAGAATGACGACACTCACGCCGAGTTGTAAGCGGCGAAACAAGGACTGGGCAATCGTATCCGCTACAGGAGGCACGGATGCCAGCGCCTGCCGGAGCGTTGCTTGCTCCCAACGTGTTTGAACAGCCGGCGAGGCGGGAAGACGCGGGCTAATCCAGCCGGAAGTTGAGGCGGTCAATCGAGCGCGCGCGGCCCGTCGTTTGGTCCACGTCCGCCATGATGGCGTTCATCTGGATGTCGCCCTCGGCGACGACGAATCGCGCCGGCATGGCGTCGAGAAATTTCTGCAACACGCTCTTCTTGTCCATTCCGATGACCGAATCGTGCGGCCCGGTCATGCCCACGTCGGTGATGTAGGCCGTGCCGCCCGGCAGAACATGATAATCGGCGGTGGGAACGTGTGTGTGGGTGCCGACCACGACGGATACCTTGCCGTCCAGATACCAGCCCATGGCCTGCTTTTCCGATGTGGCCTCGGCATGCATGTCCACGAAAATCACTTTCACATCCGGCGGAATTTTCGCCAGCTCGCGCGTGGCCGTGCGGAAGGGATCCTCGAGCGGCGTCATATAGGTGCGGCCCTGCAGATTCAATACCGCATAGCCCACGCCATTTTTCGCGCGACCCACGTAGAGACCGCTGCCGGGTGAGCCCTCGGGAAAATTCGCCGGCCGCAACAGGCGTGGCTCGTGTGGGAAGAAATCCATAATCTCTTTGCGATCCCAAATGTGATTGCCGCCGGAGATTACTTCGATCCCGCAGGCAAAAAGGTCTTCGGCGATACGCGGCGTGATGCCAAAACCGGAAGCCGAGTTTTCGCCGTTGGCGATGCAGAGGTCGATTTCGCGCTGCGCGAGAATGTCTGCGAGCCGGTCGTGAACGATCTTGCGGCCAGGCGAGCCTACGATGTCGCCAATGAAAAGGATTTTCAGACGAGAACCTTTCCCAGAAAGATCCGGTCCCTCGACTCAGTTCGCTCGGGACGGCGATGCTGGTCGCATCAAAGGAGCGGTCCACTAGGCCGTGCGCTGCTAGGCCCTGAACCCCACAAATAGGTGGGTGCCCTGCGCCTGCTTTCAGGCTTTTCACTCACCGGCAAGCCGGCGCGGGAAATGCACAAGGGCAGGACGACGCGGACTCCCTGGGATCCAGTGTTGGTTCAATAGGCTTTCGCAATGTCACCTGCTTCGCAGGCCATCTCCGCTGAATATTGTAGCAGGAAAGTTCGGTGCCACGTTTCGACGCTCGGGGGACCTACACCAGGCGAGCGATCGCGCCGACGACGTCGTTCGGCTTCTCGAACGCCACCACGTGCCCGCCTTCGGGAATCAGCACGAGTTCGGCGCCTGGGATTCCCCGCTGAAAGGCCTGCGCGTAAACCGGCGGAATCAGCTTGTCGTCCTCGCCCCAGATCAAAATCGTCTTCGCCTTGATGCGATACAGCCGGGAGGCAAGCCCGCGATCCGGAATGGGAAACATGATTTTGCCCGCCGCGCCGAGCTGACGCGCTGCTTGCACCAGAAAGCCCTGCAGGAATTTCGGATCGCTCATGTCTGCGCCGGCCGACATCATCTTTGCTCCAGCGGTCGCGTCGTGGAACAGATAGGACGGCAGCTGGTAGGGCAAGAGTGAAAAGATATCCGGGATAGGGTGGTCGTCAAGCCATAGGCCCGCCGGTGCGATCAACGCGAGGCGCGCGACGTCGCCGGGTGCGACCGCCGCCATTTCGCTTGCAATCATTCCTCCCATGGAGAAGCCGACCAGGACAGGGTCCGTCAAGCCGAGGGCCGCGACGACGTCCCACGTGTGCAGGGTAAAGTCGAGCATGTCGCGAAGCTCATAGCACTGCTGGCTGTCGCCATAGCCGGGGATGAGCGGCGCATAGACGTGAAATTTCTCGGCAAGTGCAGCAAGGAAACCCAGGTCGAGATCAAGTCCTCCGGCGCCGTGGAGAAAGACAAGTGGCTGGCCCCTGCCGGATTCATAGTAGCGAACCGGCACGTGCGGCGTTTGGACGGTTTTCAGGTCCATCGAGGTGCCCCTAGTCGAGCGTACCGGCAATCCGCTCCAGGTCGACCTCTGCCGGCAATGCTCCGGGCGAAACGCGATTGGCCATCGGCCGGCACCAGAAGCGGTTGTCGCCAGCGTGCTCGGGAAAGATATTGCGAAGCTTGGGCACGACTTTTTCGGCGAACAGTCGGGTCGAGTACATCGATTTTTCCTTGGGCATGTCGCCAATATGCATCAAACAGAAGACATTGCCGACGCGCAGGCCCTTGATCATCTCTTCCATGCGCTGGCGAACGGTCTCTGGACTCCCGGCGATGATGTAACCGCCTTCCACCATCTCCTTCCAGCTCAGTTCCGGAAACAGACCACCCTTGGGAGGAGCGTACTGCGACAGGACGCCTTTCTGAATCGTCTTGATCGTGCGATAGCCGGGAGCGTCAGCGAAGCCCGGAAAGACATGCAGGCAGCGGTTGTAGAAATAACTGACGTGCTTGGCATAGAGGCGTTCTGCTTCCTGGTCGGTCTCGGCGACGCAAATCGTCTGCGCAAAGCCTGCGCGATAGGGAGAGAGGTCGGGCATGTTGCGCTCGGCGACGCGGTCCCAATAACTTTGCATGAGTTGCTTGCCGCGCACGTAACCGCCAAAGCTCAGATAGGAATAAGAGTATGTGTTGTCGAGGCAGAAGTCGAAGGTTTCAATCGAGCCGCCGCCCGGAATATGGATGGGCGGGTGCGGCTGCTGGATCGGCCGTGGCCAGAGGTTTACGTAGCGTAGTTTGGTGTAACGACCGTTGAAGGCGAATGGCTCGCGCTCGTGCCATGCGCGCAGGATCAGGTCGTTAGCCTCGCGGTATTTCTCTCGAGTGAGCGCAGGGATCTGGCCATAGCAATAATTGGTGTCCATCGAAGTGCCCACCGGAAATCCGGCCACCAGGCGCCCGCCGGAAATGCAGTCGAGCATGGCGAATTCCTCTGCGACGCGCAGCGGAGGGTTGTAGAGCGCGATCGATGCGCCCAGAACCACGATGGCAACGTCGCGCGTGCGGCGTGCCAGGCCCGCGGCGATGAGGTTGGGCGAAGGCATGAGGCCATAGGCGTTCTGGTGGTGTTCGTTTACGCCGATGCCATCGAAACCCAGCTTCCCGGCGTACTCGAGCAGGTCAATATAAGTGTTGTAGAGCTCGTGGCTCTTCTCGGGATCAAAGAGCCTGGAATCGATGTCCACCCATACCGAGCGGTGCTTCTGCCGGAAATCGGGCGGCAGGTAAGGCCACGGCATCAGGTTAAACCATGTGAATTTCATGATACCCCCCTGATCGGAGCGGATACGCTAGCACAAGACCACCCAATGTTGGGACAGGCACTCTGCCGCGAGGCGATAGACGAATCCGCCCTGCTGAAGTGTCCTTGATTTGAGGATCTGAGGCGGTCGATCGGAATGCAAAGTTGGCAGACCACCCACTCAGCGCAGACGACGTGAGGCGGCTCTACAGTCAACACGGCCCGGCGCTGGTGCTGTACGCGTGTCCATTTGTAGCGGATCGCAGCACCGCGGAAGACGTGGTGCACGGCGTGTTCCTGAAATTGTTGCGGCGCGAGCAAATCGTGCCCGAAGCTCCGGCGGCATATCTCTACCGCGCGGTAAGGAACGCCGCCCTCAACGTGCGGCGGGACCGGGCGCGTGATGTTGCGTTGCCGGATCAGGATTTGTGGTTCACGCACCGCGAGCACGGTCCGGAAGCGGCTTCAGCTTTACAGGAGGCGCTTCGCGAGTTACCGGATGAACAGAGGGAAGCGGTCGTAATGCGCATATGGAGTGGGATGACGCTTGAGGAAGTGGCCGAGGCGACCGACGTGTCGATCAACACAGCTGGATCGCGGTATCGGTACGCGATCGCCAAGCTGCGCGAGCGGCTGAAGCCGCACCAAAAGTAGCGGGGGCGACCAGGGTACAGAATGAACGAGGAGAATCAAAAGTTCGAGAATTTTCTACGGGGGTTCGAGCCACGCCTTCCGCGGCCGCTTCCGGTTGACTCTCGCAGTCGCTACGACTGGGGCCGGCTGGTGGCAGCCGCGATGATCCTGACGGCAGTCAGTGCATCGCTGTCGCTGGTGTTTCGAAGTCCCCGGGCCAGGTTCGCGGACCAGCATCCGGCGATGGCGCATGAATCTAGCGACACCCTAATCAACACCCCGATGATGTCGTCCCCAACTCTAACCCGTGCCGCACTAGCAGACCGAGGCGAATTCGACATCGAGACGAACCACATTGCGCCCGGCACTCTGCCACGGTTCGACCGCACCGACAGCAGCCTGCGCGCGCTTGCGAAGGAATGAGAGAGGAGCAAATAGAATGCGACGCCGACTTACGATCGCGGGATTGCTACTGGTTGTTTTTCTGAGCCCTGCGTCCGCGAAGGCCCAGACCGAACTTCCACCGGAAACGCGCAATGCCGCTTTGCGCTACTGGCTTGCCTTCGCCGATCTCCAGGATCCACCGGCGGACAAATCCACGCAGGACCTGCTGGAGAAAACCGCCTCCGGAGAAACAGCCTGGGATGACGCGAAGCTGGGCGCTATTCTCGATCAGAACCAGCGAGCGATACAGGAGATGCAGCGGGCGACGAAGCTGCCGGAATGTGACTGGGGACTGGAATACGGCCGCGGGCCCGAGGCTTCGATCGCATACGTGCCGAGAGCGCGCGTGCTGGCGCGGCTCAACACACTCTACGGTATGCGCATGCTGGCAAGGGGCCAGACGCAGGAGGCCGTGGATGCGTGGCTTGACGGCATCCGGTTTTCGCGACACCTGGCGCAGGGCGGAACGCTGATTTTCAAATTGGTAGCGCGGATGTCTCTCCTCTCGGATTTCAACGCGTTTGCCCGCGCAGCAGAAGCGGGACAGCTTGACGAAGCCCAAAAACAGGAAATTGCCGCAACCGTTCGTGCGTTGCCCGACGATGGTTTCGATTGGGGAGAGGCGATGGCGTATGAGGAAGCGTCTTTGGAGATCGCGGTTCGGCAGATGAAGCAGGCGATAAGTCCCGCAGCTTACTACCAGGAAATCCTGGGCCAGCCGGTGCCAGCGGACTTTTCGATTCCCGACACCAAAGACCTTGCCGCCTGCCGCTCGGTATTCACTCAGGCAGAAGCGGCCCTGCGGCTGCGGCCGGAAAAGGCACGAACGTCGTTGCCGGACCTCCAGGGTCGCGTAACGCAGCTGCACCCATTTTTTCAGAAAACCATTCCTTCGCTGGTAAGAATCAACGACGCGCGGTTGGAAATAGAATCGTCGCGCGCGAAACTACTGGCGGCGACCGGCAAAAGCTGAGGCGGGTGAAAGAAGTGGCCCCTCGGGGGGTGTTCCGAGGGGCCGTGGGGGTGGAGCGGGGACCTAGTGATAATCCTCCGGCGGCGATGCTAGAAATGCCGAGAGCGCCGCGACGTCATTTGGGTTAATGGACATTCCCTGAAATTCCCGAGGCGCGTTGCGCGGCGTCTGCAGAAAACCGTTGAGCTCGCGCGGAATCGGGCTGTGGTCGGTGAAGTCGGCGTAGGTGCGATTGCCGGCATGCGGCATACCCTGGAACTCGTCCACGAAATGGCAGGTGCGGCAGTTGATTGACAGCCCCGCAAAGGGGCCGGCCATTGGGCCGCCGTTCAGGTTCTGGGCCTGATTGACTACTGGATCGCCAACCGCGAGCGGCTTGTTCACATCCTGCATGTTGACGGCAAAATACTCGGCGAAGCGCGTCTCAAGAAACAGCCGCTCGCCGATGGTCTGCTCCGGCGGATCAAAATCTTCCCCAGCGGGCACCGCTTGGGGCCCGGACCTAGCACAGCCCCCCAACAGCAGCACTCCTGCGAGAAACAATGCCCACGCGACCAGCCATGCAATCGCCACATAGCCCCCGGGACGCGTCGATGGTGTCAAAGGACCTCGACTAGAAATTGAACTTCGCGGCGAGTTGCACAAGCCTGGGCGGTTGCGCGCTCACCACGTCGCCAAACGTCAAACTGTCAATATTTCCATCCACGGACTGCGGTCCAAAGAACTGAGCGTGGTTGAAAATGTTGAAGGATTCGATGCGGAACTGAAGCGATTTCGATTCGGTGAGGCGAACGTTCTTCAGCAGAGCCATGTCGAAGTTGTCCAGGCCCGGACCGTAGAAGAATCGCCGTTTGGACGTGCCCGGGGTTCCCAAGTTGTTCTCGAGAAACTGGGCCGTGTTGAAATAGGGCTTTCCGTTGCGGGGGTTCGGGTTCAGATCCAATGGGCCGCCGGAATAGTCCGGTTCGTCCACGCCAGAGTTGTTGATGCCGTTGGGTTCTGATCCAAGCAGCGAGTTGTCGCCGAAGTTTATCAGTGTCACCGGCAGGCCGCTGCTGAAGCGCGTGATCCCGGAGAATTCCCAGCCCTGCGTCCAGCCGTTTGAAACTCCGAAGACGCGTTCCAGCGGAATCTTGTAGCTGTAGCTGAGGACAAAATTATGCTTTACATCAAATGCGGAAAGCGCCTTGCTCAACGAAGGATCGATCGGGTTGACAGCCTCGCCAAGATTGGACGACTGATCCTGGCTCTTGCTGAAGGTGTAGCCGGCCAACACATTCAGGCGTTTGCTCGTGTGGCGCAAGGTGACCTGCAAGGCGTTGTAATTGGAATTGCCGATGGTGGCTTGATTGGCATTGCTGCCGAACTCGGGTCCGAGCGGCTCACGAGTGCCCTGGATCACCTTACCGGTGGAAGTGGTGTAGGTAGAGTCTTCGCCGAAGGGACCGCATGGCGTCTGGCCTGGCGCGAGGTTCGCAAGATTGCTCAGGAACAAACACAGCGATGGATTACCGGGATTGGCTTCCTCGATTACGAGCAGACGGTGCGCTTGCGTTCCCACATAGTTGAGGCTGACGACGGTATTTGCGCCAAGCCCGCGCTCCAGCGACAGCATGTATTCCTCGGTGTAGGGAATGCGGTTGGTCGTAAGGTAGTTCGGCAGTCCGGTGATGGGCTCGAACTGCGCCCAATTGATGTTGTCGTCCGGATGCTTGGCGCTTGAGTTCAATGGCGCAAGCGTCACCGGGAATACCTGACCGAGCGATTTGCCGCTCGCTGCGGTGACAAAGGGAGTCGCAAACAGCGGCGGGGCTGGGCTGGTGTAGGTGGTTCCGTAGGGCGCATTGGCGGACATCACGCCAATGGTGAGCGCCTCGATGGCGGTGTAAAACATGCCGAAGCTGGCGCGGATGCTGGTTTTGCCTGGTCCGCCTAGTATTTTGGAGAGCACACCGTCGCCAGACGCACTGGGCGAGTAGGCCAGGCCGATGCGCGGAGCAAAATCGCGATTCCCCGGAGGTGCAAGGGTTCGCGGCACTCCCGGATCGGTGGGATACAGAATGCCTGCAGGAGCTCCGGGGAATACCACGGACTGTTCGCCCGGCACGAATGTCGCGATCTGGTTGAACCTCTCATACCAGGGCTCGATACGATCCCAGCGCAGACCATAATTGAGCGTAAGGCTGTGGGTCACGCGCCAACTGTCTTGTCCGTAGAGGCCGACGTATTTGTTGCGGCCGTAAAAAGGCTGCAACTGGCTCTGGTTGTACTGGCTGGGAATTCCCAACAGGAAATCCGCGAAGTCAGAACCCGTTTCGGTGCCGAAGAAAAGGAAACTGCCGTTGAATTGCGCTGTCGCATTGACGTTGATCTGATCGTAATGAAATTCGCCGCCCACTTTGATCGTGTGAGTTCCGATCACTTTTGAAAAATTATCGAGCACTTGAAATGTATTGCCCGCCTGTTTCAGTTCATTCGTGTTGGTCCCAATCGTGAAACTGTTGAAGGCGACGCTTTCGACACCCTCGGTTTTAGGCGACAGTGGCACAATTCCGGGTGTTCCCGGACCGACTTCGAACCCCTGAGACGCCAGGCTCACGCCCACTCCGCCAACCGGCTTGCCGAGATCGTTCGAATCGCGCAGGTAGCTGAAGTGGAATTCGTTCAACGCGGTCGCACTCAGGGTTTTTGTGGCGCCAAGGTCAATCAATTGCGAGCGCCCCGTGTAGAGCGCGTTGAAACCCGGAACGTTCGCCCCTCCCTGGGCGACGGGATAGGGGTTGTTCTCCGACCAGTCGTCCAGGAAGTAATAGGCTGACAGCAGGCCCCAGCGCGTGTTGGCGTCGAGCCGGTAGGCGCCCTTGTCATCGCGCAAGGTTTCGTTGAAGGCGGAGGTGGAAAATGTTCCGTTCGAATTGTTGGGCGTCGGAATGTATTTCAGCAAGTTGATCGCAGGCGCAGACCAGGCGCTCTTGGGAATCGTGAGGGTTGGCAGAACGCATTCGGTCGTCGATGTGCAGGCAGGTAAATAGTACGGCTCGCCCGCAAAAACCGGGTATCCCAGCCTGTCTGAAAGAACGCCGGCCCAACTGGTTCCACTTACCGTCGTGGGGATGAGGTTTCCTGCGGCGTCGGTCGTCACAAACGAACTTGCCAGGTCGGATAGATTACCCGACTGGTCCTCGACGGAGGGAACCGGTATCTGGCCGGTGTCCAGGCCTTGGGTCGATCGCGTTCCCTGGTAATCCGCGAAGAAGAAGACCTTCGTCTTTCGGATCGGTCCTCCCAGCGTCCCGCCAAATTGGTTTTGATCGAATTCACCGCGCGAGGGGGAAAAGTAGTTGCGCGCATCGAGGTCCGTGTTGCGCAAGAATTCGAAGGCGTCTCCATGAAACTCGTTGGCGCCGGATTTCGTCACCACGTTGATCTGGCCCCCGCTGAACTCGCCGTATTCCGCATCGAAATTGTTCGTGAGAATCCGGAACTCGGCGATGGAATCGAGGTTTGGAATTATGGCGGCTCCCATATTGACGTCTTCTTCGACGTCGCTTCCGTTCACCAGGAACGCGTTGGCAAACTCCCGCTGGCCGTTGATGGAAATGGTCCCCGGATTCAGATCGCCGGAGGGAGAAAGCGCGCTTGCGCCGACGTCCTGCACGGTGCTGGAGGTGATCGAAGTCGTCGGCACGACGCCCGGCTGAAGAGACAACAGATCGGTAAAGCTGCGTCCATTCAAGGGCACTGTGGTCATCTGCGTGCCGGTCACCACCTCGCCCATTTGGGAGTTGACGGTCTCTACTTGAACAGCCGACTCACTTACCGTGACCGTATCGGTCCTCTCGCCGATTTCAAGCGTCGCGTCCACCACGAGCGTGCTGTTGGCGTCGATCGCTACATCGGTGCGTTTGTAGGGTTTGAAGCCCGCGCGGCTCACTTCGATGTCGTAGGGCCCAACCGGCAGGCTCAGGAACGAGTACATTCCCCGGTCATCGGTGATGGTCGCCTGCTGAACCCGAGTGCTGGTGTTCGTCGCGGTTACGGTCGCCCGAGGTATCGCAGCGCCGCTGGAATCCTTCACCTCGCCTGAAATGCTCCCGCCCACGCCGGCGCGGGTGACGAGTGCGAGCGATGGAAGGAGAACCAGAGATGCGGCGACGATCATTTTCAGAAAGACGGATTTGACTGGCGGCAAGTTCGGTCCCTGTATTCGAGCCATTTGTAATTCTGAAACGGATCCATTCTCAGTTGCAAACGGTTATCAACTGAGGGAGCGAGACTATTCCAGTTGATAAAGGGTGTCAAGAACTATTTGAAAACGGATATCAACTGGGATCCAGCGTTGGTTCGAACCTCTTCCTGACAACCGGACGCAGCTCAACCCCCGCATGATCGTTCTTTTTCGCGCCGGCCTTTTGCCGGTTTTTCTCTGGGGTGAGCCGAGGCGATAACAGGAGGCGCTGCCACCGAGGCCGCGTCTCCTGCTAGCTCGCCGGGACTAGAAATGGAAGCCGATCTCTCCGGTTACCGTGCGTGGGGTCACGTAGTGCGTGCCGCTAAACGTCGATAGGAAGTTGTACAGAGCATACTGGTTCGCAAGATTGATCACCGTCAACCGGGCGCTCCATTTATACCGTTCGGCGTGGAACAGGTTGTCGTCCCCGATCGCGATATCGAACAGATTCCGGGGAGCGATGCGTGGCGGATTCTTGTCGTCTTGTTCGGTTCCGGCGGCCGGGACCCTTATCAAATTGGACCCGAACTCGTTCGCCGGGCACGGATCGGGGATCGACTGAGTCGGTGTCGCGTGTACGTTCCCGCAAAACAACCCGGCTTGGAACTCCTGGTCCGCAGTCAAGGGAACGCACCCGTTTCCTACCGCCTGGAGCGTGAGGCACTGCGGGTCTACAAACGGGGCGCCGCCCGGACCTGTGAACGACTGCGGGCAGCTGTTCTCGTCGCTCACGCCGTAGCAGGGAGTGGCGCCCGCCACCAGACCGCTGTCATAGCGCCAGTTGAAGCCGACCCACGGCCCTGTTTTCCACGGCTGGTATTGCACATGGGTGGTCTGGTTGAATCGTTCGTCGTGGTCGATTCTGAACGGCACAAATTCCCCCGGGGCGGATACGACCGGGACGGCGCCAGCCCCTCCGATCTGCGGAGTAAAGAAGCGAGCGGCGACGCTCGACATCACGACGTAGGCCGTAAAGCCGTGGAGGTTGGTGAGGTTCGTACGCGCGGTGAATCCGGGAATCTTGGAGTTGTGCCACTCGATGGGGAACGTGATCGGAGTATTGCCCAGCACGCTGAAGTCGTAGCTGTTGTGGGTGTATTTCCAGATGTACTCGCCGTCAAACACGATGTGCTTGCCAAATGCCTGCTGCAGCCCGGCGTGGAATTCATTTCGGAAACCCGGATTCAGCGGAGACAAAGCACTGGAAGAGCAAAGCAGAAGCGGATTCAGGACCGGAGATGCGCATCCGATGCTGGAAAGCACCAGGTTTTCGTTGAAGGGTGTTTCCAGTGTTCGCGCATAGGAAACGCGAAGGACCGTGTTGCTCTGCTTGACGTTGTAGGCAATGCCCAGGCGAGGTTCGGCCTGGCTTGCCTTCGTGAGTCCATTGTAAAGGTCGCCGCGAATGCCCAGGTTGAAGGACCACTGCCCCTTGGTAATCGTATCCTGCACGTAGAGAGCCAGCTCCTTGACGTCGGTGTGCCCCCGGAACGCGAACAAGCCTCCGCCGCGAGTGAGGTCAAACGGCAATAGAGTCGGGTTGAAGTTGGGGTAAAACACGGAGCCAAGCTGCGCAGGAGACCCGGGGTTTGCGGCTGTATTCGGCTCGTCCCCGGCCGGGCAGTCCGCAGGACTTGTAAATCCGGCGACCGGGACGAAAGCAAACGCGCCGGGGCTGGTTGCCGGAGCCAGGCACGGCGCGTTCAACGTAGGATCGACGATTCCGAGGTGGTCGTCCTCGGTGATAAACGTCTGCTCATAGGTGACGCCGGCCTTGATGTTGTGAACGCCCTTCACGTAGGAAATATTCGTGCGAGCGCCGGCATTGGTCAGAAAGCGCAGTTGAGAAACGGACTCCCTTTGAAGATTGACCGGGCCTACATCGGCAAGAGGGTTCTCACTTGGATAGTAGTTGTACTGGTCGTGACGCACGAATGCGCCGGCCGTGAGCACGGCGTTTGAACCGATCAGATGGTTCCACGTCGGGGCGACATTGAACGTACGAATCTGAGAGCGCTGATCTGCCGGGCCGATGAGCGTCGGATCCGCCGTTCCGAGCAGGTCACCTTCGGTGATGCCTGTATTGAGGTTGTCGAATGTGTTGGGAGTCTGGAACCACGAACGCGAGAATCCAAGATTGAGGTGCACCGAGTCCGCCTTCGAAAGCTGAAAATCCAGACGATCGAACAGGTTCTCTTCATTTCCCTTGTCGTGCATCACGATGAATTCCGGTGGGTCCAGGAACCGGCCGCTGTCCAATCCGGTTGCGGAGATGAAATTTCCCCAGTTCTGACCGCCGTACCCGAGGTTGAAGCCGAGATTCGAGGAGCCGAACGAGCCATAGGAAGTTGTGATTGAGCCGTGGGGCGTGGTCTCGCCTTGGCCCGAGCGCGTGGTGACATCAATAACCAGGCTGGTTTTGTCACCGTATTCCGCTGGCGGCGCGCCGTCAATGACCTCAAGCGATTGGATGGAATCCATCGGGATCTGATTGGAGAACACTTTGCTCTGCTGGTCGGTGATCGGCTGGCCGTCCACCGAGAACGAATTCTCCGCGTGGTCGCCAAGTCCGTGGAAAAGCCCGTTGGAATCCGCGGCGACTCCCGGGGAAGTCTGCGTGACCAGTGCACTGACCGAGGAAGAGGCGCTTTCCAGCGGGACCTCATTGAACAGTGCGCGATCGATGTCGGTGTGTGCGGTCGAGTCCGTCTCAAGCAGGTCGCCTGCGGCTTCGACGGTTACCGTGCTGTTCGCCCCGGCAAGCTCCAGACTGATCTTCAGGCTGAGCGGCACCGACGAACGCACGTCGATATCCTGAGAGTGGCCGGCAAAGCCCGTGGCGCCGACGGTCATGTGGTAGGGGTTGAACGGAACGTTGGCGAATGCGAAATTGCCGGTCGCGTCCGTGGTGGTGCTGCGCTCAAACTGGCTGACCGGGTTGTGAATGGTGACGGTGGCGCCCGGAATAACGGCGCCGGAAGGATCGGTCACAGTTCCCGTGATATTTGCTGAGTTGCCGTTCTGGGCCCGGGCGACCGGTCCCGCCGAAAGGAAGCATGAAGCAACAAGTACGACCCCGATCAAAGCGCTCAAGATTCTCACAATTTTTCTCCCTTTATGAATGCGTCCGCGGCAGATCGCTGCGCTGCGGATGTGAGTGAATGTGGAAATCGGCACGCGCCGCGCGACAGGCGCCGCGTGCTGGGAGACGATGATCTTTTTCAGGAGAACGCGCTTAGGCCGGAGGGGCTCGAGCAATGCTGAGGGAACCGACAAAATCGAGTTTGGGCGCAAATTCCGCCGCGAGCGCGAGTCTGGAAATCTGATCGGCTGGCTGCACGACCACTTGCGCCCTGGCCTGTGGAATCGTGGTGTGTCCCACGTGGCAGATTTGGCAGTGGTCCTGGTCGTACGCGTGGCTGTGCCAGTGGCTGGCCGCATGCGTAACCAGCAGGGGCAGCGCGAGAATGACCGCGAGCGCCAGCAGACGTTTTGTGGTGCGCTTCACCATTTTGAACTCAGTCAAAATCAAAACTTGCACGTCAAGCTACGGCCGCCCGCATCAGACCTGCAGCACGTCGCCGTCGCGAGCGACCATCTCATACAGCACCGGGTTCACGAAGACTCCCAGGAGCAGGCGAGAGATCAATCCCGCCACGATCACGATGGCGAAGGGCTTCTGCGTATCCGAGCCGATGCCTGTCGAAAGAGCGGCCGGCAGCAGGCCGAGACAGGCGACCAGCGCTGTCATCATGATGGGCCTGAGACGCAGAAGCGAGGCCTCGCGGGTTGCCGTGCGAATGTCCTTGCCTTCCTGCCGCAGCTTGTTGATGAACGAGACCAGGATCACGGCTGTCTGCACCGAGACTCCCATCAGCGCGAGCAGTCCCAGCACTGACGACACGCTGAACGGGGTGCCCGTCAGCTTGAGCGCAATCAGCGCGCCCACCGGTTCGGTCATGACCACGCCGAGCGCGATCGTCATTGGAAACTTGAAATTGCCATAGAGCGCGAACAGGATCATGAAAATCAGCAGCAGCGCCAGCGGGCCGATAATCTCCATCTGGTGCCTTGCCTCCAGGAACTCGCTGTACTCGCCGCCCCAGGTGAGCCGGTAGCCTGGAGGCAGCGATTTTTGAACTTCGGCGATGGCGCGCTGGCCCTCGGCGACCGCACCCTGCAGGTCGCGCCCTTCGACGCTGTACTGCACCCCGATGTAGCGGGAGTTATTTTCGCGGTAGATGAACGAAGCGCCGCTCGCCTCGCGGATGTCGGCGAGCTCGCGCAGCGGGATCTGCTGTCCGCCCGGCGTGCCGACCAGCAGGTTGCCGATCTCCTGGGCGTTCTCACGGAACTCCGGCTTCATGCGCACCACGAGGTCGAATAGTTTCTCGCCTTGAATCACCTGCGTTGCCGCCTGCCCGCCCACCGCTGCCTGCACGACGGCCTCGACGTCGGCCACGTTGATGCCGTAGCGCGCAATCTTGTCCCGGTCCGTATTAATCAGCAGGCTTGGCTGCCCGAGCTCGCGCACCACCGTGAGCTCAGTGAAACCGCGAACCCCGGAAAGACGCCGCTTGATCTCCAGGGCCTTGTCTTGCAGGACGTTCAGATCCGGGCCGTAGATTTTCACAGCCAGTGAGCTTTTCAGGCCCGTGAGCGCTTCATCGACGGCATCCTCGGCGGGTTGCGTGAAATTGAATATCACCCCGGGGAAGGCATCGAGCTGCTTTTGAAGATCGGCCGTCAACTCGGCTTTGTTGTGAATCGGTCCTTTTTTCCAGGTTGAATCGCCGTACGGTTTCAACCCCACATAGAACTCGTCGTTGAAGAAGCCGGTGGAATCGGTTCCGTCATCGGGACGGCCGAGTTCCGAGCCGACGTCGGTGACCATCGGATACTTCATCAGGATATTGCGCACCTGCGGGCTGAACTTTGCCGCTTCTTCGTAGGAGATGGTGTACGGCATTGTCGCGCGGACCCAGATCGCGCCCTCATCCAGGTGCGGCATGAACTCGCCGCCGATAAACGGAATCAGCAGCAGTGTCGCGCCGAAAATCGCGAGCGCCACCGCAATCGTGGTCTTCGGACGATCCAGACATTTCTCGAGCTGCGTCGCAAATTTCCTTCGAATCCACTCAAATGGCCGGTTCACCGACTCGTGAACGCCGCTGCGGAACCAGTAGGCGCACATGACGGGCACGAAGGTGAGGGTCAGAAGCAGCGCTCCCACCAGCGCGATCGACATGGTGTCCGCCATCGGATGGAACAGTTTTCCTGAGGGCCCGCTGAGTGCGTATATGGGAATGTATCCGGCGATGATCACGGCGACGGAATAGAAAATCGGCCTGTCCACGTCCTTGGCCGCCGCCAGGATTACCTCCTGCAGGTTGTACTGGGTGCCTTCGCGCAGGCCCAGCTCGCGGAAAATGTTCTCGACCATCACCAGAGTCCCATCAATGATGATTCCGAAATCGATGGCGCCGATCGAAAGCAGATTGGCGGCTACGCCGCGCGCATGCAGGAAGATGAAAGAGAAAAGCAGCGCCACCGGGATGGTCAGCGCGACGATCACGGCGGCGCGGAAGCTGACCAGAAAGAAAATCAGCACGATCAGGACCAGAATCATTCCGCGCAGCAGGTTGCCTTCGACGGTATCGGTGGTCACGCGCACCAGATCACTGCGGTCGTAGAACGGCACGACTTTCACATCCGGCGGGAGGATGCTTTCATTCAGCTGTTTTGTTTTTGCCTCGACGCCTTTCAGAACGTTCTGGGTCTGCTCTCCGGTGAGCATCAGGATGACGCCTTCGACCGAATCGTCGCTCTTGTTGAAGCCGAATTCGCCCAGGCGGGGGGCGTTGCCAATGGTCACTTCGCCGATGTCGCGGACGCGCACCGGCACGCCATTCTGCGATCCGACGATCACGTTGCCGATATCCTGCTCATCCCGCAGTAGGCCCAAGCCGCGGACGTAATAGAACTGGCCGCCCTGTGAATAAAACCCTCCGCCCGTGTTCGCGTTGTTGACGGAAAGCTGCTGGATTACTTGCGGCAGCGGAATGTGATAGCCGTACAGGCGCGCTGGATCGAGCAGCACCTGATACTGCATCACTGTGCCGCCGAATCCGGAGTCGTCGGCGACTCCCCTCACCTGTTTGTATTCGCGCTCGATCACCCAGTCTTCGTAGGTCTTGAGTTCTTGCGGTGTGCGGTCCGGGCTTTGGAGCACATAGCGGTAGACCAGGCCCGAAGGGCTTGAAAGCGGCGCAAGCGTCGGCGTCACTCCCGTGGGATAGGTGACCTCGCTCAGTCGCTGGAACACGAGCTGTCGCGCAAAATAGTTGTCCGTGTCTTCGTCAAACGTGAGGATGATGTCCGACAAGCCGTAGAGCGAAATCGAGCGCATCACGCTCATCTTCGGCACGCCGTTCATCTCCACTTCGGTCGGCAGGGAGACGAGCCGCTCGATTTCCTCCGCCGCGTGGCCCGGCCACTGGGTGATGATTTCCACCATCGGAGGGGAAAGATCCGGGTAGGCGTCGACCGGCATGTGCTCAAACGAGATCCCTCCGCCGACGGCCACGAATGCCGACAGGATCAGGACCAGAAACCGCTGCCGCAGTGCGAATTGAACGATGCGATGGATCATTTCTGTCTACGCCTGCCTTTATTGCTGAAACGAATTGGCGAACTGCAGGAACAAACTGCCGTCGCCCACCACTTTGTCTCCCACGGAAAGCCCTTTCAGAATTTGCGTCTGGCCATTCTGGCTCTCGCCGATCTCAACGGATCGCCTCCCGAATTGATTCGACCCCGCTGCCAGGTACACGAACGGCTGGTTTTCGTCGTCGCGCAGTACCGCCGCATCGGGCACGCTGATGGCGTTCTGAATCATTCCGGCCGTCACCGTGACGGTGCAATACATGTCGCGTTTCAATTTTTCCCCGGGATTATCAACCACGATGCGGGCCTGCAGCGTGCGCGTATTCGGGTCCAGCGCCGCAGAGACGTAGGAAATCTTCCCGTGGAAACTTTCCGGGTACGCGTCGGTCTGCACCACCACGTCGTCGCCGGTCTTCACAAACGCCAGATCCCCCTGGTAGAGATTCGCCAGCACCCACACCGTGCTCATGTCGGAGATTGTGAAGGCCTGCGTCTGGCCCGCCTGCATCACCTGACCCGGCGCCACCAGCCGCTCAACGACTTCGCCGCTCATCGGCGCGATCACCGGAATCTGGGCCGAAGACGGCGCCTTCGCCAGATCCTCCGGATTCTTGATTCCCAGAATCTTCATGGCCTGTTCGGCCGCGTTCAGGTCCGCTTGAGCCTCGTTGCGATCCGATTCGGCCTGCAGCAGGTCGCGCTCAGCGATGGCCTTGTGTTCGTAGAGATCCTTCGCACGGTCGTAGTTCTTGTCGGCGACGCGGAATGTCTCGTGCGCCTTCAAATAAGTATCGAGAAGTTGCGAGTAATCGGGACTCGATACTTCCAGCATCGGCTGACCTTGGCGCACGTGGTCGCCAGGTACGACCAGAATCCGGCTCACCGGTCCGCCCACCTGCGTGATTACCGGTGTGGTCTTGAATGCGTTGTAGGCCACCGCTCCGGTCAGCCGCAGCGTGCGTGTAAGCTTCGCTTGTTGAATTGTGACCACCTGCACGTGCGACACCTGGTCCGGAGGGATGGTGAAAAGCTGCGGGGTGGCCGACTTCGCCGCCTGCGAGGAATACGAAGTCATGTCGCTGGCATTGCGGTCCGAGCTGCATCCCGCAAGAACGCTGGCCAGCACAAATGCGAAAGTGATCCCGTATGCTCGGCCGCAATGCTTGAATTTTCGACTGCTCATGGCAGGTTCCTCGTTCCCACGGCTTCGCGGAGTTGCTCAAGCGCCAGCAGATAGGCCGCGAGCGCCTGCCGGTACGCAAGTTGAGTCGCGCGATAACTCCGCTCGGCGTCCAGAAAATCCAGCAAGCTTGCGGCGCCGCGCTTGTACGCGTATTCGCTGATGTCTCGGTCCTGCTTGGCATCGTCGAGGTAGCCGGAGCGGTAGAGCTGGACAATTTCGTTGTTTGACTGCAGGCCGTCGTAGGCATCTTCGACGTCGGTGAGCACCTGGTCGCTTGCGGCCTTTTCCTGTTCCTGCGCCTGCGTGATCGCAAAATGCGTGCGCGCAATTTCTCCCTGATTGCGGTCGAATATCGGCAGCTGGATTTGACCGAACAGCGAAGCCGAGCTCACCCCGGCGGTATGCGTGTAGTCGATCTGGCCGGTAAAGTCCCGCTTGCCGTTCGCCTTGGCCAGCGCGTATTGGCTGTTTGCGGCCGTCACGCCCTGTTGCGCCGCGCGCAGGTCAGGACGCGTGGCCAACGCCTTGGTTTCCAGGTCTTCCTTGTTTGCCTGCAGCGGCTGGTAGTCGAACGGACCCGCCACGTCGTAATCCAGGGGCACCGATTCCCGGCCGAGCAGCTGGCGGAGGTCTGAAAGCGCCTGCACGCGCTGCAGCTGTGCCTGCGACGCATCGCTCTGGAACTGCAGAAGTTGCAGCTTGATCTTCAGGTAGTCGTCCTCGCTGATGTCGCCGGCGCGAAAACGCTCCTTGCTGATATCGACCGAATTCTGAAAGCTCTTCAAGTCCTGCTGCGCCAGATCAAGCGCCGACTCGGCGAGCTGTGCGTTGGTGAAAAGCGTAGCCACTTGAAAGGTGAGACTGCGCTCGTTGTCCGCAACCGTCGAGCGCGTCACCGCGGTCTGATCTTTCGCCGCGGCCAGCCGGTGCTGCCGCTTCTTTCCGCGCTCGAACAGGTAGCTGACCCCGAGGTCAAACTGCGCCTCGTTGTCCACATAGCTCGAATCGAACTGGTCCGGATTGAAGACCGGCAGAAACTGCGCATCGCCCATCAGCACGGGGTCGGGCCGCAGGTTCGCGGTGATCTCCTGAGCCTCGCTCTCCTGAATCGTGACGCGCTCGGCCTGCAGCGTGTGATTGTGAGCGAGCGCCATCTGAACGGCTTCATCGAGCGTGATCTTGACCGGCCCCTGCGGTGTTGCCGTCGCCTGCGCACGCGCGGTCGCAGTCCAGCCGGCGACGGACATCACAACAACGGAAATTGCAAAGTAGATATGTCGTTTGCGCATAACAGTTCATCCCTCAGTGGATTAAACGGACGTGGATTGGTGTGCCGCGAGCGGCACCTGACAAGCTTAGTTTTACGCGCTAGGGGGAGCGCGAGCAGGGACTCGCCGAACCGCTGGGCTCGGCGCCATGCCCACATTGCGGGGTTCCGGCGTGGGTGCTACCAATGCAAAAGTTGGAACGTGATTCGGTGAAATCGGCCGGTCAATCGGCTGGTGGCTGAGGTGGCAGATAGGGCAGCTGGATTCCGCCGCGGAGCCATCGTGATGATGCCAGACGACGCTTCCCAGTGTCATGCCCACCAGCAGCAATGCCAGTAGGGCTACCGGAACCACCAGATACCGAGTTTTGGATCGCTTCCGCATGGCCGGCCACCGCGAGTCGAAACCTCTAAACCGATCATATAGTAGATGTAGGCGCGGGCCAAATGGGTGCGCGGTCCGATTGACGGTAACGATACGGGCGCAGGTTTGCGGAGGGTGAAGGCTTTGCCGGAGTCACAGGACCCGGAGGGGAGCTTGGGACCCTGGAGACGCGGACTCCTTCTGCGGCTGAACAGGGGCACCCGGAGGATTAGTTGGAGTGTTCGAGGGCCTTTTCGACCAGCGCGACGCACTTCTCGACGCGCTTGCGCAGCGGGCCGTCGATTTCCTGCTGGCGTTCGCGAAGGCTGAACAGCTCGTCGGCGATATTCAGTGAAGCGAGCACCGCCACCTTCAGCGAGTCAACCATTCGCGTCGCCGAGGCAACTTCGCGCATCTTGGCGTCCACGTAGGCCGCGAGTTCCTGCAGGTGCCCTTCGTTCTGGTCCGCGTTGACGTTGTAGGCCTGGTCGTAGATTTCGATTTTCACGTTCGTGCTCCCGGTTGAGTGGATCGCTGGGCTGCCGCCATTGTCGGTGATCCGGCCGACGGGCGCAACGGGATCGTTCAGATTGTCCGGAGCGAGGCGCCCAGTTTGGCTTCGAGCGCGGCGACGATCCGTGAGGAAAAGTCTGAGATTCGCGCGTCGGTGAGCGTCGTCTCGCCGCTCTGAAACGTCACGCGGATCATCAGCGAGAATTTTCCCGCCGGCATTTTCCCGCCGCGGAACAGGTCGGCGACTTCGATGGTTCGAAGCTCGGCAATCGAGAGCGCGCGAATCACGTCCACGACTTGCGCGAACTTGACACCATCAGACAGCAACAGCGAGAAATCGCGCTCGACGGCCGGGAAGCGCGGAATCGGCGAGAACTTCTGGGTAGCACGCGCCCTCTCGACACCCGCAACAAGAGGCTCGAGTCGAAGCTCCGTGACGAAAATATCCTGGCGCAGCTTGAGTTGATCCGCAATCCTCCGCCCGAGCTGACCTGCCACGCCGAATACAGCGTCATTGCCAGCCGAAATCCGCGCCGACGAACCTCCCGCGAGCCACACCGGCCCACCGGAATGCCATCTGAGTCCGCCGGCAAGCGAGCCGAGGTCGTCGAGATCGCCCTTCAAATCCGCAAAGGCAAATTCCCGGGCCGTTTCATGAATGGTCTTCTCGCGTGCCAGGCCGGTCGCACCGAGCGTGAGGACAGCTGTTTCGACCGGTTCCCCGCCCCGCAGCTCGTAGGTTTTGCCAATTTCAAACAGGCGCAGATTCCGCTGGCCGTGATTCAGGTTCCATTCCAGGGCGCCGAGCATGCTTACGACCCCCGTCGAGCGCATCACCGATGCATCCTCGGCCAGTGGGTTTGAGATCACAGCCGGGGTCACCCCCTCGGCGCGAAAGATTTCATCGCGTCGCACATCCACCAGCGGAATCGCCACGATTTCCTGGTAGCCGAGCGCCACCAGGCGCTCGCGCAGGCGATCCTCGGCTTCGGCGTGCAGCAGGCGATGTGCAGGCTGTTTTGCGGGCGGCAGCCGCGGCGGAAATTTGTCGTATCCGTAGTGCCGCGCGACTTCCTCGATCAAGTCAATCCCACGTCCAGCATCGCGTCGCCACGAAGGTTGCTTGCATTGCCAAACAGCCAGCAGTGAGCCGGGCGTCCCGCGATGCGCGTCGGTCCGCGAAGGTTGAAAACCGAGCGCCTTCAGGATTTCCTCGATGTCGCGTTCGGGCACGTCGGCGCCCATGACGCGCAGCAGTTCCTTGCGCGAAAGCTCAATCGACGGCGCAGGCGTGCGGCCCGGATACACATCCACAACGCCGGACAGGACTTCGCCGCCGCCCAATTGCTGAATCAACTCGGCTGCGCGGCGCGAGGCTAGCTCCGCCAGTTCCGGATCGGCGCCGCGCTCGAAGCGATAGGAGGCCTCGGTGCGCAGGCCCAGCGTCTTTGAAGTGCGGCGCACCGTGACGGGATCAAACCACGCCGACTCGAGCAGGATGTTGCGGCTGCTAAAACCGATTTCGCTTTCCGAGCCGCCCATAACCCCGGCAATTGCGAGCGCCCGCGAAGCGTCGGCGATCACGCACATGTCCTTGGTGAGCGCGCGCTCGACGCCGTCCAGCGTGCGGATCTTTTCGCCTGGACGAGCACGCCTGACCACGATCCGGCGCTCGCTCAGTTTGTCGAGATCGAATGCATGCATCGGCTGTCCGAGCTCGAACATCACGTAGTTGGTCACATCTACCACGTTGTTGATCGGGTTCTGGCCGATGGCTTGAAGACGCTGGCGCAGCCAATCGGGTGACGGCTGAATTTTCACCCCGCGCAGGACCCGCGCCGTGTAGCGTCCGCAAAGTTCCGGAGCTTCAATTTCGACGCGGGTGGCGTCCGATACCTGTATCGCCGCTTCCTTAAGCTTCGGCTGAAGCGCTTTCACGGACAGCCTGTAAATCGCTGCGACCTCGCGCGCCATGCCAAAGTGCCCCAGGCAGTCGGGACGGTTCGCGGTGATTTCTGCGTCAAAAACCGGGCCCGCCGCGGATTCCTCGACGGAATCAACCGCGACGCCTGCAAGCGAGAGCCGGGAACGCAGCTCGGCAGCCGGCGCCGTCGCGTCCACGAACTCCTTCAGCCAGTTGTAGACAATCTTCATCGTCCTTCAGTCGGTCGGCGCTGTCGCCGGGGCAAGGCGAGCCCCCCAAGCGCGTTCCCGTGCCTCGGCTCGGAAGCTGTGTCGTATGCGCACATTCTCATTCGGCACGCCGTGTCTCCCGTTGCCCAAAATACACGTGCGTCAGGTACTCAAACCGGACGCGCCCGTCTTGCGCGTGCGCTTGGAATAATTTCTCGAGCTCCGCGAGCATCGGCTCGTGTTGCGGATGGCCTTCGGGCGGCGAGTACGAGGAACTCAGCAGGCGCCCGCGCAGGCCGGCCAGGTCGAATACCTGCTCGTTTGCGAAAGACTTCTTCCCTCCGCCATGGCCGATAAAACTCCTCATGGTACGGTCCTCGGGATACTTCGCTTGAACCTTTTCGTAATCCGTCCCGAAGGCGCGCAGAAACGTCTCGTACTCGCGCAGGAACGGGGAGTCGTCCCTGCGTTCGTTCCAAATCACCGCAACCCAGCCCCGCGGCTTTAGCACGCGTTCGAACTCCGTGCGCGCGGTCACAGGGTCGAACCAGTGAAACGCCTGGCCCACCGTCACGTACTCCACGCTTGCGTCGGGCAGCGTAGTGGCGTCCGCTGAGCCCTCCACGCTGCGGAAGCGCGCGTATTTTTTCAGAAACTCCTCGCCCGCTTTTCTCATGGCGGCGTTCGGTTCGACGCCGTAGACCAGATTCCCGTTTTCAAGGAAGAGCTGGGTCAGCAATCCGGTCCCGGAGCCGATGTCGGCGATGACGGACTCTGTAGCCAGACCGCACTGCTCGCTCAGCAGATCCAGAATCGCGCGCGGGTACCCCGGCCGGTAACGGACATAGTCCTCCACGCGATTTGAGAAGCGCTGCTTGGGATCGGTTGCCAGTGTCGCGTCCGTCATGGTTGTAGGGGAGCTGCTTGCTAAGGGAATTGCCGCAGGAAACGTACGTCGTTCTGCGTAAGCACCGGCAGTTCACTGACGCCATATTTCATCATCGCCAGGCGGTCGACTCCCATGCCGAAAGCGAAGCCGGATAATTTGTCCGGGTCGTAATTCACAAAGCCGTAGACGGCGGGATTCACCATCCCCGCGCCAAACAGCTCAATCCAGCCGGAGAATTTGCAGACACGGCAGCCGCTTCCGCCGCAGACATGGCAGGTCGCATCCACTTCCGCCGATGGCTCGGTGAAAGGAAAATAGCTCGGCCGCAGGCGCGTCTTGGCTTTTGGTCCCAGGAATTCGCGCACGAAGTACTCGACCGTGCCTTTGAAATCGCAGAACGTAATATCGGTGTCTACGGCCAGGCCTTCGATCTGGTGGAACATGTAGCCGTGCGTCGAATCCGGATTGTCGCGACGATAGACCTTTCCGGGAACAATGATGCGCACGGGCGGCTTTTCTTTTTCCATCGTGCGAATCTGCATCGGCGAAGTATGCGTCCGCAGCAGATGTCCGCCGCGCGCTTGATCGATGTAGAAGGTGTCCATGTTGTCGCGCGCGGGATGGTGCTCGGGGATGTTGAGCGCCTCGAAATTGTAGTAGGGGGTTTCGATTTCCGGCCCCTCGACCACGCGGAAACCGATCGAAAGAAAAATGCGCTCGAGCTCTTCGTAGGTTTGACGGATCAGGTGCCGCGTGCCGATCGCGTGCTCGACACCGGGCAGCGACAGGTCAATTTGATCACGCGCTATCGATCGGTCCTGTGCCGCCTCTTTGGCCGACGCCAGCGCCCGAATCCGTTCCTCCACGTGTGCCTTGAGCTTTTGAAACTCCTGGCCGACAGTGCGTTTTAGTTCAGCCGGCGCAGGTTTCAGCCAGTTGTCGGCGATCATTGTAAGGACGCCGGATTTTCGAGCGGTCCACTTGAGTTCGAAAATCTCCCAATTCGCCGGATCGGTGGCATCCTCGGCCTGCTGTTCGAATCTTTCACGCACTTGGGTGAAGCGCGCCACAACGGCTTCGGGCGTCGTGTCGCCGAGCTGCGCAAGGTTTTGTGTTATGGGATCGTTGGTCATCAGGAGGTGTTGTGCGCGGCGCAGGGGCTGGTCTGAGACCAGCCCCTTTGCGGCCATGGTGAAAATATCAGCTCGCGCGCGAAATACAAAGAACCGTCATTGCCAGGAGCGCGTCGGCGCTCTCGACGACACAGGACAAACCGGGCTAGGCTGCGGGCTTGGCCGGCGCGGCTGGCGGAGCCTTCATGTGCTGCTTTGCCGACACGACCAGCGCGGAAAATCCCTCGGCATCCCGCACGGCCATGTCCGCCAGAATCTTCCGGTCGAGATCAATCCCGCCGGCCTTCAGGCCGTGGATCAATTGGCTGTAGGTGGTGCCGTTGGCCCGCGCGGCGGCGCCGATGCGCTGGATCCACAGCGTGCGGTAATCACGCTTGCGCGTCCGGCGGTCGCGATAGGTGTAACGCAGCGACCGGTTCACCGCTTCCTTGGCGGAGCGGAAGAGCTTGCTCTTTGTGAGGAAGAATCCCTTGGCGTGTCTCAGCAGCTTCTTGCGGCGGGCGCGCCGCTTGGTACCGCGCTTTACTCGTGGCATGGTTCTGGTCTCCTCGTGCGCGCCTCGCAGGCGCTCCCACGGTGTCTGGATCTGTAATTCTCTACGACGTCAAAACCAAGGCGGTGAAACCTTGTGTGGTCCAACGGGGGAGACAAACGCGGCCCGGCCGCCCGCACCAACACGCGGGAAGCAAGACGGGTTTGTCTCGTTGAATTGCATTGCGCCCCGCATATTTGCGGGACAACCGGCCGGCAGGCACCCGTTACGCTCTGCCTGGCTCGGAGCGAAAACTAACGTCCGTAAGGAAGTGCGAGACGGATATTGCGCACGTCCGCCTTGTTCACCTGAACCTTGTTCAGAAGCTTGCGCATCCGGCGCGGCTTCTTCGTGCCCAGCAGGTGGCGCTTGCCCGAATGCCACCGCATGATTTTTCCGGTAGAGGTGATCTTGAAGCGCTTGGCTGCGCCCCGGTGCGTCTTCAACTTCATTTTCTTGTTCTTCTTCACAATTTCCTCTTCCCTAAAATTTGTCTAGGCCTGTCCGCCGGCCGATGGCTGCGCGGGCCGGGTGGGCGGCGCGGGAGTCGCGCCCTTCTTCGGCGCAAGCAAAGCGAGCAAAATGTTCGCTTCCATCCGCGGACCGAATTCCACCAGCGCGTGGTCGGTGACTTCCTTGAGCAGACGTTCCATCTTCGCGCGGCCCACATCTTGATGGGCCATCTCGCGGCCACGATGGAAAATCATCGCTTTTACTTTGTGTCCCTCGCCGAGGAACCGGATGATCTGGTTCTTACGAACCTGAAAATCGTGCTCGGCGGTGGATGGCCGGAATTTCACTTCCTTGATATGCGAGCTCTTTTGATGTTTCTTGGCTTCGTGGGCTTTCTTGCTCAGCTCGTATTGAAACTTGCCGTAATCGACGAGCTTGCAGACCGGCGGCACGGCACTCGGCGATATTTCCACGACATCCAGGCCGGCATCCCGCGCCGCCTTCATTGCGTCGAACAGGGTCATCACGCCAAGCTGATTCCCTGCTTCATCCACGACACGAACTTCTCGAGCGCGAATACGCTCGTTGACCCGAAGGCCAGGAGGACCACCCCGCTCTGCGATAAACCCACCTCCCGGGCGCGAAATTTAATTTCGATGCCCGCTTGCCCGCCGTCCCGCTCACAAAACGCTCTCCGGGAGCGACAGGCCAGAAAGTATAGCACGCCTTTACCTGTTGCCTGCAAGAGCGGTTAGGGCCTTGTCCCGCCGGTCGCCCCGGCTCCCTGGGGCGCAGAAGCTGCGCAGGAATCCAGCGCCTTACGCGTTTCATTCGCCCATTTGGGGAAAGAACGCGACTCGAGAGATTCCAAAACCTCGGAATCGCCCCCGCCCACCGATTCGTGAAACTGGTAGACGATGGGATGTTCCGGTTCGGGATCATCATCCTTGGGCCGGATAAACTGAATATTGCTGAACGCCTGGAATTGCGCCGCGACGGCCGGGCACCCCTGGGAGGAGAATTTCCACACCTGGATTTTCAAATCCTGCTTGAGCTGGTCGTAGGGTCGGGCCGGATCCTTGGCGTGGAGCGTCCCAAGCTGCTCGTAGAGCGGCGCGCCTTGGGCTTCGCGAAGAATTCCGCGGATTGCCCCGGGGGTTTGCGTATTTTCGAGCACAACCGAGAATTCAGGGACGTCGTTTGCGCCATCGCGGTGAGCCCGGACAGCGATGAAATCGCCCTCGGCGTGTTCGATCGGAAAGAACTCATCGAACGCCGCCATGAAATGCTTGTCCGTCCAGCCTGGATCGTCTTGTGACTGGGGTCGTGCAGGCCAGCAGACGAGCGCGAATCCGGCAAGCGATGTCGCCAGCATCGTAACGAGTTTTGCGGCAGAGACTTTCATCGTTTCAGCTGAGCCCGCGCGTTACAGCGTGGCGCGAGTATCAACCTCGGCGCGCAGATCTGCGATGAATTGTTCCAGTGGACGCGGGCCGAGGTCGCCTTTGGTCCGGTGGCGCACCGCAACGGTGCCCGCCTCGGCTTCTTTTCCGCCGAGGACCAGCATATAGGGAATCTTTTGCATCTGCGCGTCGCGAATCTTCGCCTGCAGTTTTTCGTTGCGGTCGTCGAGATGGACGCGAAAGCCGGCATCCTTGAGCTGGTTGGTGACTGTGCGGGCGTACTCCGCCGTTTTCTCGCTCAGCGGCAGCACGGAGGTCTGCACGGGAGCAAGCCAGGCCGGAAACGCTCCGGCATAGTGTTCGATCAGCACGCCGAAGAATCTCTCAACCGAACCCCACAATGCGCGGTGAACCATTAGCGGCCGGTGTCGGCTGCCATCCTCGCCGACATATTCGAGCTCGAAGCGACCCGGCAGATTGAAATCAAACTGGACAGTCGAAAGCTGCCACGGGCGGCCAATCGCGTCGACCAGCTTGACATCAATTTTTGGGCCGTAGAATGCCGCTTCTCCGGGAATGTACGTGTAGGGTACGTTCATGCGTTTCAGCGTGTTGGTGAGCGCATCCTCGGCGCGCTTCCAGTCTTCCGGAGTTCCTGCGTAAACTTCCGGATGCGCGGGATCGCCGCCGGAAAGCTCTACGGCGTAATCGCTGAAGCCGAAGACGCGCAGAACCTCCCAGGCGAATTCGACGCAGTCCTGGACCTCTTTTTCGATCTGCTCCGGCATGCAGGAGATGTGCGCGTCGTCCTGTGTGAAGCCGCGGACGCGCAGCAGCCCGTGCAGGACGCCGGAACGCTCGTAGCGATAGACCGTGCCCAGTTCGGCGAGGCGGATCGGCAGCTCGCGATAGCTGCGCAAGTGCGATTTGAAAATCAGGATGTGCCCGGGGCAGTTCATGGGCTTGAGCTGGTAATCGGCCTTTTCGACCTCAATCGGGCCGAACATGTTCTCACGGTAGAAATTCGCGTGGCCGCTTGTCTTCCACAGGTCAAGCCGCATGATGTGCGGGGTATAGACCAGATCGTAGCCGCGGCGAGTAAGCTCGGTGCGCAGCCAGTCTTCCATGATGCGGCGAATAATAGCGCCCTTGGGATGCCAGAAGATCAGGCCCGGGCCGGCCTCGTCCTGAACGCTGAACAGATCCAGCTCGGCTCCGAGCTTGCGATGGTCGCGGCGCTTGGCCTCCTCAAGCTTGTGGAGATACTCATCGAGCTCCTTCTGATCCACGAAGCAGGCGCCGTAGATCCGCTGCATTTGGGGATTGCCTTCCTGCCCTTTCCAGTAGGCGCCCGCGACGTTCATCAGCTTGAACGCCTTGATGCGGCCGGTCGAGGGAATGTGGGGTCCGCGGCAGAAGTCCAGGAATTTACCGGTGGTATAGAACGAAACCATCGGCTCGACGGCCTTTTCCTCAACCAATTCGCATTTAAATTCCTGTTTCGACTTGCGATAGAGCTCGAGCGCTTCCGGCTTGGGAATCATCTTGCGCTCGTTCGGGATGTCTTTCGCGGCCAGCTCGCGCATCTTGACCTCGATTTTTTCAAGGTCCTCGGGAGTGAACGGCTGCTCGCGCACGAACTCGTAAAAGAACCCGTTTTCAATCGGTGGTCCGATGCCGAGCTTCACGTCGGGATACAGCTCAAGAACGGCGGCTGCCAGCAGATGCGCCGCGGAATGGCGAAACACCTGCACCGCGTCGGGATCTTTTGCGGTAAGAATCGAGAGCTTGGCGCTGCGGTCCAGCGGCTTGGAAAGATCCACCAGCTCGCCGTCGACGCGCGCCACCAGGGCATCCTTGGCAAGGCGCGGTCCGATCTGTGCGGCGATTTGAGCGGCAGTGGTGCCGCTGGGCACATCGCGGGTCGAACCATCGGGCAGCGTGATTTGAATATTGTCCATTTTTCTTTCTTGACGGTACTTTTGGGGGATGAAACCGCGTCGATCAGGAAAGGCGCAGATTCGAAGCGCGACTCCGGTCTCGCTCCCTTGCGAGATCGAACTCTCTGTCTTGGATCGTGATCCTAGGCGTCAATTACCGTAGCACGATCCCCGCACGATTTCATCCGGTTGTTGGTTTCAAGACTCGCGGATCAGCAGAGTTGCGCGGGCCCCGGAGCGATTGAACAGGTTGATCGCGGTCGTTGCTCGCACGCCAATCAAAAAAGTCGGCAGCAAACAACGCTGGTGCGTGCGATACTTCCCGTGCAGGCGAAGGGAGAAAATGAACCATGGCGAAAAACAGACTCAAGAAGGCCGCGATGAAAATCGGTGCGGCGATGGGTAAGGCAGACCGTACGGCGCACAAAGTGGCCAGGGCCGGGATCATGGCCAAAGGCGAGCTCGAGGACATTTCCAAGCGGGTTGACGATCTGAAAAAGCAGTTAATGAAGACTACCAAACGGCTCAAGAAAGCACTGAGCTAGGCTCCCACGGTTTGAATCAGGAACGCTCGGAGCGCTACTCCCGGGCGTTTCGCGGCGAATTGTGAAGCTCCCAGCCGCTTCGCGCCGTCGTTTAATGAACTGCGTGCCTGGAAGGCTCATCGGTGCCGCTCAGCTCCCGATGAGTCGGCAGGCCGCACTGCACACCCTCAAAACTGCAGCTCTGCCGCACAGGTTTAATCCTCATCGGGCACACTCCCGCCGCAACTTGTAAACCTGAAAATCCACGCGCGCGTTCGGGCGCTCGCAACGAGCTCCGGGACACGGCTCGGACTCGGCATTAACCGCAGGGCTAGGGCGGCGCAGCCCCGGCAGGGACTTGGTGGTGGAACGGGTCGGCGCCGATGGTGCCGCGCAATTCCTCAAGGTAGGCAGGCGAGCTTACGCGGGCCAACTGCGCGCTTGCGAGCGCGCGGCGGTTGTCGAAGTCGATGTCGTCGGGCTGCGGAAATTCCTGCTCTGTGGCGCGGAATTGATCAAGGGCCTGGACATGGCGGCGCCAGAGCGCGATATCGCGCCCCTGCTTTACGCGCAGGCGCTCGCTATACCAGTCGCTTGCGAGCAGGGCCTCGCGCGTGAACATGCCGCGGACCTCTGGATGTTCCACTCCCATGCCGTAATAGGAACCGTGGGCCATGATCTCAAGCAGGGCGCGCAGAGGCGGGCAGGCTGCCGTCGCACTGCCGTCCTTGAAGTAGTTCAAGGCCACGCGGCGCTGCGACTCGACGATCGCATCCACGCCCGCCGCGAACATGGCACTGTCCTGCAATTCCGGCCGCAGCATCTCCATGGGGAAGACAGTATCGGGCGTCTCGAAAATGCGGCCGAGAAATTGGTCCACAAACGGCATCGTAATCCGATAGCCGAGCCGGCTGGCGAGCACCGTGTGCCCTTCGAAGGTGAAATCCTCGATTTTTTCCAGATATCCGGCCTCGATCAGGAAGTGCGGGTCACGCTCTGCCGTTCTCATGCGGCACCAGATTTCCGGAACCAACAGGCTCACGTCGTGATCCACTCGGAAATGCGGACCGATGTGCCCGGCCGAAGTGGTAAAGCCGGTATCGCCGGTAAGAATCGCAGAGACTAGCGCATTGTTGAGATCAACGACGGGCCAGAGCGCGTTAAACGGGCCCTTGGTGAGCGCGCCCTCGCTGCCAAATCCCGTGGTTGCCGGGGACTTGCCTGTCAGGCTCGAGATGCACTCCATGAAAAGCTCTGGCAGCTCCTGGTAGTGAATCGGGCCGTACACCGCAAGCGGGGGAAGACCCGCCGCGGTGTCCGGGGGACTATTTCGGCGTCCGGCCAGCACCGCGGTTACCGGAAAGTGAACCGGCCTTGATGCCGGGATATCACGCTCCAGACGCGCGGCGATCCGGGCCAGATAGGCTGCTCGCGGTGCGACCAGGTCCGGGCGCTTTTGAAGATAGCGCGGGTTCAGCGAAGGCTTGCCGTTGACCACGCGCGGATGAGACGAACAAACGGCATACGCATCGCCGTTGTCCCCCGGTTCACGCGAGGCGAAATCTTCAAGCAGGCGCTTCATGGGATCGGTATAGCGGTCGAACTCGACCACGTGATCTACCAGCGCGCGGACTTGAGAGCCACTGAGGGGCTCGTAATTGGACAGGAACGTGCCGGGGCTTGCGATATCCGCTTCGGCCTGCTGATCAACGCCCGGATGGATGGCCTCGTCGGGACGCTGGAACAGAAGGGTCTCGCAGTTGGCTACGAGCTTGACGCTTTCGCTTTTGAACTCGCGGTCCAGGTCGTTGAGGCTTGCGCGGGGGAGAACGACCGACGCGGTGATGTCGTCCTCCACTTGAACCTTTTCAGCGGGGCAAAAATCCGGACGAAGCTTGTAAATACGCCAGGCGCCGTCGCGGTCGTGACCTACGCGCAAGTAGTTGCTGACCAGGGGCTCGTTGTCGAATTTGAGTTCGTGGCCGAGAAAACCGTTGATGCGATCGACGGTGAAGTGTTCGCGCCAGTTGTCGCCCCACTCGGGACGGTAGTAGCGTTTCACGGTGAACAGGAGTTGTCGCGTGTTCTGCGGGAGCCGGCGAATCCACTCGTTGTGCTCATCGGTGTACTCGGCCGAAGTCGTGAACATCCGGATCACCGAACCAAACGTGCGGTCCGAGCTGAGGATGGGCCGTCGCGAGCGGATGTCAGCAGGGCGCGACTTGTAGATCGAGGAGAAATCGCACCGGAAAATCTCGGCGACGTTGCTCATGTCCTCCCCGTAGTCGCGGACGTACACCGGGCCTACCAGCAGGGCGTGGGCGATGGACTTTGAAATCTCGGATTTGCCTCCGCCGGAAACCGTGCACGGCTTGTGGCAAAGCGTGCCACGCGGGCGGGAGCCGACCAGCCTCCAGGCCGTGCCGGCGATCTGCTTCTCCAAGTGAACGCGGAAGCCCGAGGGCAGGACATACACAGCCGAGGGATGCAGGGTCAGTTGATGCGTGCGGCCGTCGTACTGCCAACGGACGAATCCGTCGCGCAGGGTGAAGACGGAATCCTCCGGGATGTAGAAGACGTCCGGATAGCGGCGATCAATCGCATATCCTTCCTGCTGGCGCTTGACCAGTTCGCCGAGCAGGGCCATGCCCTGTTCAAATGTCGCTTTTTTCAGGCTAACCGTGCGGCCTGCGAAAAACTCCTGGCCCAGCACGTAGGTGGCAAAGGCAATGGCGCCACCGGCATGCTCTTCCTCGGCGAGCCCGAACAGATTGGCGGAGTAGCTGATCTGGGTCTTTACTTCCTTTTTGCAATAGCCGTAGTAGTTGTCGGCCAGAATTGTGACGATAACGCCGCGAGAATCCCGGCAGCAAATCTTGAAGGGCGCGCCATCGTTATAAAGCTCCTCGGGATCGCTCCAGCACATGCCGTCGCGGCGCTGGCGATCGGTCGCGTCGTCGACATGCGGCAGCCCGAGCGCAGTTTTCTTCATACCGACCAGATGCGGAGCCAGGATTACGCAGCCGGTGTGACCGGTCCAGTGAGCCACGTCCAGAGCGGCGTCGTTTTCCGGAAGATGTGGGTCGCCGCCGTTGCCGAAGATCGCTTCGACGAAGTCCAGATTGCTCACCAGGCTGCCGGGAGCGAAAAAGCGCGTCTCCATGGTTCGCGGCGCGTCGGATCCCGTAGCCGGACACACCAGCGGACGTAGCAGCAAGGAAACGAAAAGGCGGGCGGGCTCGTCCTGTAGGGCGGTGAAAGGCAGCGTGAGAACGTCGCGCGGCGGGCGGAGCGCAGCGGCAAGAAGCGCGGCGAAAGCCTGCCGGGGAGTCGCTTGCTTGTCCGCCGGAATCGGGAAGCCGCCTTCGGCAATATGGAAGACGCCGCGGGTGGTGCGGCGGTCGCTTGCCGGATTATGCAGAACACCCTGCGGAACGCGGTAGGAGCGCACGTAGGGGGATGAAAAGACATCGGCGTCCGGCGGCAGCGACATGGCACGGGCCAGGCCGGCGCGGTCAAGAATAAAGGTACTGGCAGGCAAGCGAGGCGCGCCGCCCGGACAGCAATCCGCCAGGTATGCGTCCAGGAACGACTGGATCCTGGCGTCGGCGGGACACAGATGCTTCCCGAGCAAGCGCTCCTTTTCATAGTGATTGCGCAACAGCGGCTTGGCAATTTGCAGGAAACGAGCGTCGGGGGAATTCTTTGCGGCCGGCTGGCCCAGGGCAGCGAGCTTCAGATGAAGGTATTGAACGAGATCGAGCGCACTTTGAGGCGTGGCCATTCCACCGTCCTGGCCCCCCACCCCCTAAATGTCATAACCCGCAAGCTGTTGGACGGAGTCTATCAAAAAACAGCAGGTGGGCGTAGCGCCTGATGTCGGTCTTGGCGCCGGCAAGCGATGTTCAGGGAATGATGACGCCGGGGAGACCGCGAAAGTGGGTGTTTGCGGTGACCAGCTGTGCCTGGCAGACCCGGGCCGTTGCGTACACGATCGCGTCGGTGCCGGTTAACCGATGGTCAAGGCTGATGTTGGCAGCTGCCAGCGCGACCGTTTCGTCCAGCGGTATGACTTTGCGCAGGATCGCCTGGGAGGCGAACCGGTCAGCCAAGGGTCTCCCGCGGTGTTTTGCGAGATGACGGTAGACCTCGAAGAGAACCACCGACGGGACCAGGACCGACACTTCGCCTTCAAGGTAATGGCCAAAGGCGGCCGCCTTGGAGTCTTCAGTCAGGTATTCGAGCCAGCCGGTGGAGTCAACGACGTAGAGTTCAGAAGCGCTCCGTGTGGTCACGATAATCGTCTTTCCATCTGAGGCCCTTGGCCATTCCGCGGAGCTCCTTGACGGAGCGGCGGGGCACCAGGCGCAGCGCTCCGTCGAGCGAGTACATCAGGAGCTCCTGTCCAGCTTCGATCTTGAGCTCTTCGCGGAGAGCCTTGGGGATCACGACTTGAAATTTGGGAGAGACGCGAACCGTTGCTTTCTCCATATGGTAAAACCCCCGGGCATCCTATCGATTGGCACATCGTATGTCAATATCATGATCGATAGGCTCTTTGTCATACCACGGGCGGCGCCGCGCTGAGCATCGAATTCAAATCAGGAGTCTTAGCGGTTGGAACTTTCAGGCTTCAGAAGTTCGCTCGACGCGAGACTTTTCACCGATGCGCGCAAGAATTGTGAATCTGTCGGCGCGTCGACATCACCATGGCGCGGACGAGATTTTGCAAATTCGATTTGGCGCGGAGTGAATTTGCGGAAATTTATTTCCTGCGGGCCGCTTCGAGCGCGTCCCAGGCCGCTTCGGGCATATCGACGAAGTGATTGAACTCTCCTGCACCGCGCAGCCATTCGCCGCCGTCAATCACGACGCACTCGCCGTTGACATAACCAGCCTGCTCGCTCACGAGGTACGCTGCCAGATTGGCGAGTTCCTCGGGCCGGCCGAAGCGTTTCATCGGATGGTGATTCCGTGCGCGCTCTTCAAGTTCCTTCGACGGCACCAGGCGCGAGAATGCGCCCTCGGTGGGGAACGGTCCGGGAGCAATCGCGTTGAGCCGGATCTGATGTCGGGCCCACTCGACAGCCAGTGAGCGCGTCATCGCAAGCACGCCTGATTTGGCGCACGCCGAGGGAACGACAAAGCCCGAGCCGGAGTTGGCGTAGGCGTAGGTGGTGACGATATTCAGCACAGTCCCCGGCTGCTTGGCGGCAATCCACCGGCGGCCGAGTGCGAGGGTACAGTGGAACGCGCCCTGGAGAACGATCCCGATGACGGCGTTGAACGCGTTGGTCGAAAGCGTTTCCGTGCGCGCGATGAAGTTTCCCGCGGCATTGTTCACCAGCGTGTCGATCCCGCCAAACGGGCGGTCGAATTCTTTTTCCGCTGCGGTGAGTGACTGCTCGACCGCGGCGAAATCTCGAATGTCGGCCGAGAACCACGCCGCTCTCGCTCCTTTGGTAACAATGTCGCGGACGGTTTGCTTGAGCGGATCTTCCCTGCGTCCGACCAGAAAAAGGCTGGCGCCGAGTTCGGCAAAACGCAGCGCCATCGCGCGACCCAGGCCGGTTCCGCCGCCGGTAATCAGTATGGTGCGACCCTTCAGTAAGTCGGTTTGAAACATGTCTTAAAACCTCCCGGGATTTGGTGCGGTATTGTTCGCGCATCGCCGCCTCGACCGCAAGGTACAATTCTCTTGCAGTCGACCGGTTCCCTTGCGCAGGCTCGCAAAGCGTGCCGCTCGCAGCGTCCCGGCAAGACGCGGGCGCTTCAAGCGAAGCAATGCGGGCCCCGGGGACGAAACGGAGGGCAAACATGAGGTCATTTGTGATCGGTTTGGTCGTGGGGTTCTTGATTTTGCCGCTGATTTTCGGGGTGTATGTGGCCTCTGGGCGGCTGCCGGTAGCGACGTCGGATCCACCGATGCCGTTTGAGACGGCCGTTGCTGGGGCGGGACTCTACGCTCGGATTCGCCGCGAAGCGCCGACGCGAGATGTTTCCGGCGACTCAACTCAGGAACTGCTGAGCGGTGCCGGCGTGTATCAGAAAAACTGCGCGTTCTGCCACGGCTTGCCGGGACAGCCCCTGCCCCCTGTCGCACAGGGAGAGTTTCCCAAGCCGCCCCAGCTTTTCACCCTGGATGGCCGCGTGAGCGACGATCCAGCCGGCGTCACATACTGGAAGGTGAAGAACGGCATACGATTGACGGGTATGCCGGGCTTTCAGGGGTCACTCGGGGATCAACAGATCTGGCAAGTCACGGCGCTGGTCGCGCGGGCCGACAAGCTTCCGCCTGAGGTGCTCGACGCACTGAAGCCCCCGCCTCCGGTAATCTTGATCACTGCCGGGGCGGCGAATCCAGCTGCCGCAGCGGCGCCCGGTGAGGCCACGCCAAATCCGTAAGTCCATGCAACTAAATGGTTGGGACGTCCTGAGCAAAATGGAAGGCCGCGAAGAGGCCGCTTAGGGCGCAAATGTGAAAACTGGCTTTACTACCAGACCTGCCGCCTGGTCGTCGATCGCCTGGTTGATTTTCTCCAGCGGATACTTCGCGACAAGCCTGTCGAAGGGAAAGCAGCCGTCCAGGTGCAGCTCGACCATGCGCGGAATGAACGAATCCGGCACGCTGTCGCCCTGAACGATCCCGCGAATCGAAAGGCCGCGGGTCATCACTCGGGACATTCTTGGAGCCTCTGCCGGAACGGCGCAGAATCCGAATCGGCCTTTGGCGGCGAGCGACTCCAGTGCTTGCTGATTGCTCTCTGCGCGGCCGGTGGTGTCGAACGCGTAGCCGACGCCTCCCGGAACCATCTTTCGAATTTGGTCGGAGATGGTCGATTGCCGGCCAGCCAGTATCGTGTGGGTTGCACCGAGCTGCTGTGCCATTGTTAGCCTCGACTCGAGCACATCGATGGCGATAATCACCGAACAGCGGCACACGACTGCCCCCATCACCGCGCTTAAGCCTACCGGACCTGCGCCAAAAATTGCGACGGTGCTGTTTGCGGGCGGACCCAGAGAATTCATGATCGCGCCCGCACCGGTCTGCACGCCGCAGCCGAGCACCCCCAGTATTTCCAGCGGAGCGTCCTTGCGCACCGGAATCGTGTTGCGCTCCCGCGTCACGGCATAATTAGCGAACGATGATTGACCGAAAAAGTGGCCGTGAATCGCGACGCTGCCCTTGTGAAACGAGCCAGGCTCCCCCGCTCGCCCATCGGTGAAGTTCAGCGCGGTCATGAGGTCGCAATAGGCAGGATTGCCTGCAAGGCATGTAGGACAGCTGCCGCAGGAATCAGCTGTGAGAACGACATGATCGCCCGGCTTGACCTTGGTGACGCGCTCGCCGACACGCTCGACGATGCCCGCGCCTTCGTGCCCGAGCACGGCCGGCATGGGAACACCCATGACACCCTCGCGCGCTTTCACGTCGGTGTGGCAGAGCCCGCAGCCGGCCATGCGCACCAGAACATCTTGCGGCCCGGGATCGCTCATCTCGAGTTCTTCGATCAAGAACGAGGGCTCGTTCTCGTAGGCAACTGCGGCGCGTACCTTCATGATTTTCGCCCGTGTGGCGCGCGCGGGTTCATCGCGTGGCCGTCGGCATCACAAGTTTTCCGACTACGGGAACCGGCAGAGCGCCCTGATCAAGGACCAGATCGTGGAACTTGAGCATGTCGAAATTCTTCCCGGCCTTGGCTTCATATTCCTGCCGGACGGAGAACCATTCGCGTAGCCCGACGTAGTACGTCGGCAGTTGTGTGGAACTGAGCTTGGCCCGCACCAGCTTTCCTTCGGCCTCAGCCTGTGTCTGAAACGCATCGTTCGTCATCAGGTCCATGGCCTGCTCGTCGGTCATGCCCATGGTCTGCATTTTGACGTCAAGGATGGTGTTGGCGAGCAGGCGGAGGCGAATCTTGCGCATCATCATGCGGAAGTGCGGATCGTTGTTAAGGAAGCCCTCGTCCATCATGACCTGTGCCCCATATTCGGCCCAGCCTTCTACGTACGCGCCGTTGCCGAAGATCGCCCGGAGCAGCCGGCGCGACTCGGGCTGGATGCTGTTTGCGTGCTCGGCCTGCACGTAATGTCCCGGTAGGGCCTCGTGGAGCGAGAGCCACTGCAAGGTGAAGTTGTTGTATTCGCGCAGCCGGGATTCGGTGCTGGCCGCCGGGGCCCGGGGATCAATCGGCGTCACCCAGTATTCGGCTTCCGCATGCGGTTCAAGCGGAGGCGCGCTGTGAAATCCCGCGACGGAATAAATACCGCGCATGAAAACAGGCGTGGGGATCACTTTCAGATTATCGCGCGAGCTGAGAGTCACGATCTTCTTCTCGCGGATGAACGCGATGATGCCGGTAAGGTCGGACTGGATGGTCTGCTGCAATTCGCCCGGGCGCGGATGGTCTTCGGAGATTTTTTCGAGCACTTCACCGATGATCCGGTTCTCGCGGTCGCGTCCCGCGAGATCGGCATGGTCGCCATGCGAGGGAAACAGTTGCGCATGCATCGACAGCGCGAGGCCAAGCATCTCGGCGCGTACGTCTGTAAGCTCTCGTTCCGCATCGGCCAACAGCGCCTCCGGCGTGACGTCGGTTTCCATCACCAGCCGGAATTTTTGATCGTAGAATTCCTTGCCCAGACGCCAGGTCAGGCGCGACGGGCGCTTGCCAAGGTCATCTTTAAGCCACGCCGAGAAATCCTTCAGCGAGGCAATGGCTGCCGGGGCTACCTGGTTGTATTCGGCCTCAAGCGCCGAGCCACCGGGAATTTCCTTGGCGATGTCGTTCTGGATGAGTTCGATATTTCCATTATTTTCTGCGATCGCCGTGCTGATAAAGATCGGATCGGAGTCGCTGAGGTATGTTTTTACCTGCTCAATCAGTCGCGGGATCTGGCGGACGCGCGAAAGCACGTGGCCCAGGCGCACGTCGCGCGGCGCATAACTTTGGGTCAGCGGCAGAAACAGGGCGTTGCCAATCAGCTCAACCGGCACGGTGGGGTTGTGGCGGTAATTCTGAATCCGGTCGAATTCCAGCAAGTTCAGGCCGATCTGATCGTCGATGAGCTGCCAATCGGCAGCATCCTGCGGATCAAGCCCTGCAAGCGGCATCTCGGTGCGAAACCGCCTGCGCCAGCCGGAGTAGAATTCCCGCTGCGCGTCCATCGCTTTCAGGCTCAGGTCGTCAAGTTGCGCATCGAGTTCGATCCGGCTGCCCGTTTTCGGATCAACGTGAACGTGGTATCCAGCTTGCGAAGCGCTGGTCGGAGAAAGCGCAAGAGAATCCTTCATAAACCGATCGCTGAGGGCGGCAAATTTCGGCGAGTCGGAATCTTCCGGGGCGTGTGTAGCGGGCGTGTCCGGCTCCGAGCCAGAAGGCAGAAGCGCCAGCAGTGAAAGCACCGCGCAGAACAGGAAAATGCTTGGCGCCGGCATCAAGAATCCTCCAGAGGCTTCAGAAAAATGCGCGTTAGCCGCGGCGAAGAGCGGCAAGAACGCGGTTCGGCGTCAACGGAAACTCGTACATGTGGACGCCCGTGGCGTCAAAGAAAGCGTTCGCAATGGCGCCCGCGGCAGCCGCCATCACCTCTTCACCCGCGCCCGTTGATTTCTGGTCCACGCGCTGCACAACGATGGGCGTGACCTCGGGGCATTCCTCAAAGCGCAGGATCGGGTAGCTGTTCCAGTCCAGGCTTGTGACATTGGTCTTGTTGAACGTTACTTCCTCTTTCAGCATGCGGCTCACGGTTTGCACCAGCTGTCCGCTGATCTGGTTTTCGATGAACGCCGGATTTACGGCCAGGCCTGCATCAATCGCACCATACATGTGCTTCACCTTGACCTGCCCGGTTACCTTATTTACTTCGATTTCTGCGACGGCGCCGCCGTAGGACGTGAGATGGGTGCCGAGTCCGATTCCGCGGCCACTGGCAATTTTCGCATCAGAAATCTTCGAAGCGGGCGGGTACGGGTCCCACTTCGCTGCCTGTGCAACCGCGTCGAGCACGCCCATCCACCGCTGATCCTTGCAATTGCGCTGGCGGAACTTGTAGGCGTCCATGCCTGCAATATGCGCCAGCTCGTCAATGGTCTGCTCCGAGGCGAACGAAAACGACAGATCAAGCGGGGACCGCAGCCATGCGCCTTTCAGATATTTCAGCCCCGGCACCTGGTGATTCACCAGGCGGACGTTGGGGATGTCGTACATTCCGCCGCAGTCGGTCGGGTTCACCTGCTGGGCCGCTCCGAGTCTCCACTCCGCCGCCGGGGTTCCGAGCGCCAGTTGCGCCGACGTCTCAACGGCGCTCCAGTTGTGATGCCAGCCGTCGTACTGGTAGGCGACAAGCTTGCCACCTGCGTCAACTGCGGCGCGGATCTCACCCACATGCGCAGGACCGTAGTTGTCCCAGCCGTGCTCGTCCCAGCGCATGAATTGCAACCGGACCGGTTTGCCGGCGAGCTGCGAGAGTATTGCGGCCGCTTGCGCCACATCGTCGTAACAGCTGTGGCCATAGGTGCCTGAACCTTCGTAATACTGCACGCGAACCTTTTGCGCGGGCATTCCAAGCACGCCGGCCAGAGTGTTGCGTGTGGCGTACACATCTTGTGTCGAACAGATGACCAGTGCGGAGTCAGATTTCACATCCGCGAGCGCGCCGTTGGGCCCGAAGCCCGCATGTGCTTGATAGGGGCCGTGATAATTCCCCGAGGCGACATGCGCGGCTTTCGCAAACGCGCCAGCTACATCGCCTCTTTCGAGCACGACTCGATCTGCGGTTTTTTCGGCGCGCATTGCGTCGTACACGGCGTCGCTGCCGGGAAGCGTGTCAGGCATGTCCCAGGTGATTTTCAATTGCTGCGCCGCGCGTACGGCGTCCCACTGACGCTCTGCGATCACGCCGACGAAATCACCCTTGCGCAGGACGCGCGCGCCCGGAATGTGGGCAATCGAAGTTTCATCCAGGCTCGCGACTTTCGCGCCCGCTCCGTACACCCCCTGGCCACGCGGGCGAACCACGCGCCCGTGGACCATCCCGGGCAGGCGGACGTGCTGCAGGTAAACGTACTTGCCGCTCACTTTGTCCGGAATGTCGTTTCTAGCGGGGTTCTTGCCGACCAGTTTGTAGTCCGAGACGGATTTCAGCGGAGCGGATCCCGTGAAGGCGAGGCTAAACGGCTTGTCGCCGACCAGTTCGCCGTAAGTGACCGAGCGCCTGCCGCTCATCACGGCGCCTCCTGCCGAGTCCTTCGTCGCTACGATGCCGCGAGAGACCGCCAGCTGTTCGACAGGCACGTCGAGTTTTTTCGACGCAAGCTGCAACAACGCCTGACGCGCCTCGGCGGCTGCCGTGCGGATGGCCGGACTTCCACGGGCGATCGACGAACTTGAATACGTCCCGCCTTGGTTGGGCGTGATGTTCGTGTCCAGACGAATCGTACTGACCTGGCTCATGTCCAGGTCCAGTTCCTCGGCCGCGATTTGCAAAAGCGAAGTCGTCGAGCCCTGTCCGAGCTCGACGTAGCCGATGTATACGGTCGCCGTGTTGTCGGCATGAATAGCGAGCCAGGTATCAATTTGCTTGGGATCGGGCGGACCTGCGATGCCGCCGCGCGTGAGTGCGACGGCCTGGGCCCCGAGTGAATCACCGCTGAGCAGGCTCCTCATGCTGAATCCGACGACCAGCGCGCCCCCCGCCTTTAGAAATTCGCGACGTGGAAACAAGGACGATCCAGCCGGTTGTGAGCCGCTCATCGCGCTACCGCCGCCGCGCGGTGGATCGCCTTGATGACGCGCGGGTAGCTCCCGCAGCGGCATAGATGGCCGTTCATCGCGGTACGAATTTGTGCTTCAGTGGGCTGCGGCGTTTTCGACAGGAGTTCCGCGGCCTGGATGATCATGCCGTTGAAGCAGTAGCCGCATTGGACGGCCTGCTCGTCAATGAACGCCTGTTGGACGGGATGCAGCGCGGGGACCCTGTCGAGCTTTTTCTGTTTTGCATACCACGCGGGCAAACCTTCAAGCGTCGTCACCGATTTACCCTGGACCGCTGAAACTGGCGTTACGCAGGATCGGACTTCTTCGCCATTTAGCAGCACGGAGCACGAACCGCACTGTGCGAGCCCGCAGCCGAAGCGGGGACCTTGCAGATGCAGCTCATCAGACAGGACGTACAGCAAAGGCGTATCCGGCGCAGCTGTGATTTCCACAGCGCGCTCGTTCACACGTATCCTGAGTTCACCCGCCATCGCGCGCACCTCCTGCTCACAGTTCAAACGGCCTAGTGTTAACAGGTTAGTATGTCGTGTCAAGGCACGCGTGGTCCGCGCGTTTGATATTGGTGCCAGCCGCGCTCGTGACGGAGTTTGGCAGGTTGCGTGGCACAGAACCCTTCGAGGCTGGAAGCGAAGCCGCTTGCCGGTTAAACTATGGCGCATGGAGGGGTGGCCGAGCGGTTGAAGGCGGCGGTCTTGAAATCCACTAGTGTCTTCTGGCCCCTTTACGAATCAACAACTTAGGCTACGTTCTAGTACCATGATTTAGCCTGATTTGGGCGGCTTCGGCAGCAAACTGTGCAACAGAATGTGCTACAGCTAGGATTCTGTGCAACACGGCGATCAACCAAATAAACCACACACCCTTGCCAGTCGTCGCCGAGCCAGCCGCTACGAGAAATAGTGCTTGACATTTGGACTTGACTTTTTGGGGGGTCATGGTGTATACTTGCTTTCATAAGAGTGGTCGTTGCGTCCCGGCGCGGAACGGCAAATACCCACACTCTTATGCATGAAACCGTCGCTGAGTCAGGTAAGGCCTGAGCCGTAACCATCCGGCACGGTGGCTGATTGTAACTCCTGACGAATCCCTCCTGCGAGTGGGACACATGGGCAATTCCGAAAGGGGATTGCTATGCCCACTTTACCCAAGGTGTCAAGCCGACCCGAACCATGTCACGCCAGCGGTAGCAGTCCATCGCCTGCCGCAATCGACCCGAGCGAAATTCTCACACTCGATGAAGTCGCCGCGCGTCTGAAAGTATCCCCCCGATACATATACGAAAAGACCCGCGCTCGTAATCGCAATCCAATTCCCTGCCTTCGCCCCGGTCGAGTACTTCGATTCCTGTGGGGAGATGTGTGCGTGTGGTTGCGCTCGCAGAGTTCAGGCGGTGTGGCATGAGCCCATCATTCGGAGACTTGGGCGCAGCCTACGAACTCGCCGTTGCTGCGGACTTGATTAAGCGTGGGTTCGATGTATTTCGAAACCTATCGCCAAACGGCCCCGCAGACTTACTCGTCATTAAGAGCAAGAAGATTCTCCGCGTTCAGGTAAAGGGGACGTACGCAGGTCGCTACGTTTTCGCGCAAAGCGGCTGCGATATCTTCGCTGCGCACAGCGGCGGCTCGCTCACTTACTACGTCAAGGAGGGCAACGGGATAGAACTGTTGCTGCGTGGAGCAATGGTGTATTTGGTTCGCGAGAAGAAACCTCTTCAACTCGTTGACTGGTGCCCAATCGGTTTAGTCGAACCCACTTCCGTGATTCCCGCGAGGGCGGCATGAGCACCACGCCTTTCATCCAGAATTTCCTTGTCGCATGTCGCGACTTCGCCGAACGCACCGGCAAGAAGGGGCGGCTGACCATCCAGCATCGTGGCGAAGTGTCCCTCGTGCTTGACCAGACTCCTTCGTTGCGACGAGTCCACACTTTACGGGGCGTTGAATGCTGGATTCCGCGCGCCACAGTCGCGAACGAAATCAGACGGCAACGAGAAAGACGTGCCCGTGCAAGGTTTCGCCACAGACGAAGAACTTTGGGGAACCCACCATGCTGGACTGGCGAGGCTCGACCCGATGCCGTCGGCGTGCCGCTGTCCGACATTAGTCGCACGTTGCGTCAGGATGAAATCTGGGAACTGGTCAACGACTTGGGGCTCGATATTCGTTCAGCAGTTATGATCGGCAGTCTGCCCCGACCCATTCACAATCCAGAACCGCAAAAACGTCGCTCCGAACTGGGCGAAGTCGTGACTGTCAAAACTCCGTTCAATGAGATGTCGCCCGAGCAAAGGTGCCAGAAAAGGGACCACGACAAACTCATGCGGATTCTGTCCACGCTCCGTATGGACACCGAGCGGGCGAGCGCGTGCTACGACGTGGTTGTGTTGGGTGCTGAAGTCCGCACGGTTGCGGAATCTCGTGGTTTGAATGCCAAATCGCTGGCGGTCACGGTCAGCCGGGTCCGGGCAAGAATGAATTAAAGCATGTGTTTTCAGTACGAACGTTAAATGAACGTCATCTCGAACATCTGTTGAGGGAGAGAGGTAAATATGGAAGTCAAAAAGTCAGACCTAGTGATCGAGTTGACCGAGGCCGGTCTGGAGCAAATCCGCGTCTACGCGGATTCACCGCGCCAGCGCGAGCAGGCTCTGCGGTTGTTGGTCCGTGTGTCGCCGGAGCTGCGGGCTCTGGAACGGGCATTGCGGGAGCCGAAGTAAAATATTTTCAGCAGCGCCAATGGCAGCACGCAGTTCATCTTCGGGCGGAGAGGAAGTCAATGATTCGGTTTCGAGGAAATACGCAGTGGACGGTGCAGGAACATGTTGGCAACGAAGGAGCGGTCGTTGTTTTGGCAGGGCTACGAGTTGGGATTGGTCGGCAAATATTTGCCGAGCAATGACGACGATGAACAGATTTGGCACGGCTTCTCGCACGGTCACATCGAGCGCGAAGGTTGGTTTCGAGTTTCTAAGTGGGAAGGACGCCACAAACGTTTTCGAAGACTATTGTTCGGGCTGACGAACGAAGCGAAGAGGTTGCTGGGTCTAAAGCATCGCAAGTTCGATCTAAAGACGTGGCAGGGAATTTCAGTGAAGTAAAGGAGGAGGCAGCATGAACAAAGAAGCAATCGGAACGCTGACAGGCAAGTTTTTTCACAGCGTCAAAGCAGATCGAGAAACCATCGAGTGGCAAGGAACATTTTTGGGTCTGGCTTCGCCCGGACTGTATCGGTGCCAGTTACTCGAATGGATCACTGGCAGTCCCAGCGACCAGATTCTGGTTCCCGCAGTGGATATGCGCTACTGGAAAATTTACGAGACAAATGACGCCATGAACGAAGCCTACAAGAAGTACTACTCACGACTCGCAGCGAGGGAGCCGAAGCCAGCAACCGTAACCCAGTAAATGAGCGATGGCGGCGCATCCGTCATAAACGAAGGAGGATTTCAAATGAAACTCTGGACCGAAGAGGAACAAGAAAAGTATCTGAAAGAATTTGCGCCCGCCGTTGCGGTCGCTCCCGCTGAACCGTTGCCTGTCACCGAGCCAAAATCCGCGACGTTTATGGAACGTGCGGACTACGGTGTAAGCATCGGCGCGCCGATCATTCCACTAAACCCCAGACTGAAAACACCGTGGCACGGACTTGGTGTGAACTCGAAGACCACGGATTGGGAACTGATTGCGAAGTGGAATCGGCAGGAACCCACGTTGAACTGTGGAATCGTTGCAGTTCATGAGCTGGGCGGAAAATGGTTTCTGGATGATGATCTGGGAACGCTAGAAGAAACGATTCAGAACGAAACTGGTCATTCACTGGCTGGTTTCTACCGCGTCCGTGCGAGCCGTGGACCGCATTATTATTTCGAACACGACGAAGGCTCGCTGAAGATGGCGTTCGACGGAAGCTTTAACAGCTCTGTGATATCCGTGCCGGGCTGGAAGGGTGAAGCACGCACTGATAATCAATATGTACTGAGCGCAAAATCCATTCATCCCTCGGGACATGTTTACGATGTTGAGCATTGCGCGCTGATTGTTCCGGCACCGCAGTGGCTACTGGATTGGATTCAGTCGAAGTATGTTCTCTCGCAGAAGCTGAATCCGGCGAAGACGACTAAACAATTGAAATCCTCCATCCCGTATGGTGTGACCAGAACTGCGGAGGGCGCACTCATTATCGGTAAGAATCCACCTGATGCTGGATTCAGAAAGCTGTTCGATGTGGTCGGCTATGACCCGCTCGTTCGTCGCTTGAACAAGCATGCGGACCCTCGATACCACGACTTTAGTCTGGGTGACGGGGAGGCGAACACATTCTGCCCGATTCCCACGCACTGCAAACCTGAAGAATGGGACGTGGACATGCCTTATACGCCGTGCTTCGGTGTAATCGCTGGTGCTCCGCATCTCGTGCATTGCTTCGGTTGTGGCTGGTCGGGCGATATGGTTGCTGCTTGCAACAAGGTTGATGGCGGCACGAAGACCATGTACCAGACTGCTCGTGATATCTGCGCCGAAGGGGGTTTGGCGTTTGAGGATTTCTTTCCCAAGGCTGAGCAATCGACCACGCCCTACATGACGGAACAAAAGATGGCGGAACCCACGACTGAAACAATTATCCCGAGAATCGCTCTGATCTCTTCCCACATGCGTGGGGGCGGCGTTGACCTACCTCTACCCTTAACTGTGCAAGATATCGGCGAGCCGGTGGAAGCGAACCGCAATGCGCTTGTTCTCGCGCCTTCGGCATTGACCAGCACGCGTCTGGGAGATATCTATTCAGAAATTTTCGAGCCGCACGGCTTCCCGCTGGAAATGGCTTTGCCTGCGTTGGTGACGGCGGCCAGCGTACGCGTCCCGAACGGAACAGGAAGCGGTCTGATTGTTGGCGACGATGTTATGACAAACCTCTATACGGCTCTCATTGGCTCCGTGAATTGCGGGAAGAGTCAGGTTATCCAATGGGCCTGCTGTGCGTTGAACATCTATAAGCCCGACTTCGCTCCCAGATACATGGAAGCGAAGTTTCCTTCAACCGAGCGAATGCTGCTGTATCTGAAAAAGAACCTCAAGAACTTCAAGGAAAACTTTCTCATCAACCCCGACGAGTGGTCTTATCTTTTTCAAAAGAACCGAGTCACTGGGAGTTCGTTTCCTCAGTTCATGACCACTTCGTATTACCGACGCCGCCAGACTTTCCCGCTGGCTGGTCGAGCGGGCGAACTGGTCTTAAACAACGCCATCAGTTACATCGGTGGGGTTGTAGACGCCGAGTTCGATTGCTTGTTCGACGCCTCGACGTTGGGTGGACTGTACGATAGGTTCCTGTTCGGGATGAAGGAAGGCTGGAAGTTCGACTTTCGTCCTT
>DATBXX010000053.1:0-15000 GCA_036514055.1 Candidatus Acidiferrales bacterium
TTTCTTCAGAAGTGGGGTTATCAGGTCGTGACCGCCGTCGATGGCCTGGACGCCGTGCGAATCCTGGAAAGCGACCAGGCCCCGTCTCTCGCCATACTGGACTGGATGATGCCCGGCCTGGAAGGCCCGGAAGTCTGCCAGCGCGTCCGCGCGCAGCCCGACCGGCCTTACGTCTACATTCTGCTGCTCACCGCGCGCAGCCAGAGGGACGATCTGCTGCGAGGACTGGACTCCGGTGCCGACGACTACCTCACGAAACCGTTCGATACCCAGGAACTCCGCGCGCGCCTGCGCGTGGGCCAGCGCATCCTGGATCTTCAGAACGGCCTGATCGCCGCACGGGAGGAATCCAGCTTTCTTGCCGCGCACGATGAGCTCACGGGTCTCGCGAACCGCCGCGTCGTTCTGGATGAAATTGCCAAAGAACATTCCCGGCACCTGCGTGAGGGCGGGAGCTTCGCCATCGTTCTGATTGATCTGGACCATTTCAAAAGCATCAACGACACGCGCGGGCATCCTACCGGCGATGCCGTGTTGAAACAGGTGTCGCGCCGCATGGCCAGTTGCGTGCGCCCATACGACACCGTAGGCCGGTATGGCGGCGAGGAGTTCATCGTGGTGGCGCGATCCTGCGACCGCACCGGAGCGATGGCTTTGGCGGACAGGATCTTAAACTCCCTGAGGTCCGCACCCGTTGAAACCGACCAGGGTCCGCTTGAGGTCACGGTAAGCTGCGGGGTGGCCATCAGCACTGCAGCCAAGCCACTGGATCCACAGGAGCTTATTCACCTGGCGGACGAAGCGCTGTATCGTGCAAAGAACCTCGGGCGCAACCGATCCGAACTCGCAACCGAGACACAGCTGATCGGTTCCAGCTAGGCAATGGCTGATTCCTGGACGCACTGGGAGCGAGTCCGCTTCGACTGCCAAGATTGGTTTTTGACCCAACATACGCATGCGTATGGCGGGCCTAGGATGCAAAATCGTTCCTTGATGGAGCAAACACGTTCGCGAAGACAGGATTTTGGTGTACATTATTCGCTCGCAGCTTGAAAATAACCACTTGTCTGCTGCACCGGGAAGGGCCCAGGGTATGAATCCGACCAAATCAGCATCGATTGCCAACAGCGAAACAGCCGCTGGTTCCAGACGCGACACACTATCGATCGTTGACAATCGCACCGGCCGGCAATACGAAATTCCGGTCAAGAACGACACCATCAGGCCGATTGATCTGCGCCAGATCAAGGTCCACGAATCCGATTTCGGGATGATGAGTTACGATCCGGCGTTCGCAAATACAGCTTCGTGCGCGAGCAAGATCACCTACATCGATGGCGACAAGGGGATTCTGCGCTACCGCGGATATTCGATAGAAGAGCTGGCCGAAAAAAGTACCTACCCCGAGACGGCTTATCTGATTCTGCACGGCGAACTGCCCACCAGTTCCCAGCTGAAGCAATGGAACTATCACATTACGCACCACACCTTCATCCACGAGAGCATCAAGAAATTTCTCGACGGGTTTCACTACGACGCGCACCCGATGGGAATGCTGATCTCCACCATTGCCGCCCTGTCCACGTTCTATCCGGACGCGAAGGACATCTTTAATCCCGAGTCACGCCTCAAGCAGACCTATCGCCTGATCGGCAAGATGCCCACGGTCGCCGCCTTCGCCTACCGGCACTGCCTGGGGATGCCGTTTGCCTATCCCGACAACGACTTGAGCTATTGTGGGAATTTCCTGAACATGCTGTTCCGCACCACGGAGCTGCAGTTTCGCCCCAATCCGACGCTGGAGCGGGCGCTTGACGTTTTGTTCATTCTGCACGCCGACCACGAACAGAACTGCTCTTCGACGGCCATGCGCGGTGTGGGAAGCTCGCACGCGGATCCGTATTCCGCCACGGCCGCGGCGACGGCAGCGCTGTACGGCCCGTTGCATGGCGGCGCAAACGAAGCCGTGCTGCGGATGCTGGTCGAAATCGGGTCGGTGAAAAATGTGCCGTCGTACGTCAAGGACGTGAAGGCGGGCGAAAAGCTGCTGATGGGCTTCGGCCACCGCGTCTACAAGAACTACGATCCACGCGCAAGGATTGTGAAGCGCATCGCCTACGAGGTGTTCGACGTGATGGGCCGCAATCCGTTGATTGATATCGCCCTGGAATGCGAACGCATCGCGCTCGAGGACGATTACTTCGTTTCGCGCCGCCTGTATCCCAACGTGGACTTCTATACGGGCCTCATCTACCAGTCCATGGGGTTCCCGATGACGATGTTTCCCGTGCTATTTGCGATTCCGCGGACCTCGGGATGGATCGCGCAGTGGGAGGAGATGCTGCTGGATCCTGAACAGAAGATCTCCCGGCCGCGTCAGGTATACCTGGGCTACGATCTGCGCAGCTATATCCCTGTCGATCATCGCAGCTGAATCCGCTGATGCGCTGCGGTTCGCCCGCGCTTCGCCGTCGACCATTTCGGGTTGTCGCCTGCGTTTGTACGCGATTCGAAAAGGGTTGCATATATGCGCAATCTCTGGCAAAACACAGGGGCGCTCGAGGGATCCCGTTCATGAATATTTCCACGCGTCAATTTGAGAACGCTTCGATTGTGGACGTTACGGGCGATATTACGCTGTATAACACTCCGGAAGTCCGCAAGACCCTCCTCGATCTGCTGAAGGAAAAACGCGTCAAACGCGTAATCGTGAACCTTGTAAAGGTGAAATACATCGACAGCGCCGGCGTAGCCTCGCTGGTTGAAGGTCTGAAGCTCGCTCGTGACCTGAAAAGCGGGTTTGCGCTGTATGGCCTGAGCCGGACGACGCGCGAGGTCCTGGAACTGACGCGCCTGTTGAAGGTTTTTGAAGTGCACGACACCGAGGAAGAAGCCCTTAGCGCGATCCCTGGCGGCGCCGGAGGGGCCAAGTAGCCGGTTTCCCCCGATCCCCGTATGCCATTTATCGAAAATATCGGCGAAGCGACGATTGGCGGTATGGCCTATGTCGGCAGCCTCGCTCGGCTAACCGGGGGCGCTGCGCGGGCGGTGTTTGTCGAGCCGTTCCGGGGACACCCGCTTCGCTGGGCCCGCGCCGTTCATCAGGCGATGTCGGTGGGCGTCGAGGCGATCCCCATCGTCTCGCTGATCTCCTTTTTCGTCGGCCTCATTCTCGCCCTGCAGGGCGCCTACGAACTGCGGCAGCTTGGCGCGCTCCAACTGGTCGCGAGCGCCGTTGCGATTTCGATGACTCGTGAGCTAGGCCCGCTGATGACCGCGATCATGGTAATCGGCCGTTCCGGTTCGGCGTTCGCCGCTGAAATCGGCACCATGAAGGTCAACGAGGAAATCGATGCGCTGGAAACCATGGCGCTCGAACCGGTTCGTTTTCTCGTCGCGCCGAAATTCCTGGCGATGCTGCTCATGATGCCCTGCCTGACGACCTGGGCCGATTTTATGGGTGTTCTGGGAGGCGGGCTGTTTGGCGTCACCAGCGCCGGATTCACATGGGGCACGTATTTTCATGCCACCTTGAATGCACTGGTCCTGCGCGACATCGCAAGCGGTTTGATCAAGAGCGTGATGTTCGGCTTGGTGATTACCGCCGTCGGGTGCACGGAAGGATTTGCAACCGGGCTGGGTTCCGAGCAGGTCGGGCGCTCGACAACCTCGGCCGTCGTGAAATCGATCTTCTTCGTGATTGCCGTCGATTTGGTCTTCACTGCGATCTTTTACTTCACGGCGCCGCAACACTAGCAAATATGCCGGCCCAGCCCATCTCGAAACAGAATCCCACGGTCGATTCGCCCGACATCGCCATCAGCGTCCGGGACCTGCACGTCCGCTACGGGACTCGCGAGATTCTTCACGGCGTCAACTTTGAGGTTCCCGCAGGCGAGACGCTAGTGATTATGGGCGGATCCGGTTGCGGAAAAAGCACGCTGCTGCGGACGCTGGTGGGTCTGGAATTGCCCAGTGAAGGCGAGATCTGGATGCAGGGCAGGAATTTCGCGCGCCTGTCGGAGCCGGAGCGCGACGAACTTCGCAAGAAAATAGGGATGTCATTTCAGAGCGGAGCGCTGTTCGGTTCGATGAGCGTGGGCGAAAACGTCGCGCTTCCGCTGCGCGAGCACACGCCGCTTGATGAATCCACGATCGATATCGTGGTTCGTCTGAAGCTTGACCAGGTGGGCCTGTCGGGCTTTGAAAACTACATGCCGGCGCAGCTGAGCGGCGGAATGAAGAAACGCGCCGCGATCGCCCGAGCGCTCGCGATGGACCCGGAAATCCTGTTTTTCGACGAGCCTTCGGCGGGCCTTGATCCCATTATTGCCGCGGGGCTCGATGAGTTGATCCTGAAGCTAAAAAAGGCTTTCCGCATCACGATCGTGGTGGTCACGCACGAACTTGCCAGCGCGTTTCTGATCGCCGACCGCATGATATTGCTGGATAAGGGCGTCGTCGCCGCCAAGGGAACACCCGAGGAGCTGCGCCAGAACACCACTCCGCGCGTGCGCCAGTTCCTGGACCGTGTTCCTGAACCCGAAATCGCGGCGGAAATCGATTATCTGCAGATGCTGACTGGAGAGGATCCTCCCGAGCGGCGTTGAAGATGCCAAACGGGGTTGACGTGATATACTCCGCCGCACCTTTTGGGGCGGCTGGGTAAGTTCGCAAGGAAACACACCGGGCCCGGGGTTCGCGAGGAAGCACATGGAATCGAAGCGGGAACAAGCGTTCGTCGGACTGTTCACTCTGGTGGCCGCCGCCCTGCTGATCGTTGTCGTTTTTCTTCTCTCAGGAACCTTCGGCAAGGGGACGATTAGCTATCGAGCCTATTTCAAGAATGCGGGTGGCCTCAGTCCGGGCGCGGAAGTGCGATATGCGGGCGGCCCTCCGGTCGGACGGGTCGAGAAGGTCATCAGCGATCCGCTGAATTCTACGCGCATGCAAGTAGACTTTGCCGTGGAGCCCAGCATCCCGGTGAAAACCGACAGCATTGCTGAAATTACCAGCGTCAGCCCGCTGGGTGACAATTTCCTCGGAATCATCCCCGGCACGCTCGATGCGCCTCGGGCCCAAAAGGGCGCCGTCCTGAAATCGATGGAGTACACCAGCCTGGCTGACGTTGCGGCCATGATTTCCCAACTGGGGCCAAACGCAAACCTGCTGATCGCGAATTTGAACGATCGCGTGGTGGCCTTGAAAGAGACGATGGATCGCGTCAACGACCTGCTGAACGCACAGAACCGCACCAACATTTCCGGCAGTCTGGCCAACCTGAACGGTATGCTGGCCGAAAATCGGACGACCATCCGTTCCACGCTGAACAACGTAAATACCTCCAGTGCCAAGCTTGGTCCGCTGATCGACGATTTCCGCAAGACTTCCGCGCAGGCCAGCGACACGCTTGCGCACATCGACGCCACGATCGGCGAGGATCGTCCCGATCTTCACAAGGCGATCGGCGATCTTCGCCAGTCGCTGGACTCGGCCGTCGTACTTACCGGCCAGCTGGACCGCACGCTGGACACGAACACCGAGAATCTGGATGAGATTCTGGACAATCTGCGCCATATTACCGACAACATGAACGAGTTTACCGAGACGATCAAGACGCGGCCTTACACTCTAATTCGCGCATCCGGGTTGCCGGCCCGCGAACCAGGCCAGGCTCCGCCGAAGTAGGACAGGGAGGAATGAAAAGTGCTGACGCGTCGTATCCAGCAAGCCGCGCTCATCGTTTTGCTCGCAGGGGTCGCCGCCGGGTGCGGCGCTTCGCGGCCGGTGAAATACTACGTGCTCGATATCGGTCCGGCGCCCGCCACGTCACCATCGGCGCAGGTTCCCGTCACACTTCTGGTCTCCCATATCACCGCTTCACATCTGTATCGCGACGACCGTCTCGTGTACGGGAGCGGCACAGTGGAGCTTGGAACCTACGAATACGAGCGCTGGGCGGAACCCCCGGCCGAACTGATGCAGGACATGGTGATCTCGTCGCTGCGCGCCTCGGGAAACTACCGCTCGGTATCCCGAATCAGCAGCAATCTGCGAGGGGATTACATCGTTCGTGGGCATCTGTACGCGCTGGACGAAGTGGAATCGCAGGGGCTGGCGGCGCGTTTTTCCTTCCAATTGGAGTTGTTCGATCCGAAAAGCGGTGCGACCCTGTGGTCCAGTGCCTATACGCATGACGAGCCCGTCAACGGCAAGAAGGTTTCCGACGTGGTCGAGGCGCTGGATCGCGACGTTCGCGCCGGTCTCACCCAGCTCACCGGTGAACTCGGTCAATACTTCGCAAGCCACCCCCCGCAAACAGCCGCCGGGCAATAGAACCCCTCCCCCGGCACTGCGAGCGACTCAAGCGCGGTCTGTATCTACTATTCCGGTGGCTTGCTCCGCAGGCTTTAGCCCAGGCCCCTTTTCGCTGCAGAAGCCTCAGCCCTTGCGCCTGCCGCTCCGACAGTCGCCGTATTCACCGTGCGATTTTTGACGGACAAAATCCGCAAAACACTGGACTCGAACGCCCAGCGGGCCGTCCAGAATTACAGTTGACACCCAATCTTTCTGCGTGATAAGGATGAGTTACACGTGGCACCGGCTGAAGGCCGGTTTGCCGGAGCGCCCAGGCGCGGGAACACCAAAATCCCTTACTGGGTTTCGGCAACAAACCCCACCCACCCCGGGAGGTGGATGCCTTTGGCATTCGCCTCCCGTTTTATTTTCAGGCGGCATTTCTTCTCTAACCGATGTTACGCATCTGCGATTTGCGATTCGCGGGACCAGACTGAAACGATCGTCTGTCTTTTATTTTGAATGACTTAGAAATGTTCTCGCATTGCCAGGAACTTACGGCTGCAAGGGGAGGCGTCTTAGCCGACCGCAGGCAGCAGCAACCAGATGAAGAGTCCGGTCAGGAATTTTTCTTTAGTTCGGCGAGCACGAGCTTGGCGACTTCTTTCAGGGTGTCGAATACGCCCTGGCCGGTCACTGCGACGGCCTCGACTGTGGGTTCGCCTTTGACCGACAACTGCTTCTGAAGCTCTTCGGCGGAAAGGATATTGGGAAGATCGCGCTTGTTGAACTGCAGCACGTAGGGAATCGTGTTGAAGTCCAGGTTGTGATCCTTCAAGTGCTCGCGCAGGTTATCGAGCGTTTCCAGATTGGCGTCGAGCCGCTCTTCCTGCGAGTCGGCGACGAACACAACGCCGTCAGCCCCCTTTAGAATCAGGCGGCGGCTCGCCTCATAAAATACCTGGCCGGGAACGGTGTAAAGGTGGAAGCGCGTCTTGAAGCCGCGCACGGTCCCAAGATCGAGCGGAAGAAAATCGAAGAAAAGGGTGCGGTCGGTCTCGGTTGCGAGCGAGACCATTTTCCCCTTCTGGCTGGTGCCTGTGTGCTCGTAAATCCACTGCAAATTGGCGGTCTTGCCGCCCAAGCCGGGGCCGTAGTACACGAGCTTGCAGTTAATTTCGCGAGCGGGAAAATTTATAAATGGCACAATTTCCTCAAGTTGCGGCAGCCTATTACTTATAGCACAGGCTCCGGCCTAGTCCAACGCGACGGGCGCTGGATGCTTCGCAATTGACAATGCACGGCTAGTACGCCGGTGCAAATGAATCAACGGTACACAAAAGTCGGTCTTGCGCCGCAAAGTGAGGCGCTGGACTGCCGGGTAGCGGTGTAAATAGCCTTATTACAATGAGTTCCGGGGTGCGGTCGGCCGGGGCGGCTCGATCGTCCGGGCAGCAAACTTGAGTTCGGTGCTAATCAGCAGAATTTCACTTGCGCCGATATTCTCAACCGAATGCGGCGGAAGCGGCGGCGTCCATTGGGCAACGGGCTCGGCCGGCGGAGGTCCGATCGTGCGACTGTCGAACAGCAGATTACCGTCGCCGTCGCGGCGCAGAAAATCGCTCTGTTTGGCTACGTAGATCGAGGCCGGCCAACGATGTGTATGCACGGGCACCCGAGCGCCCGGCGCGATGCGCACTTCGAGAACGCGGACGCGATCGTTTTCAAACAGCAGCTTATGATGGTGGGGCGCGGCGATCACGGCGTCAAGCGAATCCGGCCATGGCCATGCAGGCAGGTCGTCCGTCAAGTAAACCTCCAAGGATTTCTCAGAATATCCCATGAAAACACGAACGGCGAAAGCCCGCTCGCACCTGTCCCGAGTGACTGTGCAGCGCCATGCAACTGTTTCCGGCGCCTACTCAGGCAGACTCTATCGGCAGCAAAGGAAAATGGGCTGGGAATAAGAAAGGGCCCACCCTCCCCCTGGCCGATCGGGAAGGGTGGGCGACCCTGCGGAACTGCAAAACAAAACCTGCACGAAACCAACGCCAGCAAAAAACTACGAAATCGGCGTGCAGACCGATTTTACCTCGGTGTAAAGATTCAGTACTTCGTGACCCATTTCGCGGCCCCATCCGGATTGCTTGTAACCGCCGAAGGGCATCGCCGGATCAAACACGTTGTAGCAATTGATCCAGACGGTCCCGGCCCGAAGCAGCGAAGCGGTACGGTGCGCCTTACCGATGTCGCGAGTCCAGACGCCGGCGGCGAGACCATACTCGGTGGCATTGGCCTTGGCGATGAGGTCGTCCACATCCTTGAACGGGATGGCGGTGACCACGGGGCCAAAGATTTCTTCCCTCACGACCTTCATCTTTTCGTTGGTGTTGACCAGGACCGTGGGCTTGACGAAGTAGCCCTTCTCTCCCTGGCGTCCGCCGCCGACGGTGGCCTTGGCGCCTTCCGAGTATCCGGATTCCAGATAGCTGCAGACGCGATTCATCTGCTCCTCGGAGACGAGCGGGCCCATATCGGTCGTCGGTTCCAGACCCGGTCCAACGCGAATCTTCGAAGCGAGCTGGGAAACGCCGTCAACGACCTTATCGAACTCCTTCGCCTCAACGTAGAGCCGCGAACCGGCGCAGCAGCACTGGCCGTGGTTAAAGAAGATGGCCATGGCCGCTCCGGGAATCGTGGCGTCAATATCGGCGTCCTGGAACACGATGTTGGGGCTCTTGCCGCCGAGTTCGAGAGACACTTTCTTCAAATTGCCGGTGGCGGCGTGCACGATGAGCTTGCCGACCTCGGTTGAACCCGTGAAGGCGACCTTGTCAACATTCGGATGTGCTGCAAGCGCAGCGCCGGCAGTTTCGCCGTAGCCGGGAACGATATTCACGACACCGTCCGGGATGCCGGCTTCCTGAATCAATTCGCCCAGAAGCAGAGCGGTAAGGGGCGTCTGTTCGGCTGGCTTGAGGACCACGCAACAGCCTGCTGCGAGCGCCGGGCCGAGCTTCCAGGAGGCCATCATGAGCGGGAAATTCCAGGGGATGATCTGTCCGACCACTCCGACAGGTTCGCGCAGCGTATAGGCCAGGAACTTCGCGCCGTGGGCGGAAATCGGAATCGTATTGCCTTCGATTTTCGTGGCCCAGCCGGCCATGTAACGGAACAGATCAATCGTGCCGGGGATGTCGGCAATGCGGGCGATGGCGAGGGGCTTGCCGTTGTCAAGCGACTCCAGTTGTGCGAACTCTTCGGCGTGCTGTTCGATCAGGTCAGCGAGCTTCCAGATCATCTTGCCGCGCTGTGACGGCGTGATTTTCGACCACCGGCCGGTATCGAATGCGGCGCGTGCGGCAGCCACCGCGCGGTTGATATCTTCCTTGTCGCCTTCGGCTACATTGGCGAGCACCTCGCCGGTCGCCGGATTGTATGTGGGGAACGTCTTGCCCGATGCAGCGTCCACCCATTTTCCGTTGATCAGCATCTGGCGCGTTTTTGCGACGTAACGAGTTACGCTGTCGGTGAGCTGTACGGCTTGTGTGGCTGTAGCCATGTTTCCTCCTTCAATCCTGAACTTCGATATTCGGCCGCGTCAAAGCGGTGCGAGCGAGGACGTCGTTTTCAGCCACATGGCGAATGCCACTAGGTCGAGCCGAGCATCCTGGGATGCATTCCCGCGGGGACGGGTGAACCAGCGGAGCCGCCTTCACGGCTCTGCACCGGGCTCGCCACGACGGGTGGCCGAGCGGGTTTATGATAGGCCACCGGAGTGCAGTTTGACAATACTCCCTACGAATTGCGACAGGGCGGCCCCGCTTGAGAGCACGGACAAGTTCTTGCGGGTTCGCTGGGCGACAGAAGGCGGAAGCGATGAAATTGGCGTGCGTGCACCAAACAGTGTTCGAGGTGCCAAAGATCAGACGGCTGACGCTAATCTTGACGAGAGAGCAGGCCGAGGAGGCTTGTGCCTCCCCGGCTCGCTCACTTCGTTAATAGCCCGTGCTGGTTGAATACCGCTGAAGTTCCCGAGCCAGAGTGCGTGTCTCGGCAGGCGCGTGGACGCTACCATCGAGAATGTCGTGACGGGTAACATCCGGACCATACATTGCTTTGTCTCCGCTTTTATCCGCCTGAACGACGGTACCGTCCAGACTGACTCCCGCAAATATTCCCTTGCTTCGGGAATACGACAGGATTTCGGCGGTTAGTTTCAGGTCAGTGCTTGCCGTAGCGTCACGTCCAACGGGTCCAGCTGCGACGGAAGCATCGCCGCCCAGTTTGAACTTGTCACTCAGCAGGCTGTGCAACGCGTGGTCATTCATAAACAGAAGGATCAGATCTGTTGACGAGCCACCCGCCTGATAGCCGAAGCTGCCGCCTTCAACCGCCAGGTACAGCGGCGCACTCCATCCCGTTGCGGTGCGGCAAACGGCGAGGCCTCGGCCGTAGTCCGCGCCAAAGATGAACGCGAACTTCTTGTCCCCCGGGATGACGGCGATGCACCGGGCTTTATTCAGCACGTCATGAGGAATGTTGTCCGGGGCGTTCATAATCTCTTGGAAAACTTGGGCGGACCTCTGCGCCCGGCTGATGTCGTCCTCTTTGTCCGACGCAAAGGAAACAGCCGGCAGGACGAGCGACACAACCAGGGCCCAAGATATCGCGAAGTACTTCTTCATTGGTCCTCCTTTGAACTTCCGATAGAAGTCTGGGAAGCGCGGCTTCAACTGCCATCAATTCGGATCAGAGCGGTCAGCTTGCCAGCGTTGGTATGATCGCCTTTGGCACCGTTGGCGGCGATACGCTAAACCCTGTAAAACCGTTGACGATGAACCCTAGCCCTTCACTCTGCGATAACTCGAACCGGATCTGCAAATTGCAGGCAGCTGTCATGCCGCTTTCGCGGTACTCGATCAACCGGGGTGCCCCATTTGATTTATCCGCGCCGCAGCGGCAAGCTAGGTGCAAGGTTGTTCTTGGTTGTTGTAGGGTCACGCGGGAGTGTCGGGAACAGGCCTATTCGCTGTGACGCATCGCGGAGGACGTTCATGGACTCATCGCCCCACGCCGTTTCAAAGATCGCCATCGTCACCGGAGCCGGGAGCGGGATCGGCAAGGCTGTCGCAATTGCTCTGGCTCACGAAGGCTATTCGGTGGTTCTTGCCGGCCGCCGGAAGCAACTGCTGGAAGCAACTGCGCTGGAAGCAAGCCACGCAAATTCCCGGACACTGGCCCTTCCAGCGGACGTGAGCAATCCCGCCTCGGTGCGTGAGCTTTTTGCGAAAACAAAAGACGCATTCGGCCGGCTCGACCTGCTGTTCAACAACGCCGGCACATCCGGCCGTGCCATTCCGCTTGAGGACTTAACGCCGGAGCAATGGCGGTCGATTGTTGACACCAACCTCAACGGCACGTTTTTCTGTACGCAGGAAGCGTTCAAACTGATGAAGAGCCAGGAGCCGCGAGGCGGACGCATCATCAATAACGGCTCGATCTCGGCACACAGTCCCCGGCCGAATTCCGCGCCTTACACGGCCTCAAAACATGGAGTCACCGGTCTCACCAAAGTGACTTCTCTCGACGGTCGAAAATACGACATCGCCTGCGGCCAGATCGACATTGGAAACGCTTCAACGGAGATGGTCGAGAGAATGAAAAAAGGCGTGCCGCAAGCCAACGGCACGATCGCTGTCGAGGCGACGATGGATCCCGCCGATGTTGCCCGGGCAGTGGTGTATATGGCGTCTCTACCTCTGGACGCAAACGTCCAGTTCATGACGGTGATGGCGACCAAGATGCCTTTCATCGGTCGCGGTTAGCCTGCGGCCGGTCCCGCGGACCGGATGAAAACTTTGACACTACCTCCTGCGATACGACATTCTGGGTCTTATGAATTTACAACTGTCCGGCAAACTGGCCCTGGTTTCTGGTTCCACCAAAGGTATCGGGCTGGCCATTGCCGCCGGCCTCGCTCGCGAAGGCACCCGGGTCGTGGTCAACGGCCGTTTGAAACCGTCGGTTGAGGACGCGATCACAAAGATTCGCCAGACTGTACCGGACGCAAAGCTCGAGAGTTTTGCCGGGGATCTCGCCGATGCCGTCGTCGTCGGCAACTTGGTGAAGCAGTTTCCCGCCGTCGACATCCTGGTCAACAACCTTGGCATCTTTGAGCCGAAACCCTTCGAACAGATCCCGGATTCCGACTGGCAAAGATTCTTTGACGTGAACGTCCTGAGCGGCGTGCGACTGAGCCGCGCCTATCTGCCGGGCATGAAACAGAAGAACTGGGGGCGCATCGTCTTCATCAGCAGCGAGAGCGGTATTCAGATTCCCGCCGAAATGATCCACTACGGAATGACCAAAACCGCGCAGCTCGCCATATCGCGCGGTCTTGCCGAGACCTGCGCGGGAACCGGCGTGACGGTGAACGCCGTGCTGCCCGGCCCGACCCGTTCCGACGGAGTGGATGAATTCGTCAACAAACTGAGCGGTGGCAAACCGTTCGCCGAGTTTGAGCGCGAATTTTTCGCCCGTGTCCGTCCAAGCTCCCTGCTTAAACGATTCGCCTCGACCGAAGAAGTCGCGAACCTGGTCGTCTATGTTTGCAGCCCGCTGTCTTCGGCCACCAATGGGGCGGCTTTGCGTGTGGACGGCGGTACGGTCCGTTCCTGTTTCTGAAACACGAGCCCCGCCAGCCCGGAGCTCCACAGGCCAGATGCCACGCCCGCCGTCTGCCTTCGTTTGCAGCCACGCCACCGGAACAAGAACCCTTACGAGGTCGTGACATCTGCGTCTTGCTAGTACTCCACCCCTGGCATGTTCCGATCTCCCGAAATAGGAGAAGGTCGTGCATCGGTTTTCCACTCCGACCGACAACGCATGACCCAGACAGCCATGTTCGCGCGAGCGCCAGAAGCAGCCGCGAGCCAACCGGCGAGATATCAGCGAGTTGGCTTTCGATTCTACGGACTGCGGATTGGTATCGCAGTTGCCAGGCAATAGCTAGTGGGTCAACTCGCAGTGTGGGTGCGGGGCGGCTGAGGGACCATAATTCTGCTCAACTCGATCATTCAAGGGGGAAAGACATGAAAAAGTACGTGAAGCCTAGCGTCATCGGACTTGGTTTGCTGCGAGACGTTACGAAGTTCAGTTTCTGCTTCCCAGAAGCCGACTAACATGTAGCTCCGGAAGGCGGGTGGTACGACGCAACAGGCGCGTCAACGCTCCCCGCCTTCTGGAGAAAAACTTCCAGCACGATGCGCGCCCTGCGCGAGCTAGCAAGCCTGCCCAACTCCTGCCGCAAGTTGCCAATTCCCGGACCCGCGGTAGATTCCATCCTTAGATGGGGTAGTGCGTGGGCGTGCGGCGAATGGTGATCCAGCGCAGCTCGGTAAATTCCTGCAGACCTGCGCTGCCGCCGAATCGGCCCCAGCCGCTGTCCTTCATTCCCCCGAAGGGCATCTGCGGCTCATCATGGACCGTGGCGCCGTTGATGTGGCAGATCCCGAATTCGAGGCGCTCGGCAATTCTCATGGCCCGGTTAATGTCGCGACTGAAAACGGCGCTCGACAGACCATACGAGGTGTCGTTGGCGATGCGCGTGGCGTCATCGGCGTCTTTGGCGACCACGATAGACACGACCGGACCGAAAGACTCCTCGCCATAGATGCGCATCGCCGGCGTGACGCCGTAAAGAACCGTGGGAAAATACGACGGGCCTTGTGATTTTCCGCCGCAGAGCACCTTTGCGCCCTTGGCGACCGCGTCGTCAATCAGCGCCTGCACGCGCTGCATCGCGCCAGGATTGATCAGGCATCCGATTTGGGTTGTCGGCTGGAGTGGATCGCCGAGCGTTAGTGCCGATGCCTTCGCGGCGAGCTTCTCGGCGAATTCGTCGGCCACCGGCTTTTCAACCACGATCCGCTCGGTGGACATGCAGATTTGCCCCTGGTTCATGAAAGCCCCGAAGTTCGCGGCAGCTACAGCGTCCTCGATCACGGCGTCGCCGAGAACGATCAGCGGGGCTTTGCCACCCAATTCCAAAACGGTTCGCTTGAGATGCCGGCCGGCACTTTCGGCGATCAGGCGGCCGATTTTCGTTGAACCCGTGAAGCTGATGCGGCGCGTCTTGGGATTCGCAATCAGCTCGTCGACGACCTCGGCGGCGTCGGCGGGCGCATTCGTGATCACGTTGATGACACCCTTGGGAAAGCCAGCTTCCTCAAACACGGAGGCGATCGCAAGATGCGTTCCCGGAGATTCCTCCGAGGCCTTGAGCACGACGGTGTTTCCGTAGGCGGCCGGAAGGGCGACGGCGCGCATGCCCAGGATCATCGGCGCATTCCAGGGAGCAATGCCCACGACCACGCCGACGGCCTGTCGAATGGCCATGGCCGTCGTGTCGGGCAGGTCGGTCGGGATTACCTCACCGATCATCCCGTAGGCTTGCGCTGCGGCTTCCCGCAGGATTCCTACGGTGAAGATGCAGTTGAACATTCCCCAACCGAACGTCTGGCCGGTTTCCTCCGCCGTGATTTTCGCAATTTCGGGCATCCGGCGTTCCAGAATATCGGCAGCCTTCAGGAATAGGCCCCTGCGCACGGCAGGGGCGCTTGAGCTCCAGGACGGAAACGCTGTAGCGGCGGCTTCGATCGCGCGGCGCGCGTCCTCGCGCTTGCCGGCCGCGACCTGGGA
>DATBXX010000054.1:0-125760 GCA_036514055.1 Candidatus Acidiferrales bacterium
CCACCTGAAGGAAGGTTATCCACGTGTTACGCACCCGTTCGCCACGCGCCCACACCCTGTATTGCTACAGAATGCTGCGCGTTCGACTTGCATGTGTTAAGCACGCCGCCAGCGTTCGCTCTGAGCCAGGATCAAACTCTCATTTGAAACCTGTCTCCCAACCGTGAAGGTTTGCACCCTCACGATCGGAACGAACTGTACATCGCTCGATTTCTGTACCTCTCCCCGGCAAGCCGGGAAAAGGCTCTCAAACGGCCTTCATCCCGGTACACCCGGAATAAAAGCCGAAACCAAACGGGTTCTGGCTTGTTTCACTCGATTGTCAAAGAGCAGGTACTCCCAGGCCAGCTGGAAGGTAGGCAGACAATCGCCAACTCTACAGATTTGTCCTCAAAGTGTCAATAGAATTTCCAATCGCGCCGATAAGTTTTTTAGTTATGACCTACAGGAAAGGCCCCGCCCGGTTAACAGCTTCAACCGATGGGCGCGGGTCCGCTGGCAGGCGTACATTCGCTCCCAGGGAGGGACACAATGACCAAACCAATGCGGTTCGTCTGGATTAGTGCACTTGCGGTGGGACTGACGTTGCCACTGTGTGGCGCGGCGCGGGCCGACCACGACTATAGCGAAGAATGCCATCAGCGCTTGCAGAACCAGAAGGCCAAAATCGATCGCGATGCTGCGAAATACGGCGAGCACAGCGGCAAAGTCGACAACGACATCGCCAAGCTTGACCAGGAGCGCGCCTGGTGCCGTGATCACAAGGCCGAATGGGATCACAACGTGTTTGATGTCGGCATTTACATCAAGCACTAGCTCGACTTGACGGGCGCTAGACTTGGGCACGCTAGGCGTGTCGGTCTCGCGCCCGTCTGCGACGGCCTCCGCACCAGACAGGGTCGCCCGGCACGACAAGCGCGTCCACTGTTTCTGACCTGCAGCCCGAACTCTAGGTTACTATTCACGCGTCGTATGTATGCCATGCCCGACGCGACCCAATCCCCCGCAACGCTTGGTGCCGTCCCCGGCAAGATAGCTGTCTTCGCGCTGATCGCACTGGGCTCTGCGCTTGTCGCACTGTATGCAGGAGACTATCTGGTGCTGCGCTACCGGATGGCCGTCCATGGCCCGGATGCCGCGACGTCCGGTGTCCCGACCTACTATGCTGCGCCTCTTAACAATGGCAGGCTCAGCGTCTATTACGATCAGCCGCAAATGCAGACATGCGTTCGCTCGATCTTTCCCTGGCTCGGCTACGAGCCCTGCTGGTACGTCAAGCGCCACACAATCAATATGAGCTAGAGCGGCGCGAGCGCGCCCGAACATGCTGGATCGCGCTTCGACGTGCCCGTCCAGCGGTGTGTCGGAACTTTTCGCGTGTACACTTGCAGCAGGAGAAAAAGAAGATTGAGCAACTCGGGTCCGATCATCAGCGCGCATGACCTCTCGAAAAAGTTTGGGGTCGCTCCGCTGTTCAAGAATATCTCGTTCACAGTATCGGAGGGCGACCGCATCGGCCTGATCGGGCCCAATGGTTCGGGCAAATCCACTTTGCTCGAAATCCTGTACGGGCGTGTGAAGCCGGATAGCGGGGAACTGGCCGTTCGCAAGGGCACCCGGCTCAGTTGCGTGACGCAGGCTTCGGAATTTGCCGCGAACGACACGGTCCGCTCGGTGGTGGAAAGCGCCATGGTCCAGGCCTCGGTTCCGCAAGAGGATCGGCCGTCGAGAATCGCAGAAACCCTGGGGCGCGCGGGCTTCACGGACTTTGAAGCGCGCACCGCGTCGTTGTCCGGCGGATGGCGCAAGCGCCTGGCGATTGCCGCTGCGCTCGCGCAGGATCCCGACATTCTTCTACTCGACGAGCCCACGAATCATCTGGATCTTGCGGGCATCAAGTGGATCGAGGGGTTTCTTCAGACGGCGGCGTTTGCCTGCGTCGTCGTCAGCCACGACCGGTATTTTCTGGAGAACGTTGCCAACGACATGGTGGAACTCAGCCGTGCCTACTCAGACGGCTACCTGCGGGTGCGCGGAAACTACAGCACGTTTCTTGAGGCCAAGGAGCAGTACCTGCACGCGCAGAAAAAGCGCCAGGACGCGCTTGCGAATCTGGTCCACAGCGAAATCGAATGGTTGCGCCGGGGCCCGAAAGCACGCACGACCAAGTCCAAATCGCGCATCGAGCGGGCGCACGGATTGATCGGTGAGCTGGCGGAGATGAATTCCAGGAGCCGAGTCTCGACCGCCAATATCGATTTTTCGGCGTCCGAGCGCCAAACAAAACAGCTCATCCGGCTGGAAGATGTTCGCTACGGGATTGGCGGTCGCGAGCTTTTCACAAAGTTCAGCTTTACGCTCGTGCAGGGTATGCGGGTCGGCCTGGTCGGCCCCAACGGGAGCGGCAAGACCACCTTGCTGCGCCTGCTTCGCGGGGAGATTGCACCCGCGAGCGGCCAGATCCAAAAGGCGGATTCGCTGCGTATCGTCTACTTCGATCAGAAGCGCGAGCTTGATCCCGACCCAAGTCTTCGCCGGGCGCTTGCGCCCGACAGCGATTCGGTCATTTATCAGGATCGCGTGATTCACGTGGCTGCATGGGGAGCAAAATTCTTGTTCTCCGCCGAGGATTTGAACCAGCGGGTCGGCAAACTTTCCGGCGGTGAACGCGCCCGGGTTTTGATTGCACAGCTCATGCTGCAGCCTGCCGACGTTCTGCTGCTCGATGAGCCGACCAACGATCTGGACATTCCCACACTGGAAATACTGGAACAGAGCCTGCTGGAATATCGCGGGGCGCTTGTTCTGGTTACGCACGACCGGTACATGCTTGACCGCGTCTCGACGGTCGTTCTCGGTCTGGATGGCCTAGGCGATGCGGAGCGCTTTGCGGATTATTCGCAGTGGGAAGCCTGGCAGCGGTCGCAACTATCCAAGGACGCGCAAGACCGGTCCGGAACTCTCCGGTCGCGCCCGACGGTTGTCGGCGGCGCTCAGGCTACTCCCAAGAAGAAGAAACTGTCGTTTGCCGAGGTTCGCGAGTTTGAAACGATCGAGGAGCGCGTAGCCGAAGCCGAGCAGGAACTACGGGTGCACCACGTCGCGATGGAAGATCCGGCAGTGATGAGCGATCCCGCTCTGCTGCAGCGGACATGCAAACTGGTCGAAGAAGCGCAGAACACCGTGGATGGTCTGTACGCGCGGTGGGCCGAACTTGAAAAAAAAAGAAACTGATCGGGACTTCCCCGGAACGGCGGGTGGTACTCGCGCAACGCCGCCCGGCGCACGAGCCGCGCGGCGTTACGCTTTTCAGGAAGACCCAACCAGTCTTGACTACGGCCGGGTATTGAGGAAATGGCAGACGTCTTTTACAGCGTTGCTGAGCAGCACTGTTTTCGTCGCGTAAAGGCTGTCGCCGCCCTTGGCGATGATCATGAATCGATATCCGTCACCGGGCCAGCCGATAGCCTGAAGCATGTAATCCGACTGCTCCATATTGGTCGTGATGGTCACGTTCGGACATTTGTCGCCGAAGTTCTTCACAACCTCAACCATGGGAACCGTCGAGTGGCGCTCGATAACGAGTTTCAACGGCTTTCCCTGGACTCCTGGTCCCGCACCCGCGACGCCGGCAAACACTAGTATGGCCATAACCATTATGATTTGCTTCATTGCCTGATCTCCTTCTGCCCGGCTCTTGGACCGGGAATCATCCAGTATAAAAGCCTTGCCGCGGGCAAGCCTCCCCTCGGTCACGGCCAACACGTCTCCCTATATTAGAACACCGTTAGCGGCAAAATGTTGCTTGGCTGGGTCGGTGTTTCAAGCAGTGCAAGCGGCAACACGAGCTACCCCGGGTTTGCCGGATAGCTTCGCGAGGTGCTTGCGTACCTGGGTCGCGCAGGAACCCTCCCGTCCCCCATTCCGAGTGAAACCGGACCTTCTTACTTATTTTGCGGCGACAATGCGGCGGCGCTGCTTGACAACTCGGCCGGGCGCGGGCAAACTCCGGCCGATCCGGTTCCCGACACTTGGCGGAGGCCACATCATGAGGACGAATTATGCCGCTGTAATTGTTTGCGCAGTGGTGTACTGGCTGCTCGGCGCCGTCTGGTATGCCGTCCTGTTCAGCAAGCCTTGGATGGCACTGGAAGGCGCGCCCGCCGCGCAGTCGGCCAATATGAACCCGATTTTGCCGTACATCATCACTCTTGTACTGAACCTGCTGATCGCGTTTGTGCTCGCTCAGATTTGCGCCTGGCGCAACGCGAACACAGCCGCGCGCGGTGCGGCGATCGGCATCCTACTTTGGATCGGAATCGTCGGCCCCATCACGTTCACGACAAATATGTACGAGATGCGGCCCACGGCACTTTTCGCGATCAACAACTTCTATCCGCTGGTGGGACTTTGCTTGATGGGCGCGATATTGGGCGCGTGGACCAAGACCGCGGCGTAGATTAACGGCGACTCTCCTTCGAGTGGCGTTCGATCATGTGTTTGGTCAGTATCACCAGACCGAAAATCTGCGTCCATTCCGATACCACGTTTCCGACGACCTGCCCCCATTTGCTGTTGCAATCCATCACGATATAGAGAATCACCCACCCGATTCCGGTAATCAGTAGAAAGATGCTGAGCGAATGGTCGCGCAGGAACTCCAGAGTCGGTCTCAGGATACTCTTTGGCAGCGGCCGGCTTTCGGCCGAATTTCGTTCATACAAATACTTCGTGGCCAGAACGGTGACGACTACGCCCGACCAGTCCGCGATGGCGTTCCCGTAAAACGAGCCGAGATGCGTGCTGGGATTCGACACGATGTAAAGACCGATCCACAGGAGCAGGATTGCGACTGCGGCCAGGCTCAATGAATGCTCATGCACGAAGCCGCGGCTGTGAACCTGTCCCTCGCTCATTCCCGATCTCCTTTTCGCGCCGCAGAATCAGCGGCCGGATCTGATTATAGTCGAGGGAGTCGGTGATCTGGAGGCGGGGAAGCACCCAACCCGCGGCGAGCGAGTCACCGGCGGGTGCGGTAGTGCAAAAATCAAAGCCAAAGATTGTGCCTTGCGCGGACTTGATCACTTCTGGTTGTGACGGTAGTTCCAGTATTCCTTCTGTTCGTCCGGGCTCCGTTTCCGAAAGTCCTTGTGCTCTCTGTGCGTGTCGGTCTCCCACTTTGAGTAGACCGTGACTTCGTTGTTGTCCCACGTGTGGTAATCGTTGTAATAGGGGTCGTAGGTCCGGTATCCGACGCGGGCGGCGCAGCCGCCCATCACAAAGGGGGTGGCCAGCGCCATCGTCAACGCGAAGGTGGTCAGGGCTCGATAGAACGTGCGCATGTGGTTCCTCCGGTTCGGACTATCGCGCAACAAGGCGCTTGCTCGCAGTCAGGCAAACACCGTGTTTGGGGCGGGCGAAAGGCTGTAGAGGCGAGACAGCGGCTAGTGCCAGCCCTTGCGCTCCCGCAGGGCGGTGAGATGGGCCACGTGATGTTATCTGTGCCAGGAATATTGCGCGAGGCCAAAATCGAGCGTCACTCGGCCCCATTCGCCCAGACTGCGTTCCCCGGGGAACCGGCCGGCGGTCGGATTCGGCGAAGTCCCTTCAATCGGCGGAAGCAGCGTTTTCTTGAGCGGTAGCTAGCAGCGGACCTGCGGTTTGGCCGCTTCATACAGGGGCGAGAGCTCGCGCAAGCGCTTGACGGTTTCTACGACGCGGTCCGCCACGTATTCCACTTCTTCTTCGTTGTTGAAGCGCCCCAGTCCAAAGCGGATCGAGCTGTGCGAAAGATCGTCGGAAACTCCGAGCGCGCGCAGCACATAACTTGGCTCGATCATGGCGGAAGTGCACGCCGAGCCACTGGAAACGGCCACGTCGTTGATGCCCATAAGCAGTGCATCGCCTTCGACACCGGAAAAGCTCAGATTTAGGTTGTTCGGCAGACGGTGCGCAATCGAACCGTTGACTGCCGTGCCGTCCAGGCGGCCCATGATCGCCTCTCTCAGTTTGTCGCGGAGTCTCCGAAGACGCTCGATTTCCTCCGGCATATCCTTCTGGCAGATTTCGCAGGCCTTGCCCAGGCCCACGATTCCAGGAACATTCAAGGTGCCTGAGCGCATGCCGCGCTCGTGCCCGCCACCGTCGATGATCGCTGCGACCTCCACGCGCGGATCTTTCCGGCGGACGTAGAGCGCGCCTACGCCCTTGGGACCGTAGATTTTGTGAGCTGAGATCGACAGCAGGTCGATGCCGTCTTTCTGCACGTCCACGGGAATCTTGCCGACCGCCTGCACGCCGTCGACGTGGAAAACGATTTTCTTTTCCTTGGCGATCTTGCCGATCTCAGCAATCGGCTGGACGACTCCGATTTCGTTGTTCGCATACATGATCGAAATGAGAACTGTTTTAGGAGTAATCGCGCGGCGGAGATCGTCAACCGATACGCGTCCGTCGGGGGCGACAGGCAGATAGGTGACATCCCAGCCGGACTTTTCCAGGCGCTTGCACGCATCGAGCACGGCCTTGTGCTCGGTCACCTGCGTAACGATATGGTTGCCCTTTCCCCGACTCGCTTCGGCGACGCCTTTGATTGCGAGGTTGTCCGACTCGGTAGCGCCGCTGGTGAAGACGATCTCTCGCGGACTTGCGCGGATCAGACGGGCGATTTGTGCCCGTGCGTTTTCGACAGCTTCCTCAGCCTTCCAGCCGAATTCGTGGTTCCGGCTCGCGGCGTTCCCGAACTTCTCGCTGAAATAGGGGAGCATGGCCTCGAGAACACGCGGGTCAACCGCTGTTGTGGCCTGATTGTCCATGTAGATGGGAAGTTTGGGCGCCATCGTGATTCCATCTTAGTCCGCTTAGGGTGGGGCGTCCAGCGATCGGGAAATGGAGTTCCAGCAGCTTCGAGAGTCTACCGAAACACGTCGCCAGACCTGCCTGGTTGAACTCCGCCAACATTTCTTGGATCGCATTTCTGCCGCGCACGTCTCGTAACCTGTGTTATATCAGTTGGGCGATTCTGGGCTCCGGGGGGGCAGGGTGAATTCGGTCAGGTTCTTCAGGTTTATTGCGGCGGCATGTACGGCCTGCATTCTTATTTCGAATGCCCTCATGGTCCGCAGCGCATCGGCGCAAGCACCACCGCCTGAGCCTCCATCCACTACTCCTGCGCCTCCGCCAGACCCTGAAAAGGGCAAGCTACTGTTCTCGGCGAACTGCTCCACCTGCCACGGTGTGGACGCTACCGGCGAAGAGGGCCCGAATCTCCACGGAGTGCCCACGGCTCTGGGCGACGCCGCGGTAGCAGGCATCATTCGACGCGGCATTCCCGGCACCGGCATGCCGAGCTCCTATATCCTTACCGAAAGAGACGCCGCCGACATCGTCGGCTGGCTTCATACCTTCGATTCCGCCCAGCAGCTCGCGGCCGTGGGCGATCCCAACAGAGGCGAGGCTGTCTATAAGGCAAGTGGCTGCTCCGCCTGCCACTCGATCAACAGTGTTGGCGGCGACATCGGCCCCGATCTTTCACGCGTCGGCGCAGGGCGCGGTCCCGCGAACCTGAAAGCGCGCCTTATCGACCCCGGTGCGAACCTGCCGAAGCCGTCCGGCGGCTTCTATGGCAACAATTGGACACAGTACATGATGTTCCGCGCCGTCGAAAAAGACGGGCACGTTACCGAAGGCATGCGCGTCGGCGAAGATTCGTTCTCGATCGTCTTGAAAGACTCGCAGGGGAAGCTGCACGGCTTCCGCAAACCCGAACTGGTCTCGCTCAACAAAGAAATCGGCAAGAGCTTCATGCCCAGTTTCAAGGACACGCTCACCAGCGCGCAGATGGACGACCTGATCGCCTACCTTTCTACGTTGAAGGGTGCACAGTGAAAACGAAAATTTCATCCGCCGCAATTGTTGCGATCATGAGCGCCGTCTGGTTCGCCTGGGCTCCCGTGCCTGTTCACGCGCAAGGCGTGACGTACGATCAATTACTCCACGCCGATTCGACGCCGCAAAACTGGCTGATGTACGGCGGGGACTACAAGTCCCAGCGTTTCTCGCGCCTCACGCAGATCAATCGCGAAAATGTTCACACGCTCAAGGCCGCCTGGATTTACCAGCCCAATCACCTGGGAGAGGCGCCCATCGAGTCCTCCGCCATCGTCGTCGGCGGGATCATGTACATCACCGAGCCGCCCAGCACCGTGACCGCGCTTGACGCGCGCCTCGGCACGAAAATCTGGAGCTGGACGCCGCGGCTGCCCGAAAAGCTGTTTACCATCGGAGTCCATCGCTCCAATCGCGGCGTGGCCATCCTGGGCGATACGGTCTTTGTCGGCACCCTCGACGCGCATCTGGTTGCGCTGGACGCCGCGACTGGACAGGTCCGCTGGAACACCCACGTGGACGACAATGGGCACGGCTTTGCGCTTACAGGCGCGCCCCGCGTGCTCGATGGCAAGGTGCTGGTGGGAATTTCCGGCGGAGACGTGGACATTCGCGGCTACATCGATGCTTACGACGCGAAAACGGGCAAGCGCCTCTGGCGCACATTCACAATCCCGGAACCGGGCGAGCCGGGCTCGGAAACCTGGGGCAAGGATATGAAGGGTCTCGGAGGCGGGGGCACCTGGGGAAGCGGCTCGTTTGATCCGGACCTGAATCTGATTTACTGGGGCACGGGAAATCCCGCGCCGGATTACAACGGCTCGTTGCGCCCCGGGGACAATCTCTACACCGACTGCGTGCTCGCGCTGGATGCCGACACCGGAAAAATGAAATGGTATTTCCAGTTCACGCCGCATGACACCCATGACTGGGATTCGATTCAGGTCCCCGTGCTGTTCGAAGCCGCAGTCGACGGCAGGCCGCGCAAACTTCTCGCGCTCGCCAATCGAAACGGTTTTTATTACGTGCTGGACCGCACCGACGGAGCATTTGTCGCGGGGACGCCCTTCGTTACCGAGACTTGGACGAAGGGCCTGGACAAGAACGGCCGCCCGATCCTGATGCCCAATACCGAGCCCACGCGCGAGGGCACGCTGCTATTTCCTGACGGCCACGGCGGCACGAACTGGAACAGCCCTTCCTACAGCCCGCTCACGAAGATGTTTTACGTCTCCTCGCGCGAGATCAGCGCATATACGGTGGCAGGGAAGGACCGCGTGGATTTTCCCGGTTTCGGCGGGGGCGGGCGAGTCACGCTGGGCGGCGACGATGCCTACGGTGCCGTTCGCGCCTTGGACGCAACGACCGGCAAGCGTAAGTGGGAGTTCAAGACGCTCGCGCCCACGCAGACCTCCACGCTTGCGACCGCGGGCAATCTGGTTTTTTCCAGCAGTGACGAGGGAAATTTCTTCGCGCTCGACGCCTCGACCGGCAAGCTCCTGTGGGATTTCACGGTAGGCGGCACTGAAACCGGCGCCAATTTCGTCACCTACGAAGTCCACGGCAAGCAGTACGTGGTTGCCGCTTCCGGAGATTCCTTCGTCGCCTTCACCTTGCCGTAACCCGGCGCGTCCATCCTGAGCCCGTCAGATAAACGCAATAACGGATGGTGGCCAATCGCAGTAAGGCGCTCGGCGGTTTCGGTATGATGTGCGGAGATTGAGGAGGGTCCCATGATCGATCGGCAAATCCTATCCCGCGTCGCTACATTGATCCTCTTAACCGTTGCATGCACGGCTCCGGCGCTTGCTACCGTACGTGTCGTCGATCTGACCGCGGCGGACGGCACCAAACTCAAGGCGACCTTTTTTGACGCCGGCAAACCCGGTCCGGGAGTCCTGCTGCTGCATCAGTGCAACCGGCAGCGAAAGGTCTGGGACGGCTTGGGCGAACAGCTCGCCGCGGCAGGGATCAATGTGCTCACACTTGATAATCGTGGCTTCGGGGAAAGCGGCGGCGAGCCGCACGATTCGCTGACCCTGGAGCAAGAGGGACAGATTGAAACGCAAAAGTGGCCCGGCGACATTGACACGGCTCTCCAGTACCTGGAGTCCCAGCCCGGCGTGCGGCACGACATGATCGGCGTCGGCGGGGCAAGCTGCGGAGTGAACAATTCCGTGCAGGCCGCGCGCCGGCATCCTGAGGTGCGGTCGCTCGTGCTGCTCTCAGGAAACACGGACCTGAATGGCCGACAGTTTCTGCGCAGCTCGGTGGCACTGCCGGTGTTTTTCGCCGTCGCCGATGATGATGAATTCCCGCCCACGGTGGAAACGATTGAGTGGCTCTACAGCCTGACGCCGAATCCGGGGAAAAAGTTCGTTCATTACGCCACAGGAGGCCATGGCGTGGAGATGTTCCCCGCGCATCCGGAGTTGCCGGGAACGATTGTGGACTGGTATGTGACGACGCTTATCACGACGCCGGGCCGTGCGCCAGTTTCAAAGGATGTTCCGGCGATACCCCAGGAGTCGCATGACCTGGACCTGATGGACCAACCGGACGGTGCGGCCAATGTGGCAAAGATGCTCGAAGACGCACGCAGGCGCGACCCCAAGGCCGTCCTGTTTCCCGAGGGTATAGCGAATTTCATGGGATACGAGCACCTGCAATCGGGCGACCGGAAAGGCGCAATCGAGATCCTGAAGCTCAACCTGGCGGCCTATCCGAATTCGCCCAATGTTTACGATAGCCTGTCTGACGCCTATCTCGCGGACGGCCAAAAAGAGTTGGCACGGCAGAATGCCAAGCGAGCGCTGGAACTATTGCCCTCCGATACAACGGACAATGAGCAAAGGCGAAACGGGATAAGAGACAGCGCGGAACAAAAATTGAAGCAACTCGGAGATGCTCCCTAGCACCGGGACGCCGGTCGTGCGAGCGTCAGTCTAGCTCGCTGGTTTCCACTTGGTAAGAAACGCGGCGACGTCCTGCGGACCGATGCGGACGCTGTCGTCGAATTCGCCGTTCTTCTGGCTGTAAACGACTTTGCCATCCGGATCGAGAACCGCAAGGCTGGGGATGCGCACAGCCTTTTTGAGCGGCACGCCGTATTTCTCGGCGAGATCGAGATTCTGGTCGCCAGCGTCGCCGACGTTGACATGCACGACGTGGTAGCTTGCAGCTACCTCGGGAGCGAACGCCTTGGAGCGAAACGTAGCGTCCAGGACGTGACAGTCGTAGCACCAGTTGGCGCCAAAGACCAGGATCACACGCTTGTGGTCTTTTGCGGCGCTTGCGAGCGCGGAACTGATTTCCGCTGCCGCGTCTTCCGGCGGTGGGTACAGAGCGATATTTGGCTTCGCGGGTTCGGGCAAGCGCATGTGCGGGCTTGCAGCTAGTTCGCTCCTTCGCGTCTGGGCGATGCGCCATTCGTTTCCTTGCTGAACCCAGACCTGGGCCGCTTCGACCAGCGACGCCTGCTCGCCGGAATTGGTCTTGAGCTTGAATTGAAATCGAAGGACCAGCGAGACGACACCCGGTTGCGGGCGCTCGATTGTCAGCACCTTGGCCTGAAAGTCGCTGAGTCCCTGTGCGGCGAGGGCGGACCAGAACTGCGGTTCCTCGCGCGGATCCTGGGGCTTGCCTCCAACCTGTACTTGGGACACAGGAGCGGTGACATAGAGCGCTGCAAGCGCCGCCTGGTTCCCTTGGACAACGGCGGCCTTCCAGCGATCGAACGGCTCAAATCCCGATGGACTCTGCTGGCCGTACGCGGGAGCCTGGCCTAAGACCAGCAGCGCCACGACCCAGATCCTGCACCGTGCTGTCATAAATTCCCCTCGAGTGCATTTCACGCTACCCCAGATTCTACCGCAGGCTTGCCTGGAAGAGCATCCGTTGTAAACGCGCGCGACAGGCGGTGCCCTGAACGACCTCGCTTGGATGCTTCCGGAGCGGTGGATCGAGTGGTATCATTATGATATCATTTCGATAACCCAGCCAGAGATCCACCAGGAGGGAGAAGCCGATGGATATGAAACAAGCAAGTGCAAATGCCGAGCGCGTCGTCCGGGTCCACAACGGATGGATCATGCTGCCTGTGCTGATCGGACTGCTCGTGGCCGATGTTGTCCTGCTGATCTTCGCGATCCAGGACGGAGCCCAGACGATGGGTCAATTACAGACCGCCTTCGTTGTCGGTTCAGTTTTGCTACTGCCCGTGTGCGCGATTCTCCTGAAGGGTTTTTTCACGCTGCAGCCGAACGAGGCCCGCGTGCTGGTGCTTTTTGGCGGGTACAAGGGCACCGTGCGCACCAGCGGGTTTCACTGGGGCAATCCGTTCTACACCAACGGATCCCAGATGAACGGCGCGCTTGCGCAGAATGGCGGAATACAAGCCAGGCTGGCCGGTAGGAAACTCGACACCGGGGCGACCTCTCGCCACGACTTGTATCGAAATAAAATCTCGCTGCGCGCCCGAACACTCAACGGCGAAAAATTGAAGGTAAATGACAAGCGCGGCAATCCCATCGAAATCGCCGCCGTTGTAGTCTGGCGCGTTGAGGACACGGCTCATGCAGCGTTTGACGTCGACAATTATGAGAATTACGTCCCGACTCAGAGTGAATCGGCGCTTCGGCAGATGGCCAGCATGTATTCCTACGACAATGGCGAAGAAAATGAAATTACGCTTCGCAGCAACGTCGCGGAAGTTTCCCAAGCCTTGCGTCGTGAGCTTCAGGACCGGTTGGCGAAGGCCGGCGTTGTAGTCGACGAGGCGCGGTTGACGCACCTGGCCTATGCGCCGGAAATCGCCCAGCTCATGCTGCGCCGCCAACAGGCCGAGGCGGTGATCGCAGCGCGGCAGAAGATCGTGCACGGTGCCGTGAGCATGGTTGACATGGCTCTGAAGGAGTTGGCTGAGAAACAAGTACTGATCCTTGACGACGAGCGCAAGGCTGCCATGGTCAGCAATCTCATGGTCGTGCTCTGTGGTGAATCCGAAGTCCATCCCGTGCTGAATACCGGCACGCTCTACAGCGGATAGGTCAGGCCAATGAACCGAAAGCCCCTGCTACTTCGGATTGATCCCAAACTTTGGGCGGAACTCGAGGCCTGGGCGCAAGACGAATTGCGCAGCGTCAACGGCCAGATCGAATACCTTCTCCGACAAGCGGTGGAGACTCGCAAGGGAATGCGGGCACAGTTTAAGTTGCCCTCGATCAAGTTGCCGGCGCGCAAATCGTGAAATTCGTCCGGTGCCCAGTCTTGAGCTAGAATCGCAGCATGTTTCTGTTTTTCATGCTGTTTCGACTCTTGTTGAGCCCGGGCGATTCCAGTCCCTGGTGGTCGGTTCAAACCGGTGGTCTCGACACCAATCTGCGCGGTGTCAGCGTAAAGAGCTGGGGCACGGGATATAACGTCTGGGCTTCCGGCTCCAATGGAGTGATTCTGCGTTCAACCAACGACGGCGAAACCTGGAAGCAACTGAGCGTGGCAGGCGCCGGCGACCTCGATTTCCGCGATATCGAAGCCTTCGATCCGGATCGGGCCTATGTGATGTCGAGCGGCGATGGCCATGCATCCCGCATCTACAAGACGACCGACGGCGGCACCTCCTGGAAATTACAGTACTCGGGCACGCGCACCGGTTTTTTCCTCGACTCCCTGGACTGCGACTCCAGCACGCACTGCCTGGCGTTGAGTGATCCGGTCGATGGCAAGTTCCTGGTTTTGACGACTGAAGATGGCGAACATTGGAACGAGCTGCCACGCGACAAGATGCCCGCAGCACTTCCCAAAGAGGGCGCCTTTGCCGCAAGTGGAACGGCGATCGCCCTCTGCGAGGGCGGAATTTACTTTGGCACCGGCGGTCCAAAGGCTCGCATATTTCATTCAGCCGATAACGGACGGTCCTGGACTGTAACCGAGACTCCGATTTCCAGCGGCAACCCATCGAGCGGAGTCTTCAGCATCGCATGCGATGGTCCCGACACGCTGCTGGCAGTTGGAGGCGACTACAACCAACCGGGCCGAGCAGACCGAGTCTCGGTATACTCGCCAGACGCGGGCAAGACCTGGCAACTCTCTGCTCTGCAGCCGGGCGGCTACCGTTCGGCGGTTGGGTCATTCTCGTATGGCGATTTTGCGGCGGTCGGCCCCAACGGGACCGACGTCAGCAAGGATCAGGGCGTTCACTGGCAGCACACCGACCACCTAAACTTAAACGCGGTCAGCTTCGACGGGACAGAGGGCTGGGCGGTTGGTCCCGAGGGCACGATCGCTCGTTTCAAAACTCACTGGTTTTACAGTATAAGAAATCACGAGTCGACCAGGAGGCCAGCTCCTGCTCAGACGGATTGACCTTCGCTCACGCGCCGTCTGACCGGCGAAATCCGAAGTTACATGTGGCGAGCACGAGGATCAGAAATCACGCGCGTCCTGGCAACCACACTTCATTGGCTAACCTGCCAACCGGCTGCTACAATGTTTCGACATGGCTGATTGGCGGCAAATTCAAGCGCGCATCCGCAAGGCGAAAAACAGCCCTGACGCGCAGGCAAAACTCAACGAACTTTTCCAGCGCACACGCGACGCAATGGTTGCGTGGGAGCTCGGCGCGATTGAAGAGAAAGCCGAACACAAAGACGAAGCGGGAAGCTGGTACAAACTTGCGGCGCAGCGATTTCGGCGCGCCGACTGGCGCAAGAAGGCCGAAGAGGCCCTGACGCGGCTTGGTTTTGAGATTCCACCGCCGTTGACTCCAAGCGAGCAGGCCGCTCGCCCCGGGCGCGAAAGCCGCGCCGATTCCGATCACCATGGCGACACAGGCGAGCAATCCTCCGGTGGGGCCGCGGACGAAACCGAGCAGTCCGCTGGCGAGGGCTTGCCTCTTGCGCTCGGTGAGATCCCCGACTCTCACGGGGAGGGGTCGCCGGCGGAATCATTAGCGACGCCTGGCGATGCCGCAGCGGATGGCTCTCCACTAGGCAAGCGAAAGCGTCGGCGCGGACGTCGCGGGGGCAGAGGTCGGCGTCGCAAAGGCGCGCCCGCCTCACCGGGATTGCCGTCGCAGGCATTCGCGCAATCTGCCGTTCCTCAGCAGTCCCGACCACCGGTGCCGAGCACACCCGTGTTCGAGCGGCCGGCGCCTGAGAGGTCTTACGCGGAAGCGACGGCACCGGAGCGATTGGCGCCCGAGAAAGCCGCCTACGAGCCGCAGGGTTTCACGCAGGAGCGAACCTCGCGCGCGGAAGCGGCTGCGCCGCGATTGCCTTCAGAGCGCGCCGCGCACGGACGCGGCGATCCCGCCCTGGCATCGCGTATGGCGCAGCTGGAATCCCTGCTGCGGCGGCTCGTCACCAGCCCGCTGCATCGACTCGAAGAAGCCGAGGATGCCCCGGCGGGCCCTGGCGTGTTCTTGCTCTCGGATTCCGATCAAATTACCTCGTATTACGTGGAAGCCTGCCAGACGCTGCGAATCGGTGCCGGAAATCTGGTTCGCGGCGGGCGTTCTGGGAAGTCGACTCGAGGCGGACGCGGCTATTCCTCCGAAACCGGCCTGAAGGCCAAACTGGCTGAGTACCTGGGCATTAGCGAGGCGAAGGTCTCGCAATACATGAAGGATCATTGCGTGCTGCGCTGGATTCAGCTGGATGACGACGCCCCGCTGCTCGCGCATTTTGCCATCGGGGTCCTCAGGACCCCGCTGAACCTGGATTAGCGCCGCGGCGCTGAACAGGCTCCCGGTCCGTCGACGATGGCCTTGGTAGGGCCTCGCAGGGCCGCAATACCTCCCATTAGTACTAAGCGCGGCCCCCTTTGACCGCGATCTGACGCCGTTTAACCCGCAATTTGTACATTTGGACGCATCTCTCTAGACCTTGGATTAGAATCCGGGCAAACTCTGGTACCGTAACTGTTTACGGGCTCGGGGCGCGCCCGTGGAGTCGATCGGTTTCCAGCGGTGTCGCGGGGCTCACGTCATTTTTTGGGGTTTTAGGGAATCTTAAGGAAGAGGTGCAGTTATATGCCAAAGACAGTACGCAATCAGATCTGGAAGAGTTTTGACTGGGCGCTTTGCAAGACGGCAGGGGTCGCCTTTGACACGATTCAGCACTTTAACAAGAACAACCCCAATCCCTCGTTTACGCCGAAGTGGTCCGACAAACCGCTGCTGAAGTCCTGGGAGAAGTCCAAGCCCACGCTCGGCTGGCCGCGGACGACCGACTCGCTGTGCCCGGACTGTGTGAAGGAAGCGCGCGAGGCTATCATTGACGGCAAGAAGGACTGGACCGACCTGATCCACGAGAAGGTGGGAGAGATCAAGGCGCAGATCATCGAGCGCGACGGCCAGGTCTGGATGGTGAAAGAGTGCGCCATTCATGGAAAGTACGAAGACCTGATGGCCATTGATGCGAAATTCCTTGAGTGGATTGAGGGAAACTTTCCGGGACGCGATATCCCGGCGCATAACGACGAAAAGCTGCACAACCACGGTTCCAGCACGGTGCGTCACGGGCGCGGGTCGGTACTGACCGTTGACCTGACCAATCGCTGCAATATGATGTGCGATCCCTGCTTCATGGACGCAAACCAGGTTGGCTATGTCCACGAATTGAGCTGGGAAGAAATCCAGGAAATCCTGGACAACGCGACCAAGATCAAGCCGCGCCGGCAGATGTCGGTGCAGTTCTCCGGCGGCGAGCCGACGATGTCGCCCTATTTCTTCGATGCGGTCCGCTATGCGCGCAAGGTTGGATACAACAGCGTGCAGGCCGCAACCAACGGAATCGAGTTCGCCAAGAGCAAGGATTTCGCCAAGAAAGCCTTTGAGGCGGGCCTGCGCTACGCCTACCTGCAATTCGACGGCATTGGCAACGACGCCAACAGCCACCGGCAGGTCGGCAACCTGTTTGACGTGAAGCTACGCGCAATCGAGAACCTGCATGAAGCGGGCGTCGAAATCGTGCTGGTCACCACAATCGTCAACAACGTGAACAACGACCAGGTTGGCCCGATCGTGAAGTTCGCGATGGATAACCCGAAGAAAATTTCCTTCGTGTCATTCCAGCCGGTTTCGTTCACCGGGCGAGACGAGGACATCACTCCGGAACGCAGAATCCGGCAGCGATACACCCTGTCTCACCTGGCCCAGGACGTCAGCTCGCAGGTTGGCAAGGTGGAACCGACGCGCGACTGGTTCCCGATTTCCTACATCGCCACGTTTGCGGGCTTTTCCGACCTATCGCACGGACCGGATTCGCAGTGGGGCTCGCTTTCCTGCGGATGCCATCCGAATTGCGGAGTGGGCACGGCACTGATGATCAACAAGGAAACCAAGGAATGGGCGCCGGTGCCGCGATTCCTGGACGCTCCTTCGCTGACCAGGGACGTGACGGCGATCACCGACGCGGCCCGTGGAAAGGGTTTCTCGAACTTCATGATGGCGCTCGCGCTGCTGAAGAACTACAAGCCGTTCCAGGCGCCCCCGAGCCTGAGGCTCAAGGATCTGTGGATGAAGTTTGACAAGACCTGGGCGCTTACCAAGGACGCGGACAAGAAATACGGGAAGACGAACCCGGAGCGCACGTATGAAGATGCCATCAGGCGCCGCAAGGAAGATCCGTGGAACTTCCTGTTCATCGCCGGAATGTGGTTCCAGGATCTTTTCAACTACGATTTCCGCCGCACGGAAATGTGCATCATCCCCTACGCCACGCAGAAGGGCGAGATTTCGTTCTGCGCCTACAATACGGGCGTGGGCTGGCGGCAGATCATCGAGAATATGCACAAGAATGCGACCGTCGCGGAATGGTACAAGAAGCACGGCAAGCATGAGATCTACGCCAAGAACAAGAGCGTTGCCCTCAACAATTACGAGCACTCGCTGAAGATCAACGAGGACGACGCAGCGCGCGTACGTCACCTGGAGCACGATATTCCGCTCACCGCAGCCGAAGAGGACCGCATCCGCCGCAAGCACGCGTTTGAGGAGGCGGCCAAGGTGAGGAAGATTTACGAGGAACTCGTGCTGAAGAAGAAGTCCGAGCCTCTGATGCAGATCGGCTCGATGGACGAGATTCTGTCGGCTGTTCCCGGTACGACTGTGAAGCGGATCGAACCGGCGAATGGCAACGGCACGACGGCGGCTGCAAATTCCGAAGCCGCAACCGTGGCCGGCGACTAAACCAACCGCGGCGCAGCAAGCTGCGCGCGCCTGAATTCTACCTGGCGGAATCACTCAACAGCCCCGGCTCCGGCCGGGGCTGTTTTGTCGTGGGGGCACAAATTGCCGCGCCTGGTGTCCGAATAACCAGCAGGAGGACACATGAAAACCCGGCTGGGTCTGGGCCTTTCCAGTATCGCTGCGAGCGAATTCCATTCAAGCCCCTGGGAGCGGGTGAGGAAAATCGGCGTGTTTGTAATTGTTTGCGTGCTGCTCGCGATTTTCTTCGCCTATTTAACGGGACAGGTGCAGATCAGCACTGCGCACGCAACCGGATCAGACGTCGGGTGGGACCAGACGTCGTCGGAATGATCACTTTCAGTTGCATCGTGCCTCACAGAGCGAGGCGATATAAAATCCAGCTGTGCCGGACCGAATCCGAACGCGCGAGCTTGCTGCCGAATTCATCGCCAAAGGTGACCCGCTGGGATGGTTCGAGGCGCTGTACCAGGAAGCCGAGAGCGGTGATGGGATTATTCCGTGGGCCGATCAAGCCCCCAATCCGCGTCTGATCGAATTTTGGACAGCGCATCCTCTTGATACCGTGAACAAGCGGGCCCTGGTGATCGGCAGTGGATTGGGCGACGATGCCGAGCAGCTTGCGGCCTGGGGCTTTAATACCACCGGCTTTGACATATCGAAAACGGCGGTAGAAGCTGCGAAGAAGCGCTTCCCGGAGACCCGCGTGGAATACGCTGTCGCCGACCTGTTCGATCCGCCCCCCAGCTGGACCCACCGATTCGATTTCGTGCTCGAGATTTACACGGTACAGGCGCTCCCGGCCAATTTGCGCCCCGCAGCGGTGGAGAAGATCGCGCAGTTCGTGGCGCCCGAAGGGCGGCTGCTTGCGATCGCGCGGGGTCGCGCAGAACACGAACCGGAAGGCCAGGGACCTCCTTGGCCGCTCGCGCGTGCCGAGCTCGACTGGTTCCAGCGCGCCGGGCTCACCGAGGAGTCATTTGAAGATTACGCGGAGCCCGAACCGCCGTGGGTGCGGCGATTTCGCGCTTTGTATCGGCGGGTGAAATCGGGTTCCTAGTCCGGTAGTCGGTCGCTTTACCGGATGCCGGTTCAGCACCGGTTCTCGGGTTGTGAATACATTGCCCACGCGCTTGCCAAATCTTGGACGACATGTCCCAGGGACTTGTAGGCGGTGATCTCCTGGGCTGAGCGGCGACCTTCGATTTCGCCCGCCAACACCTGGCCAATCTCAGCGACGATGTGGTTGTCGCCAATCAAACCCGCCCCCTTGGCACGCAGGAACTCCGCGCCTTGCTTCAGAACCCCCTCCCGGCTGTCGGCAATGAAGCGCGAGCGCACGACCAGGTCATTGTCCACTTCCACTGGCCCCGCATGGCTTGAACCCACAAGATTCAAATGCGTCCCAGCTCGCACCCAGGCGCCCTTCAAGATTGGCTCAACCGCCGAAGAGACCGTACAGATAATGTCGGCTTCGGCGACTGCTTCCTCCACATCGCTCGCCGTCACGACCGGCACGGCAAGCTCGGCTTGCATCCGTTCCGCGAAGGCCCGGGCGCGTTCTCGGGAACGCCCCCAGATCGAGATAGATTCAAGGTCACACACCTTGCTGATCGCTCGCGCGTGGGTCGTGGCCTGCTCTCCATACCCCAGGATTGCCAGGCGCCGGGCGTCTGGGCGCGCGAGCGCGCCGGTCGCGACCGCGCTTGCCGCCGCCGTTCGAATGGCCGTAATTTCGCCAGCGTCAACAACGCAAACTGGCGCCCCTGTTTCAGGGTCGAACAGAATGACCAGCCCCTGGTGTGACTGTTTTCCCTTCGCGAAGTTTTCCTGGAAGACGCTGATCAGTTTCGCGCCAAATGGCGCTGACGCGCCCATCGCGCCGGGCATGACTCCGAACATCCGCCCTTCCGACAGCAGGATGATCGACCGCAGAAGTTGCTTGGTCTCGCCGCGGGACAGAGCAATCATCGCTTCGCGCACGATCGGAATGCACACCTCGTATGTAAGCCGCCGGGCAACTTCTTCTCGGTCGATGAATCGCATCAGAAGGTTCCTGGTTCTTCAAGCGATGTCGTGATTCGAGCCAATAAAGCCCGCTTGAGGGCTCGATCGGTGACAGGGCACGGGGAGGCTGTCAGACCCGCCAAATGTCCCCCAGAACTCGCCGCCAGTTTTGCCCGAGAATGAGACGAATGTGGTCGTCGGTATATCCGCGTCGCGCGAAAGCGGCGGTGAGATCGTAGATTCGCTTCTGACCTTGAAGGCCGGCGACGACTTCGCTGGTTCCATGAACATGGTAGCGGGGGTCGGCCTTGGCAAGCATGTTCTTCAGCGCTTCAGGCGCACCCAGATCGTTGCTCTCGACTCCGGCGTCTGAGCCGATCCCGACATGCTCGATCCCCACCAGATCGCGCACATGGTCAAAGTCGTCGATGACATCATCGACGGTCACCGGTTCACTGCCTTTGACCATGAACGCAATGAACGAAATCCCCATGACCCCGCCTCGCGCGGCGAGCCTTCCGATCGCTTCATCTGTTGACGTTCGGGGCGCGTTGGGATTCAGGGCGCGACAATTCCCGTGAGACAAGATCAGGGGAGATTTTGAAATCTCGCAGGCTTCGAGCTTCGTGAGATCGCTCGCGTGCCCGAGGTCGACCGCCATCCCGACCTTGTTCATGCGCTCGATCACCTTCCCGCCAAACTCGCTCACCCCGCCGTCGTGCGGTTCGAAGGCGCCATCGGCGACCAGCGAGCGAAAGTTGTAACTCAGCTGGGAAATCCGCTGGCCATAGCCGTAGCAGGTATCGACAGCATCGACGGTTTCAAATTGCGTGCTGGATTGAAGTCCGAAAATGATGCCGTAGCGGCCCTGATTCTTGGCCTGTTCAAAATCCTTCGCGGAATTGATGCGCACCAGCCATTCCGGGTACTCGATCACAAAACTGTTCCAGCGAGCGAAGAGCCCTTCAGCGTCCTTCAGAGAGGCCGCGTCCAGGCCAAAGTTGATCGCGTTTACGCCTGAGTTCTTGAAGAACTCGAAATCGGCGGCCGTGAAGGCCCCCGGCCGAGATAACCAATCATCCAGCACGTTTTGTTTATCGGTGCGGTACAGAAACTGGTTCAGCATATCGATCACCAGCGATTCCCGGACCAGACGAACGACACGCTCGGAATACTCATCAGGGCTGTCTGCGAAAAGGCGGTACCGGTGACGGAGTACGAAAGGCGCTGCGAGCGCCGCAGAGACTGTCTGGCTGATAAGCCTGCGACGCGAAACAGCAGCTACGTTCCTAGAACTCGCTTGCGGACTCTGGGTCATTTTCACTCGTCCTTAAGATTCCATGCATTGTAACTCCGGGATAACCCGAAACCGACCCGCTACCCCGATCCGGCTTTGGTCGCACAGTTTGCTACAATAGGACACGTCCAGTTCGAGTTTTGAGAAAGGTTTTCATGCCCATCTACGAGTACCTTTGCGATGACTGCGGCGAGCGATACGAGCGGATCGTGCTCGGCCGGAACACGGTGATCGAGTGCCCGAAATGCGCGAGCGCAAAACACACCATGCAGTTTTCCGTCTTCGCTCCGGCGAACGGTGCGAAATCCTCGAGCGGATCTTCGTCTTCCGGTTCCCCCTCTGCCGGCGGCGGGTGTTGCGGCGGGGCCTGCGGCTGCCGCTAGCTAGACGCGTGGCACAGGTTCACGCCTGCACTGTGGTTTATCTCTCCTACATCGCTCTTGAAACGAATCTCTACCCCACGAACTCTGTCCTCTGCTAGGATCCGCCGTGAGATTCATCAAAGCGCGCACGATTCGGGGGTTTAAGTGATGCGAGTACGGTCATTCGCGCCGGCTGCAACCGCAACGGTTCTGGCCGCTGTTTTGTCCGTCGCACTGATTTCTCCACTCGGTTGGGCCCGCCCCGTTAGTTCCGCGCAGGGCGGCGCGTCAACCGGCTGCGACCGGACATGCTTGTACGGGTTCCTTGACCAGTATCTGGCTGCGCTCGTGGCGAAGGACCCGGCTCGGCTGCCGTGGGCGGCGCACGTGAAGTTCACCGAGAACAATGTCGTTTTGCAGGTAGGCGACGGCCTGTGGGGCACAATCAGCGCCAGGGGCCCAGACGATCTGAAAGCGGCCGACTCCGAAACCGGCCAGGCGGCATACTTCGGCGTGGTTGACGAGCGCGGGAACCAGGCTTTTTTTGCGCTACGGCTCAAAATCGAAGACGGCAAAATCTCGGAGGTAGAAACGGTCGTGGACCGCAAGGGTTACGGCCCGGGTCCGTTCGGCGATCCGGCTGCGATGAAGCCCGTGCCTGTCCTTCTTGAGGATGTTCCTGTGCAATCCAGGCGCCCGCGCGCCAGGTTGATTTCTCTCGCCAACGGTTACTTCAGTACGCTTGAACTGAACGACGGCCAGCTCTTCACGCAGTTCGACAAGGATTGCAGTCGGCGCGAGAATGGCGTGTGGACCGCCAACGATCCCAATCCGGACGCGAAGTCTCCGCTCTCGGCTTATGGCAAGATTTCCTGCGAGGCGGGATTCAAGCTTGGCAACTACCGTTGGGACGATCGGCTCCGCCAGAGGCGGTTTCCGCTGGTGGATGAGGAGAAGGGCCTGGTTCTGGCGGGCGGATTCATCGATCATGCCGGGAGGCTTGAGACCTACACTACCACCGACGGCGTGACCCACCAATCGCCGATGAAATCGCCGCACTCGTTTTGTCTGATGGAGATGTTCAAGATGTACGATGGAAAGATTCGGCACGCCGAGGCGGTATTTATCACTGTACCTTATCGCATGCCGTCGCCCTGGGCAGAGCATCCGGAATAAGCTCGGGGCGCGAATCCAAGAAGGAGAATGCGGTCATGGTTGACTTCTCGAATCAGCCCACGATGAAGGGTTTTTTCGCGCCAACGCGATTTGAGGCCGACGTATATGACTGTGAGGTGGTCGGAAAAATCCCGTCGGAGTTGAACGGGGCATTTGTCCGCCTGGGGGGCGACTGGTTCTATCCGCCGACGTCTCAGGAGGACTCGCCGTTCAACATGGACGGCTACCTCGGCATGTTCCGGTTCAAACACGGCATCGTGGATTACAAGGGCCGCTGGGTGAAGACGCCCCGATTTAAAGCCGACCGCAAGGCTCATAAGCAGCTTTTCGGCGTGTACCGCAACCCCTTCACGGACGATCCCAGCGTTCACGGTCTGGATCGCTCCGTTCAGAACACTACGCCGCTGGCGTTCGCCGGAAAACTCTTCACCCTCAAGGAAGACAGCCTGCCCTACGAAATCGATTGCAACACGCTTCAGACCATCGGTCCCTGGGACTTTCACGGAAAATACAAGAGCCTGACGTTTACGGCGCACCCGAAGGTCGATCCTGTCACCGGCGAGATGATCTGCTACGGCTACGAGGCCACCGGCCTTGAGTCCAACGACGTATTCCTATATACCATCAACAAGCAAGGCGTCGTCACTCGCGAACTGCGTTTCAAGGTGCCCTACATCAGCATGGTGCATGACATCGGCCTGACGCAGAAACACGTAATCATCCCGGTGTTTGGCTTCGTGACCAGCATGGAACGCCTGAAACAGGGCAAGGTTCACTGGGGATGGGACAGCACGAAACCCTCCTACGTCGGTGTGGTCCCGCGCGAGGGAGAAGCCAAGGACATCCGCTGGTTCAAGGGCCCGGAGCGCGCCACCGTGCATACGCTCAATGCCAGAACCGAAGGCGAGAAGGTCATCCTGGAAGCTCCCATCTTCGACTCAAATCCCTTTCCGTTTTTTCCGCCAATCGATGGTTCCCCCTGGGATCCCCAAAAGGCGCGCGCCTATATTCGGCGCAACACGTTCAATCTGAATTCCAAAGACGATGGATTCACCGAGGAAAAGCTGTTTCAGATGAACGTCAGCGATCTGGGCCGCGTGGACGATCGCTACCTGTCGCTGCCCTATCGCTACGCTTTCACGGCCTATTCCGATCCCAAGCGGCCGTTCAACGAGGCGCGAGCCGGAAATCTCAGGGGCCGGGTGAGCAATTGCTACGGGCGCTTCGATCTGGCGACCGGTGAAGTGAGCTCCTACTTTGTCGGTGACACGCACAGCCTGCAGGAAGTGTGTTTTATCCCGCGCAGCAAGGATGCAGCCGAAGGCGACGGATTCATCATGGGTGTCGCCTCCAACTATGCGGAGATGCGTTCGGAATTGATTATTGCCGATTCGCGACATCTGGAGGACGGAGACATTGCGCGGGTGATCCTGCCATTCCGTGCGACTTCGCAAGTGCACGGAAGATGGGTTCCAGAAGACCAATTACCCTTCGCCTGATGAGCGCCGACGGGGACAGGTAAGACGCCATGACCGAGAGGACTTCAAACATCACCTGCTGGCTGACGCGACGCCGACTCCTTGGAGGGCTAGCTGCTGCTGGCGCCGCGGCAGGTGCGGCCTGGTTGATTCCCGGCGGCGCGCCGTTCCTGCCGGCGGGCGATTCGCGCGAGTTTCCCGTTGAGGTCGTCTCGTTTCACATGGATCAGCCATATCTGGATACAACCGGAAAGGCCGCGCCATATCATCCGCCTTCGGGCGCCCGGTCGGCGTCGCCCGTGGCACATCTGAGCGAAGAGGCGTTCCGCAGCGCCCAGTCATACGCTTAGCTCGCGATGAAGCGAATCCTCGAAATTATTGTGTGGGCAGCGATCGCGCTCGCAGGGGCTGGTGCGCTTGCGGCGATTGCATTCGAGCGGCGGGAGCCACTCAACGCCGTCTGGTTCATCGTCGCCGCGCTGTGCACGTATCTGGTCTCCTACCGGTTTTATTCCGCGTTTCTGGCCGCGAGGATTTTCGCTCTCGACAGCACGCGCGCAACACCGGCAGAGCGCCTGGAAGACGGCCGCGATTTTGTGCCGACCAATAAATGGGTTCTTCTGGGCCATCATTTTGCAGCGATCGCAGGTCCCGGGCCCCTGGTCGGTCCGACGCTTGCCGCGCAGTTTGGCTACCTGCCGGGAACCTTGTGGCTGATAGTCGGCGCAGCTCTGGGCGGCTGCGTGCAGGACTTCACGATTCTTTTCTGCTCGATTCGCCGCGACGGAAAATCTCTGGGACAGATCGCGCGCGAAGAGGTATCGAACCGCGGCGGAACGATCGCGCTGCTTGCCGTCCTTGCAATCATGGTGATCCTGCTCGCCGTGATTGCACTGGTGGTCGTAAAGGCGCTGCGGGAATCGCCCTGGGGCACCTTTACGCTGGCGATGACCATCCCGATCGCACTCCTGATGGGGATTTACCTGCGGTTTGTGCGGCCCGGGCGGGTGCTGGAGGCGTCGATCGGCGGCGTAGCGCTGGTGGGACTGGCCGTGATCGCCGGCCAGTGGGTGAACGCGTCGCCGTCCTGGTCGCAGGTTTTCACGCTCTCTGCCCCGTCGCTGGCCATCGCCATCATCGTGTATGGCTTTGCCGCATCCACGCTGCCGGTGTGGTTGCTGCTTGCGCCGCGGGACTATCTGAGTGCGTTCATCAAAGTCGCAGCAATCTTCGCGCTCGCTGCCGGTGTGCTCGTCGTGCGCCCGACGCTTGCGATGCCAGCGCTGACCCGCTTTGCCGACGGCAGCGGGCCTGTGTTTGCGGGGAAGATCTTTCCGTTCTGTTTCATCACCATCGCGTGCGGTGCCGTGAGCGGCTTTCACGCGCTGATCGCTTCCGGCACCACGCCGAAAATGATCCTGCGCGAGGGCCACGCCCGCATCGTGGGCTACGGCTCGATGCTGATGGAGTCCTTTGTCGGTGTGATGGCCATGATCGCCGCCTGCGCGCTTCAGCCCGGAGTCTACTTCGCCATCAACAGTCCTGCGGGCATTGTGGGTAAGACCGCGGACGCCGCGGCGAAAACCATCAGTTCGTGGGGCTTCACGCTGGATCCGCAAACGATCACGTCGCTTGCGCAGCGCGTCGGCGAGCGCACGCTGCTTGACCGCACGGGCGGTGCGCCCTCACTTGCCGTCGGTATGGCACAGATTTTCAGCGGGACAATTGGCGGCGAGCACCTGCTCAGCATCTGGTATCACTTTGCGATCATGTTCGAGGCGCTATTCATTCTCACGACCCTAGACGCAGGCACGCGGGTCGGCCGTTTCATGGTTCAGGACCTCGCGGGGCATGCCTGGAAGCCGCTGGGAAGCTCGCGCTCGACCGCTGGAACACTTGTTGGCAGCGCCGCAATGGTCGGGGCGTGGGGATATTTTCTGTGGCAGGGAGTGCAGGACCCGCTCGGAGGCATCAATTCGCTGTGGCCGCTTTTCGGCATTGCGAACCAGTTACTCGCGGCCGTCGCGCTGGTGGTGGCAACGACGATCCTGCTGAAAATGGGCCGCGCGCGTTTCATCTGGGTGACGCTGGTTCCGATGGCGTGGCTCGTCGTCGTTACGATGACCGCGAGCTACGAGAAAATCTTCAGTGCTAGTCCGCGGCTGGGCTTTCTGGCTCAGGCAAATCAGCTAGCCGGCCAGATTTCCTCTGGCGCGATTGCTGGGGCGGCGATCGCCGATACGCGGCGGTTGATTTTCAACAACCGGCTGGACGCGGCGGTCACGGCGGTGCTCGCCGCGATGGTGCTTGTGCTGGTCGTTGAAGCGATCTGCGAATGGATCAGGATTCTGCGAGGGCGCACACGACCCGTACTGCACGAATCGCCCTACGTTCGAACACGCTGGGCCGGTGGGAACCCTGTGTGGTCGCAGGAGGCAGAACGGTGAGCAAGGTCCGCTCGATATCTACGAACTTGCTGCGCGGAGGGTGGGTCTGGCTGCGTCAGGTCAGTGGCGACGCTGCGTATGACAACTACCTGCGGAGCACCGCCAGGCAGGCCGATTCCGGCCCGCCCCTGTCGCGGGCCGAGTTCTACCTCGACTTGCTGCGCCGCCGGTATTCCTCGGTTTCTCGCTGCTGCTAGTGCCGCAGGGCGGCTTCTGCGACGAATTGCGCGGAGATCCATAAGCAACCGCGTCCTCTATGAGCCGGGCGGCACGGGGCGACCCGACAAAAGTCTGCGAACAGGCAATCACCAGGCCAGAGAGTTCGTTGACGGATGCCGCCAACCATCGTTATAATAGGCGTTTGCCAATGGGGCTGGGAGGCAGCATGTACGCCGTAATCCGCAGTGGTGGAAAGCAATACCGCGTCGCGCCGGGCGAGACGATCCAGGTCGAGCGCCTGGAGGGGAAAGTCGGCGGCAAGGTCACGTTTGAAGACGTCCTGGCTGTCCGCACCGACGATAAAAAGATTCTAGACGCCCAAGCCGCAAAGGCGAAGGTTACCGGCAAAATCGTCGGGCATCTGCGCGGGCCCAAGCTCAAGGTGCTCAAGTACAAGACGGGCGGACAGTACAAGATTCAGACCGGCCACCGGCAGGGTCTGACAAGCGTTGAAGTGGACATTCAACTTTCATAGGGCGGCCCGCGACGGGCAAGCTTTCTCGAGGATTTCATGGCACATAAAAAGGGCGGCGGGTCATCTACCAATGGACGCGACTCTCAGGGCCAGCGGCTCGGCATCAAGCGATTTGGCGGCCAGGCCGTCACCGGCGGCAGCATCCTGATCCGCCAGCGCGGCACGCACTACAAGGCCGGCAGGAACGTCGGACGTGCCAAGGACGATTCGCTGTTCGCATTAATCAACGGCATTGTGCTGTTTGAGGACAAGGGCGGGAAGGGACGCTTCATCAGCGTCCTGACCGTTGAGGAAACCGCGACGCGCGCTGCGAAGACGACTGCAGCGCCTGCCGCGAACTGAAGAACTGATTCGCATGACGCACCGCAGGGGCGTCACCCACTTTTGTTTTTCTCCTCCGTCGCGGCGTATGCTTGATTCGGGTACCCTCTGGGTACGGGTGTCTCATGTTTGTTGACGAAGCCAAAATCTCGGTGAAGGGCGGGGACGGCGGAAACGGCTGCATGGCGTTTCGCAGGGAGAAGTACGTCCCGCGCGGTGGCCCTTCGGGCGGCGACGGCGGCAATGGCGGCGACGTGTATCTGGAAGCGAACCTGAACGACAACACGCTATTGCGTTACCGCTACAATCGCGAGTTCCGCGCCGACCGGGGCAGGCACGGTGAAGGTTCGGATTGCCATGGCCGATCGGGCGCGGACATGATTCTCACGGTTCCGGTCGGCACCGTCGTTTTTGACGCAAACTCCGGGGCGCAGCTGTTTGATTTATCCGAGCCGGGCCAACGATTTCTTGCTGCCCGCGGAGGCCATGGAGGGCGCGGGAACGGCCATCCGGCATTTGTGCGTCCCTGGCATCAGGCGCCGCGAGAACACGAGGAGGGCCGCCCCGGTCAGGAACGCCAGCTGCGGCTTGAACTCAAGTTGCTGGCTGATGTCGGGCTGGTCGGTTTTCCAAATGCCGGCAAATCGACATTGATTTCACGCATCTCCGCTGCGAGGCCCAAGATCGCGGCGTATCCGTTCACCACTCTTGAGCCGCATCTGGGCGTCGTTTCCGCCGATCCCGATGCCGCCCCGGGTCAAGGACGCACGTTTGTGGTCGCCGATTTGCCGGGGCTGATCGAAGGAGCTCATGAAGGCGTTGGCCTGGGAATTCGATTCCTGAAGCATGTGGAGCGGACGCGTCTGATCGCACATCTGGTCGATACCAGCGATGCGAGCGACCGCGATCCTGTCAATGACTTCGAGATTATCGAGCGTGAGCTGGCCGCATTCAGTTCGGCACTGGCCCAGGAGCCCATGATCGTCGTCGCAACCAAGCTCGATGCCACGACCGATCCAAGTCGGCTTGAGAAGCTGCGCGAATTCTCCGCAAAACGCGGCCTGGAATTTCATGCCATATCGTCTGCGACGGGCGAAGGAGTGGTTGAACTGGTACGCGCCATGGCGGACGCGCTGGATCGCATACCAAAGCCCGCTCCTGTGTCCCGGGTCTCGGAAGTGCCGTATGCGGGTATTCACGAGACCGAGGAATCAAACGCGCTGCCGCCTGCGGACGATCGCAATTCCCAAGATCACGAGGCTGCGCCCCATCGGGAGGAGCGTTGACATCCCCTGCGGCGCAAAAATCGTCCGGCGGGCCGCATCGCCGTTCGGTCGCACTGTTCGGGGGCACGTTTGATCCAGTCCACGCCGGGCACGTCGCCGTGGCGCAGGCCGCGCAGCGGCGCTTCCACCTGGACGTGATCTATTTCATCCCGTCATCCCGTCCTCCGCATAAATCCAGGCGCGAACTGACCCCGTTCGTTCATCGCTACGCAATGGCGGCCTTGGGCTGTGCAGATCACCCCGGATTTGTACCATCGCTTGCGGAAGCCCCAGTCCCGGGCGTGCCGCCCCACGTGTTCTATACCATCGATACGGTACGGCGATTTCACCGGGAGCATCCCGACGATCACCTGTTCTTTATTCTGGGCGCGGATCAGTTTCTTGAAATTCCCACCTGGAAGAATTACGAGTCGCTTCTGGACGCCTGCGATTTCATCATTGCCAGCCGCCCGGGATTCCGCCTGGACGCCTTGCGGCTGGTGATCCCGCCGGAAAAACTCGGCCGCTCAGCGTCTCCGGACCCGCACAAGATCGCGCTGCGCAAGACGGAAATCCATCTGTTGACCACCGTTGCGAGCCATGTGTCTTCGACCGAGGTTCGCGAGCGGCTGGAACGGAAGCAAACGATCCACGGGCTTGTGCCCGCCCGCGTGGAGGAATACATTCTCGGACAGGCCCTGTACCGGTGACACTGGATAACTTTCGTCCCGAAATTCGCTGGGCTGTCGAGGCCGCTCAGGAAAAGCAGGCCCTGGACATCACGGTTCTGAGGCTGACCGGTGCGTTTGCTGAGTATTTCCTGCTGTGTTCGGGGCAGAGCACGCCGCAGCTGCAGGCCATCAGTGATGCCATCGAAGAGCGGCTGGGCCGCCAGCGGGTGCGCCTGGCCCATCGGGAAGGAAAAGTCGGCGCCGAATGGGTGCTGCTGGATTACGGCGGATTCGTGGTGCACATTTTCAGCGATCGCGCCCGCCAATACTACGACCTGGAGCGGCTGTGGCGCACGGCCGAGCGCGTGGATTTCCCCGCCTCCGAGCGCCCAGCGAAAACGCGCGATGAATCCGAAGGTGGCACGACCGAGGCATGAGCGCAGCAAACATTCTGTGGGTGGCGGCCGACGCGGCCTCGCTCCGCGTTCTTGAAATCGCCGAAAAACTGTCCGACACGGCAACCACGGTTCTGATCACCGGCGAAAGCGGCGCAGGCAAAGACCAGCTCGCTCGCTGGATCCACGAGCGCGGGGGCCGCAGGGATGCCCCTTTCCTGAAGATCGATTGCGCGAGCCTGCCGTCTGAGCTCGTCGAGTCCGAATTATTCGGTCACGAGCGCGGAGCGTTCACGGGCGCCGTCGCGCGCAAGCCGGGGCGGCTCGAGTTGGCCCAGGGCGGGACGATTGTCCTGGATGAGGTCGCGGCGCTTGCACCGGGAATGCAGGCGAAGCTGTTGCGTGTTCTCGAGGAGCGTACCTTCGAGCGCTTGGGCGGCACCGAAACGCTGCGCATGGACGCGCGCCTGATGGCGCTGACGAACGCCGATCTGCCCTCCGCCGTTGCATCGGGCCGCTTTCGCGAGGACCTGTTCTTCCGCCTCAACGTGCTCGCGATTCCCGTGCCACCGCTACGCGAACGCGCAGCCGATATTCCCCTGCTCATAACCCATTTCCTCACACGGCTCTCGCCAATCCACGGGAAATCCGAGGCTGCGCTTGATCCGGCGGCGGAGCAGTTGCTTGCCCGTTACGCGTGGCCGGGAAATGTGCGCGAACTGAAGAATGCGATCGAGCACGCGCTCGTGTTTGGGAAAGAACAGCTCCTGACGCCCGCCGATTTCCCGCAGGTTGTGCGCGCCGCTGGCGATCGGGGCGGACCGGTTGGCGCTTTGAGGTCGCTTGAGGAGCTTGAGAACGAGGCGATCAAGGCCACGCTTGAGGCCACACACTATAAAATCGGCCGCGCCGCCGAAGTTCTGGGTATCAGCCGCAAGACCCTGCTTGAGAAACGCAAGAAGTACGATTTGCTTTGACCGAGCGCGGGCCGGGCATCCTTCCATGAAAATTCGGCTCGTGATGCTGGGGAAAACGCGCCGCGAGGAAATCCGCGCGCTGCTCGACGATTATGTCGCCAGGGTCCGCCGCTACGCCGAAATCGAGATCACTGAACTTCGCGAGACCACGCCGTCCGCACTCCGCAGGCTGAAGATGGAACCCGGCGCCACGCTGGTTCTGCTTGACGCCGCCGGAAATCAGTTCACCTCCCAGCAACTGGCTCGCTGGCTCGGCGACCTGCGTGATCGCGCCGCGCGCGAAGTCATATTTCTGTGCGGCGACGCCGAAGGCTTTCCTGCTGAAATCCGCTCCCGCGCGACGCAGCGCATTTCGCTCTCGGCGCTCACGATGCCGCATGAATTTGCCCGCGTAGTCCTCGCCGAACAGATCTACCGCGCCTTCGCCATCCTCGCCGGACATCCCTACCCGAAGTAGACCGAAACAGTTTCAGCGGTCCGCTGTTGCATCCCCGGTTGAGCCTGCTCGGGTCGTCACTTGACGTTTCCCCGACACACGGCCACTATGGGAAACCGTCGCGGGGCACCATTCAATGCCGGAAGGCAAGGGACTCCTAATTGTTTACACCGGGCCTGGCAAAGGCAAGACTACCTGCGCGCTCGGCACCGCGTTTCGCGCCGTGGGGCAGGGTCTGCGAGTGTTGATGGTGCAGTTCATCAAGGGTTCGTGGCACTATGGCGAACTCGATGCGGCCAAGATGCTCGGCGACGACAAGTTTGAAATCCGCCCGATGGGCCGCGGATTTGTGAAACTGGGCGGTACCCAGACCGATCCCGAAGACCTGCGCCTGTGCGAGCAGGCCTGGGAATATGGCCGCGAGCAGATTTACAGCGAGAAGTACGACCTAGTGGTTCTTGACGAGATCAATTACGTGATCAGCTACAAGATGCTTGACCCGGACCGGGTGGTTGACGCACTGGGCAAACGTCCCGAACGCGTCCACGTGATCTGCACCGGCAGGAATGCTCATCCCCGCCTGGTCGAGGCGGCTGACCTGGTGACGGAGATGAAGGAAGTAAAGCATCCCTACGTGAAGGGGATTCTTGCTCAGCGCGGAATCGACTACTAACAGGTACTTCGATCTTCCATGGCCTGGTTCAAACGAGAAAAAAGCGCGATTCAAAATCCCACGCCGGTAGACGAGCGCCGGGTCCGCACCGAGGGCTTGTGGACAAAGTGCGGCGCGTGTCGCGCGATTATTTGGAAGAAGGACCTGGAATCGAATTGGGAGGTCTGCCCGAAGTGCGAGCACCACTTCCGCCTGGGCGCCCGCCGCAGGCTTGAGCTGTTGCTTGACGAGGAGCCATGGACCGAGCACGACGCCGACCTCCTGTCGACCGACCCGCTGCATTTCACGGACATCAAACCGTACGCGCAGCGTTTGCTCGAAGCGGAACAGAAGCTCGGCATGAAAGACGCGATCATCACCGCCGAGGGAAAACTGTGCGGCCGGCCGGTGACCTGCTGCTCGATGGAGTTTGGTTTTATCGGCGGATCGATGGGCGCGGTGGTCGGCGAAAAGGTGGCCCGCGCAATTGAACGCTCGCTCGCGCAGCGGCAACCGCTCGTGATTGTTTCTTGTTCCGCCGGGGCGCGCATGATGGAAGGTGCGGTCAGCTTGATGCAGCTCGCAAAGGTTTCCTCGGCGCTGGGGCGGCTGGACGAAGCGCGCGTTCCGTTTATTTCCGTCCTCACCGATCCGACCACCGGTGGCGTCACTGCGAGCTACGCAATGCTGGGCGACCTGAATATCGCCGAGCCGGGCGCCATGATCGGCTTTGCGGGTCCGCGGGTGATCGAGCAGACGATCCGCCAGAAGCTTCCGGAGGGCTTTCAGCGCGCGGAATTTCTTCTGGAACACGGTTTTCTTGACGCCATCGTTTCTCGCAAGGACTTGAAGCCGTACATCGCGCAGGCACTTGGGTTCTTCCTCGACTCATGAACTACACTGAATCCGTTCGCACATTGATGGCGCTCGGGCGGGAACTGGCCTCGCCCCAGCAGGCTCGCGTGCAGAAGTTCGGCCTGGCCAACACCGTTGCGCTCGCCGAAGCGCTGGGCAATCCACAGCAAAAAATACCGTGCGTGCATGTCGCCGGAACCAACGGCAAGGGATCGACGGCGGCGATGCTGGAATCCATTATCCGCACAGCCGGCCTCCGGACCGGACTCTACACGTCCCCGCATCTTGAGCGAATCAACGAGCGCATCCGCATCAACGGGGAAGACATCTCGGACAAGGATTTCGCGGCGGCCTGGACCCGGGTGCATGCTGCGATTGAATCCCTGCTTGCAAGCGGCAAGCTTGCCGCGCATCCGACTTATTTTGAATGCCTCACCGCGCTTGCCTTCATCGCATTTGCCGAAAGCCGCGTGGTCTTTGCCGTCTACGAGGTCGGTTTGGGAGGCAGGCTGGATTCAACCAACATCGTTGTGCCGGAAGTGGCAGTCATCACCTCAATTGATTTTGATCACGAAGCCTATCTGGGCCATTCGATCGCGGAAATCGCGGGAGAAAAAGCCGGAATCATCAAGCCGGGCGCTTGGGTGGTGAGTTCGGCCGAGCGGCCTGACGCGCGGAAGGTGATCAAGAAGCGATGTAGCGAGCTCGGCGCGCGCCTGCTGGAAGTGGATGCAGCGTGGAAACTCAAGGAGACGGGAATATTGGGCGGACGCTACCGTGCCGTTGCGACCTCGACCGATTCGGGGAGGAAAATCACTCTGGATCCGCCGCTTCCGGGCCGCTTTCAAATTCGCAACGCGCTCACCGCCGCTACCGCCGCACGCCTGCTCACCGAACGCGGATTCCCGATCCCAGACGACGCAATCGAACGCGGAATTCGCTCGGTGCGCTGGGCCGGTCGCCTGGAGCGTCTCAGCGAGCGGCCGGCCGTGTATCTTGACGGCACGCATAATCCCGCCGGCGCAAAGGAACTTCTCAAGTTCTGGAAAGAGAATTTTGCAGGCGGCCGGATTTTCCTGGTGTATGGCGCGATGCGCGATAAGGCGGTGGATGAAATTGCCGGATTGCTTTTCCCCTTCGCTGATTTCGTGGTACTCACCGAGCCGCTGCAGCCGCGAGCGATTTCCGCACCTCTGCTTGCGGAGATGACCGCGCATCTGGCCAAGGATTCAATCGTTGTTCGCGATCCCGCCGCGGCCCTTGAACGCGCGATCGAAATGGCATCGGGCGACGACGCCGTCTTTGCAACGGGTTCGCTGTATCTGGTCGGGGATTTGCGCGGGTATTGGTACAGGCGCAGCAAATCACAGGGCACACGGCGAAAATCCGCATCGGCAGGCAGGCCTCTGCAAAGCCCGTAGAGAAATCCCGCAAGTCGTATCGACCTTCTACGAAAATTCGGAGATCTCTGCTCGAAAGGACATTTCTTCGCGCCTGGCCAAATTGGCTGTTGGCCGATGATTTGATTCTCACTAGACTTTGCAGTGTGGCGCGATGAAACAAGGAGTTTTTGGGGACCTGGTTCCTTGCTTGGAACATTTCGCTTTTTTTCTGCGTTTATTTTCGTATGGCAAGCAGCGAAACAGCGGCAACCACGTCTAACGTAGCCATTGGGGTGGTGGAGCGCATGACACGCGATGAACGCCGGAAAATGCTGGAATCATTCGGACGCGCACCCGCGCTGCTTTCCGGGGTTCTGCGCCAGCTACCGAAAAAAATGTGGCTCTACAAACCTTCCGCAGAGCGCTGGAGCATCCACGAAATTATCCTGCACCTTGCTGACAGCGAGGCCAGCTCCTACGTGCGCTGTCGACATCTGATTGCCGAACCCGGAGTGGCAGTCGCAGCATTCGATCCCGCGCGATGGGCGGGCAATTTGGGCTATTTCCATCAGAGCACCCGGGAAGCGCTCGAGATCACTCGGCGGTTGCGCAAGATGACCTATCAGCTTCTTGTTGCCGTTCCCGAGCCGGTATGGTCGCACGTAGTTGAGTATCCCAAGGAAGGTACGATCAGTCTTGAGTCCTGGATCGAACGCCAGGAGCGACATATTCCGCATCACACCGAACAAATGAAGCAGAACTACACCACCTGGATCGGATCGCACCCGCCACGCAAGCCCGCCAGCCGTTCCGGGGGTTCAAACTCCCAGCCCCGCACGGTTTCACTTTCAGCCGGATACTGCTAGCTCAGGCAACGGAGCGCGCCTGCCTGTTTTATCGAGCGCGCCAAGCGCCGCAGCAAAGCCAAGCAACGTCGGCGGTTGCCGGGGCTGGCCCGCAATGATAGGATAGCCCCCTGATGAGCCCCGAATCCAGCCCGAGGCCGCGCGTTGGTGTTCCGTATCGCACACGAAATGAAGAGGTTACAGGATTAAGCGCCAAACTCGCGAACTATCTTGAGGCGGTTCGCCAGGCCGGTGCTGAGCCCGTGCCGATCTCGCTCCTGCTCGCGCCCGATGAACTTGGCGCACTCGCCCGGACTCTTGACGGCGTGGTTCTGACCGGGAGCCCCGCAGATGTCGATCCCGCGCGTTTTGGCGCCACCAGGCAGCCTGAATGCGACGATCCGGACGTAGACCGCGAGCGGACTGATTTCGCGCTCCTGGAGCACGCCTTCGCCGAGGACAAGCCGGTTCTGGCCATCTGTTTCGGCATCCAGAGCCTGAACGTCTTCCTGGGTGGCACGCTCATTCAGGATATCCCCAGCGCGATCCACACGACCATCGAGCACGAATGGCACCGCGAACAGGGCGCGCCCGAGCCGTTCCATGCCGCCCGGATTGAGCCCGGATCGCAGCTTGCGCAGCTGGCCGGTACGAAGGAAGCGCGCGTCAATAGCTCGCATCACCAGTCGGTCAAAGATCCCGGGCAAGGGCTTCGGATTGCCGCCCGCGCGCCGGACGGTGTGGTCGAAGCGGTTGAATGGACCGGCGACTCCAATTGGGTGATGGGCGTGCAATGGCACCCGGAGCGCATGGCAGCGACTGACGTTCTGGCGCAAAGTTTGTTCCGCAGCCTGGTGTCCGCCGCCGCAGCTCGAAAAACGCCTGCGCGAAGCTGACCTGGGCTGTGTGCGTCTGGATGGACTGCTGAAAATTTCCTGGTTCTCGGCGCTGAAGCCTCGTCTTTCTGGTGGTGTTCTCTTGGGGGATACATGATCTCGCTTGCAGGCAAAGCGGCTCTGGTGACGGGGGGCTCGCGGGGAATCGGCGCGGCTACCGTGAAGCTTTTCGCGCAAGCGGGCGCCGACGTTGTATTCAACTACCACCGCAAGGGCGACGCGGCCGCACAAGTCGAGCAGGAGGCACGGAAGCACGGGACACGCATCGAATCCCTCAAGGCCGATCTGGGCAAGATGCCGGACGCAAAGAAGCTGGTCGAATTCGCGCACCAGCGGTTGGGCCGGCTGGACATTGTGGTTGCCAATGCCGGCATCTGGAACGACAAGGATGTGCCCATCGAGCAGCTGAGCGAGCGCGAGTGGGACGACATGATGCGCGTCAACCTGAAGAGCGCCTATGCCGTGATCCATCACGCCACGCCGCGCATGATTGCGCAGCGCAGCGGGCGGATTATTGCGGTGAGCTCGACATCGGGCCAGCGAGGCGAGGCTTTTCATTCGCACTACAGCGCATCGAAGGGCGCTATCATCAGTCTGGTGAAGAGCCTCGCGGCGGAACTGGCGCGGCACAACATCCTGGTGAATTGCGTGGCGCCCGGCTGGGTCGATACGGATATGTCGAAACCGACGCTTGAGTCCAAGGCGGGACGTAAATCCGTGCTGGGGACAATCCCGCTCGGTCGCGTGGGGAACCCCGACGAAATTGCCGGGCCGATCCTGTTTGCAGCGTCTGACCTGGCAACCTTCGTCACGGGTGAAGTGATCAATGTAAACGGAGGTGCGGTCCTTTGCGGCTAAACGTGCGCGGCATTCTGGTTGTAGCGGTACTGGCGGGACTGTGCCTTGCCGGAGCAACGCGCGCGGCGGCGCAGGACGATCAGTTTCTGATGCCGGAACAAAGCGCGGCGAAGGCTCGGCTGATTCTTAATCAGGCCGTCGAGGCGCTCGGCGGGAGTGCCTACCTGAACGTCCACGACGCGACGTGCACGGGACGAATCGGCCAGTTCGACCATTCCGGCGAAGTCACCGGGTTCGGGAAGTTCATTGACTACTCGCAGCCGCCGTTCAAGGAGCGTCAGGAGAACCTGCCCAAGAAGAACATCATCGAGGTGTACAACGGCGACAAGGGGTGGGACCTGGACCGAGGGGGAGTGAGCGACGCGCCGAGGGCCGACGTGACCGATTTCAAGGAGCAGGTGCAAAAGGACCTCGACTATATCCTGCGCAAGCGGAGTCACGAGCCGGGAATGGTCTTGCGCTACGGCGGACCCGACGTCGTCGACCTGAAACAGGCGCAATGGGTTGAAATGGTCGACAGTGATAACCGCACGATTCGGATCGCGTTTGCTGACAATACCCACTTGCCCATCCGCAAGTCGGTCGAAACTCGGGATGCCAGGTTGCAGAGGAAGATTGAGGAAATCGAATACTACTCAAACTACCATCCGATCGACGGCATCGAGACTCCGTTTCAAATTACGCGCGAGCGGAACCAGATCAAGATCTTCCAGGTCTTCTTCGATAAATGCGAATACAACACCAGTCTCTCTGACGCCTTGTTCACGAAGGAATCCCTCGACCAGCGCTGGGCGCAGATTCCCAACCGGGAAAAGGCGCTGGACAAGAAGGAAACCGAGCGGCTCAAGGACAAGCAGAAGGACGATCAGAGTTCCCCCAATTCCGGCAGCGACGATAAGAACTAGTTCGCAAGCACAGACTTTCCACCAAAAGGCGAGTGCGCCACTGGTCGGCAGTGAAGCCCGCTCAGTCTGGGCGAGCAGTCTCCCCGAGAGTTTCCCAAGTTGACAACTCCACTTGCGAGGCACTACATTCGCGCTCGATCAAGAATAAATGTCTGATCGTTGTTCGGGAGAGCCACGATGAAACGGAGAACCGCGTCGTGCGTCGTTTTAATGCTTGCGCTTGGCAGTTCCGCGCGACTGCAATCACAGGAGACCCGACCGAATGAAAGCGTCAGCGCCTCATTTCCGGACAAGAATTGGGAAGTCAAGATCGACTCGCCGGGGTTCGCAGTGGAGTCCGCGGGGCCCAAATCAGATGGCCGCGAATATCTTTTGGCGAGTAACTCGAAGACGGGAATTATTCTATCGGTGACCTTGGAAGAATCCAAGGACGGCGCCGACAGCAAGACTTGTCCGGAATTCCTGCGAAAGCGCGTGGATGGGTTGTCGCAGCTGGATGTGAAGGACGTAAAATCGTCTGAGATCAACTCGATGGCGGTGATCGAGTATCTGCTTCCGAAGCTCCAGGGAATTCCGGTTCGCCAGAAGAATGTTGTTCTCTGCACGACGAACCAGAACGTCTATATTGATGTTCATCTTTCCAAGGCACAGTTCCAGCCCTCTGATGAACCTCTGTTGCTAGAGGTCCTCGCTCACCTGCATATATCCGAGCGCAGCACGTCGGCCGAGTCCGAGCCTCGGGGCGGGGCCGCGGCGAGAACCAGCTCTGATTATTTTATGGAAGGCGGGCGCTATTACGTCGCGAATGACTTCAAGAATGCGATTGGGCCCTATGAAAAGGCGCTGAGTCTCGAAAAGCAGCAGCGGCGCCTGAGTCGGGACTATTGGCGTGTGCTGGTGGATAATCTCGGCATGGCCTACGGGATTACTGGAGAACTGAATCGTTCCGAGGAGGCATTCGACTACGGAATCAGCCAAGATCCCGATTATCCCATGTTTTACTACAACCTCGGCTGCGTGGCTGCCGAGCGGAACGACATGGACAAGGCCATGGCTTACCTGAGCAAGGCATTTTCGTTGAAGGCCAATTCGATTCCCGGCGAGAAAATGCCGGACCCGCGGCGGGACGACTCGTTTCAACGATTCATGTCCAACGCGCAATTCCGTAAGCTAGCCGATTCACTTGAATCTCCTTCGAATTAATCATTCTCTTCAGGCCTCTGCCACTGAATTGCTCCATTCAGCTCCGAGCGGAGTATAATCGCCGGATGCGAACGACGCAGAAAAATCAACAGATGCACGGCACGACAGTACTGTGCGTCCGCAAGGACAATAAAGTGGTGCTCGCAGCCGACGGGCAGGTCACCCTCGGCGAAGGGGTGATCAAGCACAATGCAAAGAAGACCCGGCGTCTGTACAACGACAAGATCGTCGCCGGGTTTGCCGGTAGCACGGCGGACGCACTGTCTCTTTTTGCGCGCTTCGAGAACAAACTGCAGGAGTACCACGGCAACCTGGCGCGCAGCGCGGTGGAGCTTGCCAAGGAATGGCGCACCGACCGCTCGCTTCGTCACCTGGATGCCCTGCTGATCGTGGCCGATGCGAAAGGCACCTTCCTGCTGTCTGGTAACGGCGACGTGATTGAGCCGGACGACGGTATCTGCGCAATCGGCTCAGGCGGCCCCTATGCGCTCGCTTCGGCGCGCTCTCTTGCCAAGCACACGAAAATGAGCGCCAAGGACATCGCCCAGGAAGCCATGCGCATCGCCAGCGAAATTTGTATCTTCACCAACGCCAATTTCAGCATCGAAGAACTATGACCGGCAAGCCGGAGAAAGACATGGTGATCTATTTGTCCGGAGACCAACAGGCTGCGGAGCCCGAGCCCCTTCCGTCGTTCGACGAGCTGACGCCGCGCGAAATCGTCGTCGAGCTCGACAAATACATCGTGGGGCAGAACGCGGCGAAGAAGGCCGTGGCCATCGCCCTGCGCAATCGCGTCCGCAGACAGAAATTGCAGCCCGAGCTGGCCGAAGAAATTCTGCCAAAGAATATCCTGATGATCGGCCCGACCGGCGTCGGCAAGACAGAAATTGCACGGCGCCTGGCGCGCCTGGCGGGTTGCCCGTTTGTAAAAGTGGAAGCCTCGAAATACACCGAAGTGGGTTACGTCGGCCGGGACGTGGAATCCATGGTGCGCGATCTGGTTGAAACCTCCATCGACATGGTGCGCGAGGAAAAGCTCGATGAAGTAGCCGAGCGGGCCGAGCAATCGGCCGAAGAACGCCTGCTCGATCTGCTGCTGCCCGCATCACCCTTGCCCGCCGATGCCGGTCCCACCACCGAGGCCCAGCGCCGGGAGCAGGTCCAGCGGACGCGCGACAAGCTGCGTGTGCAGCTCCGGGAAGGGAAACTCGATCAGCGACTGGTGGAGGTCGAAGTCCGCGAGCGCTCCATGCCTTCTTTTGAAATCATCACCAATCAGGGCGTCGAGGAAATGGACATCAACGTCAAGGACATGCTGTCGGGGATGTTCGGCCAGCAGAAAAAGAAGAGAAAAATGACCGTGTCGGAGGCGTTCGACTACCTCATTCAGGAGGAAGAGAACCGCCTGATTGACATGGATCAGGTGACGCGGGTGGCGGTCGACCGCGTCGAGCAGATGGGGATTCTGTTCATCGACGAGATTGACAAGATTGCCGGACGCGAGAGCGGTCATGGGCCGGATGTGTCCCGCGAGGGCGTGCAACGCGATATCCTGCCCATTGTCGAGGGCACCACCGTCAACACGCGGTATGGAATGGTGCGCACCGACCACATCCTGTTCATTGCCGCGGGCGCCTTTCATACCGCCAAACCCTCGGACCTGATCCCGGAGTTGCAAGGGCGCTTCCCGATTCGTGTCGAGCTCAGCTCGCTTTCCGAGGCCGACTTCATCCGCATCCTCACCGAGCCGAAGAACGCCCTGATCAAGCAATACATCGCGCTGCTCGATACCGAAGGCCTCAAACTCTCTTTCAGCGAGGACGCCATCGCGTCGATTGCCCGCTACGCCGCCCGGGTCAACGAACATACCGAGAACATCGGCGCGCGCCGGCTGCATACGATTCTTGAGAAAGTGCTTGAGGAAATTTCCTTTGAGGCGCCTGAACTGAAGAAGAAGACCATCAAACTGGACGCGGCATACGTCCAGAAGCAGCTTGCAGACATCGTGAAGGATCAGGACCTGAGCCGCTACATCTTGTAGCAAACCGATAATGGAAAATCGAAAATGGCGGGGCGTTCCCGGCGCGCCCGGCGGCAGAGTATCGACGGCTTTCCCATTTTTTTATTTCCTGTTTTGCGGCCTGCTGCTATCGCCCGCTCTGGGCGGTTGTGCGGCGCCGGGTGATCCCTATGAGCGCAAGCCGCCTACCCCGGCGGCTATTACCGACCTCGCCGTCACGCAGGCGGGCAACGACGTGGTACTCACATTCACGTTGCCCGAGCAAACCGCCGATCGTCGCCCCATGCAGCGTCTGCCCGAAATAGAAATCTATCGCGATTTTGGAAAACCGCCCGAGGCCGGCCAAACAAGCCCCGCCGCTCCCACCAATCCCACGCTGCTTGCGACCATCCCGGTCGCAATGGAGAACCGCTATACCGAACAGGGCCACATTCACTACGCGGATTCGCTGCGAGCGGAGGATTTTAGCGGGCATCCCGACAGCGTGGCGATTTACATCGTGCGGACACAGGTTTCCGAGAAGAAACCCTCGGCAAACTCAAATGTGGCGTCGGTGTCTGTTCATCCCGCTGCGGACCCGATCGCCGACCTGAAAATACAGATCACGCACTCGGCAGTGGTGCTTAGCTGGACGCCGCCAGAAAAGACGCTGATCGGTTCGACCCCTGCGATTTCCACCTACCGCATCTATCGGGCGGAGGCTCTGTCGGGTGCGGTTGCTGCAACGGACATGAAACTGAAGTCACCGCTGACAAAGATCGGCGAAACCCTGTCCGCGCAGTACGAGGACACGCAATTTACGTTTGGCTCAACCTATCTGTATTCGGTGCGCAGCGTGGTCGAGTATCCGGGTGAGGCGCTGGAATCGGCCGATTCAAATCTCGTGGTGGCCACTCCGCGCGATATCTTTCCGCCAGGGGCGCCCGAGAACCTGCTGGTCGTCCTGGTTGAAAAGCAGGGCGCTGAACCAGCCCATCTCGAGCTGTCCTGGGCAATCAATCCTGAAACCGACATCGCCGGTTACAACGTCTATCGAAGTGACCAGGCGGACAGTTCTGGGAATAGGGTGAACACAGAACTGTTGCGTACGCCTGCGTTTCGCGATATGAATGTGCTGCCCGGCCACCGCTATTTCTACAATGTCACTGCCGTCGACCACGCGGGGAACGAAAGCCCCATGAGCGCGGTTGTCTCCGGCGGCGTGCCGGCTGAAAGCCAGGCAACGCCATGACTGAAATACCTTCTACCTTGCAACAGAACTCGATACCAGCCCTGCCTACGGGCTCCGCGATCCGGACCGGCGTCTATGGCGGCGCTCTGCTGATTATCGCCATGCTGGGGGCGCTGGTGGCCGCAAACCGGATGCCCGCGCTTGAGAAGTACGCTTTTGAGCGCAACGCCGCGTGCTACACGCTGTTCGTACTGCTGATGCTGGTTCCGGTCGTCCGTTTCCTGACTCGTCCGCTCAAGATGTTCGGGGCAGCAATGATCGGATGGGTGATGTTCGTGGCCGCCTACGATCTCACAGCGTTTTATTTCCGAGATCTGTTCCAGGTGCTGCGCACGCCGTTCCAGGCTCTGATTGAGGGAGCCGTGGTGTATGGAATCTTCGCCGTGGGATCCTGGGTGTGTGGCATGCTGGTCCAGGCGGGGCGCCAACCGATGGCACCTCGCCGCAAGGCTGCGCGCGAGGCGGCTCGCTACAGCCGATGAAACTCTGCCGGATCCAACCGCTTGAATTCGCCTCAAAGCATTCGGGCCAGACCCCGGCGGAGGCGTACCGAAACTCCCACGCGGGAATCATCGAGGGCAGCACCGTCCGCGAGGTTTCTGGCGAGATATGGGGCGAGCGGCAACCGACGGGTCGACAGTGGCCCGTGACCGCCGTCCGGTTCGTTCCGCCCTCGTGGCCGAGCAAGATCATCTGCATGGCCAAGAACTACATGGACCACGCGGCCGAAATGAACTCCGAGACTCCCAAACAGCCAATCATCTTCTCGAAACCGCCGTCGTCGATCATCGCGCCGGAAGATGCGATTGTGCTCCCGCGAATATCCAAGCGTGTTGACTTCGAAGGCGAGCTCGCCTTCATCATTGGGCGCCGCTGCTCGCATCCGCGTCCGACCGACGATATCCGCCCCTTTATCGCCGGATATACTTGCCTGAACGACGTCACCGCACGCGACCTACAGAGGCTCGACGGGCAATATACGCGCGGCAAGGGCTTCGACACCTTCTGCCCGTTCGGTCCGGTCGTTGAAACCGATCACCCGTCCGCCGATACGACCATCGAAACCTTCGTCAACGGCGCCAGGAAGCAGTCGGCGCGCGTATCAGATATGGTCTTCTCGATTGAGGTGGTTTTCCGCTGGATCGCCGAGGCGATGACGCTTGAGCCGGGCGATCTGATCACCACAGGCACGCCCGCCGGGGTCGGACCGCTGGTTTCAGGCGACGTGGTGGAAGTCCGCGTCGGCGGCATCGGAAATCTTCGCAATACCGTTGTGTCCCCGACAGAATGAATGCTGCGTTTTGGCCGCCCCGGCAGGTTTCAGGCCTGCAGCAGACCGTTTACTTACCTACGTCACGGCGTGCGAGATGATTTGTAGAAACGCTGCGCTGCGTTAAGATACCTGCCTTGAAAAACTTTCTCTCCGATTGGCAAAATCTGATTCCCGTCGCCGGGCTCGTGGTGCTCGCAGCAGTGGGCATCTTTTTCTGGTTGCGGCGGAAACCGCCCGATGCCGGCCAGGTGGAACGCGAGCGCCGAGCGTATCTGAATCGCGTGGGCCGCATCGTCGAGGGGCAGGTACTGGAAATCGTGGAGCACGGCCGCCAGGCGCAGCCCAGCCAGACCGAGCCGGCAAAGCGCCCCAGGATGTTCGCGAAAGGCCAGCCAGGGGGAGACGCCCACACCCCACAGCGGCTTCTCTACTATACCTACGCGATTTCCGGCGTTACGTATGAGACGGCGCAGGACATCACCGGTCTTGAGGAACGGCTGCATCTGACGCGCGTCGCCGCTGGCCAGACCGCGAGCGTGAAGTACGATCCCTCGAATCCCAGCAATTCGATTTTGCTCGCCGATGACTGGTCAGGCCTGCATTAAGCTCGAGGACCCGATCGCTGGAACCGGACTCGCTCAAGGGCTGGCCCCAGGCCTTGTCCAGAAGGTAACTTCGCGGAGCGCCTGGGTCTGGATTTCCGAAAATAATTCGAGTAATATTCGGCCGATCCGACATTACGAATTCCAAGAGGCAGAAAACTGAGATGGCGAAGAACCGTGTACCGGCCAGCAGCATGCTTGAATCGCTCGATGCTCTGATCAAAGAGCACCACCTTCTGAAACATCCCTTCTACCAGGCGTGGACCGAAGGCAAGCTTACCAAGGAATCGCTGAAGCTCTACGCCGAGCAGTACTATCAACACGTCCTGGCCTTTCCCGAAAACCTGAAAGAACTCGCAGGCCGCGCAAGTGGACCTCTGGCGGTGCTGGTAAATGAGAATCTCGCCGAGGAACTCGACCCTTTGGGCCCGCATCCCGCTCTGTGGCGCCAGTTCGCTCAGGCGCTCGGCGTGAGCGATGCCTCGCTCGATACTGGGCGTCCGCTGCCGGGGATTGCCGCGCTGCTCGATACCTATGACGAGGTCTCCTCGCACGGAACCCTGACCCAGGCGGTCGCTTCGTTTTACGCCTATGAGGCCCAGGTGCCGGAGATCGCCACCGAGAAAATATCCGGGCTGCGGCGCTTCTACAACATCCTGGAACCCGAGGCGCTCGCCTATTTCGGTGTGCACCAGGAAGCCGACGTGCGACATCGAGCGGCCTGGCGTGCCTGGCTTGCGGCTCAAAAGGACGAGGACGCGTTTGGGGTCCTCTGTTGGGCCGAACGCAGCCTGAAGGCGCTGTGGGGCGCGCTCGATGCGGTGTATCCAGAGACAAAGTCCACGAGGAATTAAGGGTGGGTAGTTGCGGGGCGGGACGCGGGGTAGCTGCAATCGACCGCGTTCCGCTCCTTAGTGGCAGGTCTTCAAATTTCAGCCGGCAGTTTTCCGCAGGATACTGACTCCGCTGGGCCCTCCGATGAAAACCTCGGTTGCGAACTTCAAGAACATCCCGTGTTCCACCGAACCGACCACGTGGTCGAGATGGTGCGCGATCTCCTTGGGGTTTTCCATCGGTCCGAAGGCGCAGTCGATAATGTAGTGCCCGCTGTCGGTGATGAACCGCTTGCCATCCTTGCCGAGCCGCAGCGACGGTTTTCCGCCAAGCTCGCCGAGCCGCAGCTGTGTCGTCTCCCAGCCGAACGGAACCACCTCGACCGGTACGGAAACAAGCGACCCTAACCGCTCGCTTAACTTCGTCTGGTCCGCAACAACGATCATGCGCTTGCTTGCCGCCGCCACAATTTTCTCGCGCAGCAGTGCGCCCCCGTGCCCCTTGATCAAAAACAGGGTACTCTGCTCGACTTCGTCCGCGCCATCTACGGTCAGGTCGATTTGGACGTGCTCGGAGAAATCGGTGAGGGGAATCTTCAGGCCGCGCGCCAGAGCTGCCGTCTCATCCGAGGTAGGGATACCGCTGATCCGGAGGGGCTCCTCGGAAATGCGCCGGCCGAGCGCTCTCAAGAAGAGCGCGGCGGTCGAGCCCGTGCCAAGACCCAGGACCATGCCGTCCTGGATGAGCGCCGCGGCTGCTTCCGCGGCTTCCTTTTTCCACCGCAGCTGTTCGGAGGGATCCATCAGACCGCTTTCTGTAAGGTCCATCTACCTGGTTGAGCGCGGTCATAATAGCCGGTAGCCTGGGGCTTGCCAAGTCCGTGATCAAATCTCCGGGTAATCGAGCCCTCGAAGTGCGGCGAAGTCCTTCGGCGGAGCAGCATTTCAAGGCGAGCTCGGCCGCGGCGGTGTGCCGTACGCGCCTTACTGCGTGGGTGGAAGCTTTCCGGCGAACTCAAGGATCTGCCGAGCGAGATAATTGGTGACGTGGGCTTCATCGCGCGCCTCTACCAGATATGCGGAGCGCAGCAGTTGTTCCTTGCGTGTGCGCAGGGCGTCGCGGATGGCTTGTTGCACCTGGACGTCGGAGAACTGGCGATCGCCGGCTGCTTCCTTGGCGAGCAGTTTCAGGATGCGGTAACCGCCGTTTTTCACCGGGATCGGCTGCGTCACCTGTCCGACCTTCATTGCCAGCACAGCCTTCTTGAGCGTGGGATCGGATTGATTGAGCGCCGATTCAGGGACGAAACCGAGATCGCCTCCCGTCGAGGCGCTAGCATCCTCGGAATAGTCGGTCGCAAGCTCGGTAAAATCGGCTCCGGCGTTGAGCTTCTGAATCAGCATGGCCGCTTTGCGTCCTGCTTCTGCTTCGTTCGTGGCCTTGTCGTTCTTGCGATTGTGAACCGTGGGATCGGGGCGAGGCGTGACCACGATCTGCGCGATGTGATATTGCGGCTCGGTCACATTGAATTGCGCCCGGTTCTTGTTGTAGAAGTCCAGGATGTCCTGGTCGGTGATGGAGATTTTCGCGATTACCTCGCGATTCAACAGTTTCTGGATCGAGAGCTGGCGGCGAATGTCGCTTCGCAGGTCGTCCACCGTGAGGCCGGTTTCCTTCAGTTTCTTCTGAAACTCTTCTTCGGTGTAGGGACTCTTTGATTCGGTAAATTTGTCTTCTACTTCGGCATCGCTCGCGACCAGATTCATTTTGTTGGCGCGCTCGAGCAGGATTTCGCTATTGACGAGTTCGTCGAGGATGCTGAGCTGCAGGGAAAGAGCTTCTTCTGGCGAAGGCGGCGGGGCGTCGGCATTCACGCGGGAACGGGAGATTTTCTCGACGTCCTGACGGAGGATTTCCTTGCCGTTCACAACAGCCCAGACATCGGGTCCCGGCGCGGTCTCTTGTTTGCACCCCGCACCGAATGCGCAGGCGATGAGAGCTGCCAGAACCAGCGTTGTCCGCATCAACCGGGGCCCCATCGGAATCGGAACCGGCTTCAGGCTGCCTTCTTCACGCGGCCGGCGCGAATGCAGGAGGTGCACACGCGAACCTGTTTGCGTACGCCCTTGACGATGGCACGGACGCGACGCAGGTTGGGATTCCAGCGCCGCCGGGTGACGTTGTGCGCGTGGCTTATCGTATTGCCGAACAGCGGCTTCTTGCCGCAGATTTCACATGCCATGGCCATGTTTCAGTTGCTCCAAAGTGGGAGAATTTCGAAGAGCGCGAATCCTTATGCTATCAGAGAATGCTTCCAATCCGAACTACTTTAGCCCCCGGCACGGGGTTCTAGTAGCACGCGTGGGCAAAAAAAAGCCCCACCCTCGCCCGCTTCCGGGACAGGATGGGGCTGGAAAACGGTCTCCGTGCCTAGAAGCTGTACTTCAAGGCAAACTGCAGAATGCGCGGAGGCACCGAGCTGCTGAAGATTCCGCCGAAACCGACATCCCCGCGGGTATTAACCGGAGGGTTGTACTGGGGGTGGTTCCAAATGTTGTAGAACTCGGTCCGGAATTGCAGGCTGGTTCCTTCCGTGATCTTGGTGTTCTTGATCAAAGAGAAATCCCAGTTGTTCTGGCCGGGCCCCATGATTGCGCCCACTTGAGAGTTCCCGAAGCCGGTTGCACCAGGAACATCTCCTGGAACAGCACCGGCGCAATCTCCCTGGACGCTTCCCCCGATGCAGGGTGTGTCGACATAGGCGTTCTGGTTGATGTATCCGTCATTCGCAGCGCAGCCAAACTCGGTTATCTGCGTCGCCGAGAGGTTGCCGGTACGGCAGAGCAGACTGCCGGAAGTGGTCAGGCCAGTCCCGCTGCAAACTCCGAACTTGTTGCACCCAACGGTGTTGGCCGGATTCAATTGAGCCCGGACGCCACCTCCTCCGAACGGGATGCCGGCCGAGCCGTAGTAAATCCTGCCGCCGTTTGTATCGGCGACCGTTAAAGGTTCGCCATCTTGGATTGTGGTTACCCCGGAAATCGCCCATCCGCCGAGCAGCTTGCCAGTGAGTCCCTCTGTGTGCTTGTACGGCAGGTCGTAGCTATAGGCGATCACCAGGCGCTGCGGACGGTTAAACGCCGCAAGCCCGTATTGCTGTCCGAAGTCCAGCGGATCGTTGCTGGACGCGCCGCCCGAAAGCACGTTCCCGGGGGCGGCAATGCCAGTCCCGGACTCTGGAGCGTTGATGTTCGTAATGGATTTGCTCCACGTGTAGGACGCTTGCAGTAGCAGACCTTTGGAGAATTGATGCTTCAGGCTGACCTGCAAGCTGTTGTAGAGCGAATCGCCCTTGGTCGCGGTGGTCGAAACACCGCCGGTGCCGAAACCAAGATAGCTCGTACGGCCCAGCACGTTGGTTCCCGTGTTCTCGAGAACCTGTGTTGAAGGGTTCACATTGCCGGGATCGTTGAAGGGGAACGACGTGGGAGTGCCTTGCGCTCCTGAGCCCAGAATCATTCGTGAGTTCTGAACATCAGTGGGCTCATTTGGAGCATCCGGCGCGAGAAACGCAATGTTAATTGGTCGCGCCCAATCGTACAGATGCGTTCCGTGCGAGCCGACGTAGCCGACGTCCAGAATCCAGCTCTTCGTCAGCGCGTATTGCAGGTCAAGATTGTACTGTTGAACCAGGGGCACGCCGAGGAACTCGGAGTCGGACGTACCGGCCAGACCGTTGCCGCCTTGGTTATCGGTTATGACGGTAGCGCCGGTCGCGGGCGACCCAGCTCCAACCCGCAAGGTGCGGGGAAGCCACCCGAACTCAAGTCCAGGCGGGGAGGGCATATCGGTCGAGTTGGACGGCACAGCCGGCACGGCCCCAGAGTAGGGCGGGTTACCCGCGTTGTTGTTGGCCAAAAGGTTTGCATATACCGCGTCGTAGAAGATGCCGTAACCCGCACGGATCACAAGCCGATCGCCGAACGGCTGCCATGCAGCGCCGATGCGAGGTCCAAAGTCGTCCCAAGGCGCCCCGTGCACCAGAGTCTTGTTGCCGTTGAAGAGAACGCCCGACGCTCCGCCCGGATAGCCGAAATAAACGTCAGGTGGGGCCGTTAATCCACACGCAACTTGAGCATTGGGTATTCCGCACTTGGGTGTATTGGGGTTGTAGTTGGATTGAACGACGTATCCTAGGAGTGTTCCGACCAGGTTGTTCGTCCCTGTCGGGCCACCGCCGGCCCCGAGGGTGGCCTGATCGCCTAGGAAGAAAGAGCCCGTATTTTCCTTGAGAAGCTGGCTAGTCCAAACGTTCGTAAACAGACCCGTTTTGTCGGATGGATAACCGTCATACTCCCACCGGAGACCAATATTCACCGTGAGCTTACTGGTTACCTTGATGTCGTCTTCCGCAAACGCGTTAATCTCATTAGTTCTCTGGTCGTGCGGATTGCCATCGGGTTGAGCCAGACCGTAGAAGTTGGCAAGGATTCCGCTGCCGGCCGGAGCCGTCCCCGTATTTGGCGCGCCGCTCGAGCTCGTTAAGAAATCCGCCATTGTCCCGTAGGCCAAACCTCCCCTGCCTGGCAGCGTCCAGTTGTATTGAATCCGGTCGAATTCACCGCCCACGCGAATGGCATGCTTGCCGTGGTTCCAGGAAATCTGGTCCTTATACTGGAAGGTGTTGAAGAAGTTCGTGGCTGAAGCGAAAAAGTTTCCGCCGTTATTCCAAGCTCCCGGCGTAACCGTGGGGCCGCCTGCCACGTTGATCATCGGCAGAGCAAACACGCCAAAGGTCGGTATCTGAGCCGGAATCGGATTCAGATCCTTGATGGTGCTGACGCTTGCGCAGTTCCCGTTGGCAATCGGGGGAGTAATCCCCACACCGCACGCCGTCAGGTAATCGGCAGGGCTTGCCACGGTTGTCGAGCGCTGGAATGAAAACAGTGCCTCGTTTACAAAGCTGCTGGTAGCTACCGTCGTGAGTTTCAGCACGCCGCTGTCGGCGGTATACGTCACGTCCTCTGGCGCGCCCGGATCGCAGTTGTTGACTCCCGGGGCGCCCACAAAGCCAAGGCAGACGAAGGGCTGGACCTGGGGATCCTTGGAGGTAAAGAATCGCTCCGAGAATGTATTCTTGCTCGAAATGACGTAATCGAGGTTGCCGAGGTACTGATCCTCGTTCGCAATGATCGGAATGGAAAGGGTGGACGGCAAAGCCGCATTGGTGTTGAGAACCCCGCCTGCGCTGTACGCGGAGGCCGGCAGGGCGGGGAAATAGTAACCCTGGTTGAGGCCGCCCTTGGGTCCGGGCGCCTGAAGTATGTTCACGGCGACGTTATTGATATTTGCTCCAGTCGAAGCGACTGGAACTCCCGTACCAATCAAAGCCCCAGGTCCCAAAACCGCGCCGAGCAGGCCCATATTGTTGGCATACACGCATCCCAGATATGCCCGATACGTCGCTGCGGGGCACGCCGGGGCACCTGCCGCAAGGTTCAGGGGAACGGCATATCCAGCGCCCTGATCGGATCGCGCCGTCGCAATAGGAACTCCCGGTTGATTCAGAGGGAGCAATTGAACGCCGGCCGCAAGGCCGGTGGCGAATCCGTTGGTGCCGACTCCGTTCTTCTGACGGAATCCCTGGTAGGATCCGAAGAAAAACAGCTTGTCCTTCTTGATCGGACCACCGAAGGTGCCGCCAAACAGGTTCTCGTTCAAAACCTCCGGCTTGTTGCGCTCGGTGAGATCCTGCTCGGACAACTTATTAAAGATATCGTTGGCATCCAGAGCGCTGTTGCGGAAGAACTCCCATGCCGCGCCGTGAAAATTGTTCGTGCCGCCCTTGGTGACGACGTTCACGCTCGCGCCGGGGTTGCGACCGTAACCGGCGTCGTACTGGGACGTCTGGATCTTGAACTCCTGGATCGCGTCCGGGTTCGGAATGCCGATTCCCGGGAAGTTACCAGACTGCGCTCCGCCGCCGCTGCCGTAATTGGTCACCGACGCGCCGTCCATCATGTAGTTGTTCTGGTCGGAACCCATTCCGTTAACGTTGATGTCCTGCGTACCGTTGCCGACCGCAGCCGCGCTTGCGACGTTCGCAACGACGCCAGGCGAAAGGTCGATAATCTGGGTATAGTTGCGGGAACTGAGTGGCAGGTCGGTCACTTCCTTTGCGCCTACGAGCGAACCGACGGTGGCATTCTGGGTCTGGATCGTCTCAGCAGTGGACTCGACAGTGACTTGCTCGCTTTGCGCGCCGACTTCCAGCTTTTGATTCAGTACAGGGGTTTCCGTGATGTTCACAGTAACCGACGGGACTTCCGAGGTCTTAAAGCCCGAGGCTGAGAACTTCACGGAATAATTGCCTGCTGTGAGCAACGAGATCTTGTACTCGCCGCTGGCGTCGGTCGCAACCGAGCGCTCCTGGCCAGTGCCGAGATTGGTCGCGGTGACTGTGGCGCCGACGATGACACCTCCGGATGGGTCGGTGACCGTGCCGGTTAGCGCGCCGGTTCCGGCTGATTGCCCAAAGGACGGAGAAACACACAGAAAGAGAACCGCGAGGCACACCAAAAACGAGCAAGCGAATTTCGAAGCAGCAAAATGCTTAGTCATGACCACCCCCCAAGTTTTGAACCCACCCCGGAAAATTCTCAATTTGCCGGCAGAACAGCCCCAGGTGCGCTGCCCGACAAATCACTGCTCGACGGTACGGACTACACCCTAGATCGCACGCTCTACGGATTAGGTAGTCTCGAAATATCACATGGGTGAACGGCTGTCAAGAAAATATGGGATTTGAGGATCGGGTGGGTACTAGCCGGTAAACGCCTAGCGCTTCTGGCCGACCAGGCCGGCGATCGTGTCCATCAAGTCGAACTTCGTGAGGACTTCCAGGTTGCCGGTTTCCATTTCAACGAACACGGCCGGGCTTTCGTGGCTGAGAAGATGAGTGACGCGCTCGACTGGCGCGTTCGAGGGCACCTGCGGCAGCGCCGGGCCCATCACCTCTCGGACGATCAGCTTGCGAAGATCCTTTCCCTGCAGAGCGAGGTTCAGAATCTTGTCTTCGAACATCGTGCCGATCGACCGATCGTCTTCGAAGACGGGAATCTGCGAGATGTCCTGCTGCTGCATGGTTTGCAGCGCCTGATAAACGGTGCGGTTCGGTCCCACGACCATCAGATCGCGGGTCTTGCCGTTCTGGCGCTTCACGCGAATCACGTCGGCCGCCGTGAGTGTTACTTCGGTGTCCGCGTAGCCGAGTTCGCGCATCCAGCTGTCATTGTAAATCTTGCTCAGATAACGGCTGCCGGAGTCCGGCAGAAACGCGACGACGAGATCTCCTTTGCGGCATTCCTTGGCAACGCGCAGCGCCGCCGATACGCAGCCGCCGCCGGAGCCTCCGGTGAAAATGCCCTCGCGTTTGGCGAGCCGGCGCGCCCAGAGGAAGCATTCCTCATCGTTTACCTGTATCACGTCGTCCAGAACCGAGAAATCCATTGTGGCCGGCAGAATGTCCTCGCCGATTCCTTCGACTACATAGGTTCGCGCCTTGCCGATGTTGCCAGTCTTCCAATACTCGTAATACAGCGATCCGTGCGGATCGACGCCCACTACTTTCACCTTGGGGTTCTGTTCCTTGAGAAAGCGTCCCACGCCGGTCGCGGTGCCGCCTGTTCCGAGGCCACAGACAAAGTGTGTGATTTTGCCTTCGGTGTCCTTCCAGATTTCAGGACCCGTGGTGCGGTAGTGGGCCTCGGGATTTGCTGGGTTCTCATACTGATTCGGGTAGTAGGCGTTGGGAATCTCGCGCGCTAGTTTTTTCGCGACCGAATAATAGCTGCGCGGATCCTCCGGCTCAACCGCCGTGGGGCAGACAATCACTTCGGCGCCAAACGCCTTCAGGAGATTGATTTTTTCGCGCGACTGCTTGTCGGTGATCGTAAAAACGACCTTGTACCCGCGCACGGCTGCTACCAGAGCAAGTCCCACACCCGTGTTGCCGGAGGTTCCTTCGACAATCGTTCCGCCGGGTCTCAGCAGGCCCTTGCGCTCGGCTTCGTCAATCATCCACACGCCGATGCGGTCCTTCATCGAGCCGCCCGGATTCAGGTAGTCCGCCTTCACGTACAGTTCGGCTGCGATATCCTTGGTTACACGGTTCAGCCGGATCAAAGGGGTGTGGCCGATCGCGTCGAGAACGTTGTTGCACTTCACGGGGGAGCAACTCTCCTGAAAAACTCTTCCGGCTCAGGTTAGCTTAGAGGCTTCACGAATCGCTGTCCAGCAGCAGTTTCCGTTCTGCGCCCTCCCCACAGCGACATCGGCCCGGCATGCTATGCTTTTTGAAGTATGTTGCCGGCCGCCACCAACGCCGAGATGCTGTTCTACGACGGCCACTGCGGCTTGTGCCACCGCGCCGTCAAGTTTGTGCTGAGGCGCGACCGTTCAGGGAGCAGGTTCCGATTCGCGCCGCTGCAGGGCGCGACGTTTCAATCGCTGGTTCCCGCAGGCGCGCAACAGGACTTGCCGGACAGCATCGTCTTGCTTACCCAGGATGGCGTCCTGCTGGTGCGTTCGGATGCCTTCCTTCACATTCTGCGGCGCCTGGGCGGCAGCTGGAAGACTCTTGCCAGCGTGTTCGCAGTAGTCCCGCGACCCTTGCGGGACGTGATCTATAATTTGGTCGCGCGGATTCGCTATCGTGTGTTCGGCACGCGCCTGGATTTGTGTCCGGTCGTGCCGCGCAATTTGCGCGCCCGCTTCTATCCATAGTGCCAATGGGAGGGATCATGGAACGAAAAAACATTTCATCCGGCGCGCCGTGGGAGCCGATCATCGGCTACTCGCGGGCCGTGCGTGTTGGACCAAGTATTTTCGTGTCGGGCACCACTGCGACGGGCGACCAGGGGCAGATCGTCGGTGTGGGCGACCCCTACGCCCAGACCATCCAGGCCCTGCGCAACATCGAATCGGCGCTCGAGAAAGCGGGTGCAAAAATGTCAGACGTGGTGCGGACGCGGCTGTTTGTCACGCGGATCGCCGACTGGGAAAAGGTCGGCCGGGCGCATGGCGAGGTCTTCGGCACGATTCGCCCGGCAACGGCGATGCTGGAAGTAAGCCGCCTGATCGCCCCGAACATGCTGGTAGAGATCGAGGCGGACGCGATCGTATCGGAGGGATAGCATCGTGCGGGCGCGAATTCCCTGCGCGGTCTTGCAAAATTTACGCACCAGCGCGACACATCGTGCCAATAAGTGCCCTGTTATCAGACAGCCAAAGCCCTACAAGGTTTGGAATTCCCCGTGCCTTAGTGTCGCCGTCAGTTAATTCCACAATACGTGCGAGACCCGACCACCCCTAGAACACGCACGGGTCTCGCACGCCCCTCTTTTCGAGTCCAATACAATCTGATTTTCTAGGAAGAGGCGTCGACGCTGGCGCGGATTTCCTGCCAGCGCTTGGGTCGTTTCTTGGCGTCGAGAACCTTCTTGCGGAGCCGGATGGATTTCGGGGTGACCTCGACATATTCGTCGTCGGCAATGAACTCGATCGCTTTTTCAAGCGTCATGTCGCGCGGCGGGATCAGGCGGATCGCTTCGTCGGCCGAAGACGAGCGCATGTTGGTCTGTTTCTTTTCCTTCGTGATGTTTACGTTCATGTCGTCTTCGCGCGCATTTTCGCCGGCGATCATGCCTTCGTAGACTTCAACGCCCGGTCCGACGAACATCTCGCCGCGTTCCTGGATGCCCCAGATCGCATAGGCAACCGAGACGCCCGCCCGGTCGCAGACCAGCGCTCCGGTCGGACGCATGGCCATATCTCCGGCATAGTCGGTCCAGCCCTCAAGCAGGGAATGAATCAGCGCAGTGCCGCGCGTGTCGGTGAGCAACTGGCTGCGCAGGCCGATCAACCCGCGCGAAGGAATGCTGAATTCCATGCGCACGCGGCCGGAATGATGATTCACCATCTTTTTCATCTCGCCGCGTCGGCTTCCGAGCAATTCCATCACGATGCCAATGAACGATTCCGGGCAATCCACAATCAGTAATTCCAGAGGCTCGATGCGACGCCCGTTTTCGGTGCGCACCACGATTTCCGGCTTGCCGACCATCAGCTCGTAGCCTTCCCGGCGCATCGTTTCGATCAGGATTGCGAGCTGGAGTTCGCCGCGGCCGAGAACGCGAAAGGCGTCGGTCGCTCCAAAGTCCTCAACGCGCAGCGACACGTTGGTCAGCAGCTCTTTTTCCAGGCGCGCGCGCAGATCCCGCGAGGTCACATACTGCCCCTCGCGGCCGGCGAACGGCGAGGTGTTGATCGTGAATACCATCGTGAGCGTCGGCTCATCAATCAGCAGCGGCTCAAGCGGAGCGGGGTTCGCAAGATCGGTGATGCTCTCGCCGATCTGAATTCCTTCAACGCCGGCGATCGCGACGATGTCTCCGGCCGCGACCTGTTCGGCTTCGTCGCGATCCAGTCCACGAAAGGTGAACAGCTTTGTGATTTTCGTGGGCTGGATCGTTCCGTCCAGCTTCGAGATGGCGACTTCGGTTCCGCGCTTCAGGGTTCCCTGAAATACGCGCGCAATTGCGAGGCGTCCCAGAAAGTCGCTGTAATCCAGGTTGGTGACTTGAATCTGCAAGACTCCTGCGGGATCGCCCGCCGGCGGGGGAATCGAGGTAACGATCTGCTCAAACAGCGGCTGTAGCGTGGTTGAATCGTCGCCGACCTTGCGGTGGGCCACACCGGTCTTCGCATTGGTATACAGGACAGGAAAATCGAGCTGGTCTTCGGTTGCGTCGAGGTCAATAAACAGGTCGTAGATCTCATCCAGAACCGCGGCCGGGCGCGCGTCGGGCCGGTCGATTTTGTTCAGCACCATGATCGGCTGCAATTTCGCGGCCAGTGCCTTCTGCAGGACATAGCGCGTCTGGGGCAGCGGGCCTTCGCTTGCATCCACGAGGACCAGAACGCCATCGACCATGCGCAGTGCGCGTTCGACTTCGCCGCCGAAGTCGCTGTGGCCGGGCGTGTCCACGATGTTGATCTTGGTGTCGCGATAGGTGATCGCCGTATTCTTTGCAAGAATCGTGATTCCGCGCTCGCGTTCTAGATCGTTTGAGTCCATCACGCGTGTGATGAGTTCCTGGTTTTCGCGGAAAATCCCGCTCTGGCGCAGCATGGCGTCGACGAGCGTCGTCTTGCCATGGTCCACATGGGCGATGATGGCGATATTGCGTACCGGTGTCGTCATGAGTTGAACGGCATTCCTGCGGCCAAACGGAACGGGCTGCAAGTGCGGTCTTGCGGCCCCGGTGAACTCCAAAGCAGGATTTGCGGGAGCAACAAACGCAGAGTTATTTTAGCACGGGCTAAGGCGGTCTGCCATCTCTTGGCGGCGGGGTTTCCCTGGGCGGACAAGAGAAAATCCGCCCTCCCCGATTTCGGGAAGGGCGGGGCTGTGGCTGTCTTACCCCAAATCTACAGCGGCAACTAGAACAGCAGTTTCAGACCGAACTGCATCACGCGCGGCGTGGTGGAGGTTGATGTAATCTCACCGAACGTTGAAGGCGTATTGGCGTCAACGCCGAACGGTGGATCAAATTGTGGATGGTTCCAAATGTTGAAGGATTCGACCCGGAATTGCAGCGTTCCTCCCTCCCACAATTTGGTGTCTTTGATCACGGCCAGATCGAAGTTGAACTGGCCGGGACCAGAAATGAGTCCCACCGCGGAGTTTCCCCAGCCGGTGCCTGCACCCGTAAACAGCGCGCCCGGATCTGTGGGGCCAAGCCCGCCAACGGCCTCGCCGCAAGGATCGGTTGCGCTGCCGCCTGGGTTGGGGATTCCGCCGATGCAGGGCAGAGGTGTAGCACTAAAACCGAGACCCGTACCTGTACCGAAGGCCGCGTCGTTAACCCATCCGTTGATCGCCCGGGAAGTGGTGCTTCCGGAGCTGGCAAGCGGACTCCCCGACTGACAGACTCCGAGCGCATTGCAGTTAACGGGGTTTGCGAGTTGCGCCCGGGTGTTTGCCGATCCTGCGCTGTAATAGATGGAACCACCGCCGGAGTTGACGACGCTAAAGGGCAGGCCGTCCTGGATCGTTGTGACTCCGGAAACACTCCATCCGGAGAGCAAGCGCTCCGACAGGCCGTCCCTGTGCCTGAACGGAAGATCGTACACGTATGAGATCACCACTCGCTGCGGACGGTTGAAGGACATCAATCCATATTGCTGGCCCAGATTGAGGGGGTTGTTGCTGTTCGAGGCGCCGTAGAGAACTTCACCCGGCGGATTGATGCCGCTTCCAGCTTCCGCAGTGTTGATGTTGGTGAAGCCCTTGCTCCAGGTATAGGCGACTTGAAGCAGCAGGCCGTGCGAGAACTGATGCTTGAGTTGAACCTGCAAGCTGTCATAGAGCGAGTCGCCGTTGGTGTCCGTGGTGGCAAGGCCGCCGTTCGCGGAATAGCCAAGAACGGGCACGCGAGTGTTGGCATTTCCCGTCGTGTTGTAGAGGATCGGGTCTGGATTGCCATTATTCCACGGGATTGAACTGACCATGCTCGAGTTTTGTGGGTCGGTCGGACCATTGGGAGCGCCCGCCACGAGGTGAGCGAGGTTAATGTCCTGCGAGTAGTTGTAGAGGTGGATGCCGTGGCTCCCGACGTAGCCGATGTCCGCAATCCATCCGTGAGCGATCTCATACTGAAGATCCAAGCTGTACTCCTGAGTCATTGGCAAGCGGTTCGACATCTGCTGGGAGTCAGCCGTGTAGCCGAGTCCGGAAGAAATCACGCAGGTGCCACTACCTACGACCGCTTCGGTGCAGCCGGCACCGGCGGTGTTGTATTCATATCGCGGCGTCCATTGCAGCGGCCCTTTACCGGCGAAGAAAGGATCGTGAACCGTGTCCGCGAAACAGGCAGGGCATGGACCGGGCCCCGATCCTGAATAGGGAGGCAGGTTCAGCTGGTTATCGATCAGCAGGTTGCCGTAAATGCGATCGTAGAACATACCGTAACCTGCGCGGACAACGAACTTATCGCTCAGAGGCTGCCAGGCTACGCCGATGCGCGGGGCGAAATTGTCGAGCGGCGTACCCGGCACGAGCGTTTTGTTGCCGTTCACCAGAACACCCGTCGCACCGTTTAGCGCGGCGAGCCCGAAATCCTTCACGTCGAAGTTCGAGGGCACCACAAAACCTGTGAGCGTGCCCGTTGCTCCGAGCGCCTGGAAACCCGAGTACGAGTTGATCTTTTGCAGCTGGGAATTCCATTCGTTTGAGAACTGGCCGCTTTTGTCGTCGGGAAAGCCATCATACTCCCAGCGCAAGCCGAGGTTTACGGTGAGCTTCCTGCTGACCTTAACGTCGTCCTGAGCGTACCAGTCAAACGCATTGATCCGGTTGTAGTGTGTCAAAGCACCCTTGATACCGAATCCCAGGAGAATTCCTCCGTTGGGTGTCTCGGGTGTACCGTCGCTATAGTTGGGGTCTTGCGCAAAAACGCCGGAGCTGCTGGTCAAGAAGTCAGCTGTGCTGTACATCAGCAGTTCGCCGCGCCCGGCAGCGGGAATGGTGTTGTTGTAGAGAATGCGCTCACCGTCAAAACCGAACCGCAGAGCGTGCTTTCCATGATTCCAGGAAAGCTGATCTCCAAATTGATAGGTATTGATGTAGTTGGTGGAGATCATGGAGAAGTTCCCGCCCTGGCTCCAGGGACCGGTCGGGGACCCAATCCCCAAAATATCGAACATCGGCACGATGTTGAGCTCGGGATATTGTTTGGCAAGCGCCGGAGTCACTGTCCCGCAGGACGCCCCGCCGTTCACCAGCGGGATGATGCTGCCAACCGTGGAAAAGTTACATGCTTCCAGGGTGTTGGGATCGGTGTTGTCCTCGACGTCGCGGTGGTAGGCAACTCTGGCTTCATTCACCAGGTTGCTGGTAAGCACCGTTGTCAGCTTGAGCTGGGCAACGTAGTTGGTGTAATGCGCGTCTACGGGACCGCCAGGATTGCAGTTCCCTGGCGTGATGAAGCAGTTAAAGGGCTGGACTTGGGGGTCGCTCGAGGTGAAGAACTTTTCCGAGAGCGTGTTCTTGCTCGACAGCACATAGTCGGTGTTGGCCATGTACTGGTTTTCGTTGGCCACGATCGGAATCGAGATGCCGATGTTGCAACCAGTACCGGTCGTCGGGACGCCTTTGCAGGTTGCAGGCGCGCTCGGGAAATAGAATCCCTTGTTGAACCCGTTCTTGATGAGGCCGGGGGCCTGTAGAAGAGCGAGCGCCGTATTCGAGATATTGGACCCGTCCGGTGCGACTGTTTCTCCCGTCCCGACGCCTGTATTGCATAGCGGAAGGGTTGCCGGGACGATATAGAACGGATCGCAGGTCCCGAATGCGGTTCCGCCAAATACGCTACCCAGATATGCCCGATACGAGCCAGGACCGGTGGCCGGTCCAGTCAAGTGGCGAGGATCGGTCGGATCAGCTGGGTCGCTCCAGGGAAGCAGTTGTACGTTGGACTCGTAACCGGACGCGAAACCGCTCGTGCCGATTCCATTGACCTGACGGATGCCCTGATAGGAGCCGAAGAAGAAGAGTTTGTCCTTCTTGATCGGGCCTCCAAAGGTTCCGCCAAACGTGTTTTGCTTCAGAGTCTGGGGCGTATTCGGCTGATCGAGGGTAGCCTCGGTTCGCTTGTAAAAGAAGTCATTCGCGTTGAAGAAGTTGTTGCGGTTGAATTCCCAGATATCGCCGTGGAATTGGTTTGTCCCGCCCTTGGTGACGACCGTCACGTTCGCGCCTGGATTGCGTCCGGAGCTGGCATCGTATTGCGAGGTCTGCACCTTGAATTCCTGGATCGCGTCCGGATTGGGGATGGCGATGCCGGGATAGCTGCCGGTCTGGCCCGCGGTGCCGCTCACGTAGTTGACGATCGAGCCGCCGTCCATCGAATAGTTGTTCTGGTTTTCCCTCGCGCCATTCGCGGCTACGTCCACAGTTCCATTGCCGATCGACGATGCCGTGGTTACGTTGCTCACGACGCCGGGCGAAAGATTGATGATCTGCGTGTAGTTCCTGGAAACGAGTGGAAGGTCGACTACTTCTTGCGAGCCCACGACCTCGCCGTTGGTGACGTTCTGAGTCTGAATCGTCTCGGCCGTGGATTCGACAGTGACTTGCGTCGCCTGCCCGCCGACCACGAGCCTCTGATCGAGCACGGGAGTCTCGGTGACGTTCACCATGACGGAGGGGACTTCGGAAGTCTTGAAGCCCGATGCCGAGAAGCTCACCGAATAGGCACCCGGCGGCAGCAGCGCGAACTTATAAGAACCGCTTGAATCAGTGGCCGTCGTGCGGCTCTGGCCCGTGCCGATGTTGGTGGCCGTCACGGTCGCACCGGCGACAACACCGCCAGACGGATCGGTGACCGTTCCGGTGAGTGAGCCCGTTGAAGATTGGGCCCAAACCGGCGAGGTGCAAGCAACTAATAGTGCAAGGCAAAGAAAGAGCGAGAAGACAATCTTCGACCGTACGAGATTCTGAATCATGAAAACCCCCTAGTTTTTGGTTCAGTACCCACCCAGGTACCTCATAAAGCATGCTGCCCGTTCGAATGCTTGGGTCATTCACGCAATCGCTTGCAGTGCATGACCACCCCGAACGACGCGTTTTCGGCTTCAGCCCTCGCCACCCGCAAGGAGAATCCGTTCGCGACGTCCCACCATGGATCCGCTGGCATAAGCCGCACGAATCAGCTCAGTGTCACAGAAGACACCGATCCACGACCGTTTTCTTGTACTATCCGTGCTCTGACTTTGTCAAGGTAAATGGACATACGTCCCCCTTATAGATATATAGTCATTCATTGCTCAAATGCGGTCACACGTGATGCTCTCGTCAACAAAATCGATTTTTCCTGCCTCGGGTTTTCGATGTACAGTAACCAACGATCGGCAGCGGCCAGGCTGTGTGGTGGGATGTGCCCGGCTCGTGTCCAGTGCCTCCGGCACCTGCATGCCTGTCAATTCTGGGATGAATGGCCACGCCCCGCGCATTCTAGTAGGCACATCGAGCCATAGGCAGTTGTAGCGGACTGCAAGGAGAACGAAGAGATGACGACCGCGCAAATCCCAGGGGAGCGGAGCAGTGCGAGGCCAGGCCTCAATAGGTACGATTGGATCCCGAGGAAACGTTCCGGAGGAAGCGATCCTGCTGCGAAGAAGTACACGCTCAACAGCCCGCTCTATCAAAGACCCGGTTACCTGCTTTGGCGCGCGCGTCACATTGCGGACTCGATCTTCACCTTCGAGTGCCGCGAATTCGGCATCACGTCCTCTCAATATGTGGTGCTGGCTGTGGTGAAGGACACTCCGGGATCCGATCAGGTCAGCATTTCACGGATCGCGGGCCTGGACCGGTTTACAACCGCGCTGGTGTTGTCCAACCTGATCAAGCGCAAGCTGATTGTCCGCGAACGGTCGGCAAGCGACCGCCGCCGCTACAGCCTCCGTCTCAGCCCGCAGGGGTTTGAGACGCTGAAACGCATTGTTCCCGGCGCGGCTCGCGCGCGGGCGCGCCTGTTGTCGCCGTTGACCAGGCACGATCAACAGGTTTTCATTCGAACGCTGCAGCAGCTGGTCACATCGCTCAATGACGACGCGCGCGCACCGGTCGATGAAGGCGCGCTGCCGCACATGCAAACAAAGGTGGACCGCACCGCAAGAAGGAAATAGAACCGCGATGCTGTGCCCGCGTGCCCGGCCGGATCGGCCGTGCGGGCATTTTACGATTCAGACGGGCCGAACGAGACGCGGTGGGCTTCCGGCCCAGACGCGATTACGATCGCGCCGAGCACCAACACCAGGGCCGCAAACCCTCCCATCGCCTCCCCGTACCCGAAGCGACGGCTCAGTATGGCCTCGATCAGCGGAGCGCTTGAGGCCACCAGCACCCCCAGCTGATAGGCGAACCCGGGGAAGAACCCGCGCAGCGGGCCGGGTGAGAGCTCGTTGATGTGCGCTGGAATCACGCCCCAGGCCCCCTGCAACATGAACTGCATCAGGAACGCGCTGGTTGCGATTACGGCGACCATGCGCGGCCCGAAAACCCACAGCGGAACCAGCAGAATCGCAAGCAGGACCGACGTGATCATCGCGCGCCGCCTGCCGCGCCAGTCCGAATACAGTCCCACGAGAATTCCTCCGCAGATCGCACCCAGCATCGAGACGACGCTGATGATGGCTGTCGTGCGCGGATCAAAATGAAGCTGGTGCTGAAGGAACGTGGGATAGAGGTCCTGCGTGCCGTGCGACATGAAATTCATCATGGCCATCAGCAGCACCAGATACAAAAAGCGCTTCCAGTTTGCCCGGACGGCGCGGAAATATTCACCCCAGCCCGCCTTCTTGGCAGCGTTGGCCTTCCAGGCCTCACTCTCTTTCACCTTGGCGCGGATAAACAGCGTAAGCAGTGCGGGTAATCCCCCGATGAAGAACATCGGCCGCCAGCCCCAGTGCGGGAACACCGTCCAGAAGGCCACCGCCGCCAACAGATTGCCGAGCGCGTAGCCCTCCTGCAGCAAGCCTGAAAGAATTCCGCGCCATTTCACCGGCACCGATTCCATCGCAAGCGACGCGCCGACACCCCATTCGCCGCCCATGCCGATGCCGTAGAGCAGCCTCAGAACGACGAACACGCGAAAGCTGGGCGCAAAGCCTGAAAGCACTTCGACGGCTGAATAAAACAGAACATCCAGCATCAGGGGCAGCCGGCGACCATAGCGGTCCGCCATCAAGCCGAATAGGACCGCGCCCACAGGCCGCATCATGAGGCTCGCGGTAATCGCAAACGTCATTTGCGCAACGGTTTTGTGAAACTCCGAGGCGACCTGCGAAAGGACATAGGTGAGGATAAAGAAATCGAAGGCATCAAGCGTCCAGCCCAGAAAGCCGGCGACCAGAGCGTTGCGCGAATTCGCGCGCTCTGCTTGCGACATCAAGGGCTCCGGCGTTGCGCTCATTTCGATCGGGCGAGCGCTTCGCCCTCCCCGACGGCCGCCGGGATCAACACGGCATCGGTGACGCGCGCGACCTGCGACATTTCGGCGATGTCATGCACCCGAACGATGTGCGCACCGCCCAGAATGCTGGCTGCGACCGCAGCAGCCGTGCCCCACAATCGACTGTCTTCAGGCGCGCCTCCCAGTGCCTTGCCGAGGAAGCCCTTTCGCGAGGCTCCGACCAGCAGCGGATAGCCCAGTCGCGCAAGCTCCGGGAGTTTCTGCAGCAATTCGAAATTCTGGGCCGCGCTCTTGCCGAAGCCGATGCCGGGATCAAGCACGATCTGCGATTTTGCGACGCCCGCGCGGCGGGCCTTGGCGACCGCCGAGCGCAGGCCGTTTGCGACGTCCCGCAGCACGTTCGGCGCGAACGGCTTTTTCTGCATGGTCGGCGGCTCGCCCCGCATGTGCATCAGGATGAGCGGCAGCTTCCACTGGCAGGCGACGTCGGCCAAGCGCGGGTCGGCGCGCAGAGTCGTCACATCGTTGAGAATTTCCGCGCCCCGCTGTGCTGCGACTTCGGCAACTTCGGACTTGCTGGTGTCGATTGAAATCGGAATCTTGAGTCGCCCGCGAAGTCCCTCGAGCACGGGAAGAATTCGCCGCATTTCTTCGGCCGCGGAAATTCCTTCTGAGCCCGGGCGAGTGGATTCGCCTCCGATGTCGAGGATGTCCGCGCCCGCGCGTTCGATCTCAAGCGCGCGCGCGATGGCCGCATCCGCGCGAGAATACAGCCCGCCGTCTGAAAAGCTGTCCGGCGTCACGTTTAACACGCCCATCACCAGCGTGCGCTCGCCGAGCTCCAGCGTCTGCGTCGGCAGCCGCAGCCGGAATCGTTTCCGCCTGAACATGGCCCGCTATTGAATCACGATTGTTTGCGAAACGATAAAGCTATCCCGGGTGAGCGAAGACTACCGCGTTGCCGGAACATAGTAGGCGGCGCGGTGTGAGACCTGCGCACCGGGCTGGTCCCGGACTTCGACGCGGAGCGAATGCCAGCCGGGCCGCACGCCGTCGCCGCTTGCGCCTGGATCCGGATAGAACCCCAGGTTGTATTCGGCGCGAATCTTTTGGGCAATTTTCCGGAAGGTATCCGCCATCGTCTCGGTTTCGCGGAGGAAATACAGCTGGCCGCCTGAGCGGCGCACCAGCTCGGCCAGATACAGCGTGTAGGCGGGAATCCCCAACCTGCGCGTCCGGGTCGTAAGGAGCGTCGTGTCAGCGTGCGCGGTGAGCCAATCCTGGGTCATGACCTTCGGGCGGTTCTCGGTCGAGACAGCAAAAATCTGAATGTCTTCGGCGGCGAGTTTCCGAGCGACGTCGTCAAACGTGAGACGGTTGGCAGTTTCGCCAGGCCTAGGCGTGGCGCTGTCGGGGTCAAGCGTGAGTCCCAGGCCGCTATCCTGTCCATCGGTCAAAAGCAAGATCGCCTTGCGTCCGCTATGGCCGGCGAACAGCTCGCGGGCTGCCAGATAGACCGCCTCGTAGATGTTTGAGCCGCCCGTATCGCCCAGCAGCGCGCGCACATCCACGCGTCCGACAGCGCTGCGGATCTGTTCGCGGACGTCCGAGAACGGGAGCTGCAGGTAGGTGTGTCGGGAGAAATCTACCACTGCTGCCTGGTCCAGGGGCGCAAGCGAGTCAATCAGCGTGTCTGAGGCCTGTTTCATTTCCTCGGAATCACGCAGCACGCTTGGACTCGCGTCAATGACCAGCGCCACGCTCGCAGGGGCACTTGAGGCGTCGAAATAGGCGATCGGTTGCTCGCTGCCGTCCTCAAGAATCCGGAAGTCCTGCTTCCGCAGCCCGGGCACGGCCGAGCCGTCTGCTGTCGACACGATGCAGGTGACCGGGACCATCTGCGTAAGGACCTGCATGGGATGCGAGCCTGGTGGCGCGTTGCCTGACGGCGCGGCTCCAGGGGCCGTTGCAGGTGTCGCGCGAAGTTCGCCCGTCACCGGGTCGCGCGTCCACACGACGGCCTTGTCGAGCTGGCGAGGCCGAGGAAGTTTCTGGGTTTTTTGAGGGGGCTTATTCTGAGCGCGCCCGCCCGCTGCGGCCGCAAACGCCGCGCCGAGTGTAACGTGCGCCGCAAGGGCTGCAACCCATAGGGCTCGCATCAACAGGGTCAGTCGAGGTCGAAATCCCGGATCGGTTTTTCGATCGGTGAGTCCTTGGCCTTCTTCAAGCCTTCGGCAAATTTCCGGGCGAGCACATCTTGTTTGGTTCGCTCGGCCTCAACCGACGCGCGGAACTTCGCTTCTACGGAATCGTCGTGATCGCGGAGCAGCTTGGCGGTGTCGTCTAGATCAACCGAGGGTGGCCTGACGGGTGCGACGTGAGCGAGCACGACGCCGAGCGTGCGGTCCACGGTCAATTTCGCGTGGCAGCAGGGGCAGTCAACTTCAAAGGCGTCCGCAGGGCGGTTTGCCATGCGGCTATTCTACGCCAGTCTGGCGGACCCAACAAAACTCGAGGTCGGGAACTAGGCCGGCGCTGGCTTTTCGCCCTTGGCCAGGCCGGGAATCGGCCGAGGCTCAGGACGCAGCGTCATCTGCGGTTCTCTGGTAGAGACAGGCGGCGCGGTCGGAGGCGGAATCTTGTCCGGCAGCGTCTTGCCTTCCATCAGGAGCTTCAGCTCGGTCGCATCCAGCACTTCGCGATCCAGCAGAGCGCGTGCCACGCGTTCCAGCGCATCGCTGTGCGTCTCGAGAATCTGCCGCGCACGCGAATAACCCATGTTGACGATCCCGCGAACCTCGACGTCAATCTTGATCGCCGTGTCCTCGGAATAGTCGCGGTGCTGGGCGATTTCACGGCCCAGGAAGATCGCCTCTTCTTTCCTTCCGAACGTAAGAGGTCCGAGCGAGCTCATACCCCACTCACACACCATTTGACGGGCGATTTCGGTCGCTCGCTCGATGTCATTGCCGGCGCCGGTGGTGATGTGGTTCAGGAAAATCTCCTCGGCAGCGCGGCCGCCCATCAGCACCGCCAGCTGCGACTCAAGGAACTCCTTTGTGTAGGTGTGCTTGTCGTCGATGGGCAGCTGCATGGTGACGCCCAGCGCCATGCCGCGGGGGATGATCGTGACCTTGTGCAGGGGATCTGCCCCCGGAGTCTTGGCTGCAACCAGCGCGTGCCCGGCCTCGTGGTATGCCGTGTTTTTCTTTTCCTCGTCCGACAGAATCATGGACCTTCGCTCGGCGCCCATCAGGACCTTGTCCTTGGACATCTCAAAGTCCACCATGGCGACGAATTTCCGGTTCATCCGGGCCGCCCACAGGGCCGCCTCGTTCACTAGATTCGCCACATCGGCTCCGGAGAATCCCGGTGTTCCGCGCGCAATCACAGAGAGATCAACGTCTTCAGAAAGAGGAACCTTGCGCGTATGAACGCGCAGGATTTCCTCCCGGCCCCGGACATCAGGTCGGGGCACCACAACGCGGCGGTCGAAGCGGCCCGGGCGCAAAAGCGCCGGGTCCAAAACGTCCGGGCGGTTGGTGGCTGCAATCAGGATCACGCCTTCGTTTGATTCAAAACCGTCCATCTCAACCAGGAGAGCGTTCAGCGTTTGCTCGCGTTCATCGTGGCCGCCGCCCAGTCCTGCTCCGCGATGGCGTCCGACGGCGTCGATTTCATCAATGAAAATGATGCACGGAGCGTTCTTCTTCCCCTGCTCAAACAGGTCGCGGACCCTGCTTGCACCGACGCCGACAAACATCTCGACGAAATCGGAACCCGAGATCGAAAAGAAGGGAACATTCGCTTCGCCGGCAATGGCGCGGGCGAGCAACGTCTTGCCCGTTCCGGGAGGTCCGACCAGCAGCACGCCCTTCGGAATGCGCCCGCCGAGCTTCTGAAACTTCTGCGGATCTTTCAGGAAGTCGATGATTTCGTAGAGCTCTTCTTTGGCCTCATCGATTCCGGCAACGTCCTTGAACGTAGCCTTCTTCTGCTGCGCGGTCAGAAGGCGGGCGCGCGATTTGCCGAAGCTGAGCGCCTTATTCCCTCCGGCCTGCATTTGCCGCATCATGAAAATCCAGATGCCCACGATGAGCAAAATCGGCGAGAAGTTGATCAGCAGGCTGACCCAGTTCGCTTCCTTTACTTCCTTGTAGTTGTACAGGACACCCTTGTCCTGAAGGACCTTGGTGACATCGGTGATGGCGGTGTTGGCGACCGTCACGCCGCGGAACTTGCTGCCGTCCCGGTATTCGCCCTGGAGTTCGGCGCTGTTGGGAGACAGCTCGATCGAGACGTCCTTGACGTTTCCGCTGTCCACCTTGGCAAGGAAATTGGAGTAGCTGGGCTCGTCTTCTTTCGCGGCCGGGCCGCCCCTGGAAGCCATCTCCCACAGGACAAACGCCAGCGCGATCATCATGGCCCAAAACAAAACCGTGCGTACTGTTGAGTTCACCGGATTACCTCACCCTCTGGATACTTTCCTGCGAGATCGTGCGCGTCGTGCCCTGCCGCTTGTGCGCAGAACTCTGGACGCAACGTAGGGCAGATTCCGAAACAATCCACCATCGCCGCTCAGTCCATATCCTACCCATTCCTTAGATGCAGCCGCGAAGCCAGTGTATTCAGCTTTCAGATTAACTTTGCGCGAGGCCGGTTTGTCAAACAACACCGCCAAGCGAAGCGTGCGCGGGCTGCCTTCCTCCAGGCGTTTGAGCAGGAAATCCTGCGTGACGCCGGTGTTCAGTACCGCATCCACGACGAGCACGTCGCGGCCGCGAAGGGAAGGCGCCGTGCTGAAAAAAATCTCGCGATACTCCTGCCCGCCGAATCGCACATCGCGCATTTCCGAGCGCACGAAGTGGCAGGAGACCGGCCGGGAAATCTCGCGTACCAGGTCTGCGGCGAATAGGAAGGAATTCTCCAGCACCACGACCACGTCAACCGTCCGTCCTGCGTAGTCCTTTGAAATGGCGCGGCCCAGCTGGCCCACCCTGGTTGCCAGGCGCTGTCGAGTAAACGCGACTTTCATCGTCCCCTCAAAGCTGAACTTCCTCGATCACCACGCCGGCCCGGGTCCCTTCCCGGACGCAAAACTCATCCGCCGGAGGAAGACCGCGCGCCCAGACAACACGACCGCAGCTTTCCAGCACCGGCCAGCAGGCGCGGTCGCGGCTCGCAACGCGTCCCGCCAGGAACATCTCCTTGAGTTTTTTCAGCCCACGGCGTCCCTGCGGCCGATATGCGTCCCCCGGCCGCCAGCTCCGTAAAATCAATGGTTCGCGGAGCAAATTGGCGTCGAGAACCGCGCTATCCCTTTTAGTGTCGCGCTCTGAGTGAGACCAGTCAATCACTTTCAGGCAGAAGCGCCTGTTCAGTTCTGGAACTAACACAGTCGCGACGCCATGCGTCGGCAGCCTCACCACATAGAGGTACGCATTGTCGCGCCCGACGGTTGGGGCACCCCGCGCGTGACGCCTTGTGCTGCGGGCGCGCGAGAAAACCAGCTCGCCGAAGTTTCGCTCAACCAGAATGCCGCCGGGGAGTTCGGCGCGATTCCCGCTCCCTTTTTTCCGGGCAAGATCAATCACCTGCGCTACGTGGGCCTCGGCGAGCCCGCCGGGGCTGCCGCGCAGCTCGCGATACAGCTCGCGAATCAGGCGCTCGGTCAACGTGCGTAGCGCGCCGGGTTCTGCTGCTGACGACAAAGCAAGCGGTGCGAGCAGATCATGAACGCGGATCACCAGTTTTGCGTCGTCGGCGCGGACCAGAGCACCCAAGCGGTCCTTGACCAGCGCGTTCCAGAAAGTCTCCTGTTCGCGTGCGAGCCCGGCGAGCCTGGACAGTTGGTCGACCGCTTGGGGAGAGAAATCGCGTTCAAGCAACGGCAGGAGTTGTTCGCGAATCCGCGCGCGCTGCCTGGTCAGATCGCGATTGGTTGAATCCTCGCGCCAGTTCTGCCCGAGCCGCCGCAAATACTCTCGCAGGTGGTCGCGGCGCTCACCGAGCAGCGGACGCACGACAGAACCTAGTGCGGGATAAATTCCCGCGAGGCCCGACGGACCCGTCCCGCGAAGAATGTGCGCAAGAACGGTCTCGGCCTGGTCGTCCGCGGTGTGACCGACGACGATGCGTGTCGCCCGGCCTTCGGCGACCAGGCGTTCGAAGAACCCATACCTGAGACGCCGGGCGGCGTCTTCCAGATTCCACTTGCGGGCCGCAGCCGCAGCGGCAACGTCTTGCTGTCCGGCGACGTATTCCAGCTTGCGCCGAGACGCAAGGTCCTGGACAAAACGGGCGTCGGCGTCCGATTCGGAGCCGCGAAGCCCATGATTGAAATGAACGACGACCAGAGTGATGCCCAGCCGGTCGCGCAGGGCCTCGAGCATCCGCAGCAGCGCGACCGAATCGGCACCCCCTGAAACAGCGACACCGGCGCGGTCGCCGGGCGCGAGCATTCGCGCGCGACGCATGGTTTCTAGCACGCGATTTTCAAGTGATTTTACCGATCGCATACAGTTGGCCGCCTGTGTCCATGGTAGCAGCCGCTTGAGGTAGGGTCGAGCGAAGGGGCGGAGCTAGAAGTGGTCCCCGGCCTGTTCTGCGAACAGGCTGCGGCTGGAGGAGATGCATCGGTCGAGCACCACGGAGGCAAAATGCGAACAACTCAAGGCTTCGTGTTCGGCCCAGACGATGACGTCGGGATACATCGGGCCGGTCACGCGACCCACGTACTGCACCAGACGGTAGTAGGTCACGATCGCGCGGACACCGGTCCTGTCTGCATCATGCGTGGGGCACAGGCGAACCAGCTGCAGGACCCGGTCAAAGTCTCCGGCAATCGGGCTGCCTTCCATGCCGGCAAGCGCGACTACGCGCGACGACAACTCGACTTTGCCGGCTGCGGCCAGGACCGACCGGCAGTAAGAGACAAAGACCTGCACCAGTGCGGCGAGCGAAACAACAGCGATGAGTGTTGCAATCATTCAGATTTCACGCAAAACTCGGATTTCATTACCTTACGGTCGCGAGCTTTGTGTAACAGCGTAAAGTAGCCTCTCGCGTCGTAGTGGGTCAATGTTACCTAGGTACCATTTGCTCCGGGCGTGTCGACTGGCGGCAGCCTCGATGGCGTCAATCAAGATACTTCACGAAAACAACCTCGTTCTGCGCCTCGTTGTAGAGCAGTTCGTCGACTTTCGCCTGCACCAACACAAGTCCGAACCCTCCAGGGCGAAGGCCCTTCTTCTCGCGGATTAAACCGTGTTCGATCGGCTGGTCCCCGTGAGTGATGGCGGCGTGATCCAGGTCTGCGAACTTGAATCCGGGGCCGGGGTCAGAAATGCGGTAGAGCAACATCCGCTTGGCGCGCAGGTAGGAGATTCGGACCTTGCGCCTGGGATTGAGCTTGCCGCCCCATTCAATCGCATTCATCAACAGCTCGTGAAAGGCTTGGGAGACCGAAGTACGCACATCGTCGGAGAGGCCGGTTTCCAGGTGCTCCATAAACGACTCAAGGCGTGTACCGGCGTCGAGCGAACAAGGGACCAGGAGCTCTACCCATTCAGGCCGCGCCGAAATCACCTCGATCGGGGGCGTGCGCGATTTCTCACCGAGCGACGTCCGCACCATCGCCATCAGTGCCTCCCGATCGATGGGTTTCGCAATGTAGTGATGAGCATGTTCCCTCACAGCGGCCAGAAGCGTGCCGGGCGTGTCGTCAGAGGTAATGACGATTACCTTTGGACGAATCTTTTTCTTGCGCATGGCGGCCAGCACCTCCAGGCCGCTCATTTTCGGCATCCAGACGTCGAGCAGAACCAGGTCGAATTTTGTTTTTTGGAGTTTTTTCCAGGCCGCGTCGCCATCGGCCACCACCGTGACCGCAAATTTCTCAGCGCGGAGGATTTGAGAAATCCAGCTCCGGATCGTAAGGTCGTCGTCCGCCACCAAAATGCGCTTCAAGTTTCCTCCCGAGACTCACACGCCGGAAGTGCCGCGGAATCATTCGACCTTCGGGCTTCGTCCACTCGCCGGACGCCGAGACAGACGACGGCTCATCGGCTTGCTCAAACAAGTGTACCCCGCGGCGGATCTGTTTTTGGCGCCGACAACGACCCGTGACGCGCAGGGGTAAGGGGTGGTGGTTGCCATCGGCGGACGGTCGCGGGACAATACCCTGCGCCGCAGCCGTAGGGATGACGTGTTCTGTGGCGCGATCCCCGGGAGGGGCAGTGAACCTGCGAATGTCACTCGTTTCGGCCGCACTCGTGATCGCCAGTGTCGGCTCTTGTTCCATTTCATGCCGGGCGCAATCGGTTTCACAGGCGCCTCGATCGACCCTGAAGTCAAGCGGCCACGAGTGGAAGTTTGCCGTCTCCGGTGATTCGCGCAACTGTGGCGACGTGGTCATGCCCGCCATTGCCCAGGGCGTGAGGCAGCGCGGTGCGTTGTTCTACTGGCACCTCGGCGACCTGCGGGCGATCTACGACGTCGATGAGGACATTCGACAGCAGCCCGAGCATCTGCTGAAGCCGCTGACGAAGCCAGAATACCTCGACATGGCGTGGAGCGATTTCATCCAGAATCAGATCCAACCGTTCGGGACAATTCCTTTTTATCTGGGGATCGGGAATCACGAGACCATCGCACCGAAAGATCACGCCGCGTTTCTTGCGCAATTCCGAACCCAGCTCGATTTGCCCAATCTGCGCGCACAGCGCCTGGAGGATGATCCCGCCGACCTTGAACCCAAGACCTACTACCACTGGATCCAACGCGGGGTCGATTTCATCAATCTCGACAACGCAACAAAGGACCAGTTTGACTCCGACCAGATTGCCTGGTTTGAAAAAACGCTCGGTTCGGATTCCGCGAGTGCGCGCGTTCATACGATTGTCGTGGGAATGCACGAGGCGCTGCCCGAAAGCCTGTCCAAGAGCCACGGCATGGACCAATCCGAGGGTGGAACCCAGTCCGGTCTGCGTGTGTACGCTGACCTGTTAAACATCCAGAACAACAGCCACAAGCGCGTCTATGTTCTCGCGAGCCATTCGCACTACTTCATGGACGGCACCTTCAACACCGACTATTGGCGCACCCACGGCGGAATTCTCGCCGGATGGATCGTGGGAACGGCTGGTGCCGTGCGCTATGCCCTGCCGCCGGACGCAGACCGGGCGCGCACGGCGATGACCAACGTGTATGGATTCTTGAACGCTACGGTCTATCCCAACGGCAGGATCCAATTTGATTTCGAGCGGTTGAACGAGTCCGACGTCCCGGAGGCGATCACCGCACGCTACACAGCCGATTTCGTACACTGGTGCTTTGAGAAGAATTTGCAGGCGCCTGTGGCGACGGCTCACTAAAGGGAAACTCGACCGCACCCAGAGGAACAAACATGGCCACGCCAACCGGCGCCGAGCAGCCGACTCCAAATCTCGTATACCAGACCCTGAACGCCTATCAGTCCACCGCCGCGCTGCGAGCGGGTATTGACCTCGATGTATTCACGGCGATCGGCGAAGGGGCCGAAACTGTCGCGGATATTGCGAAACGCTGCGGCGGCGCCGAGCGCGGCATCCGCATTCTCTGCGACTACCTCACCATTCTGGGATTTCTGATCAAGAAGGACCTGCGGTACGCCCTGACTCCGGAATCTGCGAAGTTTCTGGACCGGCGCTCTCCGGCCTCCATGGCTTCCACCTCGGGCTTCCTCACCCTGCCCGGAACCGTGACCGCGTTCATGAGTCTGGCCGAGGCGATTCGCAGCGGGCGCCCGGCCCTGGACGGGGAAGGCTCGATCTCGGCGGAAAATCCCGTCTGGGTCGAATTTGCGCGGTCTATGGCGCCGATGACGCGGCCCGTCGCCGAGGAGATGGCGCAAGTTCTAGAGGCGTCTTCCGGCAAGAAATGGAAGGTACTCGATATTGCCGCCGGACACGGTACGTTCGGTATCGCACTTGCGAAGCACAATCCCAAGGCGGAGATTTTTGCGCAGGACTGGGCCCCGGTGCTGGAAGTTGCGATCGAAAACGCACGCGCAGCGGGCGTCCAGGCCCGGGTGCACCGGCTGCCGGGCAGCGCCTTTGAGGTCGAATTCGGCACAGGCTATGACGTCGTTCTGGTGACCAACTTCCTGCACCATTTCGATCCCCCCACGATCGAAACCTTGTTGCGCAAGATACGCGCCTCGCTCGCGCCCGAAGGCGTGGTCGTAACGCTTGATTTCATACCGAATGAAGATCGCATTACGCCGGCGCGCGCGGCGGCCTTCGCCATGACCATGCTCGGCACCACTCCTTCTGGCGACGCCTATACCGCAGCGGAGTATCGCAGGATGTTTCAAAACGCGGGATTTTCATCAAACGACGTGCGGCCCGTGATGGCGAGCGGCCACAGCCTGATTTTGTCCAGAGTCTAGAACAGGATCGCGCCCCAGGCGCCTGGCTAGGTCCCGAACGCGAGTGCCAGGAGCGTCTTCTGCTCAAGGTCGTGTGCTTTGTGCGAACCGGTCGCCGGGCTTGCGCTCGCCGAGCGATTGACCGACAACACCGCGCGGCCGCGCGCAAGCCGCTCCAGTTCCGGTATGACGAATTCGTGCGCCCCCATATTGCCCGGTTCTTCCTGCACCCACACAAATTCCCGGGCGCTTGAGTGACGATCCATTTCCGCGGTGAGTTCTGTATCCGGGAACGGATAGAGCTGCTCGACGAAAACGATCGCCGGGGAGTTCTCCGGATGCCGATTTCGCTCCGCGATCAGCTCGTGGCCGATTTTTCCAGTGCACAGCAGCACGCGCTCGGCTGTGCCGTCGCCCACGTCCGGGATCACGGTTTGAAATCGTCCGCTCGAAAGGCTTGCGAGCGGCGAGGAAGCCGCTGGATTCCGCAGCATGCTCTTGGGCGTAAACACGACCAGAGGTTTGCGCCACGAGCGAAGCGCCTGGCGCCGGAGCAGGTGGAAATACTGCGCGGCGGTCGAGGGCTGACAGATCTGGATGTTATCCCGCGCTGCCAGTTGCAGGAAGCGTTCGATGCGCGCGCTGGAATGTTCCGGGCCCTGGCCTTCGTAGCCATGAGGAAGCAGCATCACGATGCCCGACAGCAGGTTCCACTTGTCCTCGCTCGCCACAATGAATTGATCGATGACAATCTGCGCGCCGTTTGCGAAATCCCCGAATTGCGCCTCCCAAAGGACCAGCGCTTCCGGAAAGTCGCGGCTGAATCCGTATTCAAAGCCAAGCACGGCGGCCTCAGACAGCGGCGAGTTGTAGATCTCGCACCAGGCTGGATCCTGCGCCAGGTGTTCCAGCGGAACATATTCTTGCTCGGTTTCGATGTCGATGAGCGCCGCATGGCGCTGATTGAACGTGCCGCGCCGGCTGTCCTGTCCCGTAAGCCTCACCGGGACTCCCTGTGCCAGCAGCGAGCCAAATGCCATCGCCTCGGCCATGCCGAAATCCAGGGCGCGCTTGCCCTGCGACATTTCCAGTCGCTGTTCGAGAAGCTTTTTCACCTTGGCGTGAACGCGGAATCCGGCAGGATAGCTCACCAGCGCTTCACCCACCGAAGCGAGTGACTGCTCGGCAACGGCGGTGTCGACTTCGAAGGAGGGTTCGTATCGCCCGCCCCGGAAGGCGCCCCAGTAGCGCGGCAGACGCCGCATCGGCGGGCTCTTCTCGATTTCGTGAGCCTCCTGCTGCGCAGCGTCCAGCTCCTGGCGCACGCTCTGGACGATCGGCTCGGGATCGGTCCCGATCTTTTCGGCATAGATCTGCCACAGCGGCGGATGCGCCTCGATCTTGCGGTAGCGCCTCGGCTGCGTGATGGTGGGATCATCCACTTCGCTGTGGCCGTGGCGGCGGTAGCCGATCAAATCGACGAATACCGGCGTTCCAAACTCGTAGCGGTAGTCCAGCGCCATCCGGCCCACGCGGACCACGGCATCTGCGTCCTCCGCATTCACATGGAAAATCGGAATCGGCAGGCGCTTTGCGAGATCGGAGGAATACCGTGAGGAGCCGCCGTCCCTGGGTGCGGTGGTGAAACCGATCAGATTATTCACAATGATGTGAATCGAGCCGCCCACGGCGAATCCTTCTACACCGGCCATGTTCAGCGTCTCGGCGCAGATTCCTTGTCCTGCGAATGCCGCATCTCCGTGCATCATGATGGGCACCACCAGTCGCCGGCCGCTGTCGCCGCGTCGCATCTGTTTCGCGCGGGTGCGGCCGATCACCACCGGATCGACAGCTTCCAGATGGCTGGGGTTGGAGACCAGATGCATTCCCAACTGCCGGCCGTTTGCGGCGTGGAACGTCCCGGTCGCGCCCATGTGGTATTTCACGTCGCCGCTGCCAAGCGTGCTCCGCGGGTCGACATCCTCAAACCGGGCGATGACCTCGGCGGCCGCGCGTCCGACGATGTGCACCATCACGTTGAGCCGCCCGCGATGGCTCATCGCGAGCATGGCTTTTTCAGCGCCCTGTTCGGCGGCCGCGCTTAGGATCGAATCAAGCAGCGGGATCAGCGACGATTCGCCCTCAAGCGAGTAGCGCTTGGTGCCGAGATAGCGTGTTTGCAGCACCTGTTCGAAAATGTCGGCGCGTATCAGCAGATCCAGTATTCGCGCGCGATCCGGTTCTGCGGCTTCCGCTTCCATGCGCTCCTGGACCCACTGACGTCGATCGCGATCCGGGATGTGCATGAATTCGGCGCCAATGCTGCCGCAATACACGCGGCGAGCTGCGTCTGCGTCCGGCCCGGAGACATCGAGCTCCGGCATCGGCGCCGGTTCCAGATCGCCGAGAGGATCGATATTGGCCTGCAGATATCCCCAGCGCCGAAACGATTCCCAGGCGCGCTCCTGCGCTTCCTTCGATGCTGCCGATTCTGCGATAGCCTGTTCCCGGCTCATTCGATCGGTGCCCCTTCGGTCCTTTTCTGCTTCACTACTAGTGTATCAATTCTAAAAGGTCTGGATTGGCGAGTAAGGCGCGAATTGCAGCTCAGTTTTCCGGCCAGCAACCCAGCAACCGACGGACCAGGACGAGCTGGCCGAGATGGTAAGCGTTGTGGTCGGCCATCAGCAGCACCTCGCGCAGGATCGTCTGGCCCGAGCCGTGAGGGATCGCCGCCAGCAGGTCCGTCTTCGGGTCGACCACCAATTTTCCCATCGCTTCCAGATCCCGTTCCAGCGATTCGACGCTCCGCTCCCACGCGGCGCGACTGGGCGGCGCCGGCTTCTTCGGCCAGTATCCCGCGGGCCAATCCGGCGACGCGTGCTTTCCATCGCGGCAGAATTCCAGGATGTCCCAGGTCGCAAGGCGCATGTGCTCAAGCAGTTCCCACGGCGAGTGGTCTGCGCCCTTCGGCCGCATGCCGCGCTTTTCCTCCTCGATCCCGGCGACGGCCTTCTTCCAGTCCACGTGAGACTCGTGCCAGCTCAAGGCTCGCCGCAGATAATCGCGCAGAACTTTCTCGTCCATCGAAGCCCTACCTCCCACTCAAATTGATTCTAGGACGGCGTGCCGATGCGGTCAATGAAGGCAACTGGCCCGGCGATTCTAGGTGACTGTCGCCGAGGCTCCAGCCGTTCGTCGTGCGGTGTCTCCGACCTGGTTCATCATGAGCTGCAGGTCGAGTGCTTCCTTGCGCACCCGGAGGTCGTAGTAGAACAGCGTGGCGCTGATCGCGATTACCGGGTGTAGGAGGGTCGCGACGAAACTGCCCCCAACCTGTCCCAGGCTACGCCACAGGAGCGCCGCCGCCGGGTCATGTTGGTATAGCCCGGCGGCGAAGGTGAAGGTGAAGGGATAGACCAACAGGCCCGTCGCCGTGATTGCCAAGAAGTCGTAGAGCGCGAAAATAAGAAAGGACCGGCCTGCGTTATCCTGGGTCAGTTTCAAACTGCGATTCAGGGTGTCCCGAATTCCCAGATTCTCAAGAAACGTTACAGGCACGTTCGTAATGAGCCGGCAGGCTAGATACACTCCTGGCACGACAAGAAACACCAGTCCGCCGGAAATCGCTATCAGGCTCGCCAGGCCACCACGCAGAGTCTCCCGAGTTGGCTCCAACTGTGCCCGAGAGAAACGCCGATCGTCGTGGCACGTCCGAAATACGTTTCAGAAACGCCAAACACCAGGCCGCCGGAAGCAAGAGGGTAGAACAATCCGTAAATGGCTAGGAGCATGATGAGCTCCGGGGCCAGGTCGTTCGGTGAGTAGTTTCTGAAAACAGTCACCGGCGGTCCGCTTGCCGCCTGCCCGAGACGTCCCTCACGGAGCGACAACCGTCCCAGATTTATGGGCAGGATCGCAAGCTGCGGCAGTGCGGCGATAGCCACAATGGAAACGAAATGCTGACGATATAGGGAGAAGGTTCGATCGAGGATTTCACCGACCGACAATGGGCGCAGGTCCGAATTCGTCACCTAGATCCCCCGCCCTGGACAGAGACCTGTTTTGCCTGGCTACCAGATCTGAGGCGACCATCGCCCGGTTATGCCGTCGCGCTCGGAGCCCCGGCTGACCGTCGATGCTGGAAGCATTCACGGCAATAAACCGGACGCCCCTGCGTGGGCTTAAACGGAACGGTCGTCTCTTTCCCGCACTGCGAGCACACCGTTTTCGTTTCGACGCGCTGGACGCTTCCCGAACCTGCTTCATTCCCTTGTGCGCGATTTGCCTTGCAGGTCTTGCAACGCTTGGGCTCGTTCTTGAATCCCTTGTCTGCGAAAAACATCTGCTCGCCGGCTGTGAAAACGAATTCCGCTCCACAATCGGCGCACTTCAGGACTTTGTCAGTGTAGTCCATATGCTGCTCCGGGGGCCGGGTTCGCTCGGGGCAGGCAACGGCGGTGCAGTTCGCGGGGAGCGGGGGAACAAGAATCCGCCGGTGACGGCGCCTCTTGTCCGCCCGCTGGCCCGAAGCTGCTTGGAAAGACTGAAGTGATGCGGTTGCCTAGTCTTGCTCACGCCGCTGCTTTTTACGGAGACGCTTACGCGAGAGGGCCTGCTTGGCGCGACGCTTTTCCCCCGGCTTCATGTAGTAGCTGTGCTTCTTGATTTCCTTGATGATGTCTTCCGACTGCACTTTGCGCTTGAAGCGGCGGAGAGCGTTCTCCAGAGACTCACCCTCTTGAATTACAACTTCTGCCACGCGTATTCACCCCCGTCCCTTTGTCTTGACTTGGACCAATGGATTCCAGCAAGTGTAACCGGCATCAACGCGAACCGGCTATTGTCCACTTCTTCTATCGGAGGCTATCCTCCAAGTCAAGGCTTAAATTGCTTATTAAGCTCGGTCCCAAGTGTATTTAACTTTTCAGTAAACAATTCCTGTGGAGTTAAACGCGAGGCCCGGCTGGTTGGCATGCCCAGCAGCCCGGTTCGCCGGGCCTGCGGCGAAAGCGACATGCTGCTAGAATAGTCGGCGATTGGAGGTGGCGGTCGGGCAACGACCGGAACCAATGCCCATCATGCGCAATGCGATTGGAGTTCTTCTAGCCGGCGGCCAGGGCGAGCGGCTCTGGCCACTGACACGCGACCGCGCGAAACCCGCGGTTCCCTTCGGTGGAGTGTACCGGATCATTGACCTCACCCTTTCCAACTGCCTGAACAGCGATCTCCGCCGGGTCTTTGTCCTCACCCAGTACAAGGCGCTCAGTCTGAACCGGCACGTGCGCCGCGGGTGGTCTTCGCTGATGGGACACGGCGATTTTATTGAAGTCCTGCCTCCCCAGATGCGCGTCTCGCAGCACTGGTATCAGGGCACCGCCGACGCGGTCTATCAGAATATCTATTCGATCGGCAGCGAACAGTCCAACTACGTCTTCATACTCTCGGGCGACCACATCTACAAAATGAATTACCAGACCATGCTCGAGCAGCATGTGGCCGCAGGGGCGGATGTGACCGTTGCGACCATCGAAATGGACCTGGCCGAAGCCTCCGGGAAGTTCGGGGTGCTGGAAACGGACCAGAATTGGCGCATCACCGGATTTGAAGAGAAGCCCGTCAATCCGAAACCGTCCGGCGTCCGCGACGACAAGTGCAACGCCTCGATGGGCGTCTATCTTTTCAATACCCAGCTCCTGGTGCCGATCCTGATTGACGACGCCGAGAACCCGGCGTCCGCGCACGATTTCGGCAAGGACATTCTTCCCCGCATCATCGGAAAATATCGCGTCTTCGCCTACAATTTCCGGGACGAAAACAAGAAAGAAACTTCCTACTGGCGAGACGTGGGAACCATTGATGCGTATCACGAAGCCAACATGGACCTAGTCTCCGTGACGCCGGTTTTCAACCTCTACGACGCGAGCTGGCCGCTGCACAGCTGGCAGCGCCAGTATCCGCCGGTGAAGACCGTCTTTGCAGACAACGACCGCATGGGCGTCGCGCTGGATTCCATCGTGGCCGGCGGATCGATCATTTCCGGGGGCCGGGTGAGGAAATCCGTCCTGGGATACGACGTGCGCGTCAATAGCTACAGCGAAGTGGAGGACTCCATCATCTTTAACCACGTCTCCATCGGTCGCCGCTGCCGCATCCGGCGCGCGATCATTGACCGTCATGTGGAACTGCCGGAAGGCACGGTGATCGGCCACGATTCAGAAGCCGACCGGGCCCGCTATTCGGTTTCCGAAAACGGCGTCGTCGTGGTGGTCCGCCCGGAATCGATGATCGAGGAACCGGAGTGAGCTCGAGATCTGGCATCTGCTGAGCGGGGCGGCCTGGGGCGGGCCGCTTGCGCCGTGTATGGGTTGGAACCAGCCAGGCTCTGACATTCAACCAATTGCGCAGGCGGCGTGTCCTTGCTCTGCCTGTCTTGCGACATAGATTGGCCGTTGCTGCTGAACTTCGGTTGCTCGCTGCTTGTCCTGAAAAGGGGGAATGATGTCGACCAAGATCATCGCCGTTCACGGCAGGGAAATTCTGGATTCGCGCGGCAATCCCACCGTCGAGGCCGATGTCCGGCTCGAAGGAGGAATCCTTGGCCGGGCTGCTGTGCCGTCGGGTGCCTCGACCGGCGAGCATGAAGCGATCGAGCTTCGCGACGGCGACAGCTCGCGCTACCTGGGCAAGGGCGTTCTGAAAGCCGTCGGTCACATCAACGGCGACATCGCCCGAGCCGTGGCTGGCATGGACGTCGCCGACCAGCGCGCCCTGGACCGTCGCATGATCGAAGCCGACGGAACGCCGAATAAATCGAAGTTGGGCGCCAACGCCATTCTCGCGGTTTCGATGGCCGCCGCGCGTGCGGCGGCCGCAGTCGCGGGCCGGCCGCTTCATAGCTATCTCGCAAAATATTCCAGCGATAGTTCTGCCAACACGCTTCCGGTCCCGATGATGAACATCTTGAACGGCGGCGCACATGCCGACAACTCGGTCGACGTGCAGGAATTCATGGTCATGCCGCTGGGGGCCAAGAGCTTCCGCGAAGCACTCCGCTGGGGCGTGGAGGTGTTCCATCACCTGAAGGGGGTGCTGAAAAAACACGGCTACTCGACAGCCGTGGGCGACGAGGGCGGGTTCGCGCCCAACCTGAAATCGAACGAAGAAGCGCTTGACCGCGTGCTGGAAGCCATCACCGCTGCCGGATACAAACCCGGCGAGCAGATTGCGATTGCGCTCGATCCTGCGTCAAGTGAGTTCTTTGACCGCGCGAGCAAGAAATACATCTTCAAGAAATCCGATAAGTCCGCCCGTAGTTCCGAACAGATGGTTGCGTTCTGGGCCGACTGGGTGCGCCAGTACCCGATTGTTTCGATCGAAGATGGTCTCGCCGAAGACGATTGGGCGGGCTGGAAGCTGGTCACGCGCGAGCTCGGCAGGAAAATCCAGCTCGTTGGCGACGACGTCTTTGTCACCAATCCGAAGATATTCGCTCGCGGAATCTCCGAAGGAATCGCCAACGCGATCCTGATCAAGCTGAATCAGATCGGCAGCGTCAGTGAGACGATCGAAGCGGTCGAACTGGCGCGCAAGGCGAAGTACGCTGCGGTCATCTCGCACCGCTCGGGTGAGACCGAGGACCCGTTCATCGCCGATTTCGCAGTCGCCATGGGCTCGGGACAAATCAAGACCGGCTCGGCGTCCCGCACCGACCGCATCGCCAAATACAACCAGCTTCTGCGCATTGAGGAAGAACTCGGTTCTTCTGCCCGCTTCCCCGGCCGCGCTGCCCTGGCGGTCGGCTGAAAACGGCTGCGGGCTGCGCCCGGGCAGATCATTGTCTTGCGACAGCAGGGAGGCTCGACATGAGCGAAGCCGATTCGTTTGCGGCCCCGACCCAGGACGAGAGGACCATGGCGATGCTGGCCCACGTCCTGCAGATTTTTACCTGGTGGATCGGTCCCGTGGTCATTTTCATTGTGAAGCAGGACTCGAAGTTCGTGCGGTTCCACGCCCTGCAGGCGCTGCTCTGGCAGGTTGCCATGATCGTGTTCTGGATGATCGGAATGGCGGTGTGGTTCGCGGCCATTTTCTCATCCATCTTCTCCGCTGTCGGACGGGCGGCGCCGAATCAGGCGCCTCCGGTCGCCGTGTTCGTCGGGTTCGGTCTGATCTGGCTGCTGTTTATGGCCGGGTATCTTTCCAACATCGTGCTGGGCATCTTGTTCGGGATCAAAGCGGGCCGCGGCGAATGGGCTGGCTATCCCTTGATCGGTCGGTGGGCGCGCCATATCGTCAAAGCCTGATTGAATTCGCGCGCCAAGAAGTACGCATGGGGGCGCGCGCAAGTTCTCGCTCCATGAATTCGGTTGCTTCGCTATTTCGTCTGACCCATTCAGGTCTATAATTCGACTCACAAGACAGTTGCCGGCTTGGTCCGGTTCAGGGGGGAACTCGAATGAAACGCTATGCCGTGATCCTGTTGAGTTTTGCGGGACTGCTCGCTTCGCCTCTGGTCGTTTGCGCCCAGGCGCCTGCCCAAGCGCCCGCTGCGGCCCCGAGCATCGCCGATGCGATTCGCCAGAGCTACAACGTGGTCAAGAACAACCTGCTCAAAGCTGCTGACAAAATGCCCGACGAGGGCTACGCCTATCAGCCCACTCCGGAAGAACGCACCTTCGGTGCCTGGATTGCGCACGTGGCCGATGCGCAGACCGGTGGCTGCTCGCGCGCACTTGGCACGCCGAAGACACCGAGCGCTGGATCGAAAACCACGAAAACCGATCTGGTCGCCGCGCTCAAGGATTCCTTCGACACCTGTGACGCTGCCTATGCGGCCCTCACCGAGGCGAATGCGAACGATCCGGTGCAAAGCTTCCGTGGGGCCACACCGCGCCTTGCCTCGCTCGCTGGCAACGTAGCGCACGACAACGAATGCTACGGAGCCATCGCCGTCTATCTGCGCCTCAAGGGCATCGTCCCGCCATCAAGCGAACCGCGCCACTAGCGCTTCGCCGTTCCAACCGAGCCAGTTCCGTTCGGTTACAGTCCGGGCGATGATCGAGAGCTGGACCGATGAGCGAGACCAACGATGTCCAACTGTCACGACCTCCGCTGGGGGGAGCCATTTGGGACATCGCGCTCAACGCGATCATCCCCGTACTTCTCTATAAGTTCTCGAAACGCTTTCTGTCGCCTTCCGAGCTTACGGCGCTGCTTCTGGCGACGACGTTTCCGCTCGGCAAGAGTATCTTCGATCTGGTCCGTCGGGGGCAGCTGGACCCGATTTCAATCGTCGTTCTGCTGGGGATCGCCGCCGACTGTGTAGCCTTGCTCTTCGGTGGCAGCGCACGCCTCTTGTTGGTCCGTGAATCCTTGTTTACCGGCGCATTTGGCGTGGCCTGTTTTGTCTCGCTGCTGCTGCCCCGCCCCCTGATGTTTTATTTCGCGCGTCATTTCATTGCGGGAGTCGACCCAAAGCGACAGGCGCGTTTCAACTCCGGCTGGCAGCTCGCCGAGGTGCGGTTTGCGCATCGGCTCATCACCACTGTGTGGGGCACAGTATTTGTAGGCGAGCTGATCGTTCGAATCATTCTGATCTATAACGCCTCGGCCACGTCCGTCCTGATCGTCTCGCCCGTGCTGCTCGGTGCGTCGACCCTGGTCACTATGGTCTGGGCATTCCGCTACGGCCACCGTGTCCGGCTGCGCGCCCTGGCTCAGCTCGCCCGGGTCCCCGGCTCGGAGCTGCCGTAGGTCCACTTTCCTCGCGGCCCCAACCCTCAAGCGACGGTCTAGTACTCATGGTGGCTAGGGAACAATATCGTGCCGATTACGCATTGCGCTGTATGGGACTCTGGACTGCATGAGCAGATCATTCCTGCTGGCCCCAGCGCCAGAGGCGGTAGATGATGAACGCCTGCTCCAAACGGGTTTTGATCCTGCTGGTTCTTCTATCTGCTGGTGCTTTCGGTGCGAATGCCCAGACCCTGGAACACCGCATCAGCTCGGGTGAATCGGGGAGATCGACGGCGTCGACCCCGCCTGCGCGGCCCGTCGGGGTTGAAACTTCGTCGAAATCCACGCCCCCGACTCCGGAATTTCATCGCCTGGACCTGAACAGTGAGGATCACCGTTCGGTTGGAGTCCCGCTTCTTGAAGTCACCCGGACACCCTTTATGACCGAATCGCGGGTTCCGCTTGCTCAAAGTCCCGGTCAGAGAGTCCAAGTGAACTTTTTCATCCAGTCGCTCCACAATAAGAACATTACCGAAGGCCCTTTGGTCCTTCCTCAATCCAATCAGCAGCTCGCCCAACAGCGCACCAGCGATCTGTACGGCGTAGGCTTCAGCATTCCTCTGGGCCGGGATGCCGGGTCGGCGGGCTCGAAAAGTGTGTGGAGCGGGCTATCGCGCGCTCTGCGAAGAAAGTGATCGCAGGCAATGACGGCGAAATCCGGTCGCAAACGTCCGGGACAAATTGGGTGCCATCAATTTGCTGTTGTGCCGCCAAACGGCACCCACTCCCGGCCGTCGAAGCGAATCAGGAACAGCTGTTTGATGGGCTGATAGTCGCTGGGACTGGTTGTAACCCTGATACCGGGGCGGAGCATGCCGAGCTCGAGGTCAAGACTTGCGGCCTGCTTCATGACATTTGCGCGGGTAAGATCGTTGCCGCACTTGTTGAGCACTTCGATGAGCGCCTCGGCGCGTTCGTATCCGGCGACATAGTTTTGATCGCGAAGACTCGCTCCGCTGTTGTACTTGCGCATCCAATCCAGAAAATCGCGCACCGCGGGATCGCTTTCCGCTCGCCGGGATGTCCAGCTCTTGGACCGGGCGTTGGTGATGATTCCGGTCGATTTCTCAAGGCCAGCAGGCTCAAGCGACGCTGCAACCGAGAGCGAGGCGTTGGGAATGAACTGCAACGGATGCCAGCCTAGATCGTAGGCCGTTGCAATTGCCTGCGTTGCGAACGTCCCCACCGATAAATCGAGGAAAACATCCGCGCCGGAATCTTTGAGCGCCTTGATTTGCGGCTCGAGTGTCTGATCCGACCCCTGGTAGGAGACTTCCTTGACGATCATGTGCGAGGCCTTCTCTCCCAGGCCGTCGTGCACGCCCGCCAGATACTCCTTGCCGGCATCGTCGTTCGCATACAGCACCCCAATCTTGGCCCCAGGGTTGTTTTGCAGGATGTACTTCGCATAGACCAATCCTTCGGTTCGATAGGTGGCGAAGAATCCCATGGTCCAGGGAAAGTGGGAAGGATCGTTGAAGACTGCGGAACTGGATTGTACGAAAAGCTGCGGGACCTTTTGCTGGTTCAGGTAGCCGCGGATTGCGAGATTGCCTTCCGTTCCGAAGGTACTGAAGACCAAAAGGACATTGTCCTTCTCGACGAGGCTGCGGACGAGAGCCAGCGAATTGGGGGCGTCTGGTGATTCCTGGACGCTCAGGAAGCTGATTTTGCGGCCGTGGACGCCGCCGCGATCGTTGATCATCCGGAAGTAAGCCGCTTCGGCCCGAGCGGCGGCGGCGTATTCGCTCTCCGATGGGGAGGAGGGAGCGATGTTGCCGATCTTGATTTCCGTATCAGACGCTCCAGGGTCGTAGGAGTTCTGACCCTGCGCTTGCGGCGCACAGGCAATCAGAGCGAGTGATGCGACCAATACGAGGCGGATCACGAGGCAGAACTCAGATTTTATTGGGAAATTTTTCAATTGTGAAAAACCTCGCGGACGGTCCCTGTCGGGTTACCCGGTACCGAAGAGGCAACGTATTCGGTTTGGACGATCATCCGGTTGTTCGGGAGAAATTCTCGCGGAGATGCCGGTGGCCGTCAACTCCGGAATAATCTCCATCCCGACAGCCCTCAAATTCATTCCGTCAATAACACCCTTGCAACACTCTGCCCCCGTGCTAACGTAATTCGTGATGATCGAGCACTTGGAACTCGAATCCAGCCAAACCCGACCCGCTCGAGACATCTTTCCTGCGCTGCAGTATCCAACCCGGGTGAGTCATGGCTAAACGACCACGCCCGATCGTCCTTACGGTTCTCGATGGCTGGGGCTACCGCGCCGAGACCAAGGGCAATGCCGTAGCGCTTGCGCGCAAGCCCAACTATGACCGCCTGCTCAAGGATTTTCCGAACACGCTGATCCATACCTCCGGTCCCTTTGTCGGGCTGCCCGACGGCCAAATGGGCAATAGCGAAGTCGGCCACCTGAATATCGGCGCCGGCCGGATCGTGCAGATGGACATCACACGCGTGGATCAGATGATCGCAAGCGGCGAATTCTTTCGTCAGCCGCTGCTGCTAGAAGCGCTCGAACGCGGCCGCACCCATCAGTTGCACCTGATGGGTCTTGCAAGCGACGGAGGCGTTCATTCGCATTTGCAGCACCTTTTCGCTTTGCTGCGCATGGCCCGCGAGAATAAGGTTTCCAACGTTTTTGTCCACTGCTTTACCGATGGCCGCGACACACCGCCGGAAAGCGGCATCGATTTCCTGCGGCAGCTCCAGCAGAAGATGCGCGAGTATGGCGTAGGGCAGATCGCCAGTATCAGCGGCCGCTATTACGCGATGGATCGCGACAACCGCTGGGAGCGTGTTGAAAAGGCCTATCGCGCCATGGTTCACGGTGTCGCAGAAGCAAAATTCACCGATCCCATCGCCGCCATGCGCGCGAGTTATGAAAAAGGCGTGACCGACGAGTTCGTCCTCCCCACCGTAATCACTACCGAAGCAGCCGCCGGGAGAGCGGCCGCACCTCGAGGTTTGATTCGCGACGATGATGCCATCATATTCTTCAATTTTCGCGCCGACCGAGCCCGGCAAATCACACGCGCGCTCATCGAGCCGGGCTTCAAGGAGTTTTCCGATCCCGCGCGCCCGAAAGATCTCGCGTTTGTCGGCATGACCCAGTATGAAAAGACGTGGCCCTGGCTGCGCTACCTGCTTGTGCCCGAAAAACTGGAGCACATTCTGGCCAACGTCTTCGCCGAGCTCGACTACAAGAACCTGCGCGTGGCCGAGACGGAAAAATACGCGCACGTCACCTATTTCTTCAACGGCGGAGTCGAAAAGCCGTTTGGCGGCGAGGAGCGCATCGTCGTCCCCTCGCAGAAAGTTCCCACCTACGACCTCAAGCCGGAAATGTCGGCCGCCGGCGTCGCCGACGCCGTGATTCACGCGATCGAGAAGGGTGATTTCGACGCCATCATCATGAACTTCGCAAATGCGGACATGGTCGGGCATTCGGGCAACCTCGAAGCGACTGTCAAGGCGGTCGAAACGGTGGATGAAAATCTCGGGAGAATTTATCAGGCCCTGCGCCCCCGTGGGGGGGCATGGATCATCACCGCCGACCACGGCAACGCGGAAACCATGATTGATCCGGTGACCGGCGGTCCGCACACCTATCACACCACCAATCCGGTCCCGTTCATTCTCGCAACCGACGACCCCCGCAGGCAGTTGCAGACCGGCGGCTCGCTGCGAGATATTGCTCCCACCATGCTCGGCGTTCTGGGCCTTCCCGAGCCGGGCGAGATGACCGGACACGATCTAAGAAAGAACGTAGGGTGAACTGCAGGCAGCACGAAAGAATTGGGGGGAACGACATGGTTTCGCAGGTTACCGGCGAATTGAACGTGTACGAGTCGGCGGAAGCGCGTTTTGAAACTGCCGCCAAGAAACTGGGACTCGAGCAGGGCGTTTACCGATTTCTGAAATGTCCCGAGAGGGAAATCACGGTCTACATCCCGGTCGCTCTCGATAACGGCCGCCTGGAAGTCTTCACCGGCTACCGCGTGCTTCACTCGACTGTGCGCGGGCCGGGCAAGGGCGGCATCCGCTTTGCGCCCGATGTTTCCATTGATGAAGTACGCGCGCTTGCCGCATGGATGACCTGGAAGTGCGCGGTGGTGGACATTCCGTTCGGCGGCGCAAAAGGGGGAGTGATCTGCGATCCGTCGAAACTGTCGAAGGCCGAACTGGAGCGCGTTACCCGCAGGTACACCGCTTCCTTGTCCGATTGGCTCGGACCAGAGCGCGATATTCCGGCGCCGGATATCGGCACCAACGCCCAGACCATGGCCTGGGTCATGGACACGTATGCGATGCACGTTCGGCAGGCGACCACCGCCGTCGTCACCGGCAAGCCGCTCGAGTTGGGCGGCTCGCAGGGACGCAACGAAGCCACCGGCCGCGGAGTGATGATCTGCTGCGACAAGGCGGTCTCCAAGCTCAAGATGAAGCGCGACGGATGCCGCGTCATCATTCAGGGTTTCGGCAACGTGGGCTCCCAAGGCGCGCTACTGATGCATGCCGCCGGATACACCATTATCGGCGCGGCCGACGTAAATGGGGGCCTGTACAACGAAAACGGAATCGATATCCCCAGACTCTATGATTGGGTTTACACGCAGAGAAAACCCCTGCCGGATTTTCCCGGAGGCGGCGAAAAAACGACGTCGCAGGAGGTTCTGTTCCGGCCCACCGACATCCTTGTTCCTGCGGCCACCGAGAATCAGATCACCTCGCAGAATGCCAGCCGCGTGGAGTGCCGCATCCTGTGCGAAGGCGCCAACGGTCCCACGACTTCGCATGCCGACGCCACGATTGAGAAAAAGGGAATCTTCATTATCCCGGATATCCTCGGAAACGCAGGCGGCGTTACGGTCAGCTATTTCGAGTGGGTGCAGGACCGCCAGGGATTCTTCTGGCGCGAGAGCGAAGTGAACGAACGATTGCAGGACGTAATGGAGCACAGTTTCGACCAGGTGGTGCGTTACGCGGAACTGCACGGAGTGAGCAACCGCATCGCCGCCTACATCGTGGCCATTGACCGCGTTGCTCGTGCCTTGAAATTAAGAGGGTTTTATGCTTAAACTACGCCCCGCTTAGGCGGATTGCGGAGGCATGCATGCAACCTGAATCGATCTCTCACGGAGCGGTCAAAACCGAAGCGGAACACCGCCGCGATATCTGCGCCGTGGGCCGATGGATTCACGATCGCGGGTACGTTGCATCCACCGACGGAAACATCTCGGTGCGCCTTGGTCCGGATCGCATCCTCATCACGCCGACTTCGATCAGCAAGGCGATGATGAATCCCGATGATCTGGTGACGATCGACCTGGAAGGCCAGCGCCTGAGCGGTCTGCGAAAACCTTCCTCCGAACTGGGCATGCATCTCTTGATCTACCGGCTGCGGCCCGATATCAACGCCGTCTGCCACGCCCATCCACCAACCGCGACCGGATACGCCGCCGCCGGAATCCCGCTCGACAAACCGATTCTGTGCGAACTGGTCATCGGGCTGGGATCGATTCCTGTCGCACGGTACGGCACTCCGGGAACATCGGAGCTAGGTGCGTCGATTGAGCCCTACGTCCAGGGGCACGATGCGATCCTGATGGCCAATCACGGCGTGGTGACCTACGGTCCCGATCTGCTGACGGCATTTCTGCGGATGGAAACCACCGAGCATTTCGCACAGGTGTCGCTGGTTACCGAGCGGCTCGGGAGGAAAGTACTGCTGTCGGGATCGGACGTGGAAAAGCTCGTTGCCGCACGCGCTCGCTATTCGGCCGGAGCGCAGCCGGATCTTCCGGCGACGCGGGAAGTCGCGGTCATTGCGGATACAACCGAAACCACCAGCGTCACGCTTACGCGTCGCGAACTGGAATCCCTGATCGACGAAGCCGTCCGCAGAGATCGCTCGCACCGCGCAAGCGCGGCGGGCGCCTGAAGCAACCAGACGCCCGCCGGGCGCTCCCCCACCACCGCAAAAGCTACCCTGAGATTTCTACGTAACGCATCTTGCCGTTGAAATGAATTTCTTTCAGCTGATCGGCGTTGGTCACAATGTTGGAAGTGTTTGGTTTGGAGGTTTCATCCTTCCACTGTACAGGCGCTTCGGCCACGACTTTGCCGTTCAGCGTCAACGTCACCTTGGCATCGTCGGCTGTGACGCGATAGATTCCCGGCTTCAGCTGCTTGCCGGCCAATGTGACGGCGCTCAGGATCTCCACCTCGGCGGTTGTTGCCTTGCCGTTCTTTGCTGTATCGCGGGCCGCGAGCGGCATGGCGACGAGCAGTGCGACAAGAATTGGCACGATCAAATTCCATCCACGACGGGCCATCGTTTTTCCTCCTCGATCGAATTTCCAACTTGCACGTGCTTAGACGCGAGGCCGCTCGCGAGGAAAGCAATTTGCCGCGGCATTCACGAAATTATTTGCCAGGCCAATTTGGATTTTGTTCACGGAGTAGAAACGCAACCGCATACGAATTTCCGTATAACGCCGCAGGAGTGCGCAATCGCGCCTTAGGGAATCGCGCCGTTTCGATAGCGAGCCACTGCGTTGACACTCCGGTGGCCCTAACCGATAATCGCTCGACATGATTGGCTCGCTCCGCGGCAAGCTGATAGACAAGCGTCCGAACCAAGTTCTGCTCGACGTGGGCGGAGTGGGTTACCAGGTGCAGGTTCCGCTTTCGACGTTTGCCGTTCTTGGGTCACTTCACGACGAGACGACCCTACTGATTCATACGCACGTGCGCGAGGATCAGTTCAATCTTTTCGGATTTATTACAGCGCGCGAGAAGCACTGTTTCGAGCTGCTAATCTCCGCCTCGGGCGTGGGACCCTCTCTTGCGCTGAAAATCCTTTCCGGAATGGACCTTGAGGAGCTGATTCCGGCAATTCGCAAGGGCGATCTCGCGCAGTTGGTGCGCATTCCCGGAGTGGGCCGGAAAACGGCCGAGCGTATGGTCGTGGAGCTGCGCGATAAGCTCGCCGTGGTAGACGTGCGCGAGGCCGGCAAACCCTCCACGCGCTCACAGGTGGAATCCGACGTTGCCTCTGCGCTTGTGAATCTGGGCTACGACGAGCGCTCGGTGGATCGCGCGATGGAAGGGGCGCGCGCCTCCGGTGGCGCCAATTTTGAGGCTTTGTTGCGCACGACGCTACACCTTCTCGGGAGTGCGGCCATGCACAAAAGCGCGCGCGCCGGCCATGGTGAATGATCGGGTGAGACAGGAGGCCGAAAACATGGTTCGCATCGTTTGGGAATTCACGGCACGCGCGGACAAGATCCAGGAATTTGAGAAATTCTATGCCGATTCCGGCCCCTGGACCCAGCTGTTCGCAAGAATTCGGGCTATCACGGTTCTGTTCTGCTGCGCGATATCGAGCAGCCGCGCCGCTACCTGACCATGGACCGCTGGGAGAATGCCGCGACGGTTCACGCAATGCGCGAGCGCTTTGCGGCGGACTATGAGGAACTAGACCGCGCTGGCGAAGCTTTCACGGAAAGCGAACACCACCAGGGCGTTTTCGAAGAGGCCCACTCTGCGTGAAGACAGATGCCGAACAAAATGACTGACGCACGAAATCGGATCGTTTCTGGAAAGGCGTCCGATGAAGACGCGCGCATCGAGGCCAGCGTCCGCCCGGCGAATTTTAGCGACTACATCGGGCAGGAGCGCGTGAAGGAAAATCTGCAAATCGCTGTCGAAGCGGCGCGCGCGCGAGGCGAGGCGCTCGACCACGTGCTGCTTTACGGGCCGCCGGGTCTCGGCAAGACCACTCTTGCGCAGATCCTGGCCAACGAAATGGGCTCGTCGATCAAGATCAGCTCCGGTCCGCTGCTTGAAAAAAAGGGCGACCTCACTGCCGTGCTCACGTCGCTTGACCCGGGCGATTTTCTGTTCCTCGACGAGATTCACCGCCTGCATCCTGCGCTTGAGGAGATCCTGTATCCCGCCATGGAGGACTTCCGCGTGGACCTGATCATCGGCCAGGGTCCCGGCGCGCGCGTGCATCCCTACCAGCTGAACCGGTTCACGCTGGTCGGCGCGACCACACGCGCAGGGCTGATCATGGCGCCCCTGCGCTCCCGATTCGGGATCGTCCACAGGCTGGAGTTCTACACGCCGGAGGACCTGCAGCGGATCGTGTCGCGCTCGGCGAAAATCCTGGGCATCACCATGGACGCAGACGGGGGCGCTGAAATCGCCCGGCGCAGCCGGGGCACTCCGCGGGTCGCCAATCGCCTGTTGCGGCGCGTGCGCGATTACGCCGAAGTCCGCGCGCGGGGCCACATTACCCTCGATGTCGCGCGTGATGCGCTCGCCATGCTTCGCGTGGACGAGCACGGCCTGGATGAAGTGGATCGCAACCTGCTGCTCACCATCATCGAGAAATACAACGGTGGTCCGGTGGGCCTGAATACCGTCGCCGCTTCGCTAAGCGAGGAAGAGGACGCCATCGAGGAAATGTACGAGCCGTATCTGATGCAGCTGGGCCTGCTGGACCGCACTCCGCGCGGCCGCGTCGCTACGGCTCTGGCCTACAAATATTTCGGGAAACAGGAACCGCGCGGTCAGTCGGGACTGTTCTGACGCACAGTGAATGGTTGACCGCCGCAGGTGAGGATCTGAAAGGTACCAGTTGAGTGCGCCCGGACACAAAAGCGCTCGAAGCCCGCGGCAACAGCTCGATTCGTTTCTCGCAAAGTTCACCCCGGAACGGGAGAGCTTTGCGCGACGCGCACTTGGGCGGATGCGCAAGCGTCTGCCGAACGCCATTGAGATGGTCTACGACAATTACAACGCTCTGGTGATCGGATTCGTACCGAACCTGCGGCCCTCAGACGCCATTTTTTCGCTGGTTCTGTTTCCAAGAAAGTTGGCTTTGTGCTTCCTGCAGGGCGCAAAGCTTCCTGATCCCCACAAACGTCTCAAGGGCAGCGGCAACGTCGTGCGCAACATAACGATCGATGATCTCAGCCTGCTCGATGACCCGCAGATCCGCGCGCTCATGGAAGACGCCTTGCGCCGTGCCAAGGTTCCAATGGATCCGAACCAGAAGCGGAAATTGATCATCCGCTCGATCTCGGCAAAACAACGCCCCCGCCGCCCCGCTTGACACCAAACCAATCAGTGCTGCCAGCAGGCGCCTGCGTTCAAGGACCTGTGTACCGTATGAGACAGATACCGGTCAGCGGCAGGCGCATAGTCATGGCGGTTGCGACTGGAATGGGGGTCTCCGGCATGCCAGGCGATATCGGATCGGTCCGCACACGGTCTTTGTAAACTCCAGACGACCCAGCCGCAGCGATGCGCGGGAGACAAATGGCGAATAAGGTGAGCGTGCGCGTGCTTTACGCGGTAGTAATTCTGATCGTCCTGCTGACTGCGGGGTTTCTGGGACTCGGGATTCGCGCGTTTGCGTCAGCGGTTACCGCCGATTTCATATTTCTGGGCGCGTTCGGTGTTATTCTCGTGACACTCCCGTTGTATTTCATTCTGCGGCGGCGCCTTGAGGCCCCATCCATCGACCGAAAGGTCTTCCGGGTACCCTAGGCTCGAGAAGGACCCGTTCTCAAGTGCAGTGCCCTAGGAATCCGAGGTCGCCCAAGTCTCGCTGCAATGGCGAACCAGGGAGACCGCCCGGGCCGACCGTTCATCCCGCGGACATCTCGCAGAGCTTGATGACCGTGTTCCAGTTGCGGGTGGTTGTTTTCTGCAAGAGAACTTTATCAAGCGTATAGAGCTTGGCGTCGGCAAATCCGTCCGGGCAGTGGAGGTAGATCTCTCTGCCGGCGCAATGAAATCGCTCGGACCCGATCTTAAGCTCTGCAAGCGCCGCCAGGGCAGGCTTCGCCGGAGCATGCTGCAGGAACGTGACCGCGAGTCTAGCCGTATCGATCCCCTTTTCGTTCAGGAACGGGTTACCTGCCAGGATCGCTTTCATTTCCGTGGCGGATCTCACAATCACAGAAACCGGGAGCCTTGATTCGCCCGCCAGCCTTCGTTCCAGCACTACAGTCCAGCGCGAGGGGGAACCTTGCGCCTCAAAAACGATATTGCCGCTCTGTACGTAGGTGCGCGGGTTTTTCATTCCGAGCTTCGCACACAACTCCCGCAGGCGGTCCATCTTGAGTATATTTCCGCCGACATTCACTCCACGCAGCAGTGCAATGCGAATAGGCATCGTCGTTCCTGCTCCTTGAGCGATTAGATCTCGGCATCGCGCGCTGATCTTGTGGGGAAATGGAAAGATAACACACACGTTCAGGACAGTACCGCGGATCGGCAGACGCTCGCTGCTCCGGCGGTTGCGCCGAGCGGCGTTGCAGCCATGCGATCTTTCGAGACGGTCCAGGCCGCACGGGCTAGAATGCTCCTTCACCGATGGCCACCATCTATTTGTCACTTGGGTCGAACTTGGGAGATCGGGCGCAGAATATCGCGCGGGCCGTCCAGGCGCTGGGCGCCCGCGGCGTGCGTGTGACTCGTCAATCGTCGCTGTACGAGACCGAACCGGTTGATGTCCGGGGTGGGGGCTGGTTTCTGAACGGCGTAATCGCGGCCGAAACAAAACTGCAGCCCCGGCAGTTGATGCAGACGCTATTGATCATCGAGCGGTCACTGGGGCGAAAGCGCCGGGCAGTTTCGGGGGGCCCCAAGGAGCCCCGGACGATTGATATCGATATACTGCTATTCGGCTCAACCGTTTCAAGCGAGCCTGAGCTCCAGATTCCTCATCCGCGAATGGCAGAGCGGAAATTCGTCCTGGTTCCGCTTGCCGAAATCGCTGCAGGAACCGAGCATCCGGTCCTTAAAAAGACCATCGCCGAATTGCTCGCCGATTCGCAGGATTCAAGCGAAGTGCGAATGTGGCCCGGTTCACCGAGTTAGCGGCCCAGGCAGCGTCCGCAATGCCGCATGCAGGTTCTGCCGGGATACACGCTCTGCTGGAAGTTCCCGTCTCGGAATCGCGATTTGCGGCGTATATCAATCCCCGTGCAGGACGCGGAGCCAGTGGAGCGTGACCTGCCTGGGCGACAGTGCGTCCAGCTGGATTTCTGCAAGACGCCCTTCCGACTGTTTGCGCCAGCGGTATATCCCGGGCTCGGATTCCTCTTCGATGTGGCCGGTAGCCGGACGAAGGAAATCGCGGGCGTCGTCAAGCGACGCTAGACGGCGAATGGCGGGCCGGGTCATCGCCTCAACGACATAGCTGCGCAGAAGCTTCGGCCAGTAGGAATCAAACAACTCAGACGATGCGAAGATGTCGCTCCAGGCTACCTCCGGCCCGAACGCCACGACCACGCCGACGACATGCTCGCCCTTCAGGGCACCTGTTTCCCGCTTGGAACGTCACTCGATTTCCTGTGCGAAAGTCTCGGCGGAACCTCCGATCGGCGAAGACTTGTAGATTTTCTGGTACGACTGGGTTCCGGCGGATTCAAGGGCCAGGGCGAGAGCGCCTGAGGAAATCACCGGACCCACTGCAGCCTCCTGTTCAACCACGTGAGAACTGCCTCCGACCGGGGGCGTATCGCCGCGCACGGCGGCCCAGACCTGCGTCTGGTCCTGCTCGACCGCCGCCTTTTCCCGCACGCTTGGATGCACCATCAATCGAGCGGCCGAGAACTGCTCCCCGCCCGGGGTCCAGCGGCCATGCTCGACGCAGAAAACATCCAGAGGCAACGGTTGTGCACCCACGGGAACGATTCGGTCTTTGCCGATCACGCGGTCCTGTTTGCCGCCCGAGACGACCTCGCCCGCCAGCAGGATCAGCGGGCGCTTGCCGCGATTGATCAGTGCCAGCTGATTCACTTGCGGCCCGGTTGCGGAATACGGCGCGACGCCATCGCGCATCCGGCGCATGGAGGCGCCTTGCTCGGTGACGAGCGCGTCGCCCGATGCCAGCGCTTCGTCGAGCGTCGCGAATTCGCTGGTGTTGGCGTCGTCGGGTGAGACGACTGGAAAAATCGTGAGGTTCTCGTAAGTGATCGGCTGCGACAGACGCCAGCCCGGTTGAGCAAGCGCCACATCGCCGTTTGAATGGGCGCCGCTCGGGCCGAAATGCGCCGCAGCTATAGTTGCTCCCAGTGAGATCAAAATGGCCGCGATCAAGGTCCCAGTAACTCTGCGTGAGCCGGTTCGCATGTTGCCTCCTCGAGCGTTCCCATCTCTATTCAAGGCCCGGCTGTGCGGGCTTCATTGATGAGAACGATCGAGGGACGATTCCTTGCAGGAGTGCGGAAGGAAATTTCAAGGCTGGGTGCCGGCGCCGAGACAGCGGGGAAGCAACCGTTTCACCGCCGTCCCCTGTCCGGATCGAATCGCTAGCTGTGCCCGCCGCGGTCTTTCATGTCATGCAACTCTTTTTCGCGCTTCTTGCGGCCTTCTTCTTCCTCGCGCTCGTACTCCGTCATCTCTTCGTCGGTCATCTGGTAGTCCTCGCGCGTGGCGAACATCGTTCCGCGACGGGAGTCGCGCGAAAAGTGCGGATTGCGCCGGCGTTTCTTGCCCGCGCCGAAGCCACCGATGCTCCGGATCGGCTCGGCGATCGCACCGGCTTCGACCAGAAGTTCGCTGACCTTTTCAAGAAAATCGTGCAGATGATACGGCTTCAGGGAGTAGGGAAGGCCCGCGCGTTCCAGGATGGGCTGCACTTGCTTGGCGATTGGCACCGGCACCAGGAAGAGCGCGCGGATGAGCTTCGGCGCTGGCGCGCCGTCTGGGCGCGGTGCGGCCGGTTCTGCTTCGGCAAGTTCCTTGAGAATGGCAAACAGCGGCCCGCGAACGTCGGCAAGCTCGATGTTTACGATGACAAGGTTCCAGGTTCCCGTGGCCAGTTCGGCAAGAGCGTGAGCCACCAACGGAACGATGCGGACGCGCCAACCCTCGGAATCGAGGACGTTTTTCAGCGCTCGCTGGCTGGCAATGTCGTCGTCAACTATGAGGATTCCAACTTCAGGCACGGCTGGGTCTCCAGGGGGTCGCCTGTCCAGTATAGGGGTGGCCGGGCAGGCTGAAATCGGGCCTTGTGGCGGGATTTCCAGGGGCGAGCTTGTACGGCGGAACAGGCGAAACAAAAGCGAAACTTTTATCTTGACTTGGCGAATAAAAGGCGAATATAGTGTGCCCCTGTGCGGCGAGGCTGCCAATGGCCACTTCTCCCATCCTTCGACCGAATCCCGCGACGCTTCGGCGTCGCCCGACAGGTGCGAAGCAAACCAGTCTCACCTTATTCCCTCCAGCCGCTCGCCACGGCAACTGTGAGTCGCCAAGCGGTGCTTCCGCGCCCCCTCCGGTGCCTGACCGGAGAACGAAGCCCGCGACGGAACTGGTTGGCATTGCGCGCCTCGCCGCATCCTCCCCTTGCGCTGACGCCAGGCGCGGGACGGAGTACTTTCTACTTCCGGTAAAGTCCATCCTGAACGAGTGTCACTCCGAGCGGGTGCCATTTCGTTGGACGGTGAACCCCTATCGCGGCTGCGAGTTCGGCTGCAAATATTGCTACGCGCGCTACACGCACGGATACATGGAACTCGATACGTCGGATTTCGAGTCGAAGATTTATGTGAAGAAGGATGCCGGCCCGCTTGCAGAGCGCGATCTGAACCACAAGGAAATCTGGGGCGAACATATCGCCATCGGCGCGGCGACGGACCCCTACCAGCCGGCCGAGCGTGAATTCGGCGCGACGCGAGCGATCCTGGAGAAAATCGCGGAGCGCGAGGGGCTGAGCGTCTCGATCACGACCAAGTCGGACCAGGTGGTGCGTGATATGGAGTTGCTGCAGCAGATTTCGGCACGATCATCACTGACCGTCAATCTCACCATCACGACATTGAGAACGCATCTGGCGCGCCTGCTTGAGCCGCGCGCCCCGCGACCGGACCTGCGCCTGGCCGCCGTACGCAGGTTGCGGGAACAGGGAATCTCGGCCGGGGTGCTAGCCATGCCAATCCTACCCTGGCTGACCGATCGCGAGGCAGATCTCGATGCTCTGGCATGCGGGGCCCGCGATGCAAATGCGGAATGGTTCGCCGCGAGAGTCCTCTACCTCATGCCGGACTCCTGGAGGACGTTTCTTGGTTTCCTTGAAGAGAAATTTCCCAGGCTGGTGACTCGATACCGCGAATGGTACGGCAGGAATGTAGACGCGCCGGAAGCCTATCGCACCGAGATGGCCGCGCGCGTTGACGGACTGCGGCGGAAGTATGGTCTGGGTTCTCGTCCACAGACGCCTGCGGCACGTTCCTGGCGGTCGCCGCAAATGCAGCTGGAGCTGGGCAGACCACAGGTATAAGGAGAACAGGAATGCCAAATGCAAGATCGAGAACAAAGAGCCGGCGCCGCGGCGCGCAATCGATGGTGGCGGCAATTGTGAGCTCGCCGACCCCGATTGAGCAGAAGCCGGTGCGAGGCGTGAAACTGAAGACCGTGTCCAGCTGGACGCTGGTCTTTGGGCTGGTATGTGTGGCAGCATTTGCGGCTGGACGGCCGCCCGCTTCTGCAGCCGGGACCGCGGCTGTTCATGGTGCAAAAGGAGCGCTCCATGTTTCTCGGACTTCGAACCGCAGCATACCAAGTCAAAGATCTCGGCAAGGCCAAGGCCTGGTACACAAGCGTGCTGGGTATGCCGCCATATTTTGATCAACCCTTCTATGTTGGATTCAGGGTTGGCGGATTTGAACTGGGTCTGGTTCCGGACCCGAAGGCTGCGTCTGGGCGGCAGCCGGCCGGCGTTGCCTACTGGGGCGTCGAGGATGCGCAGAGCGCCTACCAGCGGCTGATCGAACTCGGGGCGACCGGTGAAGAGTCCGTTCACGATGTCGGGGACGGGATTTTCATCGGAGCCGTCCACGATCCGTTCGGCAACACGCTCGGCGTTATCCAAAACCCGAATTTCAAGATCGAATCAAAGTAAGTGTGGAAGAAATCCTCACGGAACGATGATGCGGGGGGCGTCCTTTTGGGCGCCAGGCGAAACCGGGAATCGCGCCTGCAGGAAACCCAGAAACGCGCGCGAGCGAGAACGGCCATTGGTTTCTTGCCGGGCTACGCGCAACAGAAAGACGAGCAGATGAAAGACATCGGCGTCCTTTAGCGAAGGAATCCCGGGTCGTCCGCTTTCGCTCTTTCTGAACTCCTGCAGGAATTCCGCAATTCGCCCGTACAGCGCACGCGCGATGGGTGCGTCGGGTGGCCGTTCGTAGTAGATTCCGGTTCCCAGAGTGCGGAAGGTTTCCGCCAGCGCCTCAACTGCCGAGCAAACCGCGCCATCATTCAGATCCTTGTGCTGGATTTGGAAATCCAGGATCGTTGCTGCAAAACCGGTGATGACCGCCCAGCGCTCATACACGAAATCCTCCCTGACCGAAACATCACGATAGGGATATTGTTCGGCGGTGAGAGGTTTTCGATGTTCCGCTTCCCAGCGGTGCGCGGCCATCAGATGCGGGCAGTCGGACGGACAATCGATGGTGACCTCGCGTTCGCGGCCGCAGCAGATTGCGCAGATCTTCTCGCCCTTCGCGGGACAGAAACGCTTCGGCGGGCGCTTTTCGCAGATCGCACAGCTCATCCAGTCTCCTTGGGAAGGATCGGGTCCGGTGGGCGGCAGGCAGCCAGAGTCAGGGAAGGCGGAGCGTAGACACAGCGCTGGAGAGAGGCTGATTCAAGCCGTCGCAGTTAATTTCCCCGCGCCGATCCGGATGCGACCGGTTGCTGAAAGGAAGTTCCGGGCGAGAGTTTCTGTTTTTCAAATAATGTGATGCTATTCAGTATTGTTTCAACAGCTGCCGCTTCGCCGATCGTGGAATTCAGCATCAGATGGAAGCGGTGCCGATCGAACCATTCGACACCGAAATATTGCTTGATAAAAGCCGCGCGGTCGCGATCCACGGTCTCCGCAAGCTGAACCGCGTCTCGCTCGCTCTTGCCGCCGGCACGCAGCCGCAGCACTTTTTCGCTGAACGGCGCGCAGATAAAGACATGAAAGGTGTCACTGCGATTTTGTAGGTAGAAGGCGGAGCCGCGGCCCACAATGACGCACTGGCCGCGTTCGGCAGCCGATTTCACGACACCCTCGGCGACCTCCCGGATGCACTCGGCGTCAGCGATCTTCAGCCGCGGAGCGTTCAAGCTCCCTTCATGGCTTCCCCGCATGAATGCCATCATCAGCCGGTGGAACAGAGGGTCCCGCTTCTCCTCGCGTTCCTCAACTACGCGGCAATCGCACTCCATCAGCCTCGCGATTTCGTTGGTCAACGCCTGGTCCCACAGCTTCCAGCCCAGGCGCTCGGCGACGGCATGGGCGATTTCCCCGCCGCCGCTGCCGTATTCGCGCTCGATGGTAAGCACTCGGATCATGGATTCTTCCTCTGCCGTCGCTCAGGTGTCGATCAAACCTGTGCAGAAGGTCAGAGGCTATCATATCGGCCATGCCAGGGCTACTCCATCACTACCCGGCGCCTGCCGGGCTCATTTTTCTTCAGTCCGAAGGAAAGGACAAACATGACCGCCGATGCCCCGGCCAGAATCATGAACGTATCGATGTAGGCAAGCGTAGTCGCCTGGGCGATCACGTCCCGAAACACAATCGCGTTGGCTTGCGCCGCCGCCCGCGCTGCACTCATGCCCGAAGCAATCAAGCGTGCCGTCAAGCCTGTGACTTCCGATGCAAGCCCTGGCCGGCCCGCGCTGACATCGGAGGCCAGGAATACCTGATGGACCTGAGAGCGGCGCTCGATCAGCGTTGTGACCATCGAAGTACCCACGCTACTGCCAATGTTGCGCATGAAGTTCACCAGACCAGCGACGCTGCTGCTTTTCTCTGCCGGCATTCCGACGTAGGAAGCCAGATTGATGGGTACGAACAGGAAGGCCAGCCCGAACACCTGAGCCAGACGCAGCACGCTTGCGCTTAGAAAACTCACTTGAAGGTCGAGCTGGCGACTGGAAATGTACATCCCGATCGAAAGCGTAAGCCACCCAAAGGCGACCAGGTATCGGGCCTGGACCTTGGCAGACAGAATCCCGACGACGGGCATCAGAAACAGCAGCAGCAGGCCTCCCCCGGAAAGCACCAGCCCGGCCGACTCCGCCGTGTAACCCATCAGGGACTGCAGGAACAACGGCATCATCACCAGGCTTGAGAACAGCAGGATCCCCAGCACAAACATCATGCCGTTGGAGGCCAGGAAATTCAGATTCCTGAAAAGCTGCACCTCGACGATCGGGTGCTTGTAAAACCATTCCCAGACCACAAACGATACCAGTCCGACCCCTGCAAGGACGGCGAGCGTAAATATGAAATGGGAGCCGAACCAGTCGTCCTCCTGCCCTTTGTCCAGCATCACCTGCAGGGCACCGACGCCCAACGTGAGCAGGGAGATGCCGACGTAGTCAAACTTGACTCGTGCACCCGGGGTGCGCCTCACCCACGGAGGGTCTTCCACCAGTCGAGCGATCAAGAACAGAGCCAGAATGCCGACCGGCAGGTTGATAAAGAAGATCCAGCGCCACGTGTAGTTCACCGTGATCCAGCCGCCCAGGGTAGGTCCGATCGTCGGGGCGATAATCGCGGTGACGCCGTACAGCGCGAAGGCCAGACCGCGTTTCTCGGGAGGAAACGTATCTGCCAGGATCGCCTGCGCCATGGGTTGAAGTCCGCCGCCGCCCGCCCCTTGCAGGATCCGGAAGAAAATAATGGTGCCCAGGCTCGGTGCAATCCCGCACAAAAGGGAGCTCAGCGTGAAAATAACCAGACAAATCATGAAGAAACGTTTGCGACCGATCGCGCCGGCAATCCATCCGCTAATCGGCAGCACGATCGCGTTCGATACCAGATAGGAAGTGAGTACCCAGGTGCTCTGATCGTTGCTCGCTCCCAGACTGCCCGCCATGTAGGGAAGTGCGACATTGGCGATGCTGGTATCGAGAACTTCCATGAAGGCCGCCATCGCGACCACCACGGCAATCAACCAGGGGTTGAACTGCGGCACCCACACGGCGGGTGATCCCGCAGCCGCGCCCGTAGGGAGGCCTGTCCCGGCTTGGCCGCTGCTTTCAGGGGTGTCTGCCATGGGGTTTGGATCCGGCGGGCGGCCCGGGACTGTTTCGCCAGAACAATGCTCGACCGACCCGGGCTCAGCTGGGCCTACTTCAAGAAGACTTTGGGCTCAACCGACATGCCGATGCGCAGGGAGTGGTCGGAATTCTCTCCCGGGTCCAGGACGATTTTAACGGGAACCCGCTGCACGACCTTTACGTAGTTTCCTGTCGCGTTTTCCGGCGGAAGCAAACTCAAGCGCGCGCCACTGGATCCCGAGATGCTGTCGACGTGTGCCTTGTAGACGCGGCCGTTCGAATCCGCCTTGATTTCGGCGCGCTGGCCGGGGCGCATATTTTTTAGCTGCGTTTCCTTGAAATTCGCGGTGATCCAGACATCGTCCAGAGGAATCAGAGTAGCCAGTTGCTGACCCGGCTGGACGTTCATGCCCACTTCAACGCTCTTCATGACCTCGCCCGCGGTCGGGGCCGTGATCTGCGTGTACTGGAGATTGAGCTCGGCCTGTTCAAGCGCAGCCTGCTTTGCTTGTGCGATGGCGTCGGCCGAATTGGCGCGGGCCTGAATCGATCTAACCTGACTGGGTCCGGTTTGGGACGATCGCAGGCTTGCCTCAGCTGTCTCTAGGCGGCTGCGCGCTTGCGTCACCTGCTGTGCGGCGGCTGAGGCTGAAGCTTTCGCTGCGGAGACCCCTGCGGCGCTCGCCGCAGCCGCTGCCACGGCCTGATCATAGAGCTGTTGTGAAATCTCCTGCTTGTCGACCAGCTGTTTGTATCGCACCAGATCGTTCTGGGCCTTTACGTCATTCGCCTGCGCCTGCAGCAGCTGCGCCTGGGCCGCGTCGAGTTGTTGCTGCGCAGCCGATATTCCGGCTTGGGCATTGGTGATGCCGGCTTCCGACGACGAGACGTCGCTCGTGGTATTGACCGAGGTGACCGGAACGTTGATCGTCAACGACTGTGCGGTGGCCTGGGCATCGGCGACGTTCGCGCGAGCCTGGTCCACGGCAACCTGGTAGTCACGCGGGTCAATCTCGACCAACACGTCGCCTGCATGGACGTCCTGGTTGTCATTCACATTGACCTTGGCGACGTAGCCGGAGATGCGAGCGCTGACCGGCATCACGTGGCCGTCCACCTCGGCGTCGTCGGTTGATTCGTAGCTCGAAAAATATCGCCAGGCAAAGAAAGCAACCACCAGCACCGCCAGAGCCGCGACGATCAAAAACAAGCGCGTGCGCGGGCGCTCGCGCAGGTAGTCCGACGCTCGAGCTCCGGCAGGCGGCTGGGCCGGGGCGGTTTCCCGGGTGGACGTGTTTTCCGCAGGCGCGGTGGGGCTGGCGTCAACTTCGGTGTTCTGTGCCATGTCTTAGTTTCCTTTGAAATACTCTTTCACGCCCTGTTCGGCCAGACCCAGGGCGCGGGCCAGCGAAATCTTGGCGTAATTGTCCTGGTACAGACTGGAAATGTAATTCTCGTGCGCGCTGGCGACGGCCTCCTGCGCCTGCACGACTTCGACGGTATCGGTAACACCGGCCCGGAAGCGGTCGCGGGACTGCGCGAGGGTCTCCTCGGCGAGATCGATATTGCTTCGAGCGACCGCGACCTGTTCCTCGCCGGATTCGATGTTCAGCAGTGCGGAGCGAACGTCGGTGTCAATCTGTGCGCGCAGACTCTCAAGCTCGTCGCGGCTCTGTTCCAGGCGCGCGTCAGCCTCAAGGACATCGCCATGTACGTGGCCGCCTTGAAAGATCGGAATGGTCAGAGTGCCGCGGGCGTCAAACACGCCGTGCGTTGCGAGGTTGGGGATCGTTCCGGCCAGGCCGTAGTCCGCGCTGACCGAAAACGAAGGCAGGTAGCCTGCCGCGGCGGCCTTGCGTGAATATTCCGCCGAGCGGAGGCTCGCAAGAGCGGCTTGGAAATCGGAGCGAGACTGGTAGGCACGTTTGAGCGCCTCCTCGACCGTCATGGCCGCAAACGGCTCATACGGGGATTTGTCGGCGAGCTCGAATTGTTGCCCGGGGGCCAGTCCAACCACGCGCGCAAGAGTCAGTTTCTCGATCGCGAAATCATTCTTGGACTGGATCAACTGCTGCTGCCGCGTTTTGAGTTCCACCTCCGCCCGCAGACCGTCAATCGCGGGCGATGTGCCGGCTTTGACTTGATCCGAGGCCTGGTCGTACAGGGCCTGGGCCGTTTTCACTTGTGCATCGGCGGTTTCTACCCGGGCCTCGTCAGCGATCGCCTGCAGATAGGTGTATCCGACCGAGAGTACGACCAGGTCGCGCGCGTCCTTGTACTTCGCCTGGAAGGATTTCACGTCCTGTGAGGCCGCGTGCGCGTTGTTGATCGCCTTCCAGTCAAAGACCGATTGGGTTACATAGGCGCGGCTGTCGAAATAGCCGAAAGGCCCGACAACGGAAGGAATATTGAAGCCCGGAAATTTAAATGCGAATCCAAACTCGGCAAGGTCCACCTGAGACCCGTCGGCATAAGAAGACGTGGTCAGGTTCGGAAGCAGGGAACTCAACATTTTCCAGCGCGCGCCGCGGGCCGTGCGGATGTCTTCGGTCGACAGCAGCACGCCCAGATTCTGCTTCAGGCCGCGCTGGAGTGAGTCGGCGAGCGAAAGTTGTAAAACGCCGGGCTCCAGTTTTGTCGGCACGCTGGCCGAAAACGAACTCTGCGACGTTGCCGCGCTGGGCGGAGACTCGACATCACCCGGTGCACCTGGTGCTCCTGACGGCGCTGTCTGCGCGCGCGCAGTTCCGGGTGCAAGCGGTAACAGAGCGGCGACGAAAATCCAAGCAATCGCCAGTCGGCGTGTCAATGTTCCTCCTTTGCTGAGCCGCACCGTCTTGGATGACCCCACAGCCGCAAAAGACGCAGCGATTCCGCTTGAGGGCACTGCGGTCTGTTCGCGGCGGCTCATGCCCGGGCGCTCCGGCGATTCTTCGCGCTCTTGCGTTTCGTATCGGCAACAATGCCCGGCAAGAACAGGTCCCAGGCATCCTGCGAGGTGCCGCCCAGCGACGAGTCCGGGTGAAGCGCCCAGGCCAGTGTGATTCCCAACAGCACGACCTGGGTGAGCCGAGCCAGTTCCGTTGGCGGAATATCCCGCCGCACCTCGCCGCGCTGCTGTGCGATTGCGAAAATCCCGGCCAGCAGGCGGCGGCCGGTCTGAAGTCTCTTATGGAGTTCGGCGCGAACTGGTGCGCACGACGCATGAGCTGCGTAAATCGCGCGGAGCAGGGCGGGGTTCTCGGTGTAGTGGCCGGCGAGGTCCGACGCAAGTTCTCGCAGCACGGGCAACACCGGCCCGGCCTTTGCTCGCTCCAGCGCGCGTTCGACCGACGCGAGGCGTTCGGCGCCGAACGTGGCCAGGACGTGTTCTTTGGTCTGAAAATAATTGAAGAAGGTGCCCTTGCCGACGTCAGCCGCCTCGGTGATGTCCTCGACGGTGGTTTCCATGTATCCGCGCTCGGCAAAAAGACGCAGCGCGGAACGAAAAAGACGCTCCCGGATTTCCGTGCGGTGACGTTCGCGGCGGCCGGTCTGCGGCAGCACGGCGTGGCGCGTCGCTGCTGTGGAGGATGCCATCGGAGGACGAACGGCCTGACTGATACCCGAATACGACTATAAGTCATATTTGGGTCAAGGTCAATATCTGTGCGGGCTCCCGCTCTCAAAGAGCACCGGGAATTCCCGAGATTGACTGCGCCGGAGGGTTGCCCGTCCGGCGCAGCCAGGGGAGCTACTTGGAAAGGTTCTTGGGGCTGTGCTGGTTCAGCGTGGCGGTCAAGGTCCTGGCTGCCGGCGGGACAGGGACCGCACCGTGCAGCGCGATCTCTTTCGACGGGAGTTTCTGGCCGTAGATCCGTTCGTTTGCGTCCTCATCGGGACGCAGGGTCGAGCCCTCAAGCGAGATGCCGGCAAACAGACCGCGCGCCCGGGAATAGGTGAGAACTTCTGCGCGCATGGCGACGTCGGTATCCGCTTCCGCATCCCGGCCCATGGGACCGGCAGCGGCAGAAGCATCCGCGCCCAGTTTTACCTTACTGCTGAGAATGGAGCTCGCGCCTTCCCGATTCATCACCAGCAAGACGAAATCGGTAGCTTGAGCGCCGATCTGGAATCCGAAGCTGCCGCCTTCAAGCGCCATCATGGTCGGGGCGCCCCACGGACCTTGAAAGTTGTCGCCGCTGCGGCAAGTCATGGCGCCGCGGCCGTAACTGCCGCCGACGATAAACGCCGCCTTGAGAACGGTGGGGATGACGATGACGCAGTCAGCCTTGTCAATCAGGTTCTGCGGGATGTCGTCCGGGATGTTCAGGATTTCCTTCAGGACCTGCCCGGCATTCTGAAGGCGATCCTCGTCCTTCTCCTTGTCGTCGGCTCGGACAGGACTGCACAGGAATACCAGGCCGAACAGGACCGTGGCTAGCATCAACGAGATCATTTTTCTTGTCATGACGGCGCCCTCCAGTGGGTGGGCGTCCATGATAAGTGTTTCGGGTAGCGCAGCGCAACCCCAGCATCTGCCTGTGAAAGGACGCGGCGTCCCACTCGCCGTTGCCATATAATCAGGCGCGTTGACCTGGGCCGCGCGTGAAATGAGCTTAATCGTCCGTTCTCCATGCCCCTGCTTCCGGCGCCGCGTGCGTGGGGCCGCAGCGGCACTTTGGATCGTTGCCGTGCTGGTCGCCGCGCCTGCAAACCCACAGAGCGTTTCAAAAACGCAGCAACAGCACGCGGCCGACCATGCCCGGCCTCGCCCGGATGTTGCTCGATTTCGCGCACGCGTAAACGCCGTGCTGGGACAAGCGAGCACAAGCAGGCTCAATTGGGGAATTGAGGTCGCCGACCGCGATACCGGCGAATCTGTCTTCGAGCTCAATGGCGATCATTTTTTCACGCCGGCATCGAATGCGAAGATTGTCACCACCGCCCTGGCTCTTGCCACGCTGGGAGGCGACTACCGATTTCACACCACGCTTGAATCCAAAGCCGCCATTGGCAGTGACGGCCACCTGGCGGGAGATCTGGTGCTTGTGGGTCGCGGAGATCCCGATCTGTCGAATCGCCACCTCCCTTACGCCGGCAGGGGCGAACGCGTAGGGCCGGTCGAAAGGGTCCTTGCGGAACTGGCCGACCAAGTGGTCGCCAAAGGACTGCGCGAAGTGGACGGCGATATTGTTGCCGACGACAGTTATTTTCCCTACGATCCCTACCCGACGGGCTGGAGCTCGGGCGATTTGTTCTTCGCCTTCGGCGCCCCAGTCAGCGCGATCGCGTTCAACGACAACACGATCTCGGTCGTAATCGCTCCGGGTGCAAGCGTCGGCGATCCAGCTGAAATACAGACAGAGCCGGCAGCCGCGCTCAGCACATTCCGTGAGGAGATCTCAACTGGGCCGCCGGGCACGCCATCGGACTTTGCGGTGGTCCGCCAGCCGGGAATACAATTCATCCTACTGCGGGGGACGATCGCGCAGGGACGCACGCCCACCAGACTTGAGATCGCTATGACCGCACCCGCTGAAACGGCGGCGCTGGCCCTGAAGCAACTGCTTGAAGCGCGCGGCGTACTTATTACCGGCTCGACTCGCGCGCAACACGCTCCGCCTCCTTTTTCCAACGTCGCAGGCGAGCCGATCATTCCCGACGCTGCGCCGCCGTTGCCGCAACCCGGTGCCGTTACCCTCGCCGAGCACATTTCCGAGCCGCTGCTGGAAACAATCCGCTTCACCAACAAGATGAGCCACAATCTGCATGCGGAATTGCTGCTGCGCGCCGTGGGACGCGAGAAACTGGGCGTGGGCTCGACTGCGGCCGGGCTGAAGGCCGAACGTGAATTTCTGAAGACCGCCGGGGTTCCCGACGGCGACATCCTGCTTTCCGACGGTTCCGGGCTTGCGCGCGACGACCTGGTGACGCCACGCGCGATCGTGACACTGCTGCGGTACGCAGCGCAGCAGCCCTGGGGCGGGGATTTTCTTTCCACACTGCCGGTGGCGGGCGTGGATGGCACGCTCGAGGGACGGATGACCACCACGGCGGCGTCGGGGTCGATTGAGGCCAAGACAGGCGAGATCGAGCACGTCCGCGCGCTTTCCGGCTACGCCACGACGCGCGGGCATGAATCTCTGGTGTTCGCGATTTTCTACAATAACAATCCGCAGCATGGCGTCGCGACCACCGCTCCGGTTGACGCGATTGCGACTGCGCTGGTCGAGACGCTGGGAACCTCGCCCGGCGCGAAGAAGCGATGAAGCAGCGACCGGAAGTCATCACCGTGTTTGGCGGTTCCGGGCCACGCGAAGGCGATTGGCACTACGGGCAGGCGTATGCGCTCGGCGTCGCGCTCGCCCAAAAGGGGCTGGTTGTGTGCAACGGCGGATACGGCGGCACGATGGAAGCCGTCTCGCGCGGCGCAAAACAGGCCGGCGGGCGAACGCTCGGGGTCACGGCCCAGTCGTTTAACAGGCGCGCGAACCGCTGGATTGACCAGGATGTGCCCATGAAGACCTGGCGAGCAAGGCTTTTCGAACTGATCCGGCGCGGCCGTGGGTACGTCGCCTGTCCTGGCGGCACGGGAACCTTGGTTGAGCTCGCTGTCGTCTGGGAAATGCTGAACAAGGGCGCGATGCGCCACAAGCCGCTGGTCGTGCTGGGAGATTTCTGGAAGCCCGTGATTGACCGCGTGCAGGACTTCGAGCCGGGGCAGAGTACCCGGCCGGGCGAACGCGGCGAGGAACTGGTTCACGTAGTGTCTTCCCCGGCCGATGCCGCCGGCTACCTCGCCGAATATTTTCTCCTTCAGCGCGAGCCGCACTGATTTCCCACAGCCAACCGGGCTACAATTGACGACGCCGATTGCATCGTCATCCTGCGGGGAGACGCGATCACGCTCGGGTCACGCCGTCGCTCCGGGCTAGAAAAGTCGACGAAACGCTCCGTTTGCGATTTCACTTGAGAGGTATCTGTGTCTCGCTCCGCAGAAGAGCTCCTGGAATTTGACACGCTGAAGGAAATCGTCAGCCGCTCGACGACCTGCCTGCCCGGCCGGCGCGCAATCCTGGCCCTTGTGCCGCGGCAGGAGACGACGGCGCTCGGAACCGAATTCGAGCTGATCGGCGAGGCCATCCAATACCTGCGCGGGGGTTCAGATCTTGGATTCGGCTCGCTTGCCGATCCACTCCGGTGGCTTGCGCAAATCGAAGTACCCGGGTCGGTACTGGAGGCTGGGGAACTTCTCGATGTCGCCTCGCTTGCTGAGAACGCGGGCGCCGTGCGGCAGACATTTCGGGGCGAGGCCGTGAAGCACCCTCGCTTGGCCGAATGCGCCAATCGCCTTCCTGATTTTCGCGCGCTCCTTGCCGCGGTTCGCCGCGTGGTGTTGCCCAATGGTGAAATCAGCGATGACGCGTCACCGCAACTGAAACGCATCCGCGCAAGCAAGATACAGGCGCGCGCAACCATTCACCATTCGCTTGAAAAGATCCTGCGCGCACGAGGGGAACCGGCGGGGGAGGACTACGTCACCCTCCGGAACGATCGCTTCGTGATTCCGGTGCGCGCCGGGGATCGCCGCGGTGTGCCGGGCGTCGTCCACGCAGCCAGCGCCACGGGACAAACAGTATTTGTGGAGCCGCTTGAAGCGATTGATTTGAATAATCGCCTGGTACAGCTGGGCGAGGACGAGACTACGGAAATCGCGCGCCTCCTCGACGAGCTGACCGGCCGGGTCGTCGCGGAGCGCGAACGGCTGGAAGCGGCCGCCGCGTCGGTCGCGCACCTGGATTCTGTTCTTGCTCGCGCACGATTCGCGCGGGAATTCGATTGCGTCGTGCCGGAGTTTGACGCAGGGAATTCGCTCCAGCTGGATATGGCGCGCAATCCGGTGCTCGAAGCTACGCTCCGGCCGCAGGGGCGCAAGGCCGTACCAATGGGGCTTGCGCTTGGCGGCGACCAGACGGTGATGGTCGTCAGCGGGCCGAATACCGGCGGCAAGACGGTCTCTCTGAAAACCGTGGGACTCGCGGCGCTTTCGGCGCAATCGGGAATCCCGGTCGCGGCCGAGCGCGCTAGATTGCCGGTGTTTGACCGCGTCCTGGCCGATATCGGAGACGAACAATCCATCGCCGCCGACCTTTCCACCTTTTCCGCGCACATGCTGAATTTGAAGTCGATGCTGGAGGTGGCGACGGAGCGCTCGCTGATTCTCGTCGATGAAATGGGTACAGGCACGGCGCCGGAAGAAGGTGCCGCGCTCGCTGTTGCCCTTCTCGAGGAGTTTCGCATGAGGGGCGCACTGACACTGGCGACCACCCACCACGACCGCCTGAAGGCCTACGCCTCGACAACCCCCGGCATCGTCAACGCCGCAATGGAATTCGACCAGGTCAACCTGCGGCCGACCTACCGGCTGCTGTTCGGCGTGCCGGGAACGTCAAGCGGGATTGAAATTGCCCGGCGGCTGGGAATGCCTTCGCGCGTGGTGGATCATGCCGAGCAGAGCCTGTCGCCCCAGGCACGCGAGGCACGCGAGCTGATCGCCTATCTCCACCGCACCCGCGATGAAATGGAAGAGGTCACCCTACAGGGCCGCCAGGAGTTGGCACAGCTTGAGGCAGCGCGCCGCGATCTGCAGACCGAATGGATCGAACGGCAGAAAAAGCGCATCGCCGAGCTGGAGCAGGGCTTTCTCGCCGCCCAGAAGCGGCTGGAGGGCGAGGTCGCGCGGCTTTCAGCCGACATCCAGGACCGCTCGCTTCGCACGCAACTTGAAAAGCAATCCGGGCGCCGCATGGCAAAGCTCGGCTCGGAGGCCCGTGCGGAAGTCGATGCCGCGGTCGTGGATGCGCTCGCTCGGTCGCAGCAGGACCTGGGCGTGGCCGCAGTTGGGCCTACGACCGGCGTGTCGCCCGAGCAACTGCTTCCCGGATTGCGCCTACACGTGAGGGGATTTAAACAGGCAGTCGTGTTTCGTCGCCACGACGGCCGGATCGCCGAAGTCGAGGCCGGACCGCTGCGCATGAAGGTACCGATGACGGATCTCCTGGCGATCGAGGTTGAGGCAAGCGGGGCGAAACAGAATGCTGCGGCGCCCCAGCACCCGCGCGGGATCACCGTTCGCACCCAGCCGAGCGATGAACCGCCGGGTGAGGAAATCAACGTGATTGGATGTACGGTCGAGGAGGCAACCAGGCGAGTCGATAAGTTCATTGACGAAGCGGCCATTGCCGGCCGACCGAGCGTGCGCATTGTTCATGGGCACGGAACCGGCGCCCTGCGACGAGGGCTCGCGGAATTTCTGTCGGCGCATCCGCTGGTGAGCAAGGTACGCCACGAAGCGGAGGATCGCGGCGGCACGGCGATAACAGTGGCCGAATTGAATTCGTGATCGTATGGTGTTAACAGAAGGGCGGTATGGCTGAAGCGGGATCATTCGCAGAAAGGGTGAAACAGCAGGCGGACATCGTCCGCGTGGTCGGCGAATACGTCCGTCTGAAAAAGACGGGGCAGAACTTCACCGGGCTGTGCCCGTTTCACCCGGAAAAGACTCCATCGTTCGCCGTGCATCCGGTGCGGCAGATCTATCACTGCTTTGGCTGCGGGGCGGGCGGAGACGTCTTCAAATTCGTGCAGGAAATGGACAAGTGCCCGTTTCCTGAGGCGATACGAATCGTCGCAGAAAAATGCGGCATTCCCGTGCCTAGACCGCGCGAGCGCTCACCCCAGGAGTACCGCGAGAATCAACAGCGCAGCGCGCTGGTCGAGATGCACCGCAAGGCTGCGGTCTTTTTCGCACAGCAGCTTCATGGGGGTCACGAAAGCAAGATTGCCACCGGCTATCTGGAAGATCGCGGTCTGAATCGCGAGGCCATCAACCACTTTGGTTTGGGATGGGCTCCCTCGTCCGGAGACGCGCTGCTGCAACATTTGAAATCAAAATACCAGGACAAGCTTCTGGAGGCCTCGGGCCTGTTTTCGCGCGACACCAGCGGGCGTTTTTACGATCGATTTCGCCGCCGGATCATGTTCCCGATTGCAAACGACGCGGGAAAAGTCATCGCGTTTGGAGCCCGCGCGATGGGCGACGACATGCCCAAGTACCTGAATTCACCCGAAACTCCCATCTATACCAAGAGCAGCGTGCTCTACCATCTGGACCGCGCAAAGCAGGAACTGCGGAAGAGCGATTTTGGCATTCTCGTTGAAGGCTACATGGATGCAATCGCCGTCGCGCGCGCGGGAATCTCAAACGTGGTCGCAAGCTGCGGAACGTCGCTCGCCGAGCCGCAGATCAAACTGCTGGCGCGTTTCACGCACCGCGTGGTGGTGAATTATGACCCGGATACGGCAGGCCAGGCCGCTACCGAGCGTTCGCTTTCGTCGCTGCTCGAAAAGGAGTTTGACGTGCGCGTTCTGGTATTGCCCGGCGGAGCCGACCCCGACCAGTTTCTGAAAGACCGCGGCGCCGAGGCCTATCGCACGTTGCTCGCGCAGGCGCCACCGTATATTGATTACCTCATCGGACGTGCCCGGCTGATGGACCGCTCGACGGCTGCGGGAAAAGTAGCCGCGCTGAATTTCCTGATGCCCTACGTGCAGCGGCTCCCGAATCGCCTGCTGCGTTCGGAATGGGCCACGCGGATTGCCTCCGAGCTGCGCGTGGACGAACCCGTGCTGCGCGAGGAACTGCGCCGTGCCGCCAACGAACGCCGCAGCGAAGTGAAGCCGAAAGTGGAGCTGCTGGCACCGGTAGTGAAGCCTGCCGAGCGGCAGCTGATCCGGATGCTGCTGGAAGCGCAGGGATTTCGCGAGAAACTTGCACAGGAGATCACCTCGAGCGGCTTGCATCGCGGTCTGGAGAGCGAAAAAATCCTGGACCTGCTAATCTCCAAGGTGAGCGAAGTGCCCGATCCGACGACGCTTGCGGCGGCGTTGGAGGAGAAGGACCGGCGGTTGCTGTTCGAGATCCTGTTTGAGAGTTCCGCCGAGGCGACGTGGGAATCGGCGGAAAGCTGTTTGAGTGTCCTGCGAAGCCGCCGGGACGAGCAAGAGCTCGCCGTGTTGCAGCAGAAGATTGAATCCAAGACTTCCCCCAGCGAATTGAATCGCTTGCTCACCCAACGTCTGGAGTTGCAGAAGAAACTCGCGCAACGCTGAAATGACCTCCAAGCTCCCATCGATTGTGATCGTGGGACGTCCCAATGTGGGGAAGTCCACGCTATTCAACCGCCTGACCGGCACGCGGCGCTCGATCGTCACCAATGAGCCGGGAATTACGCGTGACCGGATCTACGGCGTCTCCCATTGGGAAGGGCGCGCGTTCGAGGTGGTGGACACGGGCGGAATCGTGCCCGAGGACAAGGCCGGAATTCCCGGGGAGATCCTTCGGCAGGCGCGGGTGGCGATCGAAAACGCATCTCGCGTGGTGCAGGTGGTGGACGGCCGGGAGGGCCCCGTGCCGCTTGATGCCGAACTTGCGCAGTTGCTGCGCCGGGCCGGCAAACCGCCGGTGCTGGCCGTGAACAAGGTCGATTCGCCCAAACAGACCGAGCTGGCCGCTCAGTTTTACGAGCTGGGTGACGAGATTTTCCCGATTTCCGCAGAGCACGGCTTTGGAATTGACACGATGCTCGACGCGCTGACCCGAGATTTCGAGCTTGGCGAAGCCCCCGAGAGCCGTGCAGACATCAATATCGCCATCATCGGGCGGCCCAATGTGGGCAAGTCCACGCTGCTGAATCAGCTGGTGGGCGCGGAGCGGTCGATCGTATCGGCCGAGCCCGGCACGACGCGGGACGCCGTCGATACGGTGGTCGAGCGCCACGGCAAGACCTATCGCTTCCTGGATACCGCCGGAATCCGGCGCAAGGGCAAGACGAAACTGATCGCCGAAAAATTGAGCGTGATCATGGCGCGGCGGCATCTGGAGCACGCCGATATCGCCGTCATCGTTGTCGATGGGTCCGTGGGCGTCACATCGCACGATGCGACCATTGCGAGCTACGCCGAACAGTCGGGCCGATCGGTGATCATCGCGATGAACAAGTGGGATCTGGCGCTTGAAGCGGCGCAGGAAAAAGCCGCGAACGAGAAAAAGCACGGTGGCAAGGGCGCGGGCGGCAATCCCAGCAAACTGCTGGCCGATTACGAGCCGATGGTTCGCGAGAAATTCAAGTTTCTGGCCTTCGCGCCCATCGTGTTTCTTTCTGCCCTGACCGGAGAGCGGGTCGAGAAGCTCTACACGCTGATCGATCGCGTTGCCGAGGCCCGCTATCGCCGGATTTCAACCGGCGAGCTGAACCGCTGGCTTGCGGGCGTGGACCTGGACCGGGGGACGTCGCCTGCGAACCGCAAGGTGAAAATCTACTACGTCACGCAGGCGACGACGGGCCCGCCCACGTTTGTGCTGTTCACAAATCAAACCAAGCCGCTGCACTTTAGCTACCAGCGATTTCTCGAGAACCGTCTGCGCGAGGCCTTCGACTTCATCGGCACCCCGCTTCGCTTTACCCAACGGCTCAAGAAAGGCGCGTTGCGCCAGGACCCGAACCGGGAGCCCCGCCGCATCACCAAGCACGAACCCCGGCACAGCGACAAGCGCAAGTGGCATCCGGAGAAGAAAAAACGCGACCGCAGGTAAAATTGCAAAGTCCCTGTTCGCGGCCCGTGAGGGGTTGACAGGTGGCGAAATCGGCCTAGGATACTCACAAGACATGGCGAGTGCGGCCCAAGCTGCGCAGGAACTCCCGGAGAAGAGTCTTTTCCGCATCGGGGAAGTAAGCCGTTTGACGGCGACGAAGACGTTCGTTTTGCGCTATTGGGAATCGGAGTTTCCGACGCTGCAGCCCGTCAAGAGCCCCAGCGGCCACCGCCTGTATCGTCGCGAGGATATCGAGACCGTCTTTGAAATCAAGCGGCTGCTCTACGACGAGGGCTTCACCATCGCGGGAGCGAGAAAGCATCTGGCCGACCAGAATGGCCCAAGCGCTTCGGCCGGTGAAGGTGGCCCAACACCCCGCGAAGTGTCGCTATCGGTCGAACCTCCCACAAAGCCCGGACCGGCATCACGAGCGCACCGAAAATTCCTGCTCGATCTCCATGAAGAGCTTCTCGCTGTCTTGACCCTTCTCGAACGCGAGTGATACGCTCGGTAGCGGCCCACTTCAGTTCCCTGTGGTGCCCGGCCGGTCGGGACGTAGCGCAGCCTGGTAGCGCGCACGCTTGGGGTGCGTGAGGTCGCTGGTTCAAATCCAGTCGTCCCGACCATTTCTTCTTTGTCCCGGAATGCTTCGGTTTGAACTCGAGCTACGAGGAAAGCGTGGCGGGCTGTTCGTGTACTTCGGGGGGGACGGAAATCGGCAGGATGACTTCGACCAGGGTGCCGTTTTCGTCTGACTGGATCTCAAACTGCCCAGACTGCTCCCTGATCCGCTCCCGCATGCCTGCAAGCCCAACTCCGCTGTCCGCACCGGTGCCTAAGAAGTTCTCAAGCGTGCCACGAGGCATCCCTTTTCCGTAGTCCCGGACTCGCAGGACGATCTTGTCGCCGGCCGTTCGCAACGATACGTCTGCTTTCGAGCTCTTGGAATGCCGGTGAACGTTGGTAAGAGATTCCTGCAGGGCCCGAAACAAAACCAGCTCGGTCGGCTGCGAGAGCCTTCCGAAACTGTCGGCGATATCGACAGACAGCTGGATGCCGCTACGCTGGCCGAATCCGTCCAGATACCATTTGACGGCGGAAGCAATTCCCAACTCATCCAGAAGAGGAGGATGCAACAGGTAGGAGACCGTGCGGGTTTCCGCAAGGGCCTCATCGAGCACTTTTTCGGTTTCCGCCAGAATTTTGTCCGCCGGATTCATCTCAAGCAGCACCGCCAGGTTCATCTTGGCCAGGGTCAACAGTTGACCCACACTGTCGTGCAACTCCCTTGAAAACTTACGGCGTTCCTCATCCTGCACATTCAGAAGACGGACGCTCAGGCGGCGAGCGTTGGTTTCCAGCTGCTCCCGGTTCAAGACCTCGGCTCTCAGCAGGCGGTAATGAACCCAGAACAGGACAGCGGACAGGGTGAAAACTGCGAACAGAATGCTAAGGACGGCCCAAAGCAGGCCACCGGATGCGGCCGAGCGCCTGTCGAGAAGAATCTGTTCTTGGTTCTGCATTTGCTGCTGGATCGTGGCAAGACTTGCAGCAGAGTCCACGCCAGCGAGCGTGAATCGATCCTGCGCCCCCGGGTCGGTTTGACCGGACCTTTGCAGCTCGACGGAAGCGTCCAGCAGCGCGAGTCGTTGCTCGGCGAAGTCGTTCAAGCGGCCGGCCAAGAGCTGCTGCGATGGGTTGTCGCGCGTCAAGTCGCGGACATGCTCCAGATGAGCGCGAATCTCCTGCTTGAGCGATTCGTACTGCGGCAGATACCCTGGATCGCCGGAATGGACGTAATCGAATCGCGCGCGCGCCGCAGACGACACCGAGGAGTTGACTTCCCCCAAGGCCGTCTTCACCTCGTAGGTGTGCGCGACCCAGCGTGCGCTGCTGACAAGCATCGCGATGGTAACGGCAGTCGCGATTCCTCCGAGCAGGAGCAGGCCCAAAGCTAATCCGAAGGCGAGTCGAGCTTTGTTGGCCGAAGACATCTCACACCTTATAGCGGAAAACTTCGTCCCAGCACACTACAATGAGACGGTTGATTCACAGATCGTGTTGCACCGTGTCCGCGAGAAAATGGTTCCCGGGCGGGCAGCGCCTTGGTGGGTTGACGCCATTGCTGCTACAGTATTCGCGCCGGGGTGAAGCGGGCCCTTCGACCTTGCTTGTCCGGTGCCAGAGTTCTGCATGCCTCATATTCTGATCACAAATGACGACGGAATCCATGCCCCGGGGCTGCGCGCACTGGTTGATGGGCTGAAGGGTTTTGCGGAGATTACCGTGGTCGCGCCCTCGCGCGAGCGCAGCGCGGCAGCGCAGTCACTCACCTTGCGCCAGCCGATCTATTGCGACCAGATCGCCGATCGGGAATATTCCATCGACGGCACTCCCGCCGACGCAATGATTCTCGCGTTTCATACCCTGCTCAAGGAAAAGCCCGACCTGGTCATCTCCGGAATCAACCGCGGCGGCAATCTGGGCGAAAACATCTATTATTCAGGCACGGTTGGCGCCGCCATGGAGGCTGCGATCAATCGCGTGCCGGCCGTTGCGGTCTCGGTCGCCTACCGGGGCAGGGAATTTGAATTTGCGCCCGCGGCGCACTTTGCCCGAAGCCTTGCGCCGCTGGTGCTGCGCGAAGGACTTCCGCCCGGCGTGATGCTCAACGTCAACATTCCCCAGGATTGGACCGGGGAGGTACGGATCACCAGGCAATCGTCAAAGATCACGCGCAATGTGCTGCAGCCGGGCACCGATCCGCGCGGCCGGCGCTATTTCTGGCTGAGCGAACAGCAGTTCACCGAGGGGATCGACAGCGACACCGATCATGCCGCGATTCGCGATGGAGCCATATCGATTACGCCGCTCGAAGTGGATCACACTCACCCGCCGTCGGTTGAACATCTCTCGCACTGGGCCAAGAGCCTTGAGGAATCTTCCCGTCGCTGACCGGTAAGATCTTTCTTCCCGACGGTATGCTATTTTAGCTTTCCGCTTGTCCGGGCGTTCAAGCGCGCCCCAGGGGTTCATGTCGAAAAAAGCCGCGACCGCCAAAGCCGAGGAAACGACCATCGAAGGTGTTTTTGGGCCCGGCGGTCTGCTCGAAAAACGCCATCCAGGATATGAGTTCCGGCCTTCGCAGCTCGCCTTGGCTGAAATTGCCGACCAGGCCTTTGCCAAGCACCAACATGTCGTGATCGAAGCCGGCACCGGCACCGGCAAGACCCTCGCCTATCTGATTCCGGCGATTCGCAGTGGCCGCCGGGTAGTCATTTCCACGGCGACCAAATCGCTTCAGGATCAGCTGTTCCAGAAGGACGTCCCCTTCCTGCAAAAGCATTTCGCGCCGAACCTGAAAGCCGTTCTGATGAAGGGCCGTGCGAACTTCCTGTGCCGGCAAAAAGTACACCAGATGGAGGGCCAGCCGGTCCTTAAGGGGATTGACGAGATTGACTGGTTTTCGCAGATTCGGGATTGGGAAAAGTTGACCGAGACCGGCGATCGCAACGAGCTGACGTTTCTCCCCGACGACTCCCAGCTGTGGAACCGCATTGACGCGCGCAGCGATCTCTGCACCGGAAAGAAGTGCGTCGAATTCGGGCGCTGCTTCATCACCGCGATGCACCAGCGCGCAGAGGAAGCGGACCTGATCATCGTCAACCATCATCTGTTCTTTGCCGATCTTGCCCTCCGCCAGGATGATTTCGGCTCGATCCTGCCCGAGTATTCCGCGGTGGTCTTTGATGAAGCTCACGAAATCGAGGACGTCGCGAGCGATTATTTCGGCCGTCAGATTTCCAGCTACCGTTTCGAGGAGCTCGGACGGGATACCGAGAATATGCTGCGTGTGCTGCAGATCGACAACTCCGGCCTCCGGGGGCAACTGGCGCGCATGCGCGAGCGAGCCCGCAGTTTCTTTGAGCGATTTCCGGAGCGCGAAGGACGCTACCCGTTCGGTCATGAGCAGAGAAGCGCGTTTCTGGACCAGAATCGCGAGGCCTCGGATGACCTGACCTTGGCCGTGCAGCGAATCGAAACCGAGCTTTCGGCGCTCACGCCCAAGCCGGAAGAGGTCTTTGCCATGGCGCGACGCGCAGCGGAAATGCGCCGCGAGCTGACGTTCCTTCTTGAAAGCAACGAGAGGGCCTACGTCTATTGGTACGAACGCCGCGGTCGGGGAGTGTTTCTTGCGGCGACACCCATTGACGTCAGCCAGATCCTGCGCGAGAAACTGTTTGACCAGTTTGACACCGTCGTCCTCACTTCAGCGACGCTCGCCGTCGGCGGAAAATTCGATTATCTGAAGCAGCGCCTGGGAATCCTGCCTGCGAATGAGAACGTGCTGCCGCAGGCGTTCAATTACAGCGAGCAGGCCCTGCTTTACATGCCTCCTTCGCTGCCCGACGTCCGTCAGCCTTCGTTTCCCGCAAGCGCCTCGGAGGAGATCGCGCGATTGCTTGAAATTTCCCGCGGCCGCGCATTCTGTCTTTTTACCAGTTATTCGCAGATGCGGGACCTGTTCGAGCGCGTTTCGGCACGAGTGAGCTTTCCCATGCTTCTGCAGGGGACTGCGCCGCGTTCGGTTCTGCTGGACCGGTTTCGCACGACTGCGCACGCGGTGCTGTTCGCCACTTCCAGCTTCTGGCAGGGCGTGGACGTTCCGGGCGCGCAGCTCTCCTGCGTCATCATCGATAAGCTGCCTTTCGCCGTACCAAGCGACCCGATCGTAGCGGCCCGCGTGCGCGCGCTGGAAGAGGACGGCCGCAATGCGTTCACCGAGTATCAGATACCGGAAGCGGTCCTTGCGCTGAAGCAGGGCTTCGGGCGGCTGATCCGTTCCAAGACCGACCGCGGCATCCTGTGCATCCTGGATAACCGCATCCGGCGCATGCACTATGGTAAAATTTTCCTCGAGTCCCTGCCTGAATACACAACCACGCAGGATCTCTCGGAAGTCGCGCGCTTCATGGAAGACCATCCCGAATAGCACCACTTCCGCAGAGCAAGCGACCGAGTTTGCGCGCCAAAGGAAAGCCCATGTATGAGATCAGCGTCGACGAATCATTTGCCGCGGCCCACAACCTGCGCGACTACCACGGGAAGTGCGAAGACCTGCACGGTCACAATTACAAAGTGCGCGTGATCCTGGCAGGAAAGGAACTCGACAGAACTGGACTGCTCTATGATTTCGTCCATCTCAAGCAGGTGATTCAGCAGGTGATCCGGTCGCTGGATCACAAGTATCTCAACGAGCTTCCGCCGTTTGACACCTTGAATCCGTCGGCTGAAAACATCGCGCGGCATATCTACGACCGGACAGCGCAACAGCTTCCGAAGGCTCCCAACGCTGCGGCAATCTCAAGCGTAACCGTGTGGGAGACCGAGACGAGCGCAGCAACCTATCGGGAATAAGCACCTGCGCCCCCGCGCGCGGGCGGCCTGTTCTGAGAACTCCGCCATGGTGATTACTGAAATCTTCAAATCCATCCAGGGAGAAGGCACCCGCGCCGGATTGCCGTGTATCTTCGTCCGCCTCACGGGCTGCAATCTTCGCTGTACGTGGTGCGACACCACCTACGCATTTCACGGCGGGACCAAGAGCACTGTCAACGGCGTCCTAGCCCAGGTGACCGCGCTTTCCGGTGCCGGCGCCGGTCGCATCCCGCTGGTCGAGATCACGGGCGGTGAACCGCTGCTTCAGCCCGAGACCCCGGCGCTCGCCGAAGGGCTTCTCGCCGCAGGCTTCACCGTAATGATCGAGACCAGCGGCGAGCGATTCATCGGCGTGCTGCCGCGCGAGGTGATCAAGATCGTCGACGTGAAGTGCCCTGACTCAGGCGAGCCGGAAACCTTCGACGCGGCCAATCTGGAGGCCCTGGGCCCCGACGACGAAATCAAGTTTGTGATCTCAAGCCGCCGGGATTATGATTTCGCTCGCGAATTCACCTCGCGCCACCGGCTCGCCGAGCGCGTACATCAAGTGCTGTTTTCTCCGGTGTTTGCAGATCCTGCCGGAGGCTGGCCGGGACTGGAGGCGCGGGAGCTCGTGGAATGGATTCTGGCGGACCGAATGCCTGTCCGTCTGGGAATGCAGCTGCACAAGTTCATCTGGCACCCGGCGACGAAGGGAGTCTAGGCTCTGGTGATCTCAGAACAACAGCCCAAGGCGGTCGTGCTGCTCAGCGGAGGAATGGATTCCTGTGTTTCGACCGCGATCGCGCACCAGACTCACCGTCTCGCCCTGCTCCATGCAAGCTACGGGCAGCGGACCGAACGACGCGAGCGCCAGGCGTTTGAGGAGATCGCAGATTTCTACGGCGTGCGCGAACGGCTCGTGGTCCGCTTCGATGCGTTCGCCCAAATCGGAGGCTCCGCGCTCACCGACGCGCGTATCGAGGTTCCTGAGTCGGGCGAGGCGCTTGCGCCACACGCAGGCGTTCCCATCACCTACGTTCCCTTTCGCAACGCCCATTTTCTTTCGGCCGCCGTCAGCTGGGGGGAAGTGATCGGCGCGACGGCCATTTTCGTCGGCGCCGTTTCCGAAGACAGCTCGGGATATCCCGACTGCCGTCCGGAATACTACCGGGCGTTTGAAGAGCTGATCCGCGTCGGAACGCGCCCGGAAACGCACATGAACATAGCGACGCCGGTGATCGCCATGAAGAAGAGCGAGATCATTCGACGGGGATCGGAACTTGGCGCTCCGCTCAACCGCACCTGGTCCTGCTATCAATTTGATGACGAGGCGTGCGGCACGTGCGATAGTTGCCGGCTGCGCCTCCGTGGGTTTGAGCAGGCCGGGCTGCGTGACCCTATCGCCTATCGCACCCGAATTGCGCAATAATGGGTGGCGCCGGGGGTGGTATTTCTTTCTTGGGGGATAAACCGATGAACAGACTCACTCGTGCGTGGATCGCGTTGGTCGCAGTCCTCGCATTTGCCTCGATCACCGCAGCGCAAAACGTGCGTTGCAGCGGCCAGGTGTTTGATCGCGACGGAAAGCCGTGGGCGGGCGTCACCGTGACGCTAAAGAGCGAAAGCGGGCGCAACTTCACTCTCAAGACCGACAAGGACGGGAAATTCACGCAGATCGGCCTGAGTGCCGGTGTGTACACGTTCACGCTGACCAGCAGCCAGGAAACCGGCTTGAACTATTCCGAACAGCACCAACTCATGGTCGACCAGGACAACAACATCACCATCAATTTCAAGACGATTCTGGCGACGCAGGCCGCGGCGAACCCCGATCAGCAGAAAGCGGCACAGGACCAGGCGAACAAGTTCAAGGACATGCAGACCCATTTTCTTGCGGGCCGGGCGGCCCTGGATGACTGGGATACGGTTCACAAGCAGGTCGCGGGCACGCCGGCCGATCAACGACAGGCCCTTCAGGATAAGATGGCCGCCGACAGTAAGACCGCCATTGCGGAATTGCAGTTGGCCGAGCAGGGAGTCCAACCCAAGGACGTCAAGAACCACGCGGTCGTGTGGTCGAACCTCGGTCAGGCTTATGACCGCGCCAATCAGCCGCAAGACGCCGTCGGCGCCTATCAGAAGGCCATCGATCTGCAGCCCAGTGCAAGCTTCTATGACAATCAGAGCACGGCTCTTGCAAATCTCGCCGTCACCGAAAACGATCCGAAGGTCGCCGCGCAGAGGGTGGCTGATGCGAGCGCCGATTGCGACAAGGCCGGAACGATTGACCCGACGCCCGGTTCCGCCACAGTTTGCTGGAAGAATCTCGGCATCGTTCTGAGCAACAAGGGCGACTTCAAGGACGCAGTCCCGCCTCTGCAGAAGGCGACACAGTTGAACCCGAAAGACGTCCAGGCGTGGTTCTTGCTCGGCAGTGCCTATACCGGACTAATCACTCCGAACCAACAGGGCGATAAGATGACCTATGACATCCCGCCCGGTACTGCCGACGCGTACCAGAAGGTCATCGACCTGGATCCCAACGGGCCGCTAGCCGCACAGGCAAAACAGAACCTTGATGCGCTGGCCGCCATGAGTGGTGGCGACGCGACCAGCGTGGGCGTGAGGAAAAAGAAGAAGTCGTAGGCCGCGCGAGCGAAGCTCGCGCAGTCGACTACAAGGTACCCGTTTCTGTTAAGCATAGCTCTGGAACGTCCTGATTTTTTTTGGGACGTTCGGCAGGGCTTCTGCGCCTCTCGACCCCAGCGCACGACAGTGCTATCCTCTGGCCGTATCTCCAAGGATTGTGGTGCACGACGTGGATTCCAACCAAGCAGGCACCCAACGCCGGCGCAGCGAACGCCTCTCAATCTCGGTCCCGCTGATTGTTCGCGGGATTGATCTGCTGGGCCAGCCGTTCGAGGAACGCACCTCGACGCTGGCTCTGAATCTGAACGGTTGCCGCTACTCTTCAAAACATCACCTGCCGAAAAATACCTGGGTGACTCTGGAGCTGATTCACGGAGTCCAACGGCGTAACCTGCGCGCGCGAGTCGCCTGGATTCAGCGGCCCCATTCGGTTCGGGAGTTCTTCCAGATTGCCGTCGAGCTTGAAACTCCTGCAAATATCTGGGGTATCGTAGGTCCGCCCGCCGACTGGAACCTGACCGAAATGCCCAGTCTCCCGTCTACGGAATTTCCGGCGCAACAGAATGCCCGGGCGAATGAAGCGTCCCATACGGGCGCAATTCGAGAAACGAAGCAAACCTTTGAGGAAAGAGTGTCGAACGACATGAATAATCCATTTTTTGAATCTGCGTCAGCCATTCCGTTTGCACCGCCCCCCTCCAATGAACCCCAGTCTGCAGGGGTTGCAGACAGCCCGCTGCTTCGCGAATGGAATACGGAAATCGAGCGGCGCGCGGGCCGGGCGGCCGACGATGCCGTCGCGCGCGCAGGCGAACAAATCCGCCAAACCATGGAGGAGTTTGAACAAACCCACAGCGCGGCGCGCGGGAGCTTTTCATCCGAGATGGCTGCAAAGCAGGAGGAAATTCTCGGCGGGCTGAGATTGCACTTCGAGAACAGCCTGCAGCAGGCTCGCGAGCTGATTGAGGCGCTGGACCGCAAGGCCCAGGAGCTGCGCGCCGAAAGCGAAGCGGCGCTGCAGTCGGCCAGCCGGATGACGCAGGCACGGCTTCAGTTCGAGGCCGTTGAGGCGGCGCGAACCCAGCAGCAGACCGCGCATAGTTCGACGGAGCAGGCCGCTTTGACCGATACCGTCGTTGCGCAGTGGCGCGAACGCCTGGAGTCAGAAATGGCACTGGCGCAATCGCAATGGAACGAACTTCTGCAGTCATCGCTGGATGGAAGCATCGAGCGCCTGGTGGAGCAACTGTCGGGGCGATCGCAGGAGATCCTTCGCGACACCGAACACAGGATGTCGGAGCGCTTTGCGGAACTTCGCCAGCCTCTGGGGCAGATGTACTCGGAAGCGCGCGACACCCTTTCCGGCGTGAAGTCTTCACTTGAACAAGAGGTGGGACGCGCGCGGTCTTCGCTTTCAGAAATCGAGCATGCCGCGAGCCGAATGAAGGAATACTCCGGGCAGCTGGAGGCGGCAAGCCACGACACGCTGAACGAATTGCATCGCCGCCTGGAAAACATCCTGGAAGCGCAGACCGACGAAATGAATAGGCGCGCAGAACTGGCAACCGCAAGCGTGCCCCAGCGTCTGGCACCTACCCTGGACCAGCTTGGTAACCAATTTGTCGAGCGCACCATTGCGGAAGTGGAAGCAAGGCTCGCGCCGCGCGTCGAGCGCGTCCCGGAACTGGTTCGCGAACTCGCCAACCGCGAGATTGAACTGGAAGACAGCCTGCGTTTACATCGCGAGCGGCTCCGCCAGGTATCGGACAACAGCCAGCGCGATGTGGCCGCGCAGATCGCGGCTACGGTTGCAAGCCTTCGCAACGATTTTGAAGGCGCCCGCAAGGAGGCGCTCACGAAGTGGGGCGAAGAGCTCGACGCCAGTGGCATACGCGCCTCTCACGCCGCTGCTGAGTCGATCGGCAAGGCGTCGGAATGGTTCCAGCAGGAAGCACGCGCGCGTCTGCAGGTGTTGGTCGAGCAGGCGCTCGTTACGGCGGGAAGCGGCTTTGAGGAAAGGACGTCGGAGGCCGCGCGCCAGTTCGAGGCCCGATTGGAGGAACAGTCCACCGGGCGCCTGGTTCAAATTCATCAACAGCTCGATACGGTCGCAGGTGAGGTTTCCGGGCGCACCCGCTCGCAACTTGACGCGGCAGCCGAATCCGCCGCGGCGTCGTTCGGCCAGGTCCTGCGCGACATTTCCGACCAGCAAGCCGGCCAGTTTGCCACGAGCAGCCACAGCGCGATTCAGGAGCGCAAGCAGGAGCTGCAGGGTTTCACCGATCAGCTCGCCCGTAATCTGGACGAAAGCGCCGCCGCTCTGGTCGACCGTTTCCAGGCGCAAATGGCTTCCCAGCGCGATGCCAGCGTGGCCGAAGGGCGGAGCGCACTTGCGGCTGAGTTCGCTTCGTCGCTGGAAGGATTCCGCGCGGAGCGCGATGCCCACGACAAAGCGTGGGCCGAGAACCTGGATCGCGTCAGCGCAGAGGCGGCCACCAAGTATCACGACCGTTTGGACGCTGCCTGCGATTCCTGGATGGTTTCCTCGGTGCGACGCCTGAACGAGCACGGCCAGAACGTCATCGAGTCGCTCATGCGTTCAGCGGATCAGTCTCTGCGCGAGTCTTGTTCCAAGGTTTTTGAGGGGCTCTCTGAGATGATGAGGGACCGTACGAATCATGTCACCGGGGTTGCGGGGTTTGCACCTCCACCGGAAGGCGACTCGGGCGAAGCGTCCGGACCGCACAACTCGGCCTCCCGGGGCGCGAACGCCTGACCGCGGGATCGAACCTGCCAGCAGCACCCTTCTATCAACAAACGGATTTCGTTAGCCCGCGGCGGCCTGTTTTTCGCCAGCGGCTTCGCGGACGGAGTTTCCGACGAACGCAACCTGCTCGGCGGTCAATCGCGGATGGACCGGCAAGCTCAGCACCCGGTCGCAAGCACGCTCGGCGTACGGAAAGGTTCCGGGCGGGAATCCCAGCGAGGAATACGCCGGCTGCAGATGCACGGGTTTCGGGTAGTGCACGACCGTTTCGATCTCGCGGGCGGCAAGCTGCGCAACCATGGAGTTGCGATTGCTCACATAGATTACGAACTGATGATAGACGCATTCATCGCGAGGATCGTCCACCGGGATTTCCAGCCGCGCGCCGGAGAGCGCGCGGCGGTACTCGCGTGCAATCTCCTGACGGCGATTCGTCCAGGCGTAGAGGCGACGGAGCTTGGTTCGAAGCACAGCTCCCTGAAATCCCTGCATGCGGTAGTTGTAACCGACAAACTCGTGCTCGTAGCGCGCGGTCTGGCCATGGTTGCGGGCCGCGCGGACGAACTTGGCGATTTGGTCGTCGTCGGTCGTTAGAGCACCGGCTTCCCCGTAGGCGCCCAGATTCTTGGTGGGATAGAAGCTGAACGCCGCCGCATGTCCGAGCCCGCCCACCCGTCGACCGCGATAGCGTGCTCCATGGGCCTGAGCCGCGTCTTCGAGAATTCGTATGTTGTGGCGGGCTCCAATTT
>DATBXX010000055.1:0-29606 GCA_036514055.1 Candidatus Acidiferrales bacterium
TTCAGTATCTTTTGCGAGGTCAGGCGAGGCCCGCATCAAGTCTTCTGCCCCCAAACCACTGGGCTTACGAGCCCAACGTCAAGCAGTACCCATACGACCCGGCCCGCGCGGAGATGTTGCTCGATGCCGCGGGCTTCACGCCCGGCGAAGGCGGCGTACGCATTCACCTCACCATGAAGACTTCGACCGAAGAGTCCGTGCGGCTGCTGGGTGAAGCGCTTGCTGACCAGTGGAGCAAAATAGGTGTACAGCTCACGTTGAGACCGCTTGAGACCGCGACGTTGCTTTCCGATGTCGGGCGCGGCAGTTTTCAGCTCTACACGCTTCGATGGCTGGGAGCCAACAACGACCCGGATATTTTCGACCTGGTGTTTAATTCGCGGAGATTTCCGCCCGCGGGCGCAAATCGTGGGCACTATCGCAATCCCGCACTCGACGTACTGATCGACCGCGAGCGCGTCGAACCGGATCGCGAGAAACGGAGAGCCATTGTCTCGGAGATCCAAAAAACGGTCGCAGTGGACGAGCCGTACATCAACCTGTGGTACAACGACAACGTCTGCGTGCACCGGGACCGTGTGACCGGCATCGAGCTGTCGCCCGGGGGAGATTACAATTTCTTGAGCGAGGTGGAGTTGAAGTAAGCCCGGATGCCCGCTCGGCGAAACAAGCCCCCCGATTACGCGAAGACTTTGTGGATTTCAGAATCCGGAATCGCGCCCTGACGCGCAATCGACCAGTCGTCGCCGTCGATGCGAACAATCGTTGATGCAAGAGTGCCGCCGGTATCACCCGCATCGAGAATCAACGGCAAACGGTCGCCCAGCTGTTCGACAATCTGGCTGGGATTGGTGCAGGAGGGATGGCTTGAAAGGTTTGCGCTCGTGCCCGTGACGGGGCCCTCGGCGGCCTGAATCAGCGCAGTGGCTATCTGCGAATTGGCCCAGCGCAGCGCCACGCGTCCTGTGTTGCCGGTCACTTTCAGAGGCAGCCGGTGGGTCGCCTCAACGATCAACGTCAGCGCTCCGGGCCAGAATTTCTGCGCCAGGGTCAGAAAAGCATCGGGCACGTCGCGCACCAGGGTCACTGCTTGCTCGACGGAATTCACCAGGATTGGCAGCGCGCGGGTTTCCGGGCGCCCCTTCAGCAGAAATACTCGCTCGACGGCGTAGAGATTAAACGGATCGGCGCACAGGCCGTAGAAGGTGTCGGTTGGGATGGCAATGACGCGTCCGCGCCGGATGAAACTCGCGGCGTAGTCGATAACGTGCGACTCGGGCGCTTCCGATGAGATTTTGAGGATTTCAGGGGACAATGTTCGTTTTCGGCGCGCTGCGCCGTGACCGAATGCAAATTAGCATAGCCGCCGCAAGGGATGCAAGGCAGACGAACGCAAAATGTCACGCGCGAGGCACTCGCACGCCCGCAAAGGCCGCGTTTGCCAGCGCTGATCGAACTAGTTTAGCCTAGGAGCAGGCGCGCCAATGGCGGATTTGATCACGAGTCGCGACAACAAATGGCTGAAGCAGTTTCGCTTCGCGCTGCGCGGAACCGGTCCGCGCGACGGCGAACTCATCGGCGTCGAGGGACCGAAACTGATCGAGGAGGCCCTGCGTTCGGGCCTGGAAGCCGAAGCGCTGCTTGTCAGCGAGGCCGGCGAGCGTGAAGCCGGGCGAATCCTGGATGCTGCCGGCGAGAGCGAGGCGGGAATTCCCCGTTCACGCCTTCTGCGGACCACGAACAAACTCTTTGAAGGCGTCGCCGGCACCGAGACGCCACAGGGAGTCGCTGCGCTTTTCCGCCAGCGCGGATGGGGATTCGACGATATCCTGCGCGGCCCGGGCGAAATGCGCGAAAGCGCTCCGCTCGTGATCGTACTGGCCGCAGTGCAGGACCCTGGAAACGTCGGAACGATCCTGCGGTCGGCCGAAGCGTTTGGCGCAACCGGGGCCGTGGCCACCCGCGGAACCGCCGACCCGTGGTCACCCAAGGCGTTGCGTGCATCCGCAGGCTCAGCGCTGCGGCTGCCGGTCCTGCGCGGCATGGCGATTCCGACGCTGCTCGCCCAATTCAAGATAGCCCAGGTGCAAATCTGCGCGGCCACTTCGACCCGCGGGCACCGCGCGACCGAAGCTGATCTGCGTGACCCATCGGCGATCTTTGTCGGCAACGAAAGCAACGGCGTGCCGGACGAAGTCGAGCGCATCGCCGATGCCATTATCTCGATTCCTATGACCGCAGCCGTTGAATCACTGAATGCCGGCGTTGCGGCGTCGCTGGTTCTGTACGAAGCGGCAAGGCAGCGAATGTCAATCGCCCGGGATCTGGCCTAGACAATGGGTCTGTTTCGCGCAATCGAGCCGGAAGAAGCCCCGCAATCAGGACGCCCACTTGCCGACCGCATGCGCCCGCAAACGCTCGATGAGTTCATCGGGCAGCAAGAGTTGCTCGGCCCTGGCAAACCGCTGCGCAACCAGATCGAGCGCGATGAACTGGGCTCGATGCTTCTCTGGGGCCCCCCGGGATGCGGGAAGACGACCCTCGCCCGAATCATCGCGCGGCGCACCCGCAGTGAATTCATACCATTTAGCGCCGTTCTTGCCGGAATCAAGGAAATCAAGGAGGTGATGGCCAAGGCCGAAGGCGCGCGGCGCTATCAGCGCCGCACGATTGTGTTCGTCGACGAGATGCACCGCTTCAATCGCGCGCAGCAGGACGCCTTTCTGCCGCACGTCGAGGCCGGCAACATTCTGCTGATCGGCGCGACTACGGAGAATCCGTCTTTCGAGGTGATTGCGCCGCTGCTTTCCCGCATGAAGGTGTACGTCCTGCGGGCGCTCTCCGAGGGGCAGATCGTCGAATTGCTGCGGCGCGCGATTGCAGATCCCGAGCGCGGCCTCGGAGCACAACAGGCCGAAGCAAGCGACAGGATCCTTGAGCGCATCGCGGTCCTTGCCAACGGCGACGCGCGCGCCGCATACAACACCCTTGAAGCTCTTGTGATCGGGACGGAGCCTGACGCCGATGGACGGCGACTGCTACTGGAGGTTCGGCTCGAGGACGTGCTCCAGAAGAAGCTTCTGCCCTACGATAAGTCCGGTGAGGAGCATTTCAACCTTATCTCCGCCCTGCACAAATCGGTCCGTAACTCCGACCCGGACGCAGCGCTGTATTGGCTGGCGCGGATGCTCGAATCCGGAGAAGACCCGCTGTACCTGGCTCGACGCATGGTGCGCATGGCGAGCGAGGATATCGGCTTGGCCGAACCGGGTGCACTTGCCGTGACGATCGCGGCCAAGGAAGCTTTCGACTTCATCGGTCCGCCGGAGGGCTATCTCGCGCTTGCCCAGGCTGCCGTCTATTTGTCGCTTGCTCCAAAATCGAACGCACTCTATACGGGATACGGAGAGGTCCACAAAGACTTGCAAGGGACCATCGCAGAACCCGTTCCCCTGCATCTAAGGAGTGCGGTCACGGGGCTGATGGGCAACCTCGGATACGGAAAGGGCTATCAGTACGCCCACGACGCGGAGGAAAAAGTGACGGACATGACCTGCCTGCCGGAGAGTCTCGCGGGCCGATCCTATTACAAACCCACTGACCAAGGCTTTGAGGCACGAATCCGGCAGAGAATGGAAGAGATTCGGCGGATCAAATCAAAGCCGCGAGGGTCAAGGGGCCGGGAGTGAAGGAAAAACTGGCGCCGTTCGTGCCGATTGCAAGATGGATCATGACCGCCGAGCGGATCCTGACGGTGGCCGTCTGGATCGCGACGATTTGCGGGGTTCTGCTCTATCCGGCACCGCTTGCCGCGCAGGACACTCCAAAGTTCATCATCGACGAGGATTGCCAGGCGTTTGATATTGCGCCCGACAACTCCATCGTGTACGCCGTATCGCACATAAAAGGCGTCAAGCGTCTGGTCATCGAACACGACGACATATGGGTTGCCTCCGGTCAGGGCAAGACCCGAAAGATCGTCGAAGCCGAGAAATTCATGCCCATTCCCCCGCCCCAGGGGTTCAGGGTCGACTCGCTTGCGTGGTCTCCAGACAGCCAGCGCATCGCCATGAATATGACGCTGCAGTTGCCGCCTCCGGGCTGGGACGACAAGAACAACAAGAAGAAGGGTGACCTGGATGAATCCATGAACGAACCGCCGCTTGCGGGAATCGGCGGAGGACGGGCGCTCGCACTGCTTGATACCGAAGGCCACGAGATCAAAGTCGCGGGCTCGAAGACGCGATTCATCGAAGGCGCGCTTGACGGCACGTGGCTCGCCGACAGCGTTTCGGTCGTGTATTTGACCGGAGGACCGCCCTATACAATCACGCGCGTTCATCCCGCGGACGGAAAAAGCACCGCGCTTTTCGGCGGCCACACCTTCAACATGGTCATTTGGGACGCGAAAAGAAACAGAGCCTTTGCCGTCGGAGACAATTTGAGTCTTCACGGCCATCTGACGCTTGTCCAGCTGGACCTGCTGCATGAGACCGTCACCGAGATCTCAGAGATCGACAATTACCAGAGCAGCTTGAGCCTGTCGCCTTCGGGCACCAAGATCGGTTATTTCGAGGATGGGGACACGATCGATGTGATTGACCTTTTGCATCCGACCGACAAGCCGCTCCGCGTGCGGGCCGGATTTGGACGCTTCGCATGGAGCCGTGACGAGCAGCGCGTCCTGCTCAAGCGCGGACCGGACGACCGGTCCAATATCCTCCTGTGGGTCGGACTCCATGACGACACGTTTTCTTCCATCCTGCACGATCTGCAATTTCACGATTTTGAGATCGCGCCCGACGGCCAGACCATTGCCGTAACGATTCCCGGGAAGCGGGTGATAAAGGTCTATTCGTTGCAATGAGAAGCACAGAGAGGCAAACCGGCCTGGCCCGGGCCCGGTCTTACTGAAGTCGGAAACGCTTGATATGTTCTTTCAGGATGCAGGAATTCATGATCACGAACAACCCGGCGCTTCGGGCACGTTCTGCAGCCTGCGAATGGATGACGCCTTCCTGCATCCACACCCCGCGTGCCCCGATCCGGATCGCCGATTCAACGATCTCGGGAACAAACTCCGAACGGCGAAACACATCGACGATGTCCACGCGCTCGGGGATGTCCTCCAGTCGCGCATAGGACTTTTCGCCCAATACTTCGGTTTCCTTCGGATTCACAGGGATTACACGGTATCCCGCAGATTGTAGGTACTCGGCCACCCCGTAGCTGGGGCGGTGCCTGCGGCTGGACAGGCCGATTACGGCGATGGTTCGGCTGGTCTTGAGAATCTCGCTCGCAGGGTCGCCGGCTGTAGCCGCCGGCGGACGACTTAAACTGGGATCGACGTTCTCCGAAGGCTTGCTCATTTGTGTCCTCTCAGTGCGTTTCGATTTACGCGCTCCAGAACCGCAACCTTGGTGTTGCGCATCGCTCGCGCGCACATCCCCACAACCGCCGCTTTCTGCTCAGAAAACGCCTGAGCGCACCGTAGCGGCGCGTTTCCCCCCTCGATTGCCCCTGTGAACCGCCTGGGAAAATCCCCCCGAGACGAAAGCATCATACCGGAATTCGGCAAAAAGGAAAGTGTGCTAGTTCGATGTTTTTCCACGGAACCGGCGCGGCTTGCCGACGGCGCGCTTGCGCGCCTCAGGCTTGCGGAGGGAGGAAATCTCGCCCAATTTGCGTTTCAGCGCGATCAGCTCGGCAGGCGATACCAGACGACGCTGACCTGAGGCGAGCGAATCCAGTTCCAGGTTCGCGATCCGTGTGCGCTTCATTTTCTCGACGGGGTGCCCGGTCTGAAAAAGTTTGTTGCGTAGCGTATCGCGCCGCGCTTCCGACAAGGTCACTTCGTACCACGGCGCATCTTTGCCGCGAATCCGCGTGATGCGCGCACCGGTCGTCCGAGAGAGTGTCTCGATTTCGGCAAAAGTCAGCAGGGTCTTGAGCTTCAGCTGATAGGTCTGCGGCAGGTTGTGCGCCTGCATCATGCGGTTCGCAAGGTCGCCGTCATTGGTCAGAAACACCAATCCGGAGGAATGATACTCAAGCCGCCCAACCGGAAATACGCGTTCGGGAATTCCGTACAGCAAATCGCGCAGCGAGGGCCTGCCTTCCGGATCGCTCAGGGTCGAAACAATCTCGGGCGGCTTGTGCAGGAGCAGATAGACGCGCTCGGTTTCCGGCCGCAGCAGCTTCCCGGCAATTTTGATGTGATCGCGCGTTTCATCGGCCTTGGTTCCGAGCTCGGTTACCACGCGCCCATTGAGGGTAATCAGCCCGGAGGAGATCATTTCCTCGGCCCGCCGGCGGGATGTGATGCCCGCGCGGGCGATGATTTTTTGCAGGCGTTCTTTCATGGAGTTGGCGGCGTCCCTGCCGCAGGGATACAGCTTAGCGGAAACGGCGCGGAGGACGAAGCCCTACGGCTGCTGGCAGTGGCAGAGTTTCCAGAGGTAATCGAAGAACGCCCGCGCGCTGGAATCGACCGGCACTTCACCGGAATAGGTAGGCGCGCTCCCTCCCAGATCGATCACCGCACGAGTTCCGCCCGGTTCACGCAAGGTGAGCACAAGGTTCGGGGTTGCGACCGAACTGATGTCGTTGGAGACGAGCGACCCCGCCTCGCAATGATAGCGCTCGGCGAAAAGATTCTGGAAAAGCGCTGGCGCTCCTTGAGCGACGCTGAGATCGCCATGGTAGGAAACAGCGTTACCGGTCCAGTCAAGCATGCTCGAGCCGCCAGATGGAATGTGGAAAGCGATATGAGTGGGGGGCGGGGGCGCAGAAGGACGCGCCGGCGCCGCATTCGGCGCGCCGGCCGGCTTTGCGGTATTCCCGGCAGTCTCGGCGCCCGCCGGCAGGCTTCCAAATGCACGCGGATGCGCAGGCACGTCAACCGACCCGGTTGCTCCCGACGGCACGTCCAGCACCGCAAATCGCAACCGGCGATCGTCTGGCTTCGCGTCATAGTCGAAGATATTGCGAAGGCCCGTGGCCTTCCAGCTTTGAAAGGCCGCCTCCGACACCGGCCCGGACAAGTCCCGCGGAAAGAACTCGAACGAATCGCCCTTGGCATCGTATTCGCAGATAGCCATCTGAAGACTGAGCTCGCGGTCTACGCCCGCTGGCGCAAGGCTGAGCGAAGTCGGTGAAATCGTAAGCAGGTAACGGGCGCCGCCCGCGTTGTTTGCGCCTGCTTTGGGCGTAAGGGCTTCTGCGGTCACGGAAATCGATGTTGAGGGCAACGGATCAAGGCAGGCCTGCTGGAGGAGTTTTGCAGGAGCCGGCTTCGCTTGTGCATCCTGCTCAATTGCGACATAGCCGCCGCGATAGCGCAGTCTGATCCCGTGCTCGCTGGTCTTGACGGTAAGCTTGTGAAATCTCCCGTCCCATTTCACGTTTTCCGGATAGTAGGCCAGTTCGTAGTAGACCGAACTATCATCGAGCGCGCCCTGGACGCACCCGGAAAGATCGTTCGTGTTGACACAGATCTTTCCCCCGGTCGCCTCGGCCAGCTGTTGCATCGTGCTCTGGGTGTCGATGCGCGTGCTGCTTTCTCGAGTGAGCTGCCCCCCGAATCCGGCGCCCGGGTTGTTGCGATTCATGTGCGGATTCTGCCCGACCGAATAGAGTTGCGACGCTTCCAGACCTCGCGCGTCTACCGGGTAGACCGCGATACGCGCATCTGCGAGGGCCTCGGAGGCCTGTCGAATCTTGTCGGCGTAGTTGGCGGTTCCAGCGAACGAATCGCTGCCAAAATCCGCCGACGGCGCGATCCAATTTGGAAAGGACTCCGAAAACCACAGCAGATTTTTCCGTCCGGGGTAGCCGCCCAGGAACTTTGCGATGGAAACCATCGCGTCGGTGGTCTCGTCAACCCGAAGGGCCATCTGGGCTTCGAATTCGGTCTTCTCGAAATCCTCCAGTGCCAGGTTCGCGGGTGTCTCGGTGTCGCCGTTTTGGTCCAGTACAGCGTTCGACATACTGTTCGGATCGTCTTGAGGATTCTGCTCGATATCCGGAGGTCGCAGCGTCTTGTCGACAGCCGCACGCAAAAGACCCGGGTCGGTCGTGAAACTCTGGACCACGTGCAGGGTCCGGGTCAGCACGAACACGGCGATCGGCGTCGAGGGCGGCAAGGTTTTCAGCAGCATGAGCATGTGCCGGTGAACCTCGGACTGGCTCTGGATATTGGTATTGAGAGCGTCCATCAGCATCACCGTCGGCGGCACACGCACACGCTCCGGCAACAGGTTGGAATAGATGTACGGCGCCAGAGGCGTCGCCCCCGCAAGGCTGCCGGAAGCAGGCCGAGCCGATGCATCCACGAAGTCGAATTTTACGATCTTCTGCGGTCCGCTGTGCTCTTCGGTAATTTGAAAGTCCTCGGCTTTGAGGCCGCGCGCTACATTTCCGTGTGAGTCGGTGGCCACCACGTCCACAGTAATCAGTCGCGTGTTGGTCTTGATGGCGCTCGCCTGGGCGGGTACGGCTGTTTGCGCGGCTGCCGGCGGATTTTGCGGCTGCACGGCGGGGGGATTCTGTTGCGGCCCGGCAGGGGCCTGCGCTCGTGTGGCCCAAGTGAGGGCCAGCAGGGCCGCCAGGATCATTGCCATACGCATCAGATGCCCGCTAGGAGCGCTCGGAGGTGCCGGCAGCCGCGCTTCGCGTCTGCTCAGGGACTTCCGGCGCGTCATCGGCGAGTTCAGCCAGGTCGTTGGTCTCGCCGGACTCCCTGATTTTCCGAGCTCCCGCCGAATCTTCGGACGCCGGCCCGGCCTGTTCGGTTTCGACTGGTGCGATTCCTGAATCGCTGCCCAGAGCGGCCTGCGCGAGCTGCTCAAATTCCTTCAGACTCGGCAGTTCGTCCAAATCCGAGAGGCCAAAGCGCATCATGAACTGTTTCGACGTGCGGTACAGGATCGGCCGTCCGATCACTTCCTTGCGTCCGGCGGTGGTGATCAGGCGCTTTTCCAGCAGTGTCTTGATCACTCCTCCGACATGCACGCCGCGAATTTCGTTGATCTCGGGCACCGTGACCGGCTGCTTGTAGGCGATCACCGCGAGCGTTTCCAGCGCCGGCATGGTTAGCCGCAGCGGGGGCTGCAGACTCTTGATGAACTTCCTGACCACGTCGTGATGCTGCGGCTTGGTATAAAATTTCCAGCCGCCAGCCACCTTCCGCACCTCGATGCCGCGTTCATCGGTTTGGTAGGAAGCAACCAGGAGGTCCAGTGCCGCGCGGGCCACGGCCTTGTCGACGCCGATCGCGCCCGCGATCTGATCCAGGGTAGCGGGTTCGTCCGCGGCGTAGATGATAGATTCCAGTGCTGCCTTGATTTCTTCCGGCGTAGTGGTCACAGGTACTGTTCCTCGATTTTCGACATCGCGTCGGGCCCGGCAAAAACTGCGTCGAACATTTTATGCTTCCGCAGGCCGATGTCGCCGAAAAGCTCCGACTGCACCAGAATCACGGCCTGCATGCGAACCATTTCCAGGACCGCGAGCAGCGCGACAATCATCGCATTGCGCGTCGCGCATGTCTCGAAAAAGGCGACGAGCGACACGGGGTCGTCGGTCGTCGTCAGGCGCTGGCGCAGCAGGTCCATCATCTGGGCGATGGTCACCGTTTCGTGGTGTAGTTCGAACTTCGGGACGGTCTTGCGCCGCTCGAGCACCTGATGAAACGTCTGGATCAGGTCTACCAGCGAGACCACCATCTCGCCCTCAATCGCGTCGCCGGTATACAGCGCGCGGTCCGGGCGCGACCATACGTGCGCCTCGATCTGCTGCTTCTCGTACAAGAGCTGTGCAGCGTTCTTGAATTTCTCATGTTCGAGAAGCCGGTGGACCAGCTCGTCGCGCGGATCCTGCTCTTCGGGTCCGGCCAGCGGGTCGGCCGGCAGCAGCATCTTGGATTTGATGTGGATCAGCGTCGCCGCCATGTAGATGAACTCGGAGGAGACGTCGATGTCCAGCGTTTCAAGCTGATGGAGATAGTCCAAGTACTGCTCGGTGACTTTGGCGATGGGAATATTGTGAATGTCCATCTCCTGCTTGCGGATCAGATCGAGCAGGAGATCGAGCGGGCCTTCAAATGCCGGCACGTTGACGCGATAAGGCGACGGTGACGCGGATGCCAATTCAGTTTCCCTCGGCGGACTTCCGTGCTCGGTCCCACTGGAATATCGCGTTTCGCACGCGCTTCATCGTTCGGCGCGCACTTGCGTGGGCCTTCTTTCCGCCGGCGTCGAGGATATCCCAAACTCGCTTGGGATGGGCCTCGAATTCCTTGCGGCGTGCCTGAACAGGCTCGATCCAGGTGACCAGATTTTCGGCCATAAGCTTCTTGCAATCCACGCAGCCGATCGCCGCCGTCCGGCAGTCCTGCTCCACTTTTCCGACGGTGACCGCCGATGAAAACAGCTTGTGCCAGGCGAAAACCGGACAAATCTCAGGCCGTCCCGGATCGGTGCGTTTCACCCGCTGGGGATCGGTCAGCATATTGCGGACCTTCGCCCGGACATCGTCGGGTGAATCCGAGAGCCAGACCGCGTTGCCGTAGCTCTTCGCCATCCGCCGTCCATCGAGTCCAGGCAGCCGGGGCGTGGCCGTAAGCAAAGGCTGAGGCTCGACCAGGTTCTCCTGGATCCGGATGCCTGCGTTTGCGAATACGGACTGGCGATAGTCGATGGGCGAACGATGCAGTGAAGCCAGCATCTTCTTCCATTCGTCGGATATGCCTGCAACCGAAGGATCGCTTGTCAAATCCAGCGTCCGCCGCAACACCGCCATCTGCTTTTCATTCGGTTGTTTCTGGACTTCGAAGAACGCGGTGTTAAATCGCCGCACAACTTCTCTGGTGAGCTCGACGTGAGGAACCTGGTCCTCGCCGACAGGCACCAGCAGGCCCTGCCTCGGTTCGCCGTACATGACAATGTCAGCAGCTTGAAGCAGAGGATAGCCAAGAAAGCCGTACGTCCCGAGATCGCGCTCCTTCAGGTTTTCGATCTGTTCCTTGTACGTGGGGACACGTTCGAGCCAGGATAGCGGCGTGATCATGGACAGTAGCAGATGCAGCTCGGCGTGCTCCAGCACGCTGGACTGAATAAACAGTGTTGATTTCGCCGGATCAAGGCCCACCGAAAGCCAGTCGATCACTACCTGCAGGGTGTTTTCGGCGACCGAGGAGGTGTCCTCGTAATGCGTCGTCAGCGCATGCCAGTCAGCGACGAAGAAGAAACAGTCGTATTCGTCCTGCAGTTTGAGCCAGTTCTCAAGGGCGCCAAAATAGTGACCCAGATGAAGACGCCCGGTGGGCCGCATGCCGCTCAAGACTCGTTTGCGCTTCGACACTCTTAGGGGAATCCCCCGCCTGGAAGTTCGTGACTGGAAATGGAACGGCCGATGTTAGCACATTCAACCGCGTGGGCCGGGCGAGCGCCTGGCTCGCGCAGCTCGCTACTTTCCCTTGATCGAGATTAACTCCACGTCAAACACGAGCGTCTGGTTCGGACCAATCGCGCCGCCGGCTCCGCGCTCCCCGTAGGCAAGATCGGGCGGAACGAACAGCTGCCATTTCGAGCCCACCGGCATCAGCTGCAGCGCCTCGGTCCAACCCTTGATCACTCCGCCCACCGGAAACGACGCGGGCTGACCACGTTTGTAGGAGCTGTCGAACTCCGTTCCATTGATAAAGGTGCCGCGATAGTTGCATACGACCGTGTCACTGGCTGTCGGTTTCGCTCCGGTGCCTGCCGTCAGGATCTTGTACTGCAACCCGCTGGGCAGCGTGACCACGCCATCCTTGGTCTTATTTGCTGCCAAAAACTCTTGGCCTTCCTTCATGTTGGCCTCCCCGGCCTTCGCCTGTTCCGCGTCCTGCACTTTCTGTGCTTCGGCCGCCAGCTGCTTGAGGCCGGCATCGATTTCCGTATCAGTCAGCAGTGACGGGCTGCCTGCGAGCGCGTCCTTGATTCCGCGCATTACGCTCGCTGTATCCAGATCAACTTTTTGTTTCTTCAGGCTACGCCCGATGTTGATTCCCAGCGCATAGCTGTCTTTTTGTTCATCCGTTGTCAAAGGTGCGGGGGCAGCAGGCTTCGCTGCGGGCGTCTTCGCGGCCGTTGCCGGCGCAGCCTTCGCCGCAGGCGGCGTGCTAGCGGCAGGAGCCCCCGGAGACTGCTGTGCCTGCGCGTTGCCTGACGCGCCACCCAACAAGACCAGTCCGACTGCCAGTACCGTTCCCAACATGATCAGAGGTTTTTGCATGGGCATATTGTTACATTGGATTCCGAGTTCCGCAAATGCGCGTTTTCAAGGTTGGCCGTCGTTCCTATGAGACCAGTCGATTCCGGAGGCAAACGGTGAGCAGAAATCGGCGGACTACAGCTTCAGCAATTCCCGCAGTCGTTTGGTTTGTCCGCGCGAGACGGGAATCTCGCTGGCCCTTTTATCGTTCATCTTCAGCATGTAGCTCGACTTGAACCAGGGCACCACTTCCTTGATGTGATTGATATTGATCAGATACGACCGGTGTGGCCGCCAGAAGACTCCCGGGTCCAGCATCTCCATCAGCTCGTCCACCGTGCGATAGTTCGACACGCCTTCGGTGTCGCGGGAGAAAATGGTGATCGCCCCATCCTGAATCGAGGCGTAAATCATGTCGTCGGCATCGATCAGGATCATGCGTGACTGCGATTTCACCAGCAACTTCACCGGATGCGCCTGTCGCTGTCTTGGCCCTTCGACGCCAAGCTGACTGACCAGCGTTTCCAGCCGCTGCACGGGCGAGGTGTGGGCCTCAACCATTTTTTTCGCCCGCTCGATGGCCTTCGCCACGCGCGTCTTGTCGAACGGCTTGAGCAGGTAATCGACCGCACTCACCTCGAAGGCCTGAACGGCGTAGTGATCGTAGGCCGCGGCGAAAACGATTTGGGGTATGCGCAGCTTGCGCTCTACCAGCTTCTTGATCACCGCGAAACCGTCCAGGCCCGGCATCTGCACGTCGAGGAACACCAGATCCGGATCGTGCTCCTTGATCAACGCTACCGCCTCGAGACCGTTTTTGCCCAGTGCAACGACGTTCACCTCGGGAAAACTCTTCAGCAGATAGATGAGTTCTTCGCGTGCGGGGCGTTCGTCGTCCACGATAATGGTATTAATCGTCACGGATTCGCCTTAAGCGAGTATAGCAAAACCACACCGAACCACCGCCGGACACTCCCCCGATCGCAGTTCGCAAACATAGCGCCTGGCAAGCGGCGAGGGTGCGGTAGAATTGCCGAGGTCGGGTGAGCCAGGAGCGCGCGTGAAGGGTCGAAAGGGCCGCAAGGCCAAGCCCGCAAGAATCCTCAGCAGCAAGGTGCTGTTTCGGGGCCGTGTGTTTACGCTCAAGCGCGATCGGGTTTCTGAGCCGAGCGGCATCGTGACGACGCGCGAAATCATTGTGCACCCAGGTTCGGTGGTCGTACTGCCGGTTCTCTCCGATGGACGAATCGTGCTGATACGGCAGTATCGCCATGCCGCTGGCCAGTATCTCTGGGAACTCGTGGCCGGGCACAAGGAGCCGAACGAAACGGCGGCGGCCGGAGTCCATCGCGAGTTGCTGGAGGAAACCGGATACACCGCCCGGCGCATACGAAAGCTGCTCGAGATTTTCCCGTCGCCGGGATTACTCGGTGAGCGCATGGACATATTTCTGGCCGAAGGTCTGACCAAGGGAACGGCTCAACCGGAAGAGGACGAACGGATCACCCAGAGGATTGTCACCCTGCGCGAAGCCGAAAAATGGATTCGTTCCGGCAAGATCCGCGATTCCAAATCCGTCGCGGGGATTCTGTATTACGCAAGGTTCGTCGCCCGCTGAGCCTGCTGTCAATGAAACACCCGTTGTGGAGACGCTGCGATGGAAAATAAAGACGTTGCAAAGATTCTGCGCGAAACCGCGCAGCTACTGGAAATTGATGGGGCGATCATCGGCCGGTATCGCAGCTACGAGAAGGTAGCCGAACTGCTCTATAGCATTCACGAGCGCATCGAGGATCTCGCCAAGGACCCCAAAAAACTGAAGGAGCTGCCCGGCATCGGCGACAGCATGGCCGAGCATATCCGCGAAATTCTGGACACCGGCGATTACAGCCTCCGCAAGAAGCTGCGCAAGAAGTACCCGCCAACGCTTCTGGACCTGCTCGAGCTGCAATCGCTCGGCCCAAAGAAAGTCGCTTTTCTCTGGAGCCATTTCAAAGTTGCTACGGTCGAGGGCGTTGAAAAACTCGCCCGCGAGGGCAAACTGCGCGATCTGCCCGGATTCGGCGAAAAAAGCGAGCAGAACATCCTGAAGGCCGCCGGCCAGTTCAAGAATCTCTCCGGATCCGGGCGCGTCCGTATCAACGTCGCTGACGAGGAAGCGCAAAAGCTGACCGCCTATATTGCCAAGGCGGGTGAAGCGGTCGAGTCGGTGACGCCGGCCGGTTCCCTCCGCCGCGGCCGCGAGACCATTGGCGATCTGGATTTGCTGGTGACCATGCGCCCGGGCCACGACAAGCAGAAAGATGTCGACGCCGTCGCGGCGCACATCCTGAAATACCCCGGAATCGATCAGGAACTCGCGCATGGCGAAAACAAAGTCAGCTTTATTCTCGGAGGCGGCCTGCAGGTCGACGTTCGGCTCCTCGAAAAGAAGAGCTTCGGGGCCGCGCTGCTGTATTTCACCGGTTCGAAGGCGCACAACGTCGCACTGCGCGGGCGCTCAAACGACATGGGCTGGACCCTCAACGAGTACGCTCTCACCACGCTCAAGGGCGGCAAGGTGGTCGCGGGCAAGACGGAGGAGGAGATCTATTCCAAACTGAAGCTCGCTTACATCGAACCCGAGTTGCGTGAGATGACCGGTGAAATCGAAGCCGCCGAGCAGAACAGGCTCCCCAAACTCGTGACCCTCGCGGATATTCGCGGTGACCTGCAAATGCACACGACCGCGTCGGACGGCAAGAATTCGATCGAGGAAATGGGCCAGGCCGCAAAGGACCTGGGATACGACTACATCGCTCTCACCGACCATTCGCAGGCCGTAACCGTCGCAAACGGGCTGGACGAAAAGCGCACGCTTGAGCAGATCAAGAAAATCCACGGAGCGAAGGTGCCCGGAATCACCCTGCTTGCCGGCAGCGAAGTGGATATCAGGAAAGACGGCACGCTTGATCTCGAGGACCACGTGCTCGCCGAACTGGACGTCGTGGTCGCGTCCATACATTCCTATATGAACCTGGCGCGCACGGAAATGACCGAGCGGTATCTGGCTGCGATTGAAAACCCGTACACGCAGATCATCGCCCATCCCACGGGCAGGCTGGTGCTACGGCGTGAACCGTTTGAATACGATATGGAAGCGGTTCTCGACGCGTGCGCGAAAAACGGCGTCGTGATGGAATGCAACGCCTACCCGGATCGGCTGGATCTGCGCGACGTTCACCTGCGCATGGCCAAGCAGCGGGGTGTGAAAATCGTGATTTCAACCGACTCACACACCACGCGCAATCTTCAATTCATGAAATACGGGGTTGAAACGGCACGGCGCGGCTGGATCGAGAAAAAAGACGTGATCAACACTCTGCCGCTCAGAGAGTTTCTCGCGTCGCTCAGGCCCAAGCCGCCGGCCGCGAAATCAAAGGCGGCCAAGCGCTGAATCGCAGCTTGAGTTGCAAGGGTCTACACAGAGTACGAAACGGTGCCGTCGTCAACGGTTCCCGCGACCTTGGCCTTGGTTGCGACCGATGGAGATTTCGCGCCCCGCCGCATGGCAACGATTCCCGTGCGCACCACTTCCATCAATCCGAACGGGTTGAGCAGCTCGAGCAGGCGGTCCACTTTTTCTTCGCCGCCCGTCAACTCGACGGTAATCGAATCGGTCGCAATGTCCAGCACGCGCGCGCGGAACACTTCGGCGAGTTGAAGGACTTGCCCGCGCGTCTCGCGCGTCGCAGCTACCTTTACCAGGGCCAAATCGCGCAACAGCGCCGGATGATGTGTCACGTCGTCCACCAGCAGTACGTTCACCAGTTTATAGACGTTCGCAACGATGCGCCGCGCCTGGTCTTCATCGGCGTCGGTGACAATCGTCATGCGCGAAACTTCGGGTTTTTCGGTCCGCCCGACCGTGAGGGAATCAATATTGAATGCGCGGCGGCGGAACAGCGACACCACGCGCGACAGCACTCCCGGCTTGTTTTCCACGTAAACGACAATCGTATGCAGCATGGCTGTCCTATTCGTCCTCGGCTGTTTCGACCAGCGGGTTTGGCCGCCGGATCATTTCGTTCAGGGCCGCGCCGGCAGCGACCATGGGGTAAACGGTATCCTCTTGCTCGACCTTGAAATCCATCAACACGGGTCCTTCATGGGCGTGCGCCGCGCGCACCGCCGGCACCACGTCGGATCGTTTCTGGACGAGTATGCTGCGGATGCCGTAGGCCTCGCCGAGTTTCACGAAATCGGGATTCAGCAGGGGTGTTGCCTCATAGTTCCGGTCGTAGAAGAATTCCTGCCACTGGCGGACCATTCCCAGATAGCCGTTGTTGATGATGGCGATATTCACTTTCAGGTTTTCCTGCACGATCGTCGCAAGCTCGGCCATGGTCATCTGGAAACCGCCGTCGCCCACCACGACCCACACGTCTGCGTCCGGCCGCGCTACTTTGGCTCCGATCGCAGCAGGCAAAGCGAAGCCCATCGTTCCCAGGCCGCCTGAGGTTATGAGCGAACGGGAGCGCTCGTGCTTGTAGTACTGCGCTTCCCACATCTGGTGCTGTCCCACGTCAGTGACGATGATCGCGTCCCGGTCGCGCGTTTCGTGCCATAGGTCGTTGATCACATGCGCGGCGTACAGATGGCCGTTGTCGGGAAGATTCTGGATATCGCGAACAGCCGTGTCACCCCTGAGGCCGCGAATGTACTCGATCCACTCCGTGTGGTTTCCGGGCTCGACGCGCGGCAGAAGCTCCAGCAGAATTTTCCGCAAGTCGCCGACAAGGGGGACGTCCACTTTCACGTTCTTGTTGATTTCCGCGGGATCGATGTCGATGTGAATCTTTTTCGCATTGGGTGCATAGGTCTTCAGGGTTCCGGTCACGCGGTCGTCGAATCGCATGCCGAAGGCCAAAAGCAGATCCGCCTCCTGAATCGTCTTGTTCACCCACGCCTCTCCGTGCATCCCCATCATGCCAAGATTGAGGAAATGAGATGCGGGCAGCGTGCCAAGGCCCAGCAGAGTCAGAGCCACCGGAATACATGCGCGCTCGGCAAACGCTTTCACTTCGTGTTCTGCTCCCGAGACCAGGATCCCGTGACCGGCCAGGATCAGCGGACGCTTCGCGGCCCGGATGAGCTCCAGAGCCTTTTCGTATTCTTCCTTGGCAGGAGAAAGATCGGGCCGGTATCCGCGCATCTTCGGCGCCGCGCCCTCCCAATCGAGTTCGCAGGAACTCTGCTGCGCGTCCTTGGTGATGTCGATGAGCACCGGTCCCGGGCGCCCGGATTTCGCCACATAGATCGCTTCGCGGACGGCGTGAGCGATTTCGTCAGCGCGCGTCACCAGGTAGTTGTGCTTGGTGATCGGCAAGGTCACGCCGGTGATGTCGGTTTCCTGAAACGCGTCGGAACCCAGCAGCTTGCTCCCGACTTGTCCGGTGATACACACGATGGGAGAGGAGTCCATCATGGCCGTGGCAATTCCCGTAACCATGTTCGTCGCGCCTGGACCTGAAGTCGCAACAGCCACGCCGACTTCGCCTGTGGCGCGCGCGTAACCGTCGGCCATGTGTGTCGCGCCTTGTTCGTGGCGCACCAGAATGTGGCGTATCGAGCTGTGTCGCAGCGCGTCGTATGCCGGCAGGATCGCCCCGCCGGGATAGCCAAATACGGTCTTCACACCCTCGCGCTCAAGACACTCCCACAAAATTCTCGCTCCAGTCATCGTGGTAGGTTTGTCACCGGCTTTTCCAGTAGCCCTGGCACCGGTCTTTTCGGTCGCTTTACTGCTGCCCATTGTCGTCTCCCTCAGAAATCGTGAGCCCGATGGATCTGCTCGTTCATCGGTCTGTGCGGTAAGGCTTGAGCCTTTTCCACGCTGCGCTTGCCGACCTCGTGCTCCTTACGGCAGGCCTTTGTTTGTTGTCAAAATGCCGCCGGAAAAAATAAAACCCACCTTGCCAGCGTCTCTGGCGGGTGGGTTTCTTGAGCTCTTGTTTCTTTTCTACTCAGCTCAGTTATGCCCTCCTGGCAGAGATGCGCACACGAGTTTTACTACTACAGGTGCCAGAGGCAGAAAGGAGATTTTTTCGTCTGTAGTCACGTGTTTGCGTCCAGTCAACCGAACGTCGTTGGTTCCCGCGCTGTTCCAGGCAGTTACGTTACGCCTCGGCAGCTTCTCCTGTCAAGAAAGTCTTCGTCTTGTGATTCTGGATTGAAACGCGCCATTTACCTGGCCGGAAGCTCAGTGCCCTTCTGGAACGCGGTAGTACCCCGGTCCTATTGGTGACCGCGCGGTAGGCGTGTAACTTGAAGATCGAAAACGAGCTCGATCCCAAGGAGCGAGATGGTTACCGGAACCTGGCCACAATTCAAGCCCGCCGTCGACCCGGCGCCCAAGGCGCCCCACGACGCTCGCACCAGGAAGCGCCTGAAGCTATCCCTTCCAGTGCACGTCCGCCCGTTTGATGCCCGATTCGCAGACATCGAGGACGTCGGACAGGTCGTGGATTTCACCCGAGACGGGCTGTATTTCACGACCAAGATGCCCCACTATTTCGTCGGGATGCGACTGATTGTGACGTTTCCGTTCGGTGAGAGGGTCTCGGCTCACAGAAAATTCCTGGCTTCGATCGTTCGGCTGGAACAGCTTGAAAACGACAGCCGGGGAATTGCAGTTCGGTTTCTGTTGTAAGCCGTTCCGCGGATTCTGCTGACGCCAGCACGCCGGTTGCGAGACGCGCGACCGGTCCTTCTTGCCCACATGCGGGGGTTGGAATTCGCCTAGACACCTACGCCGCCCATGATTGGCTTTTGGGCAAGGTCCCGGGCGATTCGGCTTGTCACGTCCCCGGCGGGACGGTGACAATTAACCATCAGAGGACGATGGGCCGCCCATCGCGGCGCCCGCAAATCAACACGACGACGGGAAGGCAGGAACTCAAACCATGTATGAACACGGGCAAAAGACCCCATCTCGAGGCAAAACCACCGGCACAGGCGAAGCCGAGCGGCGCAACAATGACCGCCATCCGGTTACGGCTTCGGCCGAGGTCGTTGAGCTAGGATCAGGAGCCAAGTTTTCGACCCGAACGACAGATTTAGGGCCGGGAGGCTGTTTCGTCGATACCATGGTTCCCTTCCCAGTGGGCGCAAGTGTACGAGTCAGCGTTCACAAAGGCAAAACCCAATTCGAAACCGGAGGCGTTGTGGTCTATTCCCAAGCTGGTCTGGGCATGGGAATCGCCTTCGAGACCTTGGAGCCAGAACAGCGAGCGGCACTCGATAATTGGCTCACCGAACTGACCGGAGAGCGGCAAGCGCATCCCCATGATTCCGGGTATGCGGCAGGTAAGACTGCCGACCCTCGCGGTTCCGACCATACCTCGCTCGTTCGCTTGGTCAGACTCATGATTGGCAAAGGCCTGCTGACAGAGGCTGAGGGGTCGTCCGTCTTGATTGATCCCGTACTATAACTTTCGAGCGTTCAGCGAGTTATAGGACCGGTCAGTCCTAGAACCACGTTTTTGTGTCGGGCATGCAGATACTTCCCACTATAGGAATTTTTTCCTCGACGCGATTCATTTTGGATCTCATTAAAACGGGTTAAAGACCGTGTAATCAGTAGACGAGCTGTATGGACACGTGGCAGAGGTCGTGCAACTAGCAGGTCGCTGAGGGGACCCATGGGAGAACGAAGAAAAGCAAGACGGTACGAGGTGTACCTACCGCTCCAGGTCTGTATGTCGCTCCATCGGCCCGCCGAATTCCACACCGCTCAGCTGCGCGACATCTCGCGATCCGGAATCTACTTCCAGTCGCCCGTGACGCTTGAGCCGGGAACTGGCATCGAGCTGACCTTCGCGCTTCCGACCGAACGGGACCGCGGTACGTCGGTGCTGGTCCGCGCGAGTGCCAAGGCTCTGCGTGTTTCTGAACTCAAGGGCGACGTCACGCCGATGTTCGGCGTCGCCGCTACGATCGACCGCATCGACTTCGTCCGCCCGGTTGTCGCCCACGCCGCCGCCTGAGACGCGCGACAGCCAAGGCGCGCTGCGAGACCCCAACTATTTTCCGGAAGCTTCTCGGCTGACGTCCTCCGCCTTCCCGCAAGCCGTTACACCAGAACCCGATTTTGCGCCCTTCCACAATGCCCGATCGTGACCCATCAAACTCAATCCTGGCGCTAGAGCGCCATATTGTTCAAGCTTTCTGCGTCGGAGAGTACCCGCCCGATGATTGGGACATTCTTGCCAGCCAGCTCGCCGAATATCGCTGGCTGGATCCGGACCACAAAGTGGTGTTCGAAGCACTTCGAGCGATCAAAAGCCGAGACCCAAAAACGCGCCGGGATGAGCTTCCCGCTCAGGTTACACGCATGGGATTCCCCGATGTGGACTGGAAGGCCTATTTCGAGCCCCACCAAGAGCTCGCACCCGATCTTGGAGACTTAATCCGGAGGTTGAAAGCACCTACGCTTGACCGGTCTTGAGCGCACGGCGCGACGTCAATTCTTGGCACCGAGCTCGAAATCAATCAGGCGATCGAGCGTCTCGACGTCGCCGCCCACTAGCGGACGTCCGTTGATGTAGACCGTGGGCGTGCTATTGACGTCCAGCGCCACGCCATCGGCACGATTGGCGTCAACAGCCTTTTCGGCGTCGGGCGATGAAAGACACGCCTTGAAAGTATCGGTGTTAAGCCCGGCTTCGGTTGCGAACCCGACCAGTTTGTCCCACACGTTCTCGGCGGAAAGCACGTCTTGGTTATCAAAAATCGAGTCATGAACCTTCCAGAAGGCCGCCGGGGACTGCTCGAAAGCGCAACGCCCGCCGAGCGCGGCTGTCTGCGCCCACGGATGGATGCTGGTCAGTGGAAAGTCCTTGTAAACGATGCGTAGCTGCGGATAGCGGGCCTCGACTGTCTTCAGCTCTTCATATAGCTCGCGGCAGTGAGGACATTCAAAATCGCTGAACTCAACCAGAGTCACGCGGGCGTCAGCTGGGCCCTTGGAAGGATTGCCCTCCAGGTGTGCCTTCGCGCGGTTATCGGCAAAAGGGTCGGCGGACATGTCATACATTTCCCCGCGCAGAAGCGTCTTGCCGTCCTTGCTCACGTAGACTTCGCCTGTTTGAACCTGCTCGCCCACTGTCACCTGAATGGGAACAACATAAAATTCGGGTGACACAGCCGGACGGAGCGGACCGAGCGTAACTTTCATATCCGCACCCCATCCGAAGAAGTGGCGGACGAACACCTCGGTGGACTTCAGCAACCTGGCCTGTTCTGGAGTGACCGCCGCTTGCGCGGGAGCTGGCGCAGGAGCCGGGGTTGTTGGCTGCGCCTGGCCTGAACACGGAATCGCTGAAACCAACAATACAACCGCACCGATAACAGCAGATCGTACCGACATCAACGGATACCTCCTGCGTACCCGATTCCCAAGGGACCGAGGACGATCCAGAATAAAGAAAGAAACCGAGAAGAGCAAAGAGGAAAACCTGGACTTGCGAGCGGGGCGGGTGCGCGTTCCGACTCTTTTTCGGCGGGCTAAGCCGATGCCACTCGACTCGCGAGCCAGTCGCCGACTTGACGAGTGTTGAAGGAACCTCCCAAATCGGTGGTCGTCTTGTTTTCGCGGATCGCCGCGCGCACAGCCTCTTCGATCGAGTGAGCTTCTGAAGCCCATCCGATATAACCGCACATCATCGCCGCCGCGAGCGCGGCTCCCATGGGATTGGCGATGTTTTTCCCAGCGATATCCGGCGCCGAGCCGTGGACCGGCTCAAACAACGAGACCTGCCCCGGATGGATGTTCGCCGAAGGCGCAAGTCCCAACCCGCCGATGAGCCCCGCGCCAACATCGCTTGCAATATCCCCGAACATGTTGCAGGTGACGATGACCTGAAATTGTTCCGGAGCGAGAACCATCTGCATCAACAGGTTGTCGATGTATAGGTGACTTGCTTCGATCTCTGCGAACTCACGGCAGAGTTCGGCGAACGTGCGTCTCCAGAGGTCGTGTCCGTAGGCGAGAGCATTGGATTTGTCGCTCATGCACACGCGCCGGTATCCGCGACGACGGGCGAACCCTAACGCGTAACGCAGGATACGCTCGACACCCTTGCGCGTGTTGATGTCCTCCTGAATCGCAATCTCGTCTGCGGTTCCCTTTTTGAAAATTCCGCCCATCCCGGCGTAAAGACCCTCAGTATTTTCACGGATCACGACGAAATTGATGTCCTTCTCTGTGCGCGATTTTAGAGGCGTGAGCCGCGGGTCGAACAGGACGCAGGGGCGCTCGTTAACGTACAAATCGAGCTTGAACCGCAGACCAAGCAGGATGTCGGCGGCGTGCTGATTTCCCGGGACACGTCGATCACCCATCGCACCAAGAAGAATGGCATCAAAGTCACGCCGAAACATTTCCGGGGCGTCCGACGGGAGGGTCGTTCCGTCGCGCAAGTAGCGATCGGCGCCCCAGTCGAATTCCCTGAGCGCGATCTCACGGCCGCCCCTGGCTGCCGCCGCTTTCAGAATCTTGACCGCCTCGGGAATAACCTCTTGGCCGACGCCGTCGCCGGGGATGATCGCGATGCGTTTGGCGGGACCAGCGCGTTCATGCATGACCGTCGCGCAACGTAGCATGCGCACCGCGGGGTGTCAACGCACGCACCACGCATTGTCAAAACGCTTTTGAAACGTCCCCGGTCTTCCTTCGATAGAAACGTCCCCTTTTTTGCGAGCTGTTGATCGTTGTCGTTGACGCTCGCGCTACCAAGAACGACATAGTTCGATCCACCAGAAAACTGTTATATACTCTCGCCGGGTCGAGTGCTTCCCGGGGGGACCTCCGGCCTACTGGGTGGGTTCCAACAGTTTTTCAGGCGGCGGAAGCTTCGTCGCAAGCGACCGAAATCCGGATCCGAACACTATTCTGAGGAGGCAGCAGATGAAGAAGTTTCTCGCATTAGCAGGGCTCGCAGCGGCGCTCGCGGTACCGTCGCTTGCAGCGACCAGCACGTGGAACATCGATCCCTATCATGCAAACGCGCAGTTCCTCGTAAGACATCTGGGAATTTCCAACATCCAGGGCGAATTCACCAAAGTCACCGGAACGATCGTGATTGACGACTCGGACATCACAAAATCGACGGTCAACGCGTCGATCGACGTCAGCTCGGTTGACACGCGAGTCTCGCGGCGCGATGACGATTTGAAGAGCGACGGCTTCTTCGATGCGGCCAAGTTTCCGACGATGACTTTTCAATCCACCAAGATTACCAAGGCAGGCGACGGCACGTTGAAGATGACCGGCAACCTGACCATCAAGGGCGTCACGAAGGAAGTGACTTTTGACGTCACGGGCCCGACCGCTCCGGTCAGCGCGATGGGCAGCACGCGCCGCGGCGTTTCCGCGACGGGAAAAATCAACCGCCAGGACTTTGGTGTAAGCAAGGATCCCGGCATGGTTGGCGACGAAATTACGATCATGCTGGACCTGGAAATGACGCCGCCCCCGGCCCCCAAACCGTAGTCGGATTGCACAACCTGCGAGCGCTTACAGAGGCGGCGCCGATCTCGGCGCCGCTTGTTTTTCGAACGGCAGAATCGGAACTCGACTACACCCTTCGCTGCCGTTCCCTCGCCGAGGCATGTTCGGCGAGGTAAACTCCCAGAATCACAAGCGAGCCGCTCGCCACGAGCCATCCCGTCGGGCGTCCCCCGAGCAGCGGAATCGAAAGCAGCACGACGACGACCGGCTGCAAATAGTTCACCACCACCACGCGCGACGCATCCATGTGTCCCAGCAACCAATAAAACAGCAGGTAGCCTCCCACGGAACTGAATGCGACCATGTAGAGCAATCCCGCCCATCCTGACCAGCCCACTGCCTCCCAATCGAGCCTTACTCCCTGCCGGATCGCAAACGGAAGCCACAGCAGGGCGGCGGCTGTCGCGTTGAATGTAGTCATCGAGATCGCGTCGTAGTTGCTCGCTACCCGCTTGCCAAGCACCGTGTAGATCGAAAACCCCAGCGTGCCGACCAGGGTGATCACATCGCCCAGAAGCAACGGCGAGTGAAGCGGAGAACCTTGATCGGCCTCAAGGAGCAGCACTCCGCAGAAGCAAATGATCAGCCCCAGGGTTTTCGCGGTCGTCAGCCGCTCAAGCTTCAGGGCGGTCGCAAACAACAGTGCGAGGATCGGTCCCAAGGCGATGATCACGACCGAATGCTGGGATGTCGTAAGCGAAAGACCGATCACGAACGCGCCCTGATTCACCGCGAAACCAAAGAATCCCAGATATAGAAAAGTCCATACGTCCCGGACCCGAAGGGGCATGCGGCGGCCCTGGCTGACGTAGATCGCGAGCAGCAACGTGGCGGAAAGTTGAAAACGGAATGACGCGAGCGTCAGCGCATCAAGGTGAGTGAGTGTCAGCTTACCAACTACGTAATTCACCGACCAGACCAGGAGCACCACTGCAAGGGTCGCACCCAGTACCCACGAACTCGGGCGCGCAATCGACGTGGCGTTCGATGGGGCGGGAGCGGGCGTCAAGTGCTAGTCGAGAACCTCGCGGCGCGCCCTGAGCGATTTGGTACGGTTGACCGGCGGCTGGAAGCGAACTTTCGACACGGTCCCCACTCGATAGGATGTCTCGCGCGTCACTTTCATCTCCGGCTGGCGGAGTGTCATTGTCGCCTTTCAGATTTCGGCCAAATCGGGAAGCCGCAGCCCGTTGATCGCTGCAGCCGGCTCCAGAAGGTAGTCGGTCCCGGCCTCGCGCGATTCAACGCCCGTCGCGGCATAGCCCTTCGCGAACCATTGCTGAAAGTTCTCGCGGGCTTGGGCTTGCACTCGGGCGGCGGCCTCTCGGTTGGCTTCCCTAACTTCGGTGGGATTCGCCGGAATCGATACGCGCTCGGGCGATCGATTTATCGGAGGCGCGTCATCGGCGAGAATCGACTTCACGCGATCCGAACTCAACCACCACTCTGCAACCAGCCGGTCGGTCGGCAGACCGCCGTGCAGAGGGCTTGCGGTAACGCCATAACAGTCCGGAATGTATCGGCGCGAAACAGCTCCCAGGCGAACGAAATTGAAGTGCGCGTTCTTGACCTCTAGCGGATCAAATGTCCATTCGATGAGATCGATCCCGCGCTTGAGCGCGTCTTGGCGCTGAAAAAGCTTCAACCGGCGGCCGACGCCTCGGTCGCGGAACGGGGCGAGCACAGCCGTCATGTGGGAATGCAGAAACGGTTTGCCCGCGCGCATGGCGGCAAGCGCAAGGGCGAAGCCGGCCAATTTGCCTTGGTGGAATGCTCCGACAACCTGGCCGCCGGTATGATGCGCGACAACGAAAACCGCCGAAGGCACGGCGATCGCTTCACCCCAAACCGCGTGCTCCACACGCACGCATTCATCATATTCTGCGAGCTTCGAGCAGCGGCGGACGTCGAGAGCGAACGTGGAGATGGGCTCAATCATCCAGAACGTGAACTGAGTATACGAGAGGTTGCTTGGCGAGTTTAGTCCAATCAGAGTGCGGCGGGGCGGACAGGGATGGGCAGAGCGACTTCGGTACGGTCAGATGGGCCGGATCCCCGCCAGGAGCGCAAGTTCGCGCCATTTCCAATGGCAATCCACATCCTGAAATCCAATTTCGCGAAGCCATTTCAGTTGCGTCTCAAGATCGAGCAGTTTATTTGACGGGTCTTCGTCGGGCCAGCCGATCGCAGCAAGGAACTGATTGTGGACGCCCGCTGTGGGTGATGCGACGTGCTCCAGATTGCAAAAAATACCGCCGGGCGCGACGATCCGAAATATCTCCTCATAGAGCGCGCGTTTTCTCGCGTGGGTCAGATGATGAATCGCAAAGCTCGATATCACGGCGTCGAACGACCCCATCGGGGGCAGGGTGTTGTCGAAGTCGTGGGCGATGATGGTCACGCGCTCGTTGCGACCGTAGGCCTTGCGCAACTCCTCGAGCATGGCACCGGAAAAATCCAGGGCCACGAACTCCGCGCGCGGCCTCACCGTCCGCACCAGTTCAATCAGCCTGCCGGCGCCGCTTCCCAGATCAAGAATGCGCGCGACTTCGGATGGCAGGCATTCCAGCAGACATGCTTCTCCTTCGATTCTGTGCGGAATCGAATCCGCGCGACGGAGATACTCAAGCGCATGTGCCTCGGTCGACCAAAGATTCACGCCCTGCGGCTCCGCCATGGTGTCAGCTAGCTCCTGAACGGATTAGGCGCCGGGTCGGACCCATAAGTCCAATTTGTAATTTTTGCCGAAAGCATAAAGTGCCTTTATATCCGCGCGCCTCGACAGGAAAAGCGACACAATTCTAGGGTTGCACCTTCGATAGGTTCCAAAGCTCTTCCATGCGTTCGCGCGGTATATCAACGAATCGCCGGCCCTGTCGGTTGGCGGCTGATTCCATCGATTGGAATCGCCGTTTGAATTTGCGGTTTGCGCCTCGAAGTGCGATTTCCGGGTCGACTCCCAGAAAGCGCGCGATGTTCACCCCCACAAACAGAAGATCGCCGACTTCCTCTTCCAGGTGCTGGGCCTGCGCTTTGGATTTCGCGGGTGTCCCGGCCGCTGACTTCAAGGTCGAGGCGATTTCACGTTTCTCCTCCTCAAGTTTGTCGAAGATTCCGGCCAGGTCCTCCCAATCGAATCCGACATGCGACGCGCGACGCGTAAGCTGATATGCCTCGAGCATCGCCGGGAGCGAGCTCGGTACTCCTCCCAAGATCGAGTCAACCGGAGTCGCGTCTCCGGAATCCTTGCCCTCAGAAGCCCGCTCCTGGGCTTTGATTTGTTCCCAAGTCTTTAGCACCGCGGCGGAAGTCCCGGCCTTCGCACTACCGAAAACGTGCGGATGGCGACGTACCATCTTCGAGTGCACGGAATGGATCACGTCGGAGATCGTGAAGCCGCCTGATTCCTCCGCAAGAATCGCATGAAACACTACCTGCAGCAGCAGATCGCCCAGCTCAGAGGAGAATTTGCGCGGGTCGCCCGAGTCCATCGCATCCAGCGCCTCGTAAGTCTCCTCGATCAAGAACCTCCGCAGAGATTCGTGGGTCTGCTCGCGATCCCATGGGCAGCCGTTCGGGCCGCGTAGGCGTGCCTGCAGCGCCACAAGTCGCTCGAACTCCTTCCCGGCGGCACGGTCGCGCGCCGAGACCGAAATCAGCGCTCGGTTCGGCGCACCGCGGCGTCGCCGAGCCTTTGGGCGTCTCCGCTTCGGTGTTTGTTTCCGCTCACCCATGATGGAATTTGCGCCCCCTATGATCGCTAAAGGCTACCTGCGATAGGTCAATCTACAGGGACGATTCGCGTCGAACAAGGACAGACTGGGCCTGGGCGACCGCGCCGCCAGCCGCGCGTGTTTCATTGACGCAGGCCTCTACGGCGTCAGATACTTGCGCAACCGGGGCGTCCCCTGCGGTGAGTGCGCAACCTCATTTCCGTTGAAGGAGTCTGACCATGACTCATCGCGTCGCTTGGATCGTTTGTGTGATCGTACTGGCCGGAGCTGCAGTTCGGCCCGCGCCAGCCTTCGCGCAGAAACCCTGTGAGAGTCTGACGACTCTCACGCTCTCGGGCGCCGTGATTACATCGGCTACTTCTGTTGCGGCTGGCACGTTCAAGCCGCCAGCCGGCCCCGGGCAACCGGTGCCCACCGACCCTCTGCCGGCGTTCTGCCGCGTCGCCGGTATTGCGAAACCGACTACCGATTCCGAGATCAGGTTCGAGCTCTGGCTCCCCATCTCGGGGTGGAACGGGAAGTACGAGCAAGTCGGCAATGGCGGATTTGCCGGCGCGATTCCCCTGGGCGCCATGGTCCTGCCTTTATTGCGTGGCTCCGCAACGGCCGGTACCGACGACGGACACGTGGGCGCGACCGATGGTTTGTGGGCTCTGGGGCACCCCGAGAAAGTGATCGATTTCGGATATCGCGCAGTCCACGAGACCTCCGTACAGGCCAAAGCCGTCACCCGCGCATTTTACGGCCGGGACCTCGCGCGCTCCTACTTTGTGGGTTGCTCAGACGGCGGCCGGGAAGCTCTCATGGAAGCGCAGCGTTTCCCCGGCGATTTCGTCGGGATTGTCGCAGGCGCCCCGGCGAACAACTGGACTCACCTTCTGGTCGGGGCGATCTGGACCGAGCAAGCGCTGTTAAATGACCCCGCAAGCTATGTTCCGCCGAATAAGCTGTCGGTGATTCAAAACGCCGCAGTCACCGCCTGCGACGCCCTGGACGGCGTGAGAGACGGCGTGATCGCAGATCCCAGGCGCTGCCACTTTGACCCGGCAGTCGTTCAGTGCCACGGCGCTGACGGTCCCGACTGTCTCACCGCACCCCAAGTGGCCGCGGTCCGGAAGATTTATGGCGGCCCAAGGAACCCTCGAACGGGTGCGCAGATTTTTCCGGGTTATTCGCCCGGCACCGAAGCGGTGCCCGCAAACTGGCGCGTTTGGATCTCAGGCAACGGTCCGGGACAGCCGACGCTACAGGCTTTCTTCGGGAACACGTTTTACGCCTACATGGTTTTTGACAACCCGAAATGGGATTTCCGTACTTTCAACTTTGACAGCGATGTGAAAACAGCCGACGACAGGACCGCGGGAATTCTGAACTCGACCGACCCGGACCTTGCAAAGTTCAAAGCACTCGGCGGAAAGCTGATTCAGTATCACGGCTGGGGCGACGCCGCGATCCCGCCTCAAAACAGCATCGATTATTTTGAGACTGTGCAGGCCGTAATGGGAAAGACCGCTCGCGAGCGCGATTTGGGTGCTACCCAGGATTTCTATCGCCTCTTCATGGTCCCGGGAATGTCCCATTGCGCTGGCGGCATCGGCGCAACATCTTTCGGCAACCTTCCGTCTCGATTGCACGATCCCGGCCACGACGTGGTCAGCGCCGTTCAACAGTGGGTCGAGAAAGGCGTCGCCCCAAATCAAATCATCGCCACCGGTTTTGTGGGAGGCGATGCAGCGACGGGCGTCGAGACGACGCGTCCCCTGTGTCCCTACCCCGAACAGGCCATCTACAAGGGAACGGGCGATATCAATAGCGCCACCAGCTTCACCTGCCAGAAGCGCCACAAGCCGTAGCATATTCGCTTGGCCTTGCGGCGCGGAGCCCCAAAAGTGCAGCAGGGGTTCGGCCGTACCCTGCCATTTCGTCGGCTGCGCGCTGCCTTGTCGCAAGGGCATGCGGGTGTTAAGCTTTTCCTTTGCGGTCTAAAGCGCCAATTAGAATTGAGGACCTCGAGCGTGGCTGATCCCAAGCAGGAAGAAGGCTTCAAGGTCGTAGACCGGCGGCAT
>DATBXX010000056.1:0-51869 GCA_036514055.1 Candidatus Acidiferrales bacterium
TAGCAGTACTGGGAAAAAGGCGCGGGGCGACGGCCCATCTCGGCTGCCACGCGCTGGTTGTCAAACACCGTGTTCCATACCAGGTAAGGCAGGAACACTTTCATCAGTGTCGCGAGGCCGCCCACTTTCCCGGCGCGACCCGCGAGGGCATTGACCATCTTCGACGAGAGGCCTTCAAGGCTTGGCACGTAGACGGGACCCCGCTTCCCCTGTGCTTTGGCCAGCGCGCCGGTCAACTCCGCGAATGTTTCCGAGCCCGTGCCCGAGGACAGGTGATAGATCTCGTGATCCGGCTTCGGTTTCTGGTGCAACGTCGAGATCGCATCGGCCACGTAATCCACCGGCACGATGTCGACCTTGTCCGTTGAACGGAAGGGAAGCGCGGGCAGGCCGGCAAGAAACACAAACGCGCGGACCATTTCGAACTGGTTTGTCTCCGGGCGCCGGCTGTCTCCCAGCACGATGCTTGGCCGGAAGATGGTCCGCGGCACGTCGGGGAGCAACTGGCGCACCATGTGCTCGCAGAATTTCTTCGTGCGAGCGTAGGGATCGTAATCGGAACGGTTCCAGTCGATCGCGGAATCTTCTTCGATGATTTCGTTCGCCCGATGCCCTGCAACGGCCACGGTGCTGACATGACTGAAGCGGCGCAAGCCGTGCTGGTCGCGAGCGCGCATCGCCAGCTGAATCACCTCAAGCGTTCCGCGCAGATTGACGTTGAGGCAACTTTTCTCCGACTTGCGATTCAGCGAGGCGGCGCAATGAATTACCGAGTCGGTCGATCGCACAAGCTCGCTGTACTCGGCGTCGGACAGCCCGAAGCGAGGGTCGGTCAGATCACCCAGGAAAATGCGAATACGCCCGCCCAGGAAAGCCTGGAACTGCCTGAAATCCATGTGCAGCTGGAGCGAGCGCCAGAGGCGTCCCCGCGCTTCCTCCAGGTCGCGCGCGCGCACCAGCACACTCAGCGGATCGGAGTGATCCGCAAGGAGGTTCGAAGCAACGTGGGCACCGATGTAGCCGGTGCACCCGGTCAGGAGGATGGCCACGATTTTCGGGTGTCAGGGCGTTGTTGCCGGAGCTGTGCCTGCCGCTCCGGCGGCGCTCGCTTCGGTGCGCAGCGCCAGAGGCACGCTACGCCGCGGGCGAGCTTCCATGGGACGGCCCTCGATCAGAGGATAGCACCACTTGCGCAGTGCAGGAATGTGCACGTTGATCCAGTAGTCCCACCAATCGAGCGAGCGGGCGTCGTAGCCGAATGCAGGTCGCTCTTCAAGGGGCACGGCAGCGCCGAGCCTCTCGATGTTGGCCGCCTCAAAGACGTGATCATTTTCCAGTATGAACGGTTCAAACAGCGCCACCAGCTTGATGACCTTCTCTAGATCGCGCTCCTGGCGCGCCAGCGGCGCCCGCGCAAATCCCAGCGGCTCGACGCTCCGGTTGATCGCCTGTACCACCATTTTCTGAGCAGGTGCGGACAGCCGTTCGTAGCGCGACTTGGAGACCGGGATGGCATCGAACTTCAGGCGCACACGCTGCTGAAAGTTGTCCTGGGAACGGTAGAACTTTCTGTGGCCCAGGCCGGTGAGCTCAATTGATCGCCGCATGTCGCATGGGTTGGCGACCGACGTTGCCAAATGGTAGACGCGTTCGTGCCGGCGGGCAACCAGCGCCGCCGCAATCAAAGTCATGCCTCGCGAGACGATGTCCACGGGAATCAGGTCCAGGCACTTGCTCTCATTTGTAGGCAACTGGCGGAAAAACGTGCCGAGCAGGTAGGAGAGCGACGCCGACGTATTCACGCCCTCGTTCCAGCCGACGAAGGGTTTTTCGATCGAAGATTCGACGATGGACGGCCTCACGATCGAGATCGCCGCGCCGGGCGTCGCGGCCAGGTAGCTGCCGATCAGCGATTCCGAGAGGCTCTTGGTGAACGTGTAGGTGTTCGGCCAGCCAAGTGAGTTTGCGCGCTTGGTACCGGCAACCATCAGAGCCTCGCGCAGCCACCGTGTGCGGTTCTTGCGAATCTGATTGTCCAGAGCGACGCCCTGCAGGCTTTTGGACGCGTGCTTCTTCTCCAGGGCCTGGCGGCGGAGTGTAGCCGTTACTTCGGCGGACTCGGCGCGCGCTTCAGTTTCGCGGATCAGAGCTTCAAGCGACAGGCACTCCTTGCGAGCGTCGAATCCCGGTACGTCGGCAGGGCAGTAGTTGTTTGAGAACTCTTCCAGGATGCGGCCGTCACGCCGTCCGATGGCATAGCAGGTTGAAAGATGCAGCAGGGCTGCGTGATCACACTGGCCGAGAAAATGGAGTAGATGGTCGGTCGCGTGTACGTTCATGGCCAGAGCATCCCGGAGGTCGGGATTGAAATCCGTTAGCCCGGCGCTGTTGACGATCAAATCAAGCGACCGCCCCAGGCGCTGGCGTACCTCCGCGGTCAGGCCAAGCCCGGGCTTGCTTGCATCGCCCGCCACGACTTCCACCCGCTCGCCCAGGAAATCCGCAAAGCGGTCGCCATGCAGCTCGGCGAGCCGGTCGAATACCGGCGACTCCGAGACCATGCGTTCGAAACGCTCCAGTGCCGTCGCCGAGCGATGGCCGCGAATCAGAAGATGAACGCGGCCGATTTCCGGAAGTTCGGTCAGCAGATTCGCAAGCCAAACCTTGCCGATAAAGCCCGTACCGCCGATCAGCAGTATCTGCTTCCCGCGCAGAGCCGCCCGGACGGAAAATGAACTGTGATTGCTTTGCTGGTCAAAATGGACCACCGGTACCTCGGTCCGGGGCGAGGGCCGCTCGGCCGCCCGGATGGTTTCATTCAGCACTTCCGGTTTTTTCGCAAACCCGAGATCGTGCAGCAGTTTTGAACGAGCGATCGTGCCGTCGGGACGGTCGGTCCGAAGCTTGGCGAACGGACCGCGGGGGCGAATCACAGGATCCAGCAGCCGGCCTGTGGCGATACCGTCGCGAAAATCCAGACGGTTTGAGAGGATTCGTCGGACACCCAGATGGCGCGCGAGCGGCCGCATGATGTGATCCAGACCCTGGCTCACCAGGACCACGTCCGCACCGGAGGCAATCACGCGGCCGAGCGCCTCGACGCCGCGCGGCTTCAACCGCGGCTTAAGGAAGTACTCGAAAAATTCCTCTCCGAGCAGATCGAGCCTGTCCCGGCTGGTGTGTCGCAAGACAGCGTGCAGCACGCGTGTGGCAAAAACCCGATCCGAGGCGTACAGAAACGGCCGCGCGACGGCAAGCACGCCCATAGCTCCCCGGCGTGCCCACCTGCCGAGGAAGCTCTGAGCGTTCCAGGTGAAGAAGGCGACGGGCCGCACGGCGGTCAGATTCAGCAGGCTCCCCTCGACGCGCCAGAAGACGGGTTCGCGCACCGGCGCCGGGGAATCTTGCGTGCGCGCGGGGCCAGCCGGACTCGACTCCATGAACTTGGACACAGACATGGTTGGCAGAAAGAACGTGAGAAGCTACGCGCCGAAATTAGCACGCTTCACTTGCGGCAATCAAGCGACCCCCCGAGCCTTGGGACCCGGTTGGGCGCCGCAACTTACCGACAGGCATCCTGGTGCACAGCAATCCTGGCACTTCGCCCCCCGGGCCAACTGGAGTCTCCGCTTATTTTCCGCGGGTGCCTGAGTCGGATTTCACAGCGGAAATCCAGGAATCGGTTCGCGCATCCAGGACATCCAGAGGAAGTGCCCCTCCGCTGAGCATCTCGTCGTGAAACGCGCGAATGTCGAATTTGTCTCCCAGCTGATCCTGCGCCCGCTTGCGCAGCTCAAGGATTTTCAGCTGGCCGATCTTGTAGCTCAGGGCCTGCCCGGGGTAGGAAATGTATCGATCGACTTCGGCCTGCAAGTCGTCTCCGGTTTCAAGTGAGTGGTCGCGGAAGAACTCGACCATCTGATCGCGCGTCCAGCGCTTGTAGTGCACGCCGGTATCCTCGACCAGACGGCTGGCCCGAAACTGCTCGCTTGCCAGCCGCTCGAAGTCGCTGTTCGGATCCTGGTAAAAGCCGATTTCCTTTCCCAGCCGTTCGGCATACAGCGCCCACCCTTCGATGTAGGCAGTATAGGACGCGTGTTGCCGGAAGGAGGGAAGCTCGGGCATCTCCTGCTGGATGGAAAGCTGCATATGATGGCCCGGTACGCCTTCGTGATACGCAATGGCCTCAATCTCTGGAAGTTCACGATGCTCGAAGTCACCGGTGTTTACATAAACCTTTCCCGGGCGCGAGCCATCCGGTGTCCCTGCAGAATAGCTCGCCGCAGCGGCTTCCTTCTCGCGAAACGCCTCGACCGGTACGACCTCAAGCTTGGTCTTTGGCAGCAGCCCGAACAGCTCGGGCAGCTTCGGTTCCATCTGCGCGACGTAGCGGCGGTACGCGTTCAGAATGTCGTCGCGTGACGTCGCTTTCAGCTTTGGATCGCCCTGAATTGAAACCGCGTAGCTCTTCCAATCGGGAAATCCCTGGCGCTTGGCGATCGCCGTCATCTGGGTTTCCGATTCCTTCACTTGCGCCATGCCCAGCTCGTAGATCTGCTCCGGGGTCATGTCCGTCGTCGTCATCTCCCGGACGGCCGCGCGATACCGCGCGTCTCCATCGGGCAGAGCCCAGAGCCCCGGGTCGTTGCGGCCATTTGGCGCGTACTCTTCGCGCACGAACTTGCCGAGCTTCGCGAACGCCGGGCGAACCTCGGTGTCGATCGCTTTCACGATCGCATCGTGCAGGCGTTTCTGGTCCTTGGGCGGGATCGCGGAGGGGAATTTCTGAAGCGGGGCGGCAAACGCGCTGGTCTCGCCGGCGGCCCCGCCAATCGAATCGCACTGCTTGGCTACCAAGTCCAGCACAAACTTTGGCGGCATCAATTTGTCTTTCTCTCCCAGCCGGGCCGTGTCGATAATCTGGTCGATGGCGCGAGGCATCTGGTGCAGCCGCGCCAGATAGTCCTCATAATGTTTGGCGCTGTCAGTCGGCACTTGGGCCGGGATCTGCGCAAGGGTCAGTTGAATCCCGTTGAACTGGTCGAGCGGCATTTCGTATTCCTTGAGCTGGGTATCTTCGATGCCCTGGCGAAGCCTGCGCGCCAGTAGCGCCTTATTCAGCTGCTCCTGTTCGGGGAATCCTGAAACGTCGATCGTTTCCAGTCGCGCAAGAAAGGCACGTGACGCTTTGTCCTGTCGCAGCACTTCGGCGACGGAGAGGTCGTCCAGCTGGTCGTTGTAGCGATAGTCCCCAAAGAAAGTGGCCGCAAGCGGGCTTTCGTGCAGCTCGTATTCCCATTCCTCGGCAACCAGCTTCTTCAGGGCCTCTCTGCGCGCGTCGATACCCGCCTGCGCCGCCGTGCGGGCAGCATCTGTCTGGCCATAACTCGCGCCGGCCAGGGCCAAGACCGCGCACAGCGCTGCAACGGCAAATCCGGAACACTTGAATCGCATAATTCCCCCGAAATAAGATTTTGCCGCTAGGCTCGAACTCTAGAAAGAATGAGATGCCAATTTACACCAACGCGTCTATCGGCGGCGGTTGCAGAGTGACGTGCTATCCGGCGACTATTTTACAGGATCGCCTGGTTCTGTCTCCGTTACCGGCACGAGCGCCTGGCCGGGCACCCGAATTTCGTCCTGCGATATGCCGGTGGGCCACAGCAGCTTTATGACATCAGCCTGCCGCTCGTCTCCCAGACCGGTCAGAATTTCCGGCGGTCCCTCACCGAGATAGCCGGAGGCCCCGGAGACCTCCCACGACTGCCTCTCGGCGCCAGCAAAGATATCGATCCTGGTCCCAATTCCAGTCTTGTTATCCGGATCTCCGCTCAAAGCCAGCTTCAGCCAGCCGTGCCTGTTCCCGCCGACGTTTTTCAGCAGCACCGGCGGTGAGCCATTCTGGGTGATCAGCAGGCCAGAGGATCCGTCACCCTCAAAGTCAAACGCGATTACCCCGCGCGGGTTGTTCAGCACTATCTTGTCGAGCCCGGTCTCGTGCGATACATCGCGAAATCCCGCCGGTCCTTCATTGCGGAACAGCGCGATTCGCCCCTCGCCGGAAAACGTCTCACCCACCGCCACCAGATCCACCCAACCGTCATTGTCATAATCCAGTGCGGCAATTCCCCAGGCGCGCATCCAGGCCGGTATCACCAGTGGCAAGCGCTCGAACGATTTGCCGCGCACGTTTCGCCAGACGGTGATTGCAGGCGATGCCCAGTGCGTGAACGCCAGGTCCATCCACCCGTCGTGATTGAAATCGGCCGCGACGACTCCCGCCGCAGGGCCAGGCATGCTGATGGCCCACGGGCTCGTCAGGCGAAATGCGCCTTCACGCGTGTTCATAAATACGCTCGGGAACTTCTGCCAGCCCGTAACGACCAGATCAATCGCCCGATCGTTGCTTAGATCGGTTCCAATGGCGCCGACCGAAGGGGCGCTTGCGCCCAGTCCGAGTTCCTTGGTTCTGTCGACAAACGTTCCGTTCCCGTTGTTCCGCCACAGGACGTTCCCGGGAGCGGGTGAATCTTCCGGGAAGGTAAACAGGTCGGATTTGGATCCGAGAGCGAAGTTGCTGAAGCGCGTCACGTACAGGTCGAGGTCGCCGTCCTGGTCGTAATCCACGAACGTCACCCCCATCGCGAACTCCCCTGGCCGCTCACCTGATTGGCTGGGGTTCTGGTCGCTCGTCGGGTTCGATGGTGGATCTTGCGCCCGGAGCCGGGCGGCTTCGGTCACGTCCTTGAACGTCCCGTTTCCTTCGTTGTGATACAGCTTGATGCCGTCGCCTGAGGTGACCGCGAGGTCCGGCTTGCCATCGTTGTCATAGTCGCCCACGGCGCAGCCGATCCCTTCGCCGTGAACTTCAAGCGTCGCCGTTCTCGTCACGTTGACGAAAGTTCCCCTGCCGGTGTTCCGATAGAGCGCCGCATTGCCCTTGCCATCGGCGTCGACCAGATAAATGTCCGGCTTGCCGTCGCCGTCAAAATCGAACACGCACGCGCCGCTGCCAAGAAAGCTTGCCAGACTCGGTTGTGAGACTTCAGGATTGACCGTCGGACGCTTGCGGCCGGGTCGCGCGCGAGTCGCAATCACCGGCTGCGATTGGGGCAAGCCTGAAACAGCGGTGACGTTGACGAACGTGACGGGAATCGCGGGAAGGACGGGCTCGGCGGGCGCCAACATCTCCTGCCCGAGCGAATACTTCCCCTGCTCGCCATAGAGAAACCGGACGGGCGTACCCAGCTTTTCATCGGTGATCCGCTGGAACCGTTCAACGTGCGCTTTTGCGCCGTCTTGGTCGCCTAGATGCTCATCGGCTTGGGAGAGACCGTATTCCGCCGAGGCATCGAATGGATCGAGCTCAATCGCGCGCTTGAACGCGGCGACCGCCAGGTCGTAGCGCTGCGCTTGCGAGGCGAGATAGCCGAGAAAATATTGTGTGCCCGAGTCGTCGGGATCAATGGCTGCGGCCTTCTGGAAATTCTCGCGAGCGGCGTCAAGATTCCCCAAGGCTCGTTCCAGCAAGCCGAGGCTGTACCACGCGCGCGGGTTGTCGGGATCCCGTTCGACGGATTTGGCCAGTATCTGTCTTGCGTCGTCGTACCGGCTCATACTCAGCAGAGCAATCCCCATGTTCAGGCAGCCCGCGTCGGACTCCGGGTTCATAACGCACGCCGTCTGAAATCGGCCCAGCGCGCCGGGATAATCGTGACGGTCCATCAGCGCGAGCCCCAGATTATTCTCCCGGATCGCCTGCAAGGGGGGCGCAACGGGCGGCGCGGCTGGGGCCTGTGCGGGGCGCTTTCTCGCCACCGGATGCTTGGTCTGCTGGGCCGAGCCCGCAAGAGCGCACGCAAGCATCACAACGGCAAATCTGAGGCAGCGGGCAACGGTTCTGGTAGTCGGATTCATGGATTCCCGTGCGGTTCGGCGGGCATTCTACCGCATCGCGAGCCTTCGCTGCGACGCGACCGATCGCGTGCCAATTTCCACGCCGTGGTTTCGCCGCCACGGACGGGTCCAGCGCCGTCCAGGCTAAGTTCTTTCCCGCCAATTCAATGCTCTCCGGCCACCCAGCTGCATGTTTGCCTGATGTAGGTCTAGCTAGAAGGAAGGCGGCCATGAACAACTTCATCGCATTTGCAGAGGTAGCAGGAGCAATCATCGCGGCGCTGGGATTGGCGCTAGCCCTTGAGTGGGTCGGGCTGTACGGGCTCACAAGTTTGATGCCTGTGCGGCGGGACCACTCGCGCGAGGGTCGCTAGCGACCGTGTAGGGAACGCACCCGGCGCGAGCGCTCCTGGGGCAAAGGAGAAGTGCCATGCTATTGCTGAGGTACCTGTTGATTCTGTCTTGCTTCGGCCTGTTTGCAGCTGTCGCCGGCATGGTGGTCTACGACATCTATCTCGCTTGCGAGCTCGACCGACTCTTGCTCCGGCGCGCGAACCAGCCGGAGGATTTCGGCGCCAGTCGGACCCGACCAATCGCACCGGCCGAGAGCGAGGAAACGCGGCTGCAGCCGGCCGCTCGGAGAGTAAACCCGCCGGGCGTACAGACCCGGACGATGCCAGTCGACGGAAAATTCTTCCTTCCCCATGACGCATCGAATCCTGCGATTGCGAGTGAGACCGGCGGGCCGCTCACAAGGCCCTAGAGATTCCCGGGTGGGCCGGAGCTGTTCGGGTTCGGGGCCTTCAAGTGACCGCAGCCCGCTCGGGGGATACGTCGGCAAAACCCTTGCCGGGGGCTTCGTTCGTAGTGCACAAGACGAAGCTCCCGCCGGCGTCACGTCCGGGCCATTTTGAGGTTGTGCTATGATGAGCCACGAAGAACGCGTTGCCCAGTTGGCACAAGCTGATGCGGCTGCTCCGCCGAATACTTCCTTCTATCGTGCCCTCCATTCTTGCCGTTTTCTTTCTCGGCTTTGCAGCGCGCGCAACGGTTGCGCAGACCGCTGGCCAGCTTCCGCACGCCTGGAGTGAAGCGGTGTTTACGCTCGCCGAAAAAATCGCCGCGGCGCTCGGCACGTCTCACTCGTATGTTCTCGAGGTAAACGAGGTGTCGACCGCCGCGGCGGTCGACCCCGCCAGTATTCGACAGACCCTGGAAGACGATCTCGCGCTGCGGGGCGCGCGCGCGGTTCTAGCTTCGGCCGATACACAGGTGCAGGTCACGATTTCGCAAAATCTTGCGGGATTCGTGCTCGTCGCTGAAATTCGGCGACAGGACGCACAACAGGTCGCCGTGGTTCCGGTCGCAAGCACCGATGAGTTGCCGCCTCAGCCCGGCCCCGAGCCCGGAATTCAACGAAAGATTGTCTGGCAGCAAGCGGTTCCGATCCTCGATTTTGTGCAGGTTTCGGCGGACTCGCGCCGCACGCTCTGGTATTTCCTTGAGCCCGACCGCTTGGTGGCCTACGAATTCGACGACGGCGCACAGGTGCTTCGCGACGCCCAGCCTGTTTCCAGACGTTTCACTTCGCGCGATCTGCGCGGTCACCTGGTCGCGGCCGACGCGATGCATGTAAGCGGATTTCTGGCCGGGATGCGCTGCGACGCTTCCTGGAACCCCAGTCTTTCGGTCGAATGCCGCGAGAATGCGGGCCAGCAGTGGCCCATGGGTACGGTCAGCTGGACCTCCAACCCGGCGCGAAATTATTTTCAAGGCAGCATCACGTTCTCAAACGACCTCCAGGCAAGATTTCCGCCTTTCTTTTCCTCTGCGTCTCCTTCGCCGGAAACAACGGGCCTAAGTTCTTCCCGGAGGATCGTCGCAGGTCTGGACGGACAAGCCGGGCTGTTCGTCGGAAACGCCGAACCAGCCTCGAATTTTGAAGGGTGGGGAAGCGACATGGTGTCCATCGCGAGCGGTTGCGGCTCAGCGTGGCAGGTGCTGGTGACCGGATCCGGGGATTGGACCGAAAAGGACCAGCTTCAGTTGTACGAAATCAGGGACCGCGGCGCGGCAGCAATCGGCGAGCCAGTCGAACTTACCGGGCCGATTCTTGCGCTCTGGGCGGGCGAAGATGGCAAATCGGCCCGCGTGATTTCGCGGAACCTTGAGTCAGGAATGTATGAAGCTTCGGTGGTCTCTATTTCTTGCAGTAATTAGCGTCGCGGTGCTTTTGGCCGGCAGCGCCCGGACGTCCAGGCGTCCGCGATATGGCGGAACCCTGCGCGTTGAAGTTGGCGCGGCAGTTCGCTCGCTTGATCCCGCAGGAGCGTCTGCCGATACCGAAGAGGCCGCCGCGCGGAGCGAAATCGGCGCACTGCTTTACGACCAGCGCAATTCCGACGGCACATTTGCAGGCGTCGCGGGCTCGGGCGCGTTTCACATCTCCGCATGGGAATCGGGAAAGCACCTGAGCCTGGCTGCGAATGAAAACTATCGCGCCGGGCGTGCGTTCGTGGATTCCATTGACATCCAGATGGGGCGTCCTGCGAAGGATCGCCTGCTTGATCTTGAGGTCGGCAAAACGGACTTCGCCGAGATTCCGCCCGAGGAGGCGCGGCGCGCCTCCGAACGTGGCGTGCGCGTGAGCACTTCAAAACCCCAGGAACTTGTCGCGCTGGTATTTGTGACAGGCCGTCCGGTCGCTGAAAACGCGCGCGCTCGCGAGGCGCTTGGGCGCTCGATTGACCGGGCCGCAATCGTCAATTTCATTTTGCAAAAGGAAGGCGAGCCGGCCGGCGGGCTGCTTCCGCAGTGGTCCAATGGCACGGCATTCCTGTTCTCGACATCGGCCGACACTGGTGGCGCGAAGGATTTGTGGTCGCAAATCGGAGCGTCGCCCAGGATTGTGTTGGGATATGATTCAGGCGATTCGCTCACTCAGGCGATCGCCGAGCGAATTGCGGTGAATGCCCGGGACGCAGGAATTGCGCTCACAGTCGAGCCGATCGCAAGTCCGGCGCCGTCGCGTCCGAATTACGACGCGCGACTGGTGCGAATGCCTATGACGTCGTCGCGTCCTCGTGAGGCGCTCGCAAGTTTTCAGGCTGCGCTGGCGCCGCTGGCTGGCCTCGACGCAGCTCCGCTGCCGGTCGCGGCATCCTCCGAGCAGATCTACGAGCGCGAGCGCTCGATCGTGGGCGGGTATCGGGTCGTGCCGCTGGTGTGGCTCCCGCGAGTGTATGGTTTGGGCGCACGCGTCAGGGACTGGAAGGTGCCTGCGGCGGGCGAGGGCTGGCCTTTCACCGACGTCTGGCTGGAACAGGAATCACAGTGACGTTTCGCTCCAGGCTTTTCTGGGTATTTACGATTGCGCTGCTGCTGTCGGTCGGTGTGATAGCCGCCGGCGTTACCGTCGTCGCGCGGCGGGCGTTTGATGAGCTGAATCGCCAGCACAGCGAGGCTCTGGTGGCGCAGTTCGAGGGTGAGTTCCAGCGGCGCGGGCAGGACGTGGTTCACAAGGTGCAGGGCATCGCCGATGCGGAAGGAACCGTGCGCATGGCGATTGACCTCAGCCGCCCAAAAGCGGACGTTTCGGTGTACGTAAACGACGCGCGCGGCGTGTCACAGTCTCACCAGCTTGATTTCCTCGATTTTGTTTCAAACGACGGCGCGATTATTACCTCCAATGAATGGCCCGCGCGTTTCGGCTACAAGGTGGACTGGTTGACCCAGCCGCAAGACTGGGCGTCGCTGGGCTCGTTCCTCATGAAAGTGGACACGCAGGACGGCCCGGCGCTCGGGCTCATGGCGGTTTCAACGGTGCGCGTGGGCGACCGGGATTTGTTCATCCTGGGAGGCGAGCGTCTGGGCAAGGATTTTCTGCGTTCGCTGGTACTTCCTGCCGGGATGCGCGCGCTGCTGTATATGGACCTGGACCCGAATTTTCAGCCCACGAACCTGGTGGACGCATCGGGCCCGGTCGTTGACGGCGACCGGCTGGCGTCTTTCATCGAGCAGGAACGACAGCAGCCACAAGAGCGAACCTTCCGGATCGCCTGGACACCGGATCCGGCAAGCGCAGAGGCGTTTCATGCCCTGCCTCTTCTGGGACGACAGAAGGAACTGCTGGGTGTGCTGTTTGTCGGAAGTTCCGAACAAGAGATGGTGAAGCTTGAGCAGCGCATTCGCGATCTGGCGCTGGCGGTTGTGGCCATGGGCCTGTGCTTCGGACTGCTGCTGAGCTGGTGGGGTGCAGCGCGCGTGACGCGGCCCGTGCGCGAGCTTGCCGAAGGAGCGCGGGAGGTCTCGGAAGGGAACTGGAGCGCGCGGGTCCCGGTACACGGGCGCCAAGAAATTGGTCAACTCGCAACTGCTTTCAACCGCATGACTACCCAGCTCACCGAACAGCGCGAGCAACTGGTGCAGGCCGAGCGCGTGGCCGCGTGGCGCGAGCTGGCACGGCGGCTGGCGCACGAGCTGAAGAATCCGCTGTTTCCTCTGCAGACCACGGTTGAGAACCTTCAGCGCGCCAAAGCCCAGAGCCCCGGGCAGTTCGAGGAGGTCTTCAAAGAGTCCACGGGAATCCTGCTTTCGGAAATCGAGCACTTGAAAAACATCGTCGGCCGGTTCAGTGATTTCGCGAAAATGCCGCAGCCGGAGCTCGGACCGGTAAATGTGAATGAGGTGGTGCGCGGCGTCGTAAAACTCTTCGAGGCGCAATTCAGCGCCGTGGGACGCCCCCCGATCTCAACCGAACTTCATTTGGCGGAAAATCTGCCCGTGATTCAGGCCGATGCCGCGCTCCTGCACCGCGCAATTGAAAACCTGGTGCTCAATGCCATGGATGCCATGCCCGCTGGCGGTGTGTTGATGTTGCGGACGACCGAACAGGACGGCAGCGTGGATCTGGAGGTTTCTGACACCGGCGGCGGCCTGACGCCGGAGGAGTGCGAGCGGCTTTTCACGCCCTACTACACCACCAAGCAACACGGGACCGGCCTGGGCCTTGCGATCGTTCAGTCGGTCGTCAGCGATCACGGCGGGCGCATATCGGTTGAAAGCGAGACGGGCGTCGGAACGTCGTTCCACCTCCGGCTTCCTGTCAAGCCGCCCGTCAAGGCCGCCTCGTTGAATCCGCAGGACCCCGCTGCGCCGAACGCAGCCGGACAGCCCGAGTCCAAACAGCCCGAACCGCCGGCCGGCGAGGAAGCGTAAGGCCCTGTGCCGCTGAAAGCTCACATCCTCATCATTGACGACGACGCGAATACTCTGGCTTCGCTTGCGCGCGCGTTTCGACTGGCAGGCCACGACGCGACCGTGTGCGACAACGCGCCCCGCGCCCTGGAACTGGCAAAAGCGGAGCGCTACGATCTGATACTTTCCGACGTGGTTATGCCGGGCCGCGATGGCATTGCGCTTCTGGAAGATCTCAAGAATATCGGCGTCGCGACTCCCTCGGTGATGATGTCGGGGCAGGCGACCATCGAAATGGCCGTGCGTGCCACGCGACTGGGCGCTGTGGATTTTCTGGAGAAGCCGATTTCAACCGAGAAGTTGTTGCTCACGGTTGAAAACGCGGTTCGCCTGGTACGTCTCGAGCAGGAAAATCGCGATCTGAAGCACCGACTCGGCCGCCACCAGATCGTGTGGGCGAGCCCGGCGATGCGCGAGGTCATGGCGCAGGTCGAGCAGGTGGCCGCAACTGAAACACGGGTCTGCATTCGCGGCGAAACGGGTACGGGCAAGGAGCTGATCGCGCGCACTCTTCACGAGAAAAGCCCTCGTCACAGTGCGCCTTTTATTTCACTGAACTGCGCCGCGATTCCCGCCGAGCTTATGGAATCGGAGTTGTTCGGCCATGAAAAGGGCTCGTTTACCGGAGCGGCCGCGCGGCACATCGGAAAATTCGAGCAGGCCCACCGCGGTACGCTTTTCCTGGACGAAATCGGCGACATGCCGATGTCCATGCAGGCAAAGCTGCTCCGCGTGCTCGAAGAGGGCGAAATCGAGCGCGTTGGAGGCGGCGGTCCGTTTGCCGTAGATGTGCGCGTGGTCGTTGCAACGCACCGCAACCTGGAAGAACAGGTCCGGCAGGGAACCTTTCGCGAGGATCTGTATCACCGCGTGTTCGTATTTCCGATCATGCTGCCACCGCTGCGCGAGCGCCCTGAGGATATCGGCGTGCTGGCCGAACATTTTTCCAGGCAGCTCGCCGAACAGAACCACTGGAAGCCGAAGAGCTTTTCGCCGGACGCACTTGCCGCGCTCAAGGCTTACGCCTGGCCTGGAAATGTGCGCGAGTTGCGAAACGTGATCGAACGCGTGCTGCTGTACGCCGCAGGCGACGTGGTGGAGGCCGCGACGATCACTCGAGCCCTGCCGCAGGGTACGGTATCGAGCTCAGGATTGGGGTCGGGCGGACTGGCTGCGGGAACACTTGCCGCGCGCGTCGAGTCGTTTGAGCGCGAAACGCTGCTCGCCGAGCTCAAGCGCAATCGAAATCACATGACCAACACGGCCAAGGCCCTGGGCCTTGAACGCAGTCACCTCTACAAGAAGTGCCAGCAACTGGGAATTGACCTCCGCGCGATACGCCAAACGGATTAGCGATCCAGGCGCGACCGCTCCAAGTCGGCACCGAAATCCGAAGAACCGGGACTTAGATGATGAGATAGACCCGCTTAGCCGTTTATTCATTTGGTTACTGCGTTGTGGTATGAATACGCGCAACGAGTAAGGAGGTAACCGATGGCGCGTTCCGGCGGGATTACTTTTTCGGCGGTCGTGGTGTTCCTTGGTAGCGCTTTCACGATTCTCTGCGGAGGCTTCGCGGTGCTTGGGAGCTTCATCGCATCGCACTCGGAACTAGGAACCTCCGCTCCAATTGATTTTAGGTTCGTTGCGATATTTGAAGCGATCTTCTATTTGGGGTTTGGAGTTTGGGGTATCGCGTCTGGGATCGGATTGATCAAGACGAGGCAGTGGGCCAGGATCTCGATGTTGGCTTTTTCCGGAATCTTGATCCTGTTCTCGCTTCCAGTGGTCCTCGTGATCGCCGCGGCTCGGTTTCCCCAATCCAGCGATCCGAGCTTACCCGCCAATTTCATGGTGATTATGCGAGTGAGTATGGCGGCCATTTTTGTGCTCATCGCGGCTCTCGGTGGATTCTGGCTCTACTTTTTCAACAAGAAGAGCGTGAAGGCACAATTTCTAGGTGCCCTCTCGCCCGGGGAAGAGATAGTCCCGGATTCATCCGGCAGAAGACCGACGGCGCGACCCATGAGCATAACGATCATCGGGTGGTTCTTGCTGATTGCCTCCGGGTTGACGTCTTTGTTCGTTTTGTTCTTCCGTGGTTTTTTCCCAGGTCAGTCCATACCATTCTCTTTTTTTGGCTTTTTCTTATTCGGGCGGCGTGCGATTTTGACCATAGTGGCATGGATGGCTGCACAGTTCGTAGCAGCCGTTGGCTTGCTCAAATTAAGAAATTGGGGCCGCGTCGTCACAATCTGGTTGCAGGTGCTGGGAATAGCAAATTCATTGCTAACGTTCGGCCTTCCGGCGAATCGAGTGAGATTCCAGCAGATTATGGAAACGATGATGGCTTCGACAAACCCACGGCTACCCCAGCCCTTCTCTCCTCCGGTATGGATTGGAGTCGTTGCGTCGGCCCCGATCGTATTCGTTTTTCTGTGGTTTCTGTTCAGAGAGAAAAGGGCGTTTCTCGTCTCGGAGCATTGAGAAGCGAGCCCGCTCGAAGGCTGAGTCTCGCCTGAGTTTCCGTGCCGTTTGCCTCGACACTAACGCCCAACCGGAAATGTGGATACCAGGAGGCCTGCGAAACGTATTCCGCAGCCTGCCGTTTTCGAGCACTTTTATCCGTCATGCTTTAGCGAAAACATCGTCCGCTTCATTAGAGAGGCTGGCAGCTTTCGACTTCAATTCTCCTGCGTGCTGCTGAAGCTTTTGCGGGTCAACTTTCGGTGCGAGCAGCTTTTGCGCCCTGTTCGGGCACCGGCTCCTTACCCCGGATCGCGCTCACGCTGGCTGCTTCGGTGTCGGGCGGAACAGTTTCTTGAGCAGCAGATGCGTCGGGAGATATACGACGAAAACCATGAAAAGCCAGCTGATCACGACGTGAATCGGCGGCGGTCCCCAGGAGCGATGGATGAAAGGATCGATAAATGCATAGTTGATGTTCAGGGCCGGAGGGGTGAACCGAGCGGCGACGAACGCAGGGAGCGCGATTGCGCACTGCAGGGACCAGCCGCGCCGATCGTAGCCGTTTCGGGCCATCGCCCAAAGCAACAGGACTGGCAGCGCGAGGTGGAACAGCGACAGCAGCCGGACCCAGAGAGGGTAGTGCGCGTCAAACAGGTACTCGGCGCCACCCAGCACGCCTCGGCCGCGAACCAGTCGTGAGCCGGCATCAATTGCCCAGGCAACATCGACCAGGAGCGATGATACGGCCTGGCTGGAAACCAGCAGCGCGCTTCCTGTCCACACGCCCACGCAGGTCAGAATCACGGCGATGTCGCAAAGGTGCACGAAATTCGCCGGACCCCACGTCCGCCAGTACGCGGGAATCCAGATCAAGAGCCAGACCAGAACCCCCAGGCGAATCCATAACGGAAATGCGGTCGGCGCTGGGGCAGGCATAGCCATGGTGTAGGCAATTTCCCGGGTGATCGTATCAGATGAAACAAGGCAATCCCATTGGGTGGCGTTTTGCGCGTGGCAATGCCAAACTTTCCGGCATGGTTCACGCTTTCCCGGCTCTGTGCGCAGCGGCAGGAGCGATCGGTGCGAGCGCAACGTTTGCGTGGGGCTCGGTTGCTCCCTCGGCGCAGCTTTTCGGTCCGACGATTCGGCGCACCGGCGATCCGCTTGCAATGGCGCTCACGTTTGATGACGGCCCAAACCCCGAAGCAACGCGTTCGCTTCTTGATCTGCTGGACCGCCACCGTGTCCAGGCGACATTTTTTCTGATCGGGGCCTGGGTACGCCGCGAGCCGTCGCTTGCAAAAGACATTTCGGACCGGGGCCACGCGGTCGGAAATCACACCGATTCGCATCCTGGTTTGACTCTGCTCTCCCGTCGGCGCATTGCCGAGGAGCTTGACCGGTGCGATGAAGCGATCGAATCGGCTACGGCGCAAAAGCCCCGCTGGATGCGTCCCCCGTTTGGCTACCGCAGTCCCGTGCTTGACCGGATCGTCCGCGGGCGCGGCGCCGCGGGCGTGGTCATGTGGTCGGTGTCGGCGCGCGATTGGAAGGTGCAGCGGACCGAGCGGGTGATTGAGCGCTTGCGCCGTGCTCAGGGAGGCGATATTGTCCTGCTGCATGACGGCGATCATCGGGTGATGAATTCCGATCGCTGTCATACTGTTGCGGCTCTCCAGCACTGGCTTCCGCGGTGGAAAGATGCCGGAATTCGCTTCGTGACGCTGGACCAGGTGCAACAGCACGTTCAATCGGGTAGGATTTAACAGGGCAGGAGCCAATGGACGAGCGGCGATTTTACGATGAGAAGGAAGAGACCAAGCAACAAGCCTTGGTCTGCCCGCATTGCCGCCAGGACACTACGTTTCCGGTGCGCTGGATGGTTCGGACAAAAAAGGCGCAGTGTCCCCCCGGAGCAAACGAAGAAGACAAGCGGCAGTTTGCCAAGGCGCGCTCCTATATGGTCCGTGTGGATAATCTTGCCGCCTGCCGGAACATGAAATGCCGCAAGCGTTTCGATCTGACCGGGCAGAGTGTTTTTCTGATCTAGCGCGTCGCCGGGAAATCTTTCGGGTTTGCTTCAGGATGATCCAATCCTAGCTTTTTACCAGGTCCACGGGCGGTACCGCAGCAGGTTCCCCGCTCAGCACTTCCCGGATCTTCAGTGCGAGCGCCTTGAGGTTGAACGGCTTCTGCAGGAATGCGACGCCTCCCTCGAGCACGCCGTGTCGAAACACCGTATCGTCGGTGTATCCCGAGATAAACAGCGTCTTCAACCCGGCTCGCTGGGCCGATAGCTTGGCGGCAAGCTGCGGTCCGCTCAGATGCGGCATGACGACGTCGGTGATCAGCATGTGGATGGGACCGGGGTGCGCAGCGGCCACTTTCAGTCCCTGGACTCCGTCGGAGGCCTCCAGCACGCAGTATCCGGCACCTACCAGGAAGTCGCGCACCAGTTCGCGGACGCTTTGCTCGTCTTCGACGAACAGAATCGTTTCCGTCCCTCTCGAGCTTCGCCGCTTCTCTGTGTCGGGCGAGAGAACGTCGAGCTTGGCGGTGACCTGCGGCAGGTAAATCTTGAACGTGGTTCCGCGACCGACTTCGCTGTAAACGTAAATATACCCGCCGCTCTGCTTCACCACGCCGTACACGGTCGCAAGGCCGAGTCCTGTCCCTTTACCCGGCCCCTTGGTCGTAAAGAACGGCTCGAACATGCGCGCTTGCGTCTGTGCATCCATGCCGCAGCCGGTGTCGGTGACGGTAAGCATGACATAGAGTCCGGGCTCGAAGCTCGTATGCGTGGCGGAGTAGCCGCTGTCAAGTTCCACGTTGGAAGTTTCAATCGTCAATCGCCCGCCGCCGGGCATGGCATCGCGCGCGTTGACCACCAGGTTCAAAAGCACCTGCTCGATCTGGCCCGGATCGGCTTTCACGCGGCCCAGTTTTCCGCCGGGCACGAATGCCATCTGAATGTTTTCGCCGATCACGCGGGAGAACATGCGGATCATGCCTGCGACCGTGTCGTTCAGATCCATCACGCGCGGCTGCAAGACCTGTTTGCGGCTGAACGCCAGCAGCTGCCGGGTCAGCGCCGCAGCCCGGTCGGCTGCCTTTTCCACCTGCTCGACGCTGAGCCGCAGGGGCGAGGACTCCGGCATGCGGTCCAGAAGCAGCTGCGAATGGCCCTTTACGACCATCAGCAAATTGTTGAAGTCGTGCGCCACGCCTCCGGCGAGTTCGCCGACGGCTTGCATTTTTTGCGATTGGCGCAACTGATCGGTGAGGCGTTCGCGCTCGGTGATGTCGAGCGCGACGCCAATGACGCCCTGGATTGCGCCTTCGCCATCACGGAATGGCTGCACGTGCGATTCAAACCGCCGGTCCTTCCAGGTAACCTCGTAGGCGACCGATTCCCCCTCGAGCGCCTTTCGGTGCGCTACGACCGGGGGTGCTTCGCTGTCCTGGGTGAAGAAAAAGTCCAGGATCGGCAGTCCGATCGGCTCAAGCGCGCGCAGTCCCAGGGCGTCAAGGCCAGCGCCCATGGCCGAGGTGATCTTCAACTCGGCGTCGGTCGTCCACAGCACGGCGGGCATCTTTTCGACCATCACCGCCAGGCGTGCCCGTTCCTGGTGCCGCTCAAACTGCACCCGCTCGAGGTCTTCCAGCATGCCGTTGATCGTATCGCCCAGGTTCGCGAGCTCGTCGTGTCCGGAAACATGCAGCCTTCTACCAAGGTCGCCGCTCGCGCCGATCTGAGTGATGTCGTCGCTGAGGTGTCCAACGCGCGAGATGACGAATCGCTCGAGCATGTACATTGTGATCGCGCCAAACACCATGCCGGCAGCTAGCAGGAGCAGAAGAAACTGCAGCAGGCTGGCCTGGCCTTGTTCGTAGATCCTTCGCGGCAGCAAAACTCGCAGTATGGCGGCGGGCTGGCCGTTGATGTCGTAGAGTTCCTGGAATGCCGCAAGGGATCCGCGGGCGTCGGGAAGGACCAAGCTGAGCTTTTCGGGGCTGATTGCATTGGCCGCGACGCGGAAATCCGCACGCATGTCGCCGGAATCGATGCGCTCAATATCGAGCGGCAGATGGGTCATCTCTCCCAGGCGTACCGTCTCATCGGCATCGAGGGAACGTCCCATAATCAGGCGTCCTTCTGAGGGGCCGTCGGAGTTGCTGTTCAGGATCGCACTGGAATCGATCAATACGGGTCCGGAGGCGAGCATCACAATTCCCGCAACGTCGCTGGTCTCCCCGGCGTTGCCCAGCAGGGGAGACCCCGCCTGCAAGTGCTCGTCGAGATCCGCCGGTACGGCCGCGGTTTTCATGCCCGCGACGTTGAACCCTTTGGAGAAGACCCTGTGTCCGGAACGGTCCAGGACCACAATGAAGTTCACGCGCAATTGCTCGAAGATCCGTGCCGGAAATTCGGATCGAACGCCCTCTGGGTGTGGCCCCCCCAGATAGGCGTAGGTCTGATCCTGGTCTGCAAACTGGTCAGTTGTATGTTGCAGGGTGTCGATTTCGTTCAGCAGCGCGCTTGAGGCACGGCCCAGGTTTTCGGTCGCGAAATCGGCTTCCAGGCGGGAGAATCCGCTCAACAGCACGGCACGCGAGACAACAAACAGGCCGCCCACCAGTCCAACCAACGCCGTCAGGACGATGACCAGCGTCTTGTTGCGCAAAGATGTCCGCAAACGAAATCGCATCGTGTAATCCGGCCCCGGGCGCCTGGATCTAGTATATCGGCGGCCGGAATCACCTGTGGCGACGCTCGGATGCTCGTGCTCAGTCGTACACTGCGGTAACGTTTGTGCCCGGCCCGCCGCAGGACCTGAAAAAATGCAGTGGCCAAGCGGACCGCCGCGGGATTACCCTCGAAGCATCTCGAGATACACCGAACGCATCTCTTAGTTCAAATCCGGCCCGAGCCGTTGGGAGGAAATTCGATGAACAGGCATTTGATGTCCGTCGTCCCTGCGGCACTTGCTTTACTGGTTCTGGGATCGGCCGCTCAAGCGTGGTCGCAGGAAGGGGGGCCGATGCCAGCCGCGCAGGCTTCCCCCGCGCCGGCTGCGACGCCGGCCCCTGCGTCTCCCGGTACACCAGCTGTGTCGGCTGCGCCCGTTGCGGCTAAGGCCGCGGGCGTCACGGCCAAGCCTGCGATGGTCGAGGTACCTGGCGGCACGCACATCCCGCTCGTGCTTCACAATGCGGTTTCCACGCGCAGCGCGCGACCCGGCGACCCGGTTTATTTCGAGACGCTCTTTCCGGTGATGATTGACGGCCACGTCGTAATTCCGGCGGGCTCCTACATGAGCGGCGAGGTCACCGAAGCGAAGCGAGCGGGGCGCGTCAAGGGACGCGCAGAGCTGGGAATCAAACTGACCACGATCATCCTGCCAAATTCCTACATGGTCGACCTCAACGCTGTGCCCAGCAATGCCGGATCGGGCGGGAGCGAGACGGTGAACAACGAAGGAAAAGTGGTGGGCGACACCGACAAGGCTTCTGACGCCGGCACGGTGATCAAATCAACCGCGGCGGGCGCGGGCATCGGAGCGATCGCAGGCAGCGCACGAGGCGCCGGAATCGGCGCAGGCATTGGAGCTGCTGCCGGGCTTGGCGCCGTGCTGCTGTCCCGCGGTCCCGAGGCCGAACTGCCGCGCGGCTCGACGATTGAAGTGGTGATTGACCGATCGATCTTTCTCGAAGCGGATAAGGTTCAGTTCACGAGCCCCGGGGAAGCCTCTAGCCTTCCGGGTCCACCAAACCGCGAGCCAGCGCGAGCGAAAATCCCTTTCTAAGGAACCAGTCGGGTCGTCGGCCCCCACACCGCGCCATGACCGCTCGGCAGATGCCTTTCAGGCATGAATTTCGACCGGGATGTTAGTGCGCGCTCTGAGTTTTCGGCTTGTGATTTGTGAAACGCAGCGGTGAATAGGCCGCTGTGTCGAGTTCGCCGTACCCACCGGTAATCCATTCCCGAACGAGTCGTGCCGTTACCGGCGCAAGCAGTATTCCGTTTCGGTAGTGTCCGGTCGCGATGAGCAGGCCTTCAATGTCGGTCGGTCCGAGGATGGGAAGATCGTCCGGGGTGCCGGGCCGCAATCCGGACCAGGTTTCAAGCACTTCGGCGCCGGCAAGCCCTGGACACAGCTCGAGCGCAGCATCGAATATTTTGCGCAATCCTGCCGGGGTCACACGACGCTCAAATCCGACCTGCTCTGAAGTGCTGCCGGCGACGATCCGCCCGTCCCGGCGCGGCACCAGGTAGCCCGTTTGCGATCGCAGGACGCGCTGCAAGCCCGCGCCTTCAGGACGCAGCGCCATCATCTGCCCTCGGACCGGCCGCGTAGGCACATAGGGTGCGAACCACTGTTCGCCGGGCGCAATCTCGCCCGAAAAGCATCCGGCCGCGACGACGACATCGCCGGCGGAAATTACCTCGCCGCCCGCGATCGCTCCGGTGCACCGATGGCCTTCGCGAACCAGTCCGGTGACCCGGCAATCGGAACGAAATTCCACGCCTCTGCGCTGCGCCGCCCTAAGCGCAGCGCTCATGAGCGACCTCGGCTCGACGGTCGCCTCTTCAGGAAACCAGGCCGCGGCCCACGCCCCCGGACCGATCGACGGTTCACGCTCGCGCGCCGCTTCTATCGCGACAGGTTCGGCGGCCAATCCCAGTTGTCGGCATTGGGCGATTCGGCGGTCGCGAGCCGCGTCGCCGCGCGGCGCCGGAAAAATTTCAAGCGCTCCCTGTCTGCTGTGTCCCGCCGATTCGCCCGATGCTTCCTCAAGCGAAGCGACAAACTCCGGATACAGCTTCAGGCTCGCTCGTCCCAGTGGCACCAGGGGCAGATCCCGCGAGGAATCCGGCGCCGGTGATAGCATGCCCGCCGCTGCCCAGGATGCTTCCCGGCCAGGCTGCTGGCAATCGAGCACGGCCACGCGAAGCTTCGCTGTCGCAAGCTCAAACGCGATGGACACACCGATGACGCCGCCCCCGATGATGACAACATCAAGCGTTTTCACGCGACTATCCTAGCAGCAATGCTTGCGAGGTTGGCGTTCGGCTTGTTCACGACAACACAAGCGGCGCAGCAAGTACCAGCGCGTCCTCAATTGGAGCCGAGTAGTAGCGCGGCCGGCGGCCGGTGACCTCAAACCCATTGTGTTCGTAAAATCGAAGTGCCGCGAGGTTGGAGGCGCGAACCTCGAGAAATGCCTTTTCGCCCTGGAATGTAGCGCCCCAGCTGAGCGCTTGCGCAAGCAGCGATCGGCCGATCCCGCGGTTTCGCCAGTCCGGCCGCACCGCAAAGTTCAGGATTTCAAGCTCGCTTGAGACTCGGCGCGCGACGACGAATCCGGCAACTTCGTCCTTCTGTTGGTCGACCCAGCCAGTCATGTCGCCTTCGACCACGCGCGCGTAATCCCGAATGGTCCACTGTGCGATTTCCGGACACGCCGATTGGATTGCAATGATGAAGGGCAGATCGCGCATCTGGAACGGGCGGGTGCTCAAGATTGTTTCGGCGCCTTCCAGTGGAGTTCGGCGTCGGTGCGCCGGACGTAGTTGGCGTCAAGAGTCAGCGAATCGACGACCTCGCCGCGCTGCGCCTGCAGATAACCGAGTCGGCCGACGTGCGGTGCCAGCACGGCCGATACCTGCTCGACGGGAATCGGTCGAGCCTGGCTGTGAGCCGTCTCATTACGAGACACGGCGCCTGAAATCAGCGCGGGAATTGGCGTGACAATCACGCAACCTTGAATCTCGCCTCGCGCATGAAGCGATTCGATGGATTCATCCGGCGTCATCACGCGCTCTTCGCCCTCGAGTGCTAATCGGTTCTCGCCGTTCCCAGTGGTTCGTCGGTACATTCCGAAGTAGACCTGTCCACGGTGTGCGTCAAGGACTGGTACTACGATCGGCGAGTGCGACGTGGACTGCGCCGCAACCGCTTCTAGGCCGCTTACTGCAGCGATTGGCTTTACGTAAACCTCGGCCCAGCCTTTTACGGCTGCAAGTCCTACCCGCAGTCCCGTGAACGACCCCGGGCCCGCCGCCACGGCAAAAAGATCAAACTCGCCGAGGTCCAGATGAAGATCCTTCAGGAGAAATTCCAGGTGGCGAAACATACGCGAAGAGTAGATCTCGTCGGTCCAGGTTGAAATAGTTCCGATCACTCGCTCGTCGCGCAGCACCGCAAGGCTTCCGGCAGGCGAAGAGGTGTCAAGGGCTAACGTCAGCACGTGCCCGATTATAGGGCAATCGCCCTGCCAAACTGGCCCGAAAACACACTATTTCTCCAACTTTCATTCTGTACGATTTAATGGGATTCGCTTGACGCCGTCGTTCGCATAAGCCTAAGATTTGAAGACGCAGTTCGGGGGGAGGAACTCAGACTCATGGACTTTAAGCTAGGCGAAAAGGTCGTGTATCCGAACCATGGTGTGGGGCTTATCGAACAGATTAGTTTTGGTTATGTGAACGGCCGATCAGAACGCTTTTACATGTTGCGGATTCTTTCGAGTGGCCTGAAGGTGATGGTGCCGCAGGCGAACATCGAAAGCGTGGGGTTGCGACCCATTATCCGCTCAACCCAAGCCGGCGCAGTTCTTTCCTACCTCGAAAAAGGCCGCTCAGCATCGCATCACGATTGGAAACACCGCTTCAAAGAAAATTCGGATCGCATGCGCACAGGTTCGTTGATGGAAGTTGCCGCCGTGTTGAAGGGGCTGGTTGCCCTCAGCAGGACAAAGCCGCTCTCCTTCCGCGAAAAAAAGATGCTCGAACGCGCGAAGTATCTTCTCGTGAGCGAGCTGGCAACGGTGCGCAACACAACCGAACAGACGGTGGAAACGAATATCGTTCGTGCCCTGGCGAAGGCCAAGCTGCAGATGCCAGAAGCGACCGCGATCCCTGAATAGTTTCTGAACCATCTCATTCGATCTGAATCGGGCACAATCCGCAGGGATTGTGCCCGGTGCCGTTTTTGGGCCCGGAAGTTCCTGCGAGAGTGTTCCTTCCCTGCGTGTATCCGCTCCAAGCGAAGTTGACGCCGCTCTCGGCTCCGATTAGAATTTTATTCAGGGAACGATGTACAGGGATCCATGAGCCCTACAGTCCTGCAACAGAAGCGGCACCAACAGATCCTGACCGACGTAGTGCGGGTCTATATCGAGACCGGCGAGCCGGTTTCTTCGCGCAGCGTTGCGCACCGGCACGTCGAGCCGCTTAGCTCGGCGACGGTTCGCAACGTGATGGCCGATCTGGAAGGCGAGGGCTATCTCTACCAGCCGCACACCTCGGCTGGCCGCGTTCCTACCGCTGCGGCGTACCGTTTCTTCGTCGAGCAAGTCACAGCGCAGGCAACGGCGAGCCCGGAAGATCGCCAGTGGATTCGCCGTGAACTGGCAGCGGCGCAGACCCCCGAAGCAGTGATGGAGCGCGCAAGCCACGTCCTTGCGGCGGTTTCGCGAGGCCTGGGTATTTTCATTTCGCCGCCTCTGGCAAGCAGCGTCGTCGAGCACGTGCGGTTCTTGCTCGTGCCGGATCACCGCGTGCTGGTCGTGCTTGTAACCACCGGCGGCGTCACTCGCGACAAGGTGATTCATCCGGACCGTGTCTTTAGCCAGGAAGATCTGGATCGAGTCGCGAACCATCTCAACCGCCACTACGTCGGCTGGACGCTTGCAGCCATGCGTGTGGATCTTCGCGCTCAGGTCGAGCGTGATCGCGAGCAATATGGCCGCATTGCCGGCGACGCGCTGATGCTGTGCGATCCGGCCGTGCTCGGTGAAAGCACCGAGCGGCGGATCTACGTCGAGGGCGCTGCGCAAATGGCCTCGGCCGTGCAATTCACAAATCAGGATCAGTTGCGGGAACTGCTGGAAGCGATCGAGGAGAAGGACCGCCTCATCGAACTGTTGAGCGGCTGCATCGAGGCGCCTGAGCCGGTTCATGTCGAGCTCGGCCTGGACAAGATGTCGGGCGCCGGCAAGCATCTGGCGCTGGTCTCTGCGTCCTATTCCAATAACGATCAGATCGGAGCGCTGGGAATTCTGGCTCCGATGCGCATGCACTATGAACGCGTGATCACCGCAGTCGCCTTTATGGCACAATTTTTCTCGGAGAATTCTGAGGAATCGACCAAGCCGTGACCGAACACAAAAACCATATGAAGGACCACAAAGACAGGGATCGAGAGCCGACGCCGATTTCAGGCGACGAAGACACGGTCGAAGACCGCTCGGCAGACACAACCGCTGAGTCGGTCCCCGACGAGATCTCCAAGCTCCTGGCCGACAAGCAGGAGCTGATGAACACGCTCGTCCGCCGTCAGGCGGATTTTGAGAACTACCGCAAGCGCGTAGAGAAAGAACGCCAACAGGACCGCCACCGCGGCGTCGAGCTGCTGGTCGAACACATTCTTCCCGTGCTCGACGCGTTTGACCGAGCGCTGGCCGGCGAGAACGATGCAGCCACCGCCGAATACCGCAAGGGCTTCGAACTGATCCGGCGCCAGCTCTGGGAGGCGCTCGCAAAGCAGGGCCTTTCGCGCATCGAATCCGTGGGCCAGGAGTTTAATCCGCATCTTCACCATGCTATCGAGAGCGTGGAGACGTCGGAGCATTCCGACGGGACTGTCCTGGGCGAAATGCAGAGCGGTTACCGGTTTCATGACCGCGTGCTGCGTCCCGCGATGGTCCGCGTCGCAAGCGCGCCGGAGCCAAAGTCCGCACACGCCTCCAAGCGCGAGCATTAGTCTCGGTCGACTGTTAATACAACGGCTGCATTCGCAGCCTGCGGAGAATCATGAGGAAGCAAGTTTTCGCGGTAGCAGCCCGCCGGCTGGGACAAACCCCCCGCCAGTTTTTTAGCGGTCCCTGGAGCTTGCAACCGGACCTTTGCAGTCTGCTGTTCTACGAAGGGAACCATGGCGTCTGATACCCAGTCTGACTATTACGTGATTCTCGGCGTCGAGCGCGACGCTTCGGCCGACCAGATCAAATCGGCCTATCGCAAGGCCGCGCTCAAATGGCATCCGGATCGCAATCCGGAAAACAAAGAAGAAGCCGAGATCAATTTCCGGATGGCATCAGAAGCCTACACCGTTCTGTCCGATCCCCAGAAGCGCCCGGTCTACGACCGCTTCGGACATGCAGGACTGGGCGGCCGGGGGTTTGAGGGCGGAGGCTTCAATTCTGTGATTTTTGAGGAATTTCACGACATCCTGGGCGATCTGTTCGGCTTCGATCAGGCGTTCGGCGGAAGCGGCCGGCGAGGACGCGGCGCCGCCCGAGGCCAGCGGGGCGCCGATCTGCGTTACGACATGTCGCTCAGTTTTGAGGACGCTGCAACCGGTGTGAACACCAAGATTCGCCTCGTCCGCCGCGAGAACTGCGAATCCTGCAAGGGAACTGGCGCAAAACCCGGCAGCGGCATGGCCGCGTGCAAGACCTGCGGAGGCCGCGGACAGATGGCCTACCAGCAGGGATTCTTCTCAATCACGCGCACGTGCCCTGCGTGCCAGGGTGCGGGACAAGTGATCCGCGAGGCTTGCGAGACCTGCCGCGGCCAGGCGCGGATCGAACGCGAACGCACGCTGGAAGTTGGCGTGCCCGCCGGAGTCGATTCCGGCACTCGCCTGCGCATGTCCGGCCAGGGCGAGCCCGGAACCAACGGCGGTCCCGCAGGCGATCTGTATATTTTCCTCGAAGTGAAGGAGCACCCGTTCTTCGAGCGTCGCGGCGCAGACCTCTATTGCACGATCCCAGTCAGCTTTCCCCAAGCCGCACTCGGCGCGAAGATCAAGATTCCCACGCTGCAGGGCGAATCCGAACTCGAGATTCCCGAAAGCACGCAGTCCGGACAGATTTTCCGCCAAAAGGGAAAGGGCCTTGCGAATCCCCATGGCGGCCGCGGCGACCTTTACATCAACATACGCGTGGTCGTCCCTGCGAAGCTCTCCCGCGATCAGCGCCGCACGCTGGAACAACTTGGCCAAACTCTGAGAGTCGAAAACAAGCCCGCCGACCGGTCCTCGAGCTTCTTCGATAAGGTAAAAGACATTTTTGGATAGAGACTGAGCAACGAGCGATCGCCTGCAAGATCGCAGGACTACGTTTTTCCTCCTCGCGCTACAATCGTTGGCATGCGCCGCCGCTTCTTTGTCGACCGTTTTGAATCCAGTTCCGCCGTGCTTCGCGGTGACGCTGCCGAACATCTCGGCCGGGTCCTTCGCGCCGAGCCAGGTCAGCTATTTGAACTGAGCGACGGCCAAAACGTGTGGCTTGCGAGGATCGAGCGCGTGTCGCTTGCCAAGCGGGGTGACAATCGCATCGAATTCGCTCTGGTTGAACCGGTCCCGGCGCACGAGCCCGCGCTCAAGATCGAGCTGCTGCTTGCGCTCGTGAAATTCGATCGCTTCGAATGGTGCATCGAGAAATCGACCGAACTTGGCGCGAGCCGGATCACTCCGCTCGCAGCCGGGCGCACAGACAAACCCTTGGTTGCCGCAGCCGGGAAGCGCCTGGCGCGCTGGGAGAAAATCGCGCTCGAATCCGCGCAGCAATCCCGCCGCCTGCGCCCGCCGACGTTGGACTTGCCCATCGCGCCAGAAAAGGCTTTCCTCCAGTGTTCGGCTGGTGCCAAGATCCTGCTTTCGGAGAGATCCGAGGCGCCCGCTCTGCGCGAGATTCTCGCAAACCTCTCACCAATCGCTTCCTCCGGCGACGCCGTAACGGTCGCACTGGCGATCGGACCCGAGGGCGGTTGGACGGACCAGGAAATTGCCGCGGCCCGCGCCGCGGGCTTCCTTGAGGCGTCGCTGGGCGAAAGCATTTTGCGCACTGAGACCGCTGTTCTTGCCTCGATGGCCGTGATTCGGTTCGCTCTCGCCAGTTAAAGCTGCCCCTCGGGCCGGAATTCCGTTTTGAGAATCGGCCATAGGAGAGTAAGAAGGTTTGGTTGCCTGCGAAACGGGCAGGAAACAGGAGGAACACCCATGCCGGGTGCAACGGCTGAAGGGCGCAAAAGTGTTGAAGCGCAGAACAAGGAGCTCGTACAAGCAGGCTTTGAGAAGTGGCGGGACGGCACCGGAAGCGTGTTCGAATTTCTCGCGCCCGATGCCAAGTGGACAATTATAGGGAATTGTCCGGTGTCGAGAACCTATCAAAGCAGGCAGGAGTTCCTCGAAGTGGTGATCAAACCTTTCAACGCCCGGTTGTCGAGCAGGCTCGTGCCTACGGTGCGAGGGATTTACGCAGACGGCGACATGGTGGTGGTTCTTTTCGATGGCAGGGGAACGGCTCGGGACGGAAGACCCTACGAGAACACCTATTCCTGGTACCTGCACATGACTGGCGGCCAGATCGTCGACGTGGTGGCATTCTTCGACACCATTGAATTCACCGATTTTTGGACCCGAGTCTCTCCCGGATAGCAAGGGGGCGGGCTGCGATATGGCGACCCGAGGCATCCAATGAGGGTGGCCAACTCCAGCCAGATTCCGCAGTCAGAAACCGGCGCACAACGTTTTGTTCGCCTCCTTTGCCTCAGCTTTGGCGGCATGGTATAAATGAGTTCCGACAGCATGCAGGAAGACGCTCAACTCGGCTCGCCGGCTTCGCCTGAAAAAGCCCCACTTCCTCCATTGCGGCGCGAGTTGCGCAGCTGGACCCGTGACCTTGCCGTGGCTCTGGGTCTGGCAATCGTCATCATGATTTTTCTCTATCAGCCGGTAAAGGTGGAAGGTACCAGCATGAATCCTCTCCTGTCGGATCAGGAGCGCATCTTCATCAACAAGTTTATCTACCGCTTTGAGCCGATCGAACGTGGAGACGTGGTTGTGTTCTGGTATCCTCTGGACCGCTCGAAGTCGTTCATCAAGCGGGTCGTGGCTTTGCCGGGCGAAACGATTGAGATTCGTGCCGGTAACGTGTACGTAAACGGCCGGGAACTGCCGGACCAGTACGTACCGTCGAGCTATCTGGATGGATCGAACTACCCGGCTCGGCGCATTCCGCCCGGCGAGTACTTTGTGATGGGCGACCACCGCGATAGCTCAAACGACTCGCGCGTTTTTGGGTCGGTCCCGCGGCCTTACATCTACGGCAAGGCGGTGTTCGCGTACTGGCCGGTAGACCACTTCGGGTCGCTCACTTCGTCTTCAACTGTGAGCGCGGCATCGAGATGACATCTTCTGGAGGACACACTGAACGAGTCCCCGGCAGGACGCGCGATTCTTGCGCTCGAGGACGGAAGAGTATTTAACGGTCGCGCGGCGGGAGCTCGTAGTCGCCGTGGCGGCGAAGTCGTTTTTAATACCAGCCTCACCGGCTACCAGGAAGTATTTACCGATCCCAGCTACTCCGGGCAGATCGTGTGCCTCACCTATCCGCACATCGGCAACGTGGGTACCAACCTCGAGGATGAGGAATCGCCGAAGCCCTACATCGAAGGTCTGATCGTCCGCGAGTTTTCCATGCTCGCCTCCAACTGGCGTTCGAGTGAAACTGCGCAGGCCTATCTTGAACGCCACAACGTTCCGGTCGTTCAAGACATCGACACGCGCGCACTGGTGCGCCATCTGCGGGAGGTCGGGGCCCTGCGCGGCATTCTTTCAACAGACGATACCCCGGCCGATCAGCTGATTGCCGAGGCTCGCGCGCTTCCCACGATGGCGGGCCTGGAACTTGCCGGCCGCGTCACCACTGCAAAAAAATACGAATGGACCAAGGGCTCAATCGAGCTGACCTCCCCGGTCGCCCACGGCGCCTCCGATCCCACCGGCCGAACGTCTCAAACAAAGGGAGTCCCGGAAGCCCGGAGTCCAATTCCGGCGGGAGCCGCCTTGAAAGCAAAAGCGGCCTCAGAAGCTGCCGCCCGGTATCGCGTGATCGCCTACGATTTCGGCATCAAGCAGAATATCCTTCGCCTTCTAGTGGATTACGGGTGCGACGTTACTGTCGTCCCGGCGAAAACTTCCGCCGAGGATATTCTCGCGCTCAAACCGCACGGAGTTTTTCTCTCAAACGGCCCAGGCGACCCCGAGCCGATCATCTACGCCGTCGCAAATATCAGGAAGCTTCTCGGGCGCGTCCCGATTTTCGGAATCTGCCTCGGCCATCAGCTCTGCGGTCTGGCCCTCGGTGGCAAGACGTTCAAACTCAAATTCGGCCACCATGGCTCGAACCATCCGGTGAAGAATCTGCTCACCGAGAAAGTCGAGATCACCGCGCAGAACCACGGTTTCTGCGTGGATCCGGACTCTCTCCCGTCCAGCGACGTAGAGGTCACTCACGTGAACCTGAACGATCACACCAACGAGGGCATGCGTCACCGCTCGCTTCCGCTTTTCAGCGTCCAATACCATCCCGAGGCGTCGCCCGGCCCACACGATGCACGGTACCTGTTCGATGATTTCATCGCGCTGATGAAGGACGGGGCGCGATGAGGTCCCCCCGATAGCCCATGCCGAAACGCACCGACATCAAGAAGATTCTGATCATCGGCTCCGGCCCGATCGTGATCGGCCAGGCGTGCGAATTCGACTATTCCGGCACGCAAGCCTGCAAGGCACTGCGCTCGGAGGGCTACGAGGTCGTCCTGGTCAATTCCAATCCGGCGACCATCATGACCGATCCAGAAATCGCCGACCGCACCTACATCGAGCCGCTCGCAAAGGAATATCTGGAGGCCATTATTGCCGTGGAGCGGCCCGATGCGCTGCTCCCGACCGTGGGCGGGCAGACCGGGCTCAACCTCGCCGTCGAACTCGCCGAAGCCGGCATCCTGGAAAAGTATGGCGTCAAACTCATCGGCGCTTCGCTTCGCGCGATCAAGATCGCCGAGGACCGCCTGCTGTTCAAAGACGCCTGCCGAAGAATTGGCCTGGAGGTTCCGGCGTCCGCCGTCGTAAACGAGATTCCTGAGGCGATCAAGCTCGCCGACGAACTGGGCTATCCCGTGGTGATCCGTCCGTCTTTCACGCTGGGAGGCACCGGCGGGTCCATCGCCTACAACCGCGAGGAATTCGCCGACTCGATCGCCCGCGCGCTCGATGCGAGCCCGGTCCGCCAGGCGCTGATCGAGGAATCGGTGATCGGCTGGAAAGAGTTCGAGCTCGAAGTTATGCGCGACCATCGAGACAACTTCGTGGTCATCTGCTCGATCGAGAATGTGGACCCCATGGGCATTCACACCGGCGATTCGATCACCGTCGCTCCCGCGCAGACACTCACCGACAAGGAGTACCAGCGCATGCGCGACGCCTCGGCTGCGATCATTCGCGAGGTCGGGGTGGAAACCGGAGGATCGAACATTCAGTTCGGCATCGATCCCGAGACCGGCCGCATGGTTGTGATCGAGATGAATCCGCGCGTTTCGCGCAGCTCGGCGCTTGCCAGCAAGGCTACCGGTTTTCCGATCGCGAAGATCGCCGCCAAGCTCGCCGTTGGCATGACGCTGGACGAGATTCCCAACGACATCACCCGCAAGACCCCTTCCTGCTTTGAGCCCAGCATCGATTATGTCGTTGCGAAGATTCCCAAGTTTCAGTTCGAGAAGTTTCCCGGCAGCGAGGCCACGCTCACCACCCAGATGAAATCCGTCGGTGAAGTGATGGCCATCGGGCGCACCTTTCAGGAATCGTTGTGCAAGGCCATCCGGTCGCTTGAACCCAGCACGGCCTGGCGTGCTCCGGCCGAAGTTACCACCCCGCTGTTGCGCGAAAAGCTCCATGTCCCGGGTCCGGACCGCATCCACTGGCTGTTTGAGGCGCTTGAGCGCGGGATGTCGCGCGACGAGGTCTGTTCGCTCACCAAGATCGATCCCTGGTTCATCCGCCAGATGGAGGACATGGTCGCACTGGACCGCCGCGTGGCCGCAAGTTCGCTCCGCGGCATTTCGCGCGAGCTGCTGCTGGAATCCAAACGGTCCGGTGCCAGCGACGAAGAGCTGGCCAAATTGTGGAACGTTAAGTCCGCCTCCGTTCGCGCCCGACGCCACGAACTCGGCGTCCTGCCGGTATTTAAGCGCGTGGATACGTGCGCTGCGGAATTTGAGTCCTTCACGCCCTATCTGTATTCGACCTATGAGGAGGAAGACGAATCCGGCGCCGTCGAACGCCCCAAGGTTGTCATCCTCGGCAGCGGCCCCAGTCGTATCGGGCAGGGAATTGAATTCGATTATTGTTGCTGCCACGCAGCCCTGGCGCTCAAGGAAGACGGTTTTGAGACCGTCATGATCAATTGCAATCCGGAAACCGTCTCGACCGATTACGACACCTCCGACCGGCTCTATTTCGAACCACTCACCCTGGAAGACGTGCTGGCGGTGCTGGAGCGCGAAAATCCGCAGGGCGTCATCGTGCAGTTCGGCGGACAAACTCCCCTGAACCTGGCTCTCGAACTGAAGCGCAACCACGCAAAGATCATCGGCACGGATCCGGAATCGATCGACCTTGCAGAAGACCGCCGGCGATTCGGTGAGTTGCTGGCGAGCCTGAATATCCCGCAGCCGCGCGGCGGCACGGCGCTTGCGCCGCAGGAAGCCGTCGCAACCGCTGCGGAGATTGGCCTGCCCGTTCTGGTCCGCCCCAGTTACGTTCTCGGGGGGCGCGCCATGGTGATCGCCTGGGATCTGAAGACGGTTGAGGACTATGTGACGCAGGCCGCGCAGATCGGCGCGGTTTCCGATCCCAAGCGCCCCATTCTGATCGATCAGTTTCTGGAAGACGCAATCGAGGTCGACGTGGACGCTCTTGCCGACGGCGAAGATGTCGTGATCGGCGGCATCATGGAGCACATCGAGGAAGCCGGTATCCATTCCGGCGACTCCTCCTGCGTTTTGCCGTCGGTCACGCTCAAGCCCGAGGTGCTGGCGCACATTCGCGACTATACCGTGAGGCTCGCTCGCGCGCTTCACGTCGTAGGCCTGATGAACGTGCAGTACGCGATCCAGCACGATACGGTGTACGTCCTGGAAGTAAATCCGCGCGCTTCACGGACGATTCCATACGTCAGCAAAGCCACCGGGGTGCCGCTGGCGAAAGTTGCCGCGCGGCTGATGACCGGCCGCATGATTAAGGATCTGAATCTTCCGGTCGTGGACATGAACGGCGTGAAGGAACTCGCCGTTCACGATTTCTACGCCGTGAAGTCGCCCGTTTTTCCATTCAATAAGTTCCGCGGCGTCGATACAATCCTGGGGCCGGAAATGCGCTCAACCGGCGAGGTGATGGGCATCTCCTCGACCTTTGGGCTGGCCTTCGCCAAGGCGCAACTCGCTGCCGGCCAGCGCCTGCCGCTCTCCGGCGTCGTCTTTATCAGTGTGAATGACCATGACAAGCGTCAGGTCCCCGCTGTTGCCAAGGATCTGGCTGCGGTGGGACTGAAAATCATCGCCACGCGCGGCACCGCCGCGGCACTAACCCGCGCGGGCATCGAAATTGACTCGGTGTATAAGGTGAACGAAGGCCGTCCGAATATCGTCGACCTGATCAAAACCGGCAAAGTGAATCTGGTCATCAACACGCCACTCGGCCGCGAATCTTTCTACGACGAGAAATCCATTCGCCGCGCGGCCGTTCGCTACAACGTGCCGTGCATTACCACGCTGTCGGCGGCCAGCGCCGCCGCTCGCGGCATCCGGGCCATGGCGGGCCACGCCCCGGACGTTGCCGCACTGCAGGATCTGCATCGCCGCAAGACCACGGCAGTGACCTGAGCAAGCGTTCTCGCTCGAGGCCCGTGGGTCCGTGACTTTCCGGGGAATCCTTCCCGTCCAGGCGTCATCCAATCCCTGCAGTGGCGAAATCCAAACACAGGTTCACTCGTGGTGCGGCCCAGGGCTGTTGCCGGTGTCCGGGGGCGCGTGTATCATGACTGGCTTGATGGAGTCCCACTGTATTCCGTTCCGCGAAATCCCTCACACCACCAAGCTTTTTGCGACATTTCTGGAGGATTTTTCTCGCGTCTCGTCCTACTACGCTCATCCGCCGACCTCAGGCGGCATTGAAGCCGCCGCGCGCGAAGTTCCCGCTGATGCGGTGCTGCGCCGCAGCGTCGTCGAAATTCTGCGTGAGCAGAACTGCCGCTTTGCTCCGGGGAACAAGCTCGATTCCGCGACATCGAAGAATCTTGACCGGCTCGCTTCCGGCGCCGTCGCAATTGTGACCGGCCAGCAGGTCGGGCTTTTTTCCGGCCCGGTGTTCAGCCTTTACAAGGCGCTCTCGACTATCCGGTGCGCTGAGCAAACCACCGGCCGCGGTATCGACGCCGTCCCGATTTTCTGGCTCGCAACCGAGGATCACGATCTCGCCGAGGTCAATCATACGTTCTGGAACACGCGCAACGGCCTGGCCCGCTACGAGCTTCCCGCAAAAGCGGAAGACACAGGCCGCCACGTGGGCGAGGTTGCCCTAGGGGACGAGATCGAGTCTCTGGTCGCAACGGCCGCAGGGACACTGGAAGGCGCCTACGCCGCCGAAGTTGCGGGCGCGCTGCGTGAATCCTACCGGCCGGGTGAGACATACGGCTCGGCGTTCGGCAAGCTTCTGGCTCGGCTTTTCGCCGGGCGGGGAATCATCTTCATCGATCCGCTCGACGCCCGCTTTCATCGCCTCGCCGCGCCTGTATACCTTCGTGCGCTGGGCGAGGCGGAAGCGCTCCGGGAAGCGCTGCTTGTTCGTTCGAAGGAACTGGAAGCCGCCGGTTTTCACGACCAGGTGAAGGTCACCCACGAATCCACGCTGTTGTTTTACAAAGTTGCCGGCCGGCGCGAACCGCTTCGCAACCGCAGCGGAAAATTCTTTGCCGGGGAAGCCGAGTTCACGCGCGCGCAACTGGACGCCGCGCTTGGCACCTCGCCGGAGTCCTTCACTCCGAGTGCTCTGTTGCGTCCGGTGGTGCAGGACACGCTGCTTCCTACCGCGGCGTACTTCGGAGGTCCTGCCGAAGTCGCCTACCTGGCTCAGTCGCAAGTGCTGTATCGCAAAATCCTCGGCCGCATGAGCGCGATTGTCCCGCGTGCGAGCTTCACCATTATCGAGCCGCCGATCGCACGCTTTCTCGCCCAATACGGTCTTGAGATACGCGATCTTTTCGCCGGGCCGCAGCACCTTCGCGCGAAGATGGAACAGAAATCTCTTCCGGCTGCGCTCTCCAGCCGTTTCGACGAAAGTGAACAAACCATCCGCGCGACGCTCAAGGCTTACGAGGAACCGCTCGGCCTGCTTGATTCCACGCTCCTTGAGGCCCTGCACGCCTCTGAGCGCAAGATGCTCCATCAGATCGAGCAGCTGAAAGGAAAGGTCGCGCGCGCCGAGAATTTTCGGTCCGGAATTCTAGACCGCCACGAGCGCATCCTGCTTGACTCACTCTACCCGGACGGCGGCTTACAGGAACGCACGCTGTGTGGTCTGCCGCTGCTCGCCTCGATCGGCCCTGGCTTGCTTGACGATCTCGCCGCCCTGTCGTCGATTCCCGATTCACCCGACAGCCATTCCTGTGCCAACCAGCACCACGTCCTCGCTCTATAGCCCTGTTTTCTCTGTATGCCACTCGCGTTGCGGTTGTTCGTTTTGTAGGGCCCCGGTGGTCGCCGCGCCCGGGAGTTTCGCTGCCACCACCAACTCTTAACTCTAAACTTGGCCTAGTTCGCGTGTTAAAATGCCGTTTCTCCATTAGGCGAATTCACCCAGGAGGGCTGCACACGATGAAACGCACGCCGGGAAAACTGAAGGGCCTGAAGGCCGTATCCAACTCGCGCGACGTGATTGCCGCAGCGGCAATGGATCAGCGCGGCTCGCTTAAGAGCGCAATCGCCAAGGATAAGGGCATCGACAAAGGCGCCGTCACGGCGCAAATGCTTGAAGAGTTCAAGACCGCGGTTGTGAGGATCCTCACGCCACACGCAAGCGCTATCCTGCTTGATCCTGAATACGGACTCCCGGCGGCTCTTGCGCGAGCCAAGAACGCCGGGCTGCTGCTGGCCTACGAGAACAGCGGGTACGACAACACGCGTCCGGGCCGGCTTCCCGACCTGCTGGACATCTGGTCGGTCCGCCGACTGGTAGCCGCCGGCGCCGACTGCATCAAGATTCTCCTCTATTACACGCCGTTTGATCCGCCGTCGGTGAACGAGATCAAGCACGCCTGGGTTGAACGCATTGGCGCTGAGTGCACCGCCGCGGACGTGCCGTTTTTCCTGGAACTGGTCGGTTATGAGGAAGGCGCGGATGAGAAGGGCATCGCCTACGCGCGCAAGAAGCCCGACATCGTGGCGCGCAGCATGGCGGAATATTCAAAGCCTCAGTACGGGGTGGACATCCTCAAGGTCGAAGTCCCTGTAAACATGGCCTTCGTCGCCGGTGCAAAGGCGTGCAAGGGTGAATCGGCCTACACCCGCGACCAGGCCAAGCAGCATTTCCTCACCGCCGCTGCCTCGGCCAAGCTGCCATTCATCTATCTTTCCGCCGGCGTCAGCAACGACGTTTTCAGCGAGACTCTGGAGCTCGCCGCTGAATCGGGCGTCAAGTTTTCCGGTGTTCTCTGCGGACGCGCGACCTGGAAGGATGCGATTCCTGTGTACGCCAAACAAGGCGTGAAGGCGCTCGAGGATTGGCTAGCGGATCAAGGCGTGAAGAACATCAACAACGTGAACGACCGCCTGAAGGCCGCGAGTCCCTGGTCCAGCGCCTGACTCCGCACCCGCGTCCACGGTCCTGAGACTCACTTCCCGCATTGTGCCTCGACCTGCGTTTCCATATCCGGATCAAGCACGACGCCGCGCCGGGATTTCGCCGAGCACACCTGGGTTGCGCTCAATCCGAGGACGCCCTGCAGGTTCGCACCCTCCAGGCTAGTCCCACTGAGATCTGCGCCGCTCAGCACTGTACCCGTCATCTGCGCTCCACCGAGATTCGCTCCTCGCAGGTCGGCGTCAATTAGAATCGCGCTTTCCAGTTGAGCACCGCCAAGGTCCGCCCCCGGCAGCTTCGCCGACCAGAGATAGGCGTTCCGCAGGTCGGCATGGTCCATATGTGCCCCGGCCAGGTAGGATTCGCGAAAGTCTGCCTTCTCCAGATTCGCGCGGGTCATCGTTGCTCCCGGCAGACGCGCCGTATAGACGCTGGCGCCCTCCATCTGCGCATCCTCGAGGTTTGCATCCGCAAGCGAGCAATACGACAGGTTTGCGTAACGCAGGTCCGCGCGGCGAAGGTCCGCCCCGTCCAGATTAGACCGGTCAAGATTGGTGTGATTCATCTGCGCGTGGTCCATGACCGCAAAGCGCAGGTTGCTCTGGCCCAGGTCCGTCCCGCGGAGGTCCGCCTCGGACAGGAACGCCCCCTGAAAATCCGCGCGCCAGAGATGCGAATTCGCGAGAAACGCTCCGTAAGCCTGCGCGTAACGGAATTTCGCGTTATTCGAACGAAGGCCATCGACGTAAGCGACCTGATCGTCGGCGCCATTCCAGTTCGCCGGCCGGTGTGAAATCGAGGCTTCGGTCAGATCGGCGTACGGATCAAACGCCAGCCACGAGAAGAAGTTCGCGGCCCACCTTCGAACGTTCGCCGGCCCGTACTGCGGTGCCCGGGTGCGGTCGTGGGGCACGCCTGCAATCGTGCCGGCCGAGAGCAGCAAAAGCGCGACGCCAAGGGCAGTTGCGACCGATATGGGATTGATCGCCTGGATCTTTGCGACCAGCCGGTGCATCCATTTTTTCTCAAGAGACCACCGTTCCTGGGGCCGTCCGACTTTGGTTGAGGCGTATGCCGCAATTCCGGTTGCAATCACCGCCAGCAGCGCCTGCAGGATCGTGCCGTGGATTTCCTGCCGGGTCAGGTCGCGGGCCCAGAAAAGCAGGAGCGTGGCCGGCACAATCCAGTACGCCGCAAGCAACGACACTCCCTTTTCCACCAGCCGCGTGGACGACGGATCGGGATTCATCCATCGGAAATGGGTGCGCAGCAATCCGGAGATCATCCCCGGGCCACGATCGCCGAGTGAATGTCCGTCAGGGAAGATTGCAGGCAGCTCCATCACCGAATCCCACAATCGCTGAAGATGAAAATGAAACAGCAGGTAGAGGATGAACAGAGCCACCGGTACGATCAGATAGGACTCCGCCGTCGGCAGCGCGGCCGCAGCCGCGTGCGAGTGCAGAAACGGAAATACGGCAGAATCGGTCAGGAACTGCGTGTCGCGCGTTTTCCAGATCACCAACCACGACACCACGCTCGCCACGGTCATGGCCGCAAAATAGCGAAACGCATTTTGCGAGGCGCTCTGGAATGCCCCAACCACTTCGAATTCCATCAGCTGGGGCGGTAGCAGCGCGTCGCGCAGATTCGCTCCGGCGAACTGGCGCGGCACCAGTCCCATGGAGGTTTCCAGCGATGCGCCCTCCAGATTTGCGCCCTCCAGGTTCGCACCCACCAGACACGCTTCCTCCAGGTCAGCCCGCACCAGGCACGCGTCGCGAAGGTCCGCCAGCAGCAGGTCCGAGGCCCGGAGATTTGCGTCATGAAGGTCGGCGAGACGCAGGTTCACGCTGATCAGATCAGAGGCTTCCAGCTCAGCCCCTGAAAGATCGGCCCGTTGACCGCTCTGGCCGTGCGATTCCACCCATTCGCGATGACTCGCGAGTTTTTCATCGAACGCCCAATCCTTGTAGGGCCTGCGGGCCGCCTCGGGCGCCAGTGCCGTGGTTCCGGCGGAGGCTTCTGGCGCGTCGGTGAGCTCCGCGTGGGGGACTGTTTCCCGCACCTGAGTCGGGTTGTCCCGCGCCTGCTCCGGATTCATCGTATCGGCGGGTGCTGTGTAGGGGCTTTCATACGGCCATTGCGAATCATTTCCGCCGAGCCGCCCGGTGATTTCTCGGTTCTCGGAAGCGGCCTCAGCGAGCACTTCCTCGGGGTTTACAGTGCCGAGGGTATCGGTGGTCAATTCCGCGTCTGCCTCGCGTCGCGAGGGCCCGTGGGCGGCTGCCCAGTCCTCAACGCTCTGAGCCAGAGTGGATTCAGTCGAAACGTGGCTGAGAACCTCAACCAGTTCTTCGACGCCGGCTTCACTCCACGCCTCTGCGGACACTTCGTCATGTACCTCTGGTTGAACCTGTTCGGGCAATACGGGTGCAGCATCCACCGCCTGTGGGGAAGTCTGCTCGGAGGGAAACAGCTTTTCGAAATCGTCTGCGGCGGACGGCAACTCTTCGGCCGGGATGGAAGGTTCTGGCGTTCCCCCAAGAACTGCGATTTCCGGGGCCGCAAGCGGTTCGGCCTCGCTGACAGGTTCGGCCACGACTTCGGCCAGCGCTGCTGTCGCTACCGCTTCGGCGGGATTCGGGTCGATCGGGAACTGTTTTTCCGGTGTGGTTTTCGGTGGACGCTTGAACGTCAGCAATCGCGAAAGCAGGTTTCGCCGTTTCGGTGCGGCGCTGGTCGCCCGCTCCTCGATCCTTTGCTCGGAAGTGCCTTCTGACTGGGAAGCTTTTTCAGCAGACGTTGATTCCGCAAAAAGTTCCGCTAGCGCGTCCGCCGCCGGAGGCAGATTGCCCGCCGGGATTAATCCGTCCGGCGATTCCCGCAGCCCGCTTTGGGCTGTCGCCGCCGTGATCGGTGGTGTCTGTTCTCCCGACACAGTTTCGGTTGGGACCCCGTCGAGGCTCTCTCGGGCAGCCTTCGGGCGTTCTTCTTCCTCTTCGACTGCAAATAGACGTTGGAAAAGTGGCGCCATCCTGAGTCCCTTTTTTGCCCTCGAAAAGCCTGAAGAAGCTCCCCGGTCACTCCAACAACGCAAGCCACCCCGCTCGAATTGCGTGCAAACGGAAAGCAGCGAAAGGCGGTCCTTTCGCGGATCCCCTATACCTAAAGTCTACCCTCCGCAAGCTTATCGCGGACGCCCGTCACAATCCCCCTGTCCAGGAGTGCAATACCCGTACAGCTGGCCGGAAGATGGGGTATCACACAAGACATCGGTCCGCGGTTCAAAATGGGTTCTTGACTTCGCCGGGGAGCCTGGACTGCGAATTCGGCGGTCCGACTCCTGGATCTGCCGCGTGGCTCAGGCCACCCTGCCTCGGTGAGCCCGATCTCGACCGCGCGTCTGACGATCGGATTTGCGACGAAGGCTTCTGGCGGCGCAAATCCCCGCCCTTTCCGTTCTACCCTGTAGAGCGCCTCGGGGCGTTTGTGATATGAAGGGGGCCGCATGACCGCGGTATGCGGTGAAACAGCTTGAGAGGAGCGGTCGGAAATGGCTCTGGTGCTTCCCCCGAATGTATCGGAGAAAAACTTCCAGAAGGCTCTGGATGCGTTCGCGGGCGTGGTTGGCCGCCAGTGGGTCCTGTCAACCGAGGAAGATCGCAACACCTACATGGATATCTACGCGCCTGGCGACGGCGATCAGCACACCCCGAGCGCCGCGGTCGGTCCGCAGTCGACCGAAGAGGTCCAGGCAATCGTTCGCATCGCAAATGAATACAAGGTTCCGCTGTGGCCCATCTCCCGCGGAAAAAACCTCGGCTATGGCGCCGCCGCGCCGCGCATGAACGGTACCGTCGTGCTCGACCTAGGACGGATGAAGCGCATCCTGGAAGTCAACGAGCGCTTTGGCTACTGCCTGCTCGAACCGGGGGTCGGCTTTTTCGATCTGTTCGCCTATCTTCAGGAACACAAGATTCCGCTGTGGATGTCCGTGCCGGCGAACGCCTGGGGCAGCGTAGTGGGCAATGCGCTTGAGCGCGGCTACGGCTATACGCCTTATGGGGAGAACACCCGCAACATCTGCGGCATGGAAATTGTCCTGCCGAACGGCGAACTCGTCCGCACAGGTACCGGCGCAATGTCCAACAGCCCCTGCTGGCAACTTTTCAAGTATGGCTTCGGACCATCATGGGATCAGGTTTTCGTGCAATCGAATTTCGGCGTCGTGACGAAATTGGGCATGTGGCTGATGCCGGAGCCGGAAGCCACGCTCGGTTTGAATATTCAGCTGCCCAATCCCGACGACGTCGGTTGGGCGGTGGACGAGCTTGCTCCCCTGCGGCTCAATGGCGTGATCCAGCAAAGCCCCAGCATCGGGAACTCCCTGCGAACCGCCGCCGCACAATCGCAGCGCAGCCAGTGGTACGAAGGCGATGGCGCCATGCCGGACGATGTCCTGCGCGAGGTCCTCAATAAATTCAACCTCGGTTGGTGGGGCATCAACCTGCGACTGTACGGCTACGACGACGTCAACGAAGCACACGCGAAGATCATCAAGGCGGCCTTCGCCAAGCACACCCAAAAGGAGTTCGAGGTCGTCAAGTGGCATCGCGGCGACCCCATCGCGAATTCCGGAGCCGGGGTGCCCAGCGCAACCGCGCTGCAAATCATCAACTGGCGGGGCGGTCGCGGCGGCCACGTCGGATTTTCGCCCATTCTTCCGCCTACCAGCGAACATGTGCTCAAGCAATTCCACAGCACCAAGAAGCGCTATGAGGAAATCGGCGTGGATTACTACGGATCGTTCACCCTGTTCGAGCGATACACAACCAACATCAACATGATGATTTATGATCGCGACGACACGGCGATGACCACCAAGGTTCGCTCCCTGTTCAAAGTCCTGGTCGCAGACGCCGCAAAAGAAGGTTACAGCGAATATCGCACGCATCTTTCCGACATGGACGATGTTGCGCTTACTTTTGATTTCAACAATCACGCACTGCTTCGCCTGAATGAGACCGTCAAGGACGCGCTCGATCCCAACGGAATCCTCGCACCCGGCAAGCAGGGGATCTGGCCCAAGGCCTTTCGCGGGGTTCGCGCATGAGGACGAAGCCCCGTTTGGGTTCGCTTGCGCCTTTCATGATCTTTGCCCTGACGATGTCGACTGCGATCGCAATCGGCATGGCGCGCCCGGGCTTCCCTCAAGTGAAGCGGGTGGACTACTCCGCAGAGCAGCTTGAGCAAGGCAACAGGCTTTTTCACGCTCGCTGCGGCTATTGCCACCTCGCCGGAGGAACGGGCACGATCATGCTCGGCCGACGCCTCGGGAAGGATCGCGCGCTGCTGGAATTTCGAACCGACCTTACGCCTGAATACGTGAAGAAAATCACGCGGGTGGGACTGAACAGCATGCCTCCACACACTCGCATCGAAGTTCCCGATAGTGAGCTCGATCCGATCGCGGCCTACATCACTCGGCCCGCGTCTGCTCGTGCGCAGTTGCCACCGAACGGAGCCGCCCATGAATAGACGCGACTTTCTTAAGCGCGCAGGTGCGGTCGCGATCGTTCCCGCCGCGGTTCCCGGCGGATTTTGGGGACCCAAGCCGGTCGCCTCAAGCGCCGCGCCGGAGCGGGAAGCCTCGCAGGTCCGTCCATCGATCACCGCGGTTGTCTATGACGAGCGCTACACCGATTGCACGCGTTTCGCAGCCGCGCTCATCCGCCAGGGAGCCGTTGGATTTCCAGCCCATGGCGATTCCGCGCAGCTCTGGTACGGATTGCTGGGCGCACACGTCGCGCAGCACTCCGGTTGGGTCGCAGGGCTCACCACGTACGCCGATTTTTCCGTCTCGCAAGCATGCGGCAGGGAAATGAACCTAGCCGCGCTGTATGAAGGCGCGCACGACGGCCGCCGATTGAAAACCAACCTCAAGCATCGGATTCGCGCAACCGGCGATCTAAGCGAAATCCTCGACGCCTTCTCGCGTTCCGATGTCCCGTGGCCCGAGTCTCTCGCGAATGCTTTGTCTCGTGTGCCCGAGTCGCGCAGCGTGGCGATTAGAAATCTGGCCACGGCAACAACGCCGCGCTCGGCTGACCATCCGGGCTATCTCGCGTCCTGGCTCCTGGTTCCGAGATCGCTTGCCTAGCGCGGGCGGTCACGCAATCGGCCTTGCGAAGTTCGGAACCGTAATCGTAGATCCACTGGCCTGGGCACAAATATGATTCGCAGCGTGGCGGCGGTGTTAGCGGGGATTGTCGTACTGACGATTGCATCGTTTGCGATCGAGGCAGCGGCTGATCCTGTCGTGCTTCGGGTGTTTCCTGATGCATTGCAAGTCGGCGCCCCGCTCGGTCACGCCCTGCCGGCCAGGCTGTTCATGATGGCGTACACGATGCTATCAGTTGCCGCCGGAGGGTATGTCACCGCCTGGATTGCGCGCAGCGCGAAGGTCTGGCACGCAGTGATCATGGGCGCGATCGAGGTTGCATTAACCGTCTACGCCATGTTCAAGCTTCCACACCAAGCTCCGCTGTGGTCCTGGCTCCTGGGCATGGTTCTGTTGGTGCCCGCCGCGTGGCTCGGTGCGGTATTTCGGGTGAGGAAACCGAGCGTCCACCGCCTGAGCCCCTCCTAGCCAGGTCCCTCGAGCGCCACCCGAAAACCGGCCCGCCGCAATCGGCCGGCGCGGTTGCCTTGGCTCCCGACTCCGGGTAACCTGCCTGCGGTCGATTGAAGGAGGATCCATGAGGAAGTTCGCGTGTGGCTTGGCGATATGCCTTGTAGCAATCGCACTCGCGCCGCCCCTGCGCGCCCAGGCGCCGAAAGCCTCCGATTTTCCCGCTCCAAAGCCCGCATTCCCCGGCCAGACGAACGCTCCTGCACCGCAGAAGGCCTCTCCGCCCTTCACGGTTGACACGGTCGTCGGACGACTCAGCAGCCCATGGGCCATGGCATTCCTGCCTGATGGAAAGATGCTAATCACTGAACGAAACGGCGCCATGCGCGTAGCTACGATGGACGGCGTCTACTCGGCTCCCATCGCCGGAGTGCCCGGCGTCAAGGTTGTCGCCGCACAGAGCTTGCATGACGTTGTACTGGATCCGCGCTTCGCCGAGAATCGTCTGATCTATTTCAGTTATTTTGCGCCGCCGCCGGGCGAAGATCCCGCCGTCTGGCCCAACTCGTTCTTTTACGCCAAAGTCACCGACAAGCCACTCTCGGAGCGTCGCACGGCTTCGATCGGTACCGAACGGGTCGCCCGCGCACGTCTGAGCAACGACGAAAAGAGCCTCGAGAACGTGCAGGTACTTCTCGACGGTCTGGATCGTCGAGTGGTATTTGCGCCCGATGGAACGCTCTATGTCACCGGCGCGGACCGGTTCCGTTTCTACGATTCGAAAATGGACTCCACAGACCACGAAATCACCGACCCCGACATTCTTCGCAACTTTACCGGCCGCGTCGCCCGCATCAATCCCGACGGCTCGATCCCCAAGGACAATCCGTTTCTCGGCCAGGCCACCGTCCTACCGGAAACTTTCTCCTACGGCCATCGTGATCCGGAGGGTGCTGCGATCAATCCCAGGACCGGGGAACTGTGGATGGACGAGCACGGACCGCTTGGCGGCGATGAGATCAATATCATTCGCGCAGGCAAGGATTACGGCTGGCCCAATGTTTCCTATGGCAGGCAATACGCCGGCGGCGTGGTCGGCAAGGGTGCTCAGGTGAAGGCAGGCACCGAGCAGCCCATTTACTTTTGGTATCCGGACATCGGGCCCTGCGGAATGATGTTTTATACCGGCGACATGTTTCCGGAATGGAAGGGGAATCTTTTTATCGGCGCGCTGTACGGGAAATTCCTGGTGCGCCTGGTTTTGGACGGCGATCGCGTCGTCGCCGAGGAGCACCTGCTTGTTGACCTCGCGCAGCGCATTCGCGGCGTGCAACAGGGCCCTGACGGCTCCGTGTACGTCATAACCGATGCCGGAAACATCCTGCGCCTGACGCCCAAGAAATAGCCGGCAGAAGGGTTAGGGATTCCCGAGTGGTAATTTTTCCACCGGTGTGACCTTCGTAGCGTCCTGTGCGAACTCAAATCGCAGTATCCATTCGCTCGGCGTGGTCTGGCCGTTTACTTTTGCAGGGGCGAATTGCCAATCTCGCGCCGCTTTCATCGCCAGATTCGCAAAGTACTTGCTCGGCCCTGCGGAATCCAGATCCACTCCGACTACTTTGCCCGACCCGTCCACCTGTACGCGAACGCCGACTCTGACGGCGCCTCGGATCGTCTCGAGCGCGCTTCGCGGAACAACCGGCAACGCCTGATGAAGCACCGCGCCCGCCGCGAACTCACCAGATGGCCGCTTCATCGCAGGCTCCGGACGCGCAGTTGGGGCCGGCGCGGAAGCTGCTGGAGTTGCGCTTGGTCGCTTGGCGGCCACCTTTTCGGTTGGTTTGCTGGGTTGGACCGGAATCGATTTCGGCTGCGTGTGCGGTTGCGCCACTGCGGACGCCCCCGGCTGAGGCGAAGTGCTCAAATGCCGGTGGAGCAGCTTTGAGCCCGCGAACACCATGATCAGCGCAATCGCCCCGATTGCGATCACGGGAATCGCAAAGCCATAACTCGGCGACGGATCGGCGCCCGGTTCGGGCTCCGTCGGAGGCCGGGGGGATTCGATGGCTCTTGAAACAGGCACGACTTGCGGCGCGACCGCCCGTGGCTCGATCCGCGTTTCTCTTCCCGGCGGGGGCGCGTCGGGATCGAGCCGCGCGCCAATTCCTGCGAGCGTGCATCGGCGCTGCGGATCACGCGCGAGGCATTGCCGCACGATATCGCCAAACGGCGCAGGAATCGCCCTGGGCAGCTGCGGTTCCTGTTGTCCCTTCCATTCCCAAGTCGGCAGTTGCTGCGTCAGCACTTCGACCAGCGTCACGCCCAGCGACCAAACGTCTGTCGCCGCTGAACCCCCGCGAGTTCCAGCCTCGGGCGCGTCGTAGACGCTCGACTTGCCGCGCTCTTGGCGAGTCTCGCGCGCCGGACCAATCCCGTCGCTTGAAATCTTCAGTTCCTCGCCGACCGCCAAGATGTTAGAAGGCTTGAGGTGTCCGTGAACCAGCCCTTTGCCGTGGAGAAATGCGAGCGCTTCAAGGACAGGCCCCAGCATTTCGCGGGCTTCGGCAGCCGACAGGGCGCGCTGCGGAATAATCTGCGAGAGGTCCTCATCGGCGCATTCCATTACTGCGTAGACCATGCGCGCACCACCCACCTGGCAGCGGCCGGTCTGAAATATGCGCAATAAATGCGGATGCGTCAGGTTCGCGGCCAGCGCCCAGCGCGTGAGGTGAGCCTCGGCATTCTGAGCATCGGCAGCAATCAGCTTGATCGCGGCCTTCTGCCCACCGTATTCGGTCAGAAAGACGGGGGCTCGATCTGTGCCTCCCAGGTACTGGCGCAGGTGGAATTTTCCGTCGGCAACCTGGCCTTCCCATTGCTTCCGGGCCTCGACCGTGGTGTTCGCGTGCGTATCAGCTCCTAACACGGTACCTCCCGCGAATCGGATGTTTGGTGCAATGACTTCTAGCGGCGCCAGGCTGGGGCATTCGCCGGCTGCTGCAGACGCGAGGTCTCACCGCGTGCCACATTCGCAACGGAAAGTCCCCCGGAAATATAGTCGTCCTATTGGAGTCGAAAAGTAAAATGGTGCTTGCCCAAAAGCACAAGTCGCCCGGGCGGGCGACCCGGGGAGGTGCACAGGGCTAAGGTTTTCGGCGAAACACCGATTCGTCCTTCATCATTTCGTTGTAGCGCTGCAGGTCGTCGTTGTTTTCAACGCACTCATACTCCTGCAGGCGAGTGCCGGGACGCAGCATGATCGTGCCGTGGCGCGTCCACGGACCGGTGAACACGACGGGATCCTCAACCGTGTCCTCGTACAGGATCGTGTTCAGGTCCACGCGTGTGAATTTCTCGACCACATGGAGCTTCTCGCTGTGAATCGTTCCCACGCCCGCAAGCCAGGTCTTGTCATTAAAGCCGGTGACGTCCACGACCAGGGTATCGCCCTCCCAATGCCCGACCGAGTCTCCCATGTAGCTGGGATCAAGGTCGTCAGGATGTTTCGCGTCGATGGGAATCAGACGGAATTCGTGGAACACCTCGAAAAGCATCACCACCATTTTTGGCGTCTGCACGATCTGCATGGGGAACAGCCCCATCAGGGTGGTACGGGGAACCCCGGGCGGCAGACATCGCACCATGGGTTCGTCCACGCCTCTCCGCTCATAGGATTCCTGCACCTTCTTCTGGGCCCATTCCTGATAGGGCGGCGGAGGTTGAGTGCCCTTGATCGCAAACGGTGTAATCGGGACGTTGCCCGGGACGAATCCTCCATCCACGTTTGCCTGTTCCCAGGTTCCGATGCGGTTGCTGCCTCCCTGCCAGACTCCGGTCATGTCCGGCTTGCCTTCAGGCGTGCGCGGAATCTTGGTGCTGGGGTCGTCGGTTTTCTGCTGCGCGGCGGCCGCGGCAGGGAATACAAGCAGAGCAGCCAAAGCCGCGATCATGAAACAGTTCTTCACAATGGGACCTCCGTTCCCGTCTCATGAATCATCGTCTCGCGGCTGGAAGCAATTGAGGCCGGACAATGATTCAATAGTCCTCGTAGATCGTGGCATCGGCCGCACCAGGGTCTCAACAAGACGACCATCGCCTTGTCGTAGCCGGCGGCACCGCGGCGATTTTCCCGCGGGCCCTAGTTGGGGGGCGTCGCCGGGGCCGCAGGCGACGCGCCCGGCGCAGTACCGCCGCCATCGCCCGTACCAGGTGGCGGACCGAAATAGAATTTGCGTCCATCCTTCAGCGTGACTTCACGCGAGTGTCCCCAGGGTCCGCCGACGCGCGATTGCCACCCGGTCATGGTGATCTCGTCACCGACCTTCACAGTCTCGTCGCGCCGCCATCCTGATCTGTACAGCACGCTGGGCGGAAAACCCTCCATTTTCCAGTTGGTGACCTTGCCGTCTTTGTCTTTCACGTCGAGATAAATGAAGCAATGCGGGTTGGTCCACTCAATACTCGTTATCACGCCTGTGAGCGAGATCGGCTTGTTCGCATCGTACTCGACGCCGAACGAGTGGTGCGCCCGAGCGGGCGCGCTTGCGGCCAGCGCCAGCACGATTCCCCCAAAGCAAACCACAAGGGCCCTAAGGTTCATCACACATTCTCCCGAATTCGCCTCAGCATAGACGCGCGCGCAACACAGGTCAAGTTTACGCGCGAGCTCGGAGACTCTGGCGTTTGCAGTCGCAAGCGTGAAGGCCGGACTTTTTCCAGCCTGTTCCTGCCAAACGCTGTCTCACATGGGTCACTGCACGCCTTCTCGGTGATTGAGTTCCAGGTTTCGCCCGCTCATGAGAATGCGTGCGAGGCCACGTGCCTACATTTCAGTTCTGTGGCTGTCCGGCGTGGACATGCGCACGACAAAGAGCTAACGTCGTGTGTGCACTTCGGAGGACTTTATGGCCAATGATTCGCACCAGAGAGCTGCTGAGTTCCACGAACTTGCCGCGCATGCCCATCGCGTGGCCGCCATGCATCATGGCAAGGAGGATCATCAAACCGGGCACGAACACGCCAAACAGGCCATGGAGCATTCGGCCAAGGCCTACCAGAGGTCGCAGGAAGCTCTCGAGCAATCCGCCATGTTTGCCGGCGGCCAAGGGACGAAGAAACGCTGACGAAGGTGCCGGGACTCCCGTCTCGTGCGATCGGATCCTGAGCTGCTGGAATTCGTTGTTCGGGTGCGGGTCCCTTGCCGCGGCGTTACGTTTTGGCGAGCTCAGCCTTGAAGCGGTTTTCGACCTCGTGTCGAGTCATGGGCTTTTTCACGTCGTCTACCACGATCGAGTATACGACTTCATTCTTTGCGATCTGCGCGGTAATGAAGGCACCGGCGTCCAGCAGGGTCTGGTTGGTGAACTTCACCAGTCTGCCGTCTTCTAGCGTCTTGATCCATTCCTCGGTGAGCATAGAGGTTCTCGCAGGCGCGTTGTTGCCACTCCGAAAAAGCTGTTCGACTACTCGTCTTAACTTTTAAACCAGCTCCGTACAATTCGCTGGCACCAAATCTGGGAACCGAAGCCCGATCCGACTAGGAGTCGGCCTCTGTGAGCCGCGGCCGTTTCCGGCGCGCCCTATTTGCAGCGGCGAGGATGTCAACCTCATCCCGGGCGGACCTCGCCATGCGAGGCGCTGCCATCTCTTTCTTGACGCCTGCCAGCACGGCCTTGTTCGGGAGCCTGTTGACCCTTTTCTTGCGCATGCCCAGAGGATGTTCTCGTATCGTGAACAAAGCTGTTCTGTTGTGCACATGGGCTGACAAACTCGATACTTTCACCTGCCCTCGCAAGGTGGGCCGCCGTAGGCCGTCTTCAGCCTCGGCGACTTTCGGCCGGACGATTTGACCGACTGGCTCCCTTTCAATGTGCGCACAATCGGCTGCGTCGACGGCGCTTTCGCAGTATGCTGGTGCCATCAGCAAGGTAGAGCCGAGGAGGGAATCGCGTGGACGCGAAAACGTCGCCTGCGTCGAAGCCGGGCGCGCGCATTGAATCCGACTCCATGGGCAAGATCGAGGTCCCAAGCGACCGTTACTACGGTGCGCAGACCGCCCGATCGCTGATCCACTTCGACATCGGAAACGACAAGATGCCCCCCGAGCTGATCCGCGCCTTCGGAATCCTGAAAAAGGCCGCGGCGCTGGTCAACCAGGACCTCGGGAAACTTTCCCCGGACAAAGCGAAGCTGATCGTCCAGGCCTCAGACGAAGTCATCGCCGGGAAACTCGACGCCCATTTTCCGCTGCGCATCTGGCAGACCGGCAGCGGAACGCAGACCAACATGAACGCCAACGAGGTCATCTCGAATCGGGCGATTGAAATCTCCGGCGGCGTGATGGGAAGCAAGAACCCCATCCATCCGAACGACGACGTCAACATGTCGCAGTCCTCAAACGACACTTTTCCCACGGCAATGCACATCGCCGCAGCGTCGCGCGTGGCCGAGGCGCTGATTCCTGCCGTTGAGCGACTGCGCGACGCACTGAACGCGAAGGCTCGCGAGTTTGGCGACGTGGTCAAAATCGGTCGCACCCACCTGATGGATGCGACGCCGCTGACCGTGGCGCAGGAGATGTCGGGCTGGTCGAGCCTGCTGGATCGCGATGTTGCCCGGTTGAAGCAAGTGCTCGCGGGCCTCTACGATCTCGCCATTGGCGGAACGGCTGTCGGCACGGGGCTGAATTCGCCGCCGGAATTTGCCGAGCGCGCTGCCAAGAAGATCGCCGAGCTGACAGGACTGCCGTTTCGATCGCATCCCAATAAGTTCGCCGCGCTTTCGGCCCACGACGAAATCGTGTTCGCCAGCGGCGCACTCAAAACACTGGCCGCTTCGCTGATGAAGATTGCGAACGACATTCGTTGGCTCGGGTCAGGCCCCCGCGCAGGGCTGGGCGAGCTGATGCTCCCGGAGAACGAGCCGGGCTCCTCGATCATGCCCGGCAAGGTGAATCCCACGCAGTCCGAGGCAATGACCATGGTCGCCGTGCAGGTGCTCGGCAACGACGCTGCCATCGGATTTGCCGGCACACAAGGAAATTTCGAATTAAACGTCTTCAAGCCGGTGATGATCTTCAATTTTCTGAACTCCGTGCGGTTGCTTACCGATGCGTGCCGCTCGTTCACCGACCACTGCGTACAGGGAATGGAGCTCGACCGCCAGCGCATTGAGCAGTACGTGAAGAATTCGCTGATGCTTGTGACCGCGCTCAACCCGAAGATCGGCTACGACAAGGCAGCAGAGATTGCCAAGAAAGCCCACCACGAAGGAATCAGTCTGAGGGAAGCGTGCTTGAGGCTCGGCTACCTCACCGAGAAAGAATTTGACGAGATCATCCGCCCCGAGAAAATGACGCGCCCGTAATTTGATGCTTCGGCCGTTACTCTCGGGCGTGGTCGCGGCTCAACGGCGCACGTGACCCCGACAACGGCCGGCGCTTGCCTGTTTGATGACAGGTACGAAATCGCGTGGGCAACGGCTGGGGCGAAGCGATACTATCGTGGGGCTCCGGCGGGCCCACGCCCAGCCCGCTCGCTGGAGGGATGTTTACAGCAGACCGGGTCAACCCGGATCAGGAGGAACTTTCGATGAAGAATCGGCTCATGTACGCGTTCGCGATCCTCGCTCTGGTTCTCGCGCTGGCGTTTCCGGTGGTGGCACCGGCAGCTCCACCGGCTCCCAAGCCCCAACCCACCCCCGCCGCAGCTGCTGCAGCTCAGCGGCATCACCACATTCACGACGCCATTGATGCCCTGCGTGCCGCGCGAACTGACCTGACCGAGGCTTCGCATGATTTCGGCGGACATCGTGCAGAAGCCGTCCGGGCCATCGACGAATCCATCCATCAGCTTCAGATCTGCTTGCAGTACGACAAGTAGCCGAAGGTCGAGCTCAGCCCGGCTTGC
>DATBXX010000057.1:0-5461 GCA_036514055.1 Candidatus Acidiferrales bacterium
ACTGCCGGCGGCAGTTTGACCGTCGCGGACTACTTTGCCACGCACGATACGGTCGCGAATTCAAACATGGACAGGGATCTGGGATCGGGTGGCGCGCTGGTTCTGCCTGATCTAAAGGATGGCTCGGGGACTACCTGGCACCTGGCCGTCGGCGCCGGGAAGGATGCGGTGGCAAGTCCGATAAACCGAATCTATGTAGTGAATCGGGATTCGATGGGGAAGTTCAACCCGAGCAATGACAATGCGATCTACCAGGAGATCACTTCGAATGGGCTGGACAGCGACACCGGTGTCTATGCGATGCCGGCGTACTTCAACAACACGATTTACTATGGCGCGGTCGACGACAGCCTGAGGGCATTTTCCATTGTGAATGCAAAGCTTGTAACCCCTGCGGGATCGGCAAGCGCGGTTTCGTTCGAGTATCCGGGAACAACGCCCAGCATTTCCGCCAATGGATCGTCCAATGGAATTGTTTGGGCCGTAGAAAACGGAAATACCGGGGTACTTCACGCCTATGACGCGACGAATCTGGCAAACGAGCTGTACAACAGCACCCAGGCCGGCAGCCGAGATCGGTTCGCAGACAACAAGTTCATTACGCCCATGATCGCCAACGGCAAGGTCTACGTCGGCACGCCCGCCTCAGTCGCGGTGTTTGGATTGCTGAGCCAGTCAGCGAAGCTGCAAAGAAAATCGCGTCCATCAAGCGAGCAGCGACCTCAGTTGCCGGCGCACACCGTGCCACGTCCCGGCAGCAGCACTCCGGGCAGCTGAGGCCCTAATCATCTGGGTGGACGCCGAGCCGGTCGTTGTCCTCGCCTGCCTCAAGCGAACCGATGCACAGCTCGGTGCCGCTCGGGCTGCACTGATAGACCTGATAGAGCGGCAAATCCCCGGCCTGCACCGTGTACTCGCCATTCTCCATATCTACCGCAAGGTCGTAGTCGCTTAGCACGTACGGATTGCCCGGCGATGCGCGAACGCGAAACAGCCCCGTGCTTGGCTCGTAATTGCCGTAACTGAAACACCGGCCGATGCAGGCGCGGTCGACGATGTGCTGGATCATTACGCGCGAACCCGGAGGCGACAGGATCGTTGCCATGACGCGCTGATTCGGCGGCAGTTTGCTGACCAGTCGCACCACCTGCTGCTCCATTCGGTTGACTTTCGCCGTGTCCTGATACAGAAAGCCGAAGTAAATGGCGGCAATGATCCCGAAGCCAGCCAGATGCCACCTGCGCGGATAGATCGCGCCCAGCAGACAACACGCGAAAACAGCAGAGACGGATGTCAGCCGCTCGGTCAGCAGGGCAAGCGCCGCCGTCGGCGGAGGGAAGTGGATACCGCCGGGCAAAAGATAGACCGATAACTCGACAAGCAGATAGAGCTGAAGCGGAATCGCGAAGTACCTCCAGACGTTCGGCTCGCGCCGGCGCCCAATGACGTCCGCCGCGAGGGCAATGAGTGAAAATACGACCAGCGCGACCTCCGGGATATGGTAGCGAGGCCCGAAAAGGTTCAATTGATCGGCGCCGTTGAAGACATACCACGGTCCGCTGCCGCGATAGACGTTATAGTGACGCCACAAATAGTAGTGGAACGCGACCAGTGACGCGGCTCCCGCGGCAAACAGCAGCGCCTGATAGCGCGGCCGCTCGACGATCTCAACGATCGCGATATACGCCACTGCAGCCAGCACCCATACAAAACCCAACGGATGCGCAACCAGAGCAACGAGCGAAATCGCCGCGGCGACCAGCCACTCCCAGCCTCTACCTCGCCAGAAAATCGCCAGACTGAAGAACGCCAGGCCCAGGGAAAGGTAGTAATTGAACAACCCGAGATGAAACGTCCAGCCGTAGGTAAATAGCGCAAGGCATGGCACCAGAGTCCAGGGCGCCCGCCGGGTGGCGGCCGAAACAAGCGCGAAAGTTCCCCAGAAGAAAATCAGAACGGCAAGCGCCACGGCGATTTTTTCGGCAGCGTGAAGCCCCACAATTTGACCGAATCCGCTCAACAGAAGATCGAACAGAATGTTCGTGTGTTGGTGGGCGAGCCACAGGCCGGGCGCTTGTCCGTGGGCGATGAGCTGCGCAAGCCAGGCGTTGTAGAGGTGGCTTCCGAGGTCCGAAGCTACGATCTCGCGGTGCCAGAAACATGGCACGAGGATCAGTGCAGACGTCGCCAGTAGTTTCAGCCAGTGTGCTCTGGCAAAGCGTGCGGTATCTGGCAGCGCAGCAGACCGAGAAAGAGGGAACGGCACTAGCGTTGGGGCTTAGGGGCCGGTCTCGCGGGCACTTGCGGGCTGCCGGAGCGTTTGCGTTCGGAGGGATCCCAATCCTCCGGAGGGAAGGCGATGCGCCAAAACAGAGGAGAGGGCTCGGCGAATTCGACCCCGATTTCTGTCTTCCCGCTGTCCTTCTGTCCGATAAATGTCACGGTGCTGGGGAGCTCTTCTGCCGTCTTGGTGTTGACGATGGCAACTTCCTGACCGCGCGCCACCTGTGTTGCCACCCGCATCATGCAGCCATGGGCGCTGACAGAAACAGTAAGCGCCGGTTCTTCGAAAGTCTGGCCGCCCTTGGTTCCGCGAATGAGCACGGGCATGGCGATATTGACGCGGTGCGAACGCCGCCGATCGGAGGCGCTGTCGCCGGACATCGGGGATTTCATCTCGGGCATCAAGTTCCCCCTGAATTAGCAGGATCGGTCGGAGCAGACCGGTCGACTGGCTCGCCCGGAATGCCGCAAAGCGACGGAGGCTTCCGGCTCGGATTCCTGCGGCGTATTTCCCCGCGCTCTTATCCGAGCCCATATTCTACACCGGGGCTAGACAGTTCGGGCCCGTCGTCACTCGATAGCGGGACAATCGGTCAACACTGCGAAAGCCTGGGTTCACAGACGTGCGCGAGGCCTAAGCCTCCGGGTCTGGCTTGGGTGCGTAGGGATACTTCAGGGGTTTGTGTGCGTGGGACGCGCTATATTCGTCCAATTCGGCGTCGCTGAGATGAAAATGGCTCTTGGGAGGATGGTTCTCCGCGGCCGCAAGCTCCCGATGCAGTTTATGGGAGCATACGTCGGGTGCGTCCTGATATCGCACTCGGCGGGAGTTAAATGCTGCGTTGGTGATCGCAACCACGTATTCGCGGGGTTCGGTTTCGCGCTCTCGGACGGTAAACGTGTATTCACGGGAGAGGGGTTTTGCTTGAAAGCCTACGAATTGGACGATGATGTTTTCGCTCACGGGTGCCTTGGACCGATTTCCTTAACACCGAAAAAAAAGGCGGACCGGAGTGTTCCGGTCCGCCTTTTATTCCAACTAGAGGCTGGTGACGTTCGCTGCCTGCAGTCCCTTGGGACCACGGGTCACTTCGAATTCAACCGCCTGGCCTTCGTTCAGCGACTTGTATCCCTCCGCTTGAATGGCGGAGAAATGAACGAATACATCCTCGCCGGACTGGCGCTGAATGAATCCGAATCCCTTGCTGGCATTGAACCACTTTACTGTTCCTTGTTCTCTCACTGATGTACTCACTTTTCTTTTAAGCTATTTGTGCTTCTCGACCGCCTCCAGCCGTACAACAAAAAAGGCCGCAAGTGTGAACTTGCAGCCCCTTCAATCGAATCTAAAGGTGTTACAAGAGCAACAAACGCAGCCCAAACATAGCATGTTTTCAGCGGCGGACCTAGTGAATTGTTCCCGCGCGGAAATCAGGACGACGGAGATGAAATAAAAATCAGTCAAGGGTTTCGTCGGGAACCAGCACAGAAGGCCGTCTGAGGACGGCAACTGCCGCAAGCAAGCTGCTGGGCACATCGCGTTTCGCAAAACGAATCTCTCAATATATCTTCGGCGCGTTTCCCGCCGGTTCAAGCCGAGCAAGGTTTACCTACCGCTCGCAGGCCGGACGGCGGCATCCCTGCGGATGCTGCGGAGCCCCGCTTCAGGAAAGGCCCGGAACACAAACGGCAGACCCCGCTCTGCGATTTCGGTACAATCGAGAGCGGTCGACCGGTCAAACTCGCCGGATATGCGTGTGCCGGCCGTATGGCGCGAGGTTCTTGGAGTGCGAGAAGATCATAAAATGGAGGCCGAACGGGAACGCCTGCTTCGCGCGGCGCGCCGTGTGGTCGTAAAGCTTGGTACGTCCACCGTCACGGGAGCCGAAGGCGGGCTGTGTCTGGAGCGCGTCGAGCCGATCGTGCGTTCCGTTGCGGTTTTGATGAAAGCAGGCCGCCAGGTCGTGCTGGTGTCCTCCGGTGCCGTAGGACTTGGCCGCGGCTGGCTCGGTCTTCACCGCTCGCGCCTGAATGATTTGGTGACGAAGCAGGCCTGCGCTGCCGTCGGCCAGAGTCTTCTGATGGACGCGTACAAGAATCTCTTCGCCAAGTGGGAAATCAAGGTCGCGCAGGTGCTGCTCACCGAAGAGGACTTCACCAACTGGAACCGCTACTCGAACCTGCAGCACACCATGGAAAAATTAATCGGATTCGGAGTGCTGCCGATCGTCAACGAAAACGACACGGTCTCGACCGCGGAACTGGAATCGGTTGCAGCGGGCTCGCGCGCAGCTGCCTTCAGCGACAACGATCGTCTGGCCGCGCTGGTCATGAGCGGGCTTGAGGCGGATGCGCTGGTGCTGCTGACCAACGTGGACGGATTGCAGCGCCGAGAATCGGAAAGTGGCGAAGCAAACCCGGTCATACCGCTGGTCGAGGAGGTGACGCCGGAATTAATTGCGCTCGGCGCGGGGCCTTCCGACAGCGGACGCGGGGGCATGCGCACGAAGCTTGAAGCTGCGGCGATCGCCATGAACTGCGGCGGGACGGCGGTGATCGCCAACGGCAACGTGGCGGACGCGCTGGACCGTATTTTCGCTGGGGAGAGAATCGGCACAGCGTTTCTGCCAGCCAAGCGCATGCGAGGAAAACGGCGCTGGATCGCCTATGCCGCCGGTGTTCGCGGGCGCGTGGTCGTGGATGCCGGCGCGTATCGCGCAATCACGCAGGGGAAAGCGAGCCTGCTGGCATCGGGGATCGTCCGTGTCGAAAATCATTTCGCGTCGCTCGATGTGGTCAGCATCGTGGACGCCGACGGACGGGAGTTTGCGCGCGGCATTGCGAACTGTGCAAGCGGCGACGCCGAAAAGTTCTCGGGAAAAAAGAGCAGTCGCAGCGCGCGAGACGGCGTTCCCGCACCGGTTCTCGTCACTCGCGACAATATCGTGCTATTGCAAAAATGACGCACCAGCCGATCATCGCGCCCATCGAAGCCCCGGAGTCCTCGGTTGCCTCCATCGCCCGGAGAGCGCGCGTAGCCTCGCGCGCGATCGCAAAACTTTCCACTGAGGCGCGCAACCAGCTACTCGTCGCCGTGGCGCAGGCGATCGAGAACGGCGCTCGCAAGATCCTCGATGCCAATGAACGCGACTGCCGCGCCGCACAATCCGGCGCAGAC
>DATBXX010000058.1:0-7124 GCA_036514055.1 Candidatus Acidiferrales bacterium
GCGCCAGGTCGCGTTGGCGAGGCGCAGGATCGCGGAAATCAGCGTCCCCGCATGGCTCAAACCGATCCAGAAAACGAAATTGGTGATGTAAAAACCCCAGAAAACCGGCCGCCGAATTCCAGCCACGCCGATCCCGGCATAGACCTGCCAACCGAACGCGCAGAGCGCGGCGACGATGATGCCGCCGAAAAGGGCGAGGAACGACCAATAGCGCCCGGACGCTCCTTGAAGCGGCCGCAGCAGGTCGTCGGTTATTTGCTCAGGCGTTTTCGCTGCCATGCCATGAATCCTTTTGCAGATACGTGACCTTCGGTAGGGTGCCGAGCTCGCCGAGAAGTTTGATGCCGCGATTTCCGCGGGCCAGACGCGAGACCTCGCTGTCGGGATCGCTCAAGTCCCCGAAAACCATTGCCTTGGTGGGGCAGGACTGCACGCAGGCGGGCTGGATTTCGCCGTCCTTCACCTCGCGCTTTTCCGCCTCAGCCTGGATCTCACCAGCCTTGATGCGCTGCACGCAGAAGGTGCATTTTTCCATCACGCCGACTTCTCGCAGGGAAACGTCGGGATTGAGCTGGAGGTTGAGCGGCTTTTCCCACTCCGGGTTGTACCAGTTGAAAAAGCGGACGCTGTAGGGGCAGGCGTTGGCGCAATAGCGCGTACCGATGCAGCGGTTGTAGACCTGTCCGTTGAGGCCTTCGATCGTGTGGTAGCTCGCAAACGTCGGGCAGACCGGCTCGCAGGGAGCCGCGTCGCACTGCTGGCAGAGCACGGGCATGAATTTCGTCTTCACGTCGGGAAATTCGCCTTCGAAGTAGCGCTCGACGCGGATCCAGTGCTTGGCGCGGCCGCGCGCGGCCTGATCTTCGCCGACGGTCGAAATGTTATTTTCCGCATGGCAGGCCACGACGCATGCTTCGCAGCCTGTGCAGCGGTCCAGATCGATCACCATGCCCCACTGATGCGGCATATTGTTTCCTTCCTCAGCGATGCTTCAGGTCCTTCGGTGTTTCTTCCATGCTGGCACCGAACATCACGAGCCGGCCTTCGCCGACGCGCGAAATTTTCACCCGCGTGGCGGCCCAGGCGAGAGAATCGGTTCCCGCAACATTCATTGGAGCGAGAATCGATATCGGGTTTGCGCCACGGTTGCTCGCGTAGCGCGTGTAATTGGTATGGCCCTGGCCGACGGGCATGGCGATGACGTCCGGCGCGATCGCCGGAGTGACGAGCGCAGGCGCTTGCAGAGTGCCATGCGCGGATGCGACTGCTATTGTGTCGCCCATTTTCACGCCGAGTTTTTCCGCCGTGCGATTGTTGATCTCGACCCATGTGCCCCACATGACGCTCGAGAGCGGGTCCGGCGCTTCCTGCATCCAGGGCAGATGCGCGAGCGAGCCGTCGTAGAACATCTGCGAAGCGAACGGCAGGAAGTAGAACGGGAAATCGTTTGCGCTGCCGTCGAATTGGGGTTCGGCGTATTTCGCGGGCGAAGCGGTTGCCTTCGCAGATGCCGGCGCGGATGGCTTTTCGTCGGTGCTCCACCAGCCTCCCTGTTCCTGGGCCTTCGACCAAAAATCGTCGGCGTCCTTTGCGTTCTTAGTTCCCTTCTCTTTGTAAAGCTCGCTGAAGGAGGCTTTGAGCGCCTCGTCGTAGGTCTTCCATGGCAGCCTTTTCGCCACGTCACCGCCCAGTTGCTGCGCCACGTCGAGCAAAACGTCGGGCATCGAACGCGTGTTGTGCAGTGGCGCCATCGCCGGAGGCGCGAGGCTCACGACGGTTTGGGCGGAGCCGGACTCGAGCGCGTCGTCGAGCCACGACTCGAGCGGTGAATGATCGGGCAGAATCAAATCGGCAAGCGCGCTGGTTTCGTCGATAAATCTGCTGAAACTGGCGATGAATCCGGATTTCGCAATCAGGTCTCGCACTTGTGATCCCTGCGCCGAACCGAACACAGGATTGGCGTTGTGAAGCAGCAGAACTTGAGGCGCCTTTGAAGTGGAAGTCACCATGTCGCGGAACATCGCGAAAGACGCTGAGCCAGGCCCCTCCATATGCGACAGGTTGGATTTGGGCTGCAGTAGTTGGGAACCACGCATCGGCAGCGCCGGACTGAATGCAATACCACCCGGCTTTCCGACGCTTCCGAGCAACGCGTTCAGCGCGCTTACGGCACGAGCGCTGAAAACAGCGTTCGTGTGCGCAGCGGCAGAATCGCCAATTAAAACGACTGCCGGAGGGTTCGCGGCGGACTCATGCGCGATCCGAGTAATCGTCGCAGCAGGCACGCCGGTCTGTTTTTCGATCTTTTCCGGCGCGAAATCGGGCAGGCCCTGCGTCCAACCGTCGATGGACGCTGCAGCGCCGCCAGCAGATCCGGCAGGCCTCAGCTTGTCGCGAAGGATGACGTGCGCGAGGCTAAGCGCGAGAACGCCGTCCATTCCGGGCCGAGATGGGATCCACTCATCCGCGCTCGCAGCGGTCTGCGAGATGCGCGATTCGAAATGCACAAATTTTCCACGTTGGCCGGGACGCCCTTTGCGCATGTGCCCATAACTTATCGATTGCGCGACGGGTGAGTTCCAGGTGCCTAGGAAGTCCGCACCGAAGGATATGAAATAATTTGCCTGGCCAAGGTCAACGGCCGGCAAGGCACTGTCGAAAAACTCAAATTCGAAATGTCCGCCGTGCAGGGCGTACGCGAACTCATCAACGATCGTCTTGCGCTGACCGCGAAGGGGTGACGTGATCATGGCCCACCAGCCGCGCGAAGGTCCCGGCACGCCTGAAAGCTGCGAGACAAGCTGCTTGATGGCTTCGTCCCAGGTGATCTCCTTGAATTGGCCGGAGCCGCGTTCGCCTGTCCGCTGGAGCGGCGCCTTGATGCGGTCGGGATGATAGGTAACCTGCAATTCGCCGTGGCCGCGGGGGCAGAGCTTGCCCTGGTTGATCGGGTGTGCGGGATTGCCTTCGATTTTTTTCGCGAGGCCCATTTTCAGGATGCCGAGCTGGCCGTTGCGGATGACTTCGGCCTCGCCCTGCATCACGCGCACCAGGGTGCCACAGCCGGCAGGACAGAGCGTGCAGATGCTGGGCTTCCATGTGGCAATTCCCGGCAGCAGATCCTCTTCCGGGATGAAGCGGATGAGGTGGTGGTCGGGATTGCCGCAGCCTTCGAGAGCGGCCGCTGCGCCGCCGGCGGCCGTTATTTTGATGAAATCTCGACGTTGCATTATGGCCGCCCCCCCCGATCGATCGTCGAATCGACGTAGCACCGACTGTTTGTTTCGAGGGGGCTACGGACGTTTCTATTCGAATTCATTGTCGAGAAATAATGTGGGGAAATTCCGGCGCGGCGGCGCGAGTTCTGGATCACGTGCGGGTACCGGGGGACGATCATATCCCGCAATGCGGATGTCGCCGGAGCACAGACACAGGTGTCCGTGCCACCCGAAGGCTGGTTGCCGTACATTCCGTATTGGGTCGTCGCGCTCATCGCTTCCGAATTACCGATCCCCGCCCGAAAAAAGAACCTGCGCCTGTGGACTTTTCTTAAGCCCCGCGCTTCCACCGGGCCAGACACTTCGAACGCGTAGATCAAAAATGGCACGTCACGCAATCGATGGGCGCGTTGTTCTGCTTGTGGCATTGGACGCAGAAACCCATCGTGTGATCGACTTTTCGCTCGGCTACGGTTTGCGTGTGCATGTCGCCGTGGCAGGTGGAGCAGTCGACGCCGGCGCGGATGTGCGGGGCGTGGTTGAACTTCACATGAGCCGACGGTTCAAATCCGTACACACGCTGCCACGGAATGTCCTCGCCACGCGCCTTGTACGCTGCCAGCTTTTTGATTTCGGGCTTGTCCGTGGCGATGACCTGATGGCAAGTCATGCAGAAATTTACGCTGGGGATTCGCGCATCCGGCCCCTGATCGACGCCTACGTGGCAATCGGTGCACTGCATGCCGTTGGCGAGATGAACCTTGTGGGTGTAGGCGATCGGCTGAACCGGCTTGGTGCGGGTTCCGAAGAATTCGCGGACGGCGTCCGCCACGGAACGGTGCTCGAGAGTGAAAACCGGCGATGACTGGGCAGACGGCTGGGCCGACGCAGTCGAGTCCTGAGCGGGCATCGAACGGATCAGAAGCGCCCCCCCAAGGACGACCACGCCCAGCACAACGACAACACGTATCCTACGACTTAGGCCGGAAGCGGACAACGACCACGCACCCTCATGAGAAAGTTTCCTGCTGGCGGACCGGACATACTACATGCGCACACAGCGCGTGTAAACTTCGAATTCCCCTGAGATCAAAAGACGCGTCCTTCCCTAGCGCGCAGGCACGTATTATGATCGTCACGTGGACATGCTCGGGTTTCCGAGCAGCGCCGCTGCGCTAAAGGAAAGGGTGGACCGTGGGTTTTAATGTTTCCGTCCGGCAAGTGCATGCCGTGACATTGGTTACGATTACGGGATCGGTGATGTGGGCCGAGGCGGAGGCTCTCCATGAGATGTTCCGCGATCTGCTGGCGAAGGGGCAGAAACGGATTCTGCTCAATTTAAGCAGCGTCAAACATTTGGACAGCTCCGGGATCGGGGCCCTAGCCTGGGCCTACGTCACGGTGCGCAAGGCCGGCGGCGAGCTAAAAATGATCCATCTGAGCAAGCAGGTGCAATATCTGATGGAGATGACGAGCCTTTACAAGATCTTTGAGGATTTTGGGGATGAGGAGTCGGCGCTCGAAAGCTTTAAATAGGCCGCCGGGTGTTAACTTCTCCGGCCTGCTTTCGACACAGAGTGCACGGAGGGGAAACGGAGATCACAGCGACGAGCGGATTCTGCGCAGAGAGAAGCCAGAGAATAACTTCGTTACTGGCCTTGTGAGCTACCTCCTTTTTTCCCTCTTGACCGGTTGGCATTAGCCGGTACCCTTGGTCGGACTCAAGCGCGTCTATCATCGGCATACGTGCGCTTGATCGGGCCCCCGGGGGAATGCGATGACCAGGAATTCCAGGTTTGCTTTATCTGCCTTTGTTTTTTCCGCGGGGATTTTTGTGGCGACGGGGGTTGGCGCTTCGGCCCAGATCCTGCCGAATCTGCAGACGCAACCGGGGCAGACGGTGGAGTCTGGGCAATCACAGGCGATGAAGAATTTCACGCCGGTGACGGACGAGATGCTGCGGACCCCCTCGCCGGGCGACTGGCTGATGTACAGCCGCACATATGATGCCTTTCGCGACAGCCCGCTTGACCAGATCAACACGAAGAACGTCAAGAATCTGCGCATGGCCTGGGTGCGCGACCTGGAAGACGGTGTGACGGAGACGATTCCGATCGTGCACGACGGCGTGATGTACGTGATCGCACCGGGCGGATACGTCGACGCGCTCGATGCCACCAACGGCGATTTGATCTGGGAGTACCGGCGCGCGTTCAAAAATCCCGGCATCGCCACGAACGAGCGCACCAAGGCGCTGGCGATTTACAAGGACATGGTCTATTTCACCGCAGCGGATGGATACGTCGTGGCGCTCGACGCGCGCACCGGGAAAGTTCGCTGGGAAACATTCAAAACCGACACGCAGAATACTTCCGGCGCGATCGTGGTGGATGGAAACGTGATTTCGGGCGGGACGTGCGGCAAGGGCAGCGACAGCTGCTTCATCGAAGCGGACAACGCCGACACCGGCGAGAAGGTCTGGCGGTTTTTCACGGTCGCGCATCCGGGCGATCCGGGGTTCGCTTCCTGGAATCAGGACGACAATTCGCAGTCGATGGCGTCGACCTGGGGACTGCCGGGCACCTTCGACGTCAAGCGGGACGTCCTCTATTACGGCGTGGCCAATCCGATGCCGGACCAGCGCATGCAGCGTCACAACGGGAATCCGGATGGCACGGGACGCGTGACGCCGGCCGATCTTTACAGCAACTGCACGCTGGCTCTGGATCCGAAGACGGGAAAGCTCGTCTGGTATTACCAGCACCTGCCGGGCGACGACTGGGACACCGATCACACGCACGAGCGGACGCTGGCGCACGTGGCGTTCAATCCGAATCCGAAATTCGTGAAGTGGATCAATCCGACGGTGCCGCGCGGATCCGTGCACGACATCGCGGCGATGGTGGCGGAAGGCGGAACGATTTTCGTACTCGACCGCAACAACGGGCAATTTCTATGGGCCACGCCTTTTCCCTACGACGATCCGAACTACATCATGTCGGATATCGACGTGAAGACGGGCCAGACCAAGTTGAACTGGGACCTGGTGTTCAAGCAGCCGGGGGATCATCACATCACCTGTTACTGGAACACGCGGAGCTACTGGCCAACGGCGTATCACGAGGCGAACGAGTCGCTCTTCGTGCCGTTCATCGACAACTGCCGGGACAACACGATCGCCGGGCCCGGCGTGAAAGCGGGATGGAAGGTGATTCCCCGCCCCGGGTCGGATCCGGATAAGCTGACCGGGCTGTCGAAGGTGAATCTTTCGACCGGCGAGCAGCTGCGATTTGACGTGGGCCGCGCGCCCGGCAACGGGGCCATGCTGACGACGGCGGGCGGACTGGTGTTTCACGGCGATATGAGCCGACGATTCCGCGCGTTCGACGTGAACACCGGAGAGAAGCTCTGGGAAGCGATCCTGGGCGGAAATATTTCGGTGAGCACGATCACCTACGCGGTGAACGGCAAGCAGTATGTGTGCGTGATGACGGGGTTCAATCTGAAGGTGCCGGAGCTGGCGGCGGAGGTTCCTGACATGCACACGCCGACCGGCCACAATTCGATATACGTATTCGCACTTCCGTAACCGCCGGTTGGGGCACAGCGTCTCATTTTAAGCGGCGTAGTGGTATGATTTGGGCAAGGCTGGGTGGAAGGTAGCTGGCACCGGGTGGGGAAGGGCTAGGTCATACAGCCATGAAACTCAATCGACGAAAATTGCTCTCGCTGCTAGGGGTGTCTCCGGCGGTTCTCGCCGGCACTCCGGGGCTCGCGGACGACAAGAAGAAAAAGGCCGCTGCTCCCGCTGTTCACACCCAAGCAAAGGTCGAAGCCATCAATCCCAAGGGGCTGCCGCCCGCGGTCCAGCTCGTCCCCATGGCACCGCGTCTGGACACCCTCGAC
>DATBXX010000059.1:0-2855 GCA_036514055.1 Candidatus Acidiferrales bacterium
TGGATCGCGCCAAGGCAACCAAGGGCCGACCGCAAGCGATTGTTGCCCGCACCATCAAAGGCAACGGAGTGAGCTTCTGCGCCGGCAAAGAGCACTGGCACGGGAAAGCGTTTTCAAAAGATGAGCTCGCGACGGCCATTAAAGAAATCGGCGGTGCGCCCGTGGTTGTCCCGCCCGATCCCGGCAAGGCCCATGTGCGAACCAATCTTCCCAAGCCGCCGGACTTTCCTGCGCTTGCTGCTCCTGAGTACGAGGCCGGCAAGCCCGTCGCGACACGCGAAGCCTACGGCTTTGCTCTCAAGCGCCTGGGCGCCGCGAACCCGCATGTCGTCGCCCTCTCCGGCGACGTTAAGAATTCCACGTTCTCTGAAATATTCGGCAATGCTTTCCCGGATCATTTCTTCCAGGGATATATTGCCGAGCAGAATATGGTCAGCGCCGCGGTGGGCCTGGCGGCCCGCGGCAAGGTGCCGTTTGCCGATACCTTTGCGTGTTTCCTTTCGCGCGCCTATGACAATGTGCGCATGGCCGCGATCAGCCGCTCCAATATCAACCTGTGCGGCTCGCACTGCGGAGTCTCGATTGGCGAGGACGGCCCCTCGCAGATGGCGCTGGAAGACCTGGCGATGTTCCGCGCCATCCACGGATCGGCCGTGTTCTATCCGAGCGACGCGGTTTCAACCGAACGCCTGACCGAAACGATGGCGCGGCGCGCAGGCATCAACTACCTGCGGACGTCGCGGCCCAAGACTGCGATCCTGTATTCAAAGGACGAGAAATTCCCCGTTCCCGGCTTCAAGGTACCCCGCCAAAGCGCGCAGGATCTGGTGACCGTTGTTGGCGCCGGTATCACGGTGCATGAGGCCCTGAAGGCGGCCGATGAACTGAAATCGCAGGGTACGTCGATTTGCGTCGTTGACCTGTACTGCGTGAAGCCGATTGATGGCAAGGCGCTCGGAGCGCAGATCGCCGCGACCGGCGGGCGCCTGGTAACCGTCGAGGATCACTGGGCTGAAGGCGGCGTCGGCGAAGCCGTACTGGGGGCGCTTGCGCAGGCCGGCGCGTCGCCCGCGAAGTATCGAATGCTCGCGGTCAGGAACATGCCGCACTCCGGCAAACCCGATGAGTTGGTGGACGCGTTTGGGATTTCCGCAAAGCACATTGCGGCGGCCGTCCGCGAGATTGCCTAGATTCCGGGAGCCGGAAGGACAAACCAGTGCCTGAAAAGATGGTGATGGTCGGCTTGTTGCCCGAAGCGATTGTGATCGATCCCGGCGACCAGGTCTCGTGGCTTTCCAACGCCGGAAACCTCAAGATCGAGTTCGACGCGCAGCGCTGCCCGTTTTCCTCGAATGTCTTTCAGGCTCCTCCCGGCGTTCGCTTGTCAAGCGGCACCGCGAGATCCGGCATCAACCCCGGCTCCTATCGCTATCGCCTCTCGCTCAATGACGTGATCGTCGGTCATGGCGAGGTTCTGCTGCGCGGCAAGTGAGCCACGGCAGGAATTCCTCAATGTTGGTCTGATGGGAAGCGGAGCCGGGATTAGTCTCCGGCGACGGCGGCGCGGTCAACCGGACGTTCCTGCGCAACCGAGTCCGCAAGAATGCGCCGTATCGGGGCAAGCATGGACGCCGGAACAGGCCGCTCGCGCGGCACGTCGAGTTCGGCGACCTTGCGCGGGAACTCCCTGCGGCGGTCCAGCCACAGGCCGAATTCCTGCAACAGATCACCGGCAAGGTTCGGGTCGTCGGTGCGCTCGACACCCCAGAAGCGCAGGCGCGCTTCGTTCTTCTGCAGCAGCTGGAGTGATTCCTCGAGTTTCTTCATGGCGGCGTTAAACGACGACGCAAGGAAATAGACCGGAAGCATCCATCCTCGATGGCTCGCCTGGTCCGCCTCACCACTGGCGAGGTCGCGCCGGCCGGGTCCGAAGACCGCGAGCACGCGGACGTTGTACTTGCCGTTCTGGTTCCGCTCAATCGAACAGCGATACTCGTTCGCGTTTGCCGGGTTCTTGCCGTGCGCGCTGCTCCGGGGCTTGCCACTTGCCCCGATGACCCCAAAACCGTACCGGTTGGCCGGGCCTCGGGAATTTCTGTCCGCTTGGGCAAGGATTTCGAGCCTGCTCGTCTTGGATTTCTTCGTCGGCATAACAATGCTCCTCAGGACGGGGTTGAAGCACTTGCTGCCAAAGTCTTCAGGCCGGGGGAGGCTTGCGCCTGCAGGTCAGGCCCCGCTGGCTACGGGGCGGGCTCTACGGATCGGACTATTCTAGCCAAGTGCGAGTTTCGGAGCAAGAGGGCGCACGAGATTTTGTAAGCATAATATTTGCATATACTTACGGGACATCAAGACGACCGCTGGTGATCAGCTCGGGTGCGTCACGCGGTTCATGGCCTCGGCGTTGATGGTGAGCTTGCCTTCCTTGGTCAGCCGGTCAATCAGCGTGGTGTGGAAGGCGTCGAACGCCGCGTTCTGTTTGCTTTGCAGCAATTGCTGCTGGATGTCGTCCTTCTGCTTCGCCAAATCTTCCATATTGGGAGCGTCGTGAGCGACGATGCGGAAGACCACCCAGTTTTCACCGGTTCGAGTGGGTGCACTCACCTGGCCAACCGTCATTTTGAAGGCGGCGGCGAGCTGCTTGGCGGTGCCAACGTCAGGAATCGATCCGGCCCGCGCGAAGGCATCGGAGGTCTTCACGCCCAGGTCGAGCTCCTTCGCGGCTTTGTCGAAATCCTCACCCGCTTGCGCGCGCTTGGAGAGTTCTTGGGCGCGGGCGCTGGCAAGATCGAAGGATTTCTCCTTCTGATAGTCCGCGAGCACGCGGTCATGCACCTCGGCAAGGGTGCCCTGAT
>DATBXX010000060.1:0-260731 GCA_036514055.1 Candidatus Acidiferrales bacterium
AAGACCAACGCCGCGAAGCGGGGAATGCCTCTGGAGCGCATCTGCTTCACGCCACATCCTGTGTGGGGCAAGAACGAAGTGGAAATGCAGGCCTATATTCAGGGCAACGATCCCGTGAGCGGCAAGCCGTTCATGAAGGAAGTGATCGACGCCCTCACCGTGCCGCTCACCGCGGACGAAGCGAAGACCGGCTCCATCACCCCTCCGGTCGGTGCGCCTACGTTCGGTCCGGACACTGCGCAGAACCTGCAGCAGTACTATCTCGACAATGGAATGACCGACGGTCTCCCCATCATTCTTCCCACCGACGAACTCGTCGAGGCGATGCTGAAGGGAACCAGCCACAAACCCGACGAAGTCGTCGGCAAGATGACTCCTGCGCAGGGCGCTTTCCCGGCGTGGTCCTTTACAGTCAGGCACGTGGCCGTCAACGCCGTGATGGCGGGCGCGACACCGGATTATTTCCCGACCATTCTCGCGATCGCGTCCACGGGAATTTCGGCGCTGTTCAGCTCGACGAACTCGCTGGTGTCTGCTGCGGTGATCAATGGCCCGGTCCGCGACAAGCTCAATATGAACTCCGGAATCGGCGCCATGGGTCCGTTCACGCAGCCCAACTCGGCGATCGGCCGGGCCTGGACGCTGATGTCCAGGAACCTCGACGGCGGCGGCATCCCGGGCGAAACCTACATGGGCACGCAAGGCAACGTCATCAACTACAGCAACCTGATTATTCCCGAAAACGAAAAGGACAGCCCCTGGACTCCTCTTCACGTCCAAAAGGGTTTCAAGCCCGAGGAGAGCGTCGTCAGCTTCTTCTTCGGATTTGGAATCACACAGGGGCAGGGCGCTCGCGGCCTCGGGATGAAACCGGTGCCGCACTTCCACGAGGCCTTCGTTCACAACCTGTCGCCGTTCGCTTCGCTATTCGGTGCGCTCATCGTTGTGGACCCGCTCGTCGCCCACGGTTTGGGCGATCTCGGTTTCAAGACGAAGGAAGATATCGCCGACTATCTCCAGAAAAATACGACGGTCACTTTGAAGGAAGTCAAATCGAGTCTGTTCAGCTATCCGCCACGAGGTCCCGAGGCGGCAAGCCTCACCGACGATTCGGTGTTCCCGAAGTGGCCGAAGTCGGACGCCTTCAACTTTGTTGTTCTGGGCGGCCAGACCAACCCTTACCACCAGATCGGGAACCTCAGCTACCGTATGAGCGTCTCGATCGACAAGTGGGCCTAAGTAGCCGTCTAACAGTCCTGCGACCGTCCGCCTGGGCGGACGGTCGCAGGATACGTTCTGGTAAACCGACATCTGTGTGTTCGTAAATTCGAGGTGGAGGAGATTATGAAAGTCAACCGACGAAGATTGTTATCGTTGCTAGGAATGTCTCCGGCTCTTTTGGCGAGCTCCCGTGCGGAGGCGGATCCGACGCGCCCGAAGAAAGTCGCGAATGATGCAGCTGCCGAACCGACGTTGACGGCGCTTTCGCCCAAAGGCACTCCTCCTGCCGTGAACCGCTATCCCATGGCTCCTCGCGTCAACAGCAGCCTCGACGGCAAAACCGTCTACTTGGTTGACACCGGTTTCATGAGTGCCGATGTGGTGATCCGGGAAGTTGGTGTGTGGTTCCAGCAGAACATGCCGAGCGTCAAAATCGTGTCTCGAAAGAAGGCCGGCACGTATCCCGAGAACGACCCGGCACTTTGGGCGGAAATCAAGGCGGACGCCAGCGCGACGATCATGGCCATCGGCCATTGCGCCGGCTGCACGCCGGCCACGGTGAGCCACTGTGTAACGATGGAGAAGATGGGCATCCCGAGCGTGGCCATTGTGACGCGCGCCTACTACGATCTCGCGAAATCCACCGCCGCCGAGCGCGGCATGCCGACGCTGCGCATCGCCTACACGGTTCACCCCATGTGGGGCAAAACGCCCGAGGAAACTCTTGTAGTTCTCAACGGTCCCGATCCGATGACCAAGGCGCCGTTCATGAAGGAAGTTCTCGACGGGCTCACCACGCCGCTCGCTGCCGAGGACCAGAAGTCCGGTCTCTTTCCCGTATCGGCCGGGCCCCCTTCGTTCGGTCCGGACACTGCCGAGAGCCTCCAGCGGTATTTCATGGATAACCAGATGACGGACTACATGCCGATCATCATTCCCATCGAACAAAAAGTGCAGGCAATGCTCAAGGGCACCAGCCACAAACCGGACGAAGTCATCGGGAAGGCACAAGGCTGGACCTACACCGTGAAGGACGTTGCCGTAAATGCGGTCATGGCGGGATGCGAGCCGTCGTACCTTCCGGTGGTCCTTGCGATTGCGTCAACGGGCCAGCTCGCGCTGGGAGGTTCGACGACGTCCTTCGGCTATGCGATGGTCGTCAACGGTCCCATTCGCGACAAGCTTGGCATGAATTACACGACCGGCGCGCTGAGCCCTTTTGCCCAGTCCAATGCCACAATCGGTCGCGCTTGGTCGTTGCTGGGCAAAAACCTGGGCTCCGGTTCGATCCCCGGCCAAACGTACTGGGGCGGACAGGGCAACAATCTGAACTACAACAACGTGGTGATCGCCGAAGACGAAAAGAACAGCAAATGGACTCCTTTTCACGTGCAGAAAGGATTCAAGCCCCAGGAAAACGTGGTGAGCCTGTTCAATGGCTGGGACGTTCGCATGGGCCACGGCGCGAAGGGCGCAGGTGCCGTCATGCCGAAGTTCGACGATCAAATCAGCAGCATGTTCCCGACGCTCGCACGCATGTTTAACATTCTCGTAATTCTCGATCCGCTCACGGTCGATGGGCTCGTCGACCAGGGTTACGACACAAAAGAGAAGCTGCAGCAGTGGCTCTGGAAGAATTCCACCGTCACGGCGAAGGAATATCGCGAATCGTTCCTGGCTCACGTGTGGCTCTATCCGCGCGCGTTGAAGGGCGAAGAGCCTTATGCCACCTGGTGGAAGACGGCGGACGATGTGTCCATTCCCGTCGTTCCCAAAGCCGAAGACATCAGCCTCGTCGTCGCCGGCGGCCAGACCAACGCCTTCTTCCAGGTGGGCAATATGAACTACGGCCGAAGCGCGTCGATCGACAAATGGCTGTAGAAATATCTCAGGCCTAGAGACTTCGAGAGATGAAGGAGGCAACACTATGAAGCTGAATCGTCGCAAACTTTTGTCGCTGATGGGAATGTCCCCCGCGATTCTGGCCGGCTCTCCCGCTCTTGCCAAGTCGGCGAAGAGCCCCATGGTCAAGGTCGAGCAGGGAAAAGTCACCGCGCTTAATCCGCGGGGCATCCCGCCCCAGATTCAACTGATCCCCATGGCGCCGCGGCTCAATAGCCTCGATGGCAAGACGATCTTCCTGATTGACGACACCTTTCCCGGCGCGGACCATTTCCTGCATCAGATCGCAGCCTGGTTCAGCAAAAACATGCCCGCCGTGAGCACCGAGTATCGCGTCAAAGCCGGAGGCCTCGCAGACGACGATCCCAAGCTCTGGGCCGAGGTGAAGGAAAAAGGCAACGCCGTCATCATGGCCATCGGCCATTGCAGCACGTGCACTCCGGCGACAGTCGGACACTGCATGACGCTTGAAAAAATGGGCATCCCTACAGCGCCGATGGTAACCATTGCGTTCATGGATCTGGCGCGCACGAATTCTGCGAGCCGCGGAATGCCACATGAGCGCATCGTCTTCACTCCTCACCCGATCTGGGGCAAGACGGACGCCGAAATGTACGCCTATCTGGAAGGCAACGATCCGGTTACTGGCAAGCCGCTCATGAAGGAAGTGATCTCGGCGCTCACCGGTCCGCTTACTGCTGAGGAATCGCAGCCGGGAACGATTACGCCGCCCGTCGGCGCGCCCACCTACGTGGACACGCACGACAATCTGCAGGCGTATTACATGAACAACGGAATGACGGATTTCCTTCCCATCGTCCTGCCCACTGACGAAAAAGTGGAAGCGATGCTCAAGGGCACCAGCCACAAGCCGGAGGAAATCGTCGGCAAACTGTCTCCCGCCGTCGGCGCTTTTCCGGAATGGTCATACACCGTCCGGCAAGTGGCGATCAACGCCGTGATGGCGGGTGCCGATCCCGACTATTTCCCGATCATCCTGGCGCTCGCGGCGAGCCAGGTTACTGCGCTTTCCAGTTCGACGAACTCGTTCGCGACTACGGCCATCATCAACGGGCCGATTCGCGACAAGCTTCGCATCAACTACGGAATCGGCGCGATGGGCCCGTTCGCCCAGCCGAATGCCACGATTGGGCGCGCATGGACGCTGTTTTCGAAAAATCTCGGGCACTGCGGACAGGCCGGCGAGACCTACATGGGCACGCTCGGCAACACGCTCAACTACAACAACGTGATCATTCCCGAAAACGAAAAGGACAGCCCCTGGACCCCCTTCCACGTGCAGAAGGGCTTTAAGCCGGAAGAAAGCGTTGTCAGTGCGTTCGTCGGGCTAGGCATTCAGCAGGGGCAGGGCGGCGCGGGTCTCGGCGTCCGGCCGGTTCCTATGTATGACGACGCGCTACGCTACAACGTCGGTGCATTCGCTCCGCTGTTCGGAGTGCTCGGCGTGTTGGACCCACTCGTCGCCAAAGGCCTGGTCACGCTGGGCTACGATACGAAGGAGAAACTCGCCGCGTGGATGGTGAAGAACGCGACCGTCAGTGTGAAAGACGCCAAGTCGTCGCTTTTCGGCACTCGATGGGTTGGCCCGCAGGCAGCGTCGCTTCCCGACGATGCTCAAGTCCCGCGCTACACCAAGCCCGAGTCCTACAACTTCGTGGTCGTCGGCGGTCAAACAAACCCGTACCACATGGTCGCGAACATGAGCTATCGGACCAGCGTGTCGATCGATAAGTGGATGTGATCATCCAGGGGAACAGAATCTTGCCGGGCGCCCCTTGAGAGGGAGAGATACCACGCCGGAGCATTCAAGGTGAACGGTCCCGGAGTGTATATGCCAGCTGCCCTCTGAGCAGAGGATCGAGCAGAATACCAACGTCCGATGAGAGATCGTCGCCCGCCGACCTGGCCCGGTGGCCTATCTCGGACCATCGTCTCTGAAATGCGGAAGGGCAAGCCAGCCTTCCGATGGACTTCGGGGGCAGCAAGGTAGCTTCCGCTAAATTCCGTTGTACATCTGGCGCCGGATGAACTCACCGCTGCCCGCCTTGCCCACGAACTTTCCGTTGTCGATAATTGTTCGTCCGCGCGATAGGACGGTCTTCGGGACTCCCTTGACGCGAATCCCCTCAAACATCGAATAATCCACGCGCATGTGGTGCGTCGAGGCGCTGATCACCTGCTCGGCGCCGGTGTCAAACACCACCAGGTCCGCATCCGAGCCGACGGCGATCGTGCCTTTGCGCGGATACAGGCCGAACAGCTTTGCGGGCGCCGTTGCGACCAATTGCACGAACCTGTTTGGCGAGAATCGCCCGCCATGCACGCCCCCGGTGTAGATCAAACTCAACCTGTGTTCGATCCCCGGTCCTCCGTTGGGAATCTTGGTGAAGTCGTCCTTGCCGAGTTCCTTCTGCTCCTTAAAACAGAACGGGCAATGGTCGGTTGAAACGACCTGGAGCGTGTCGTGTGCCAGTCCTTGCCAGAGCTTCTCCTGGTGCCACTTCTCCCGCAGCGGAGGCGTGAAGACATACTTCGCGCTCTCGAACCCCGGAGCCTCCATCTGCTCGAGCGACAAATACAGGTACTGGGGGCAGGTTTCGGCGTACGCCGGTACGCCGCGGTCGCGCGCTTCGCGTACTTTCTCAAGCGCATCATTGCACGACAGGTGCACGATATAGACGGGTGCGCCCGCCATCTCGGCAAGCGCAATCGCCCGGCCGGTCGCCTCCCCTTCGGTTGAGGTCGGGCGTGTAAGCGCATGGTACTTGGGCGCGCGTTTGCCTTCGGCCAGTGCGCGCCGCACGATGACGTCTATGACGCCGCCGTTCTCTGCGTGCATGCAGATCAGGCCGCCGTATTTCGCCGCCTGGGACATTGCGCGGAAAATCGTCGCATCGTCCACCATCAGTACGCCGGGATAGGCCATGAACAACTTGAAGCTTGAGACGCCCTCGTGGATCAGAGCACCCATTTCCTCCAGCTGTGCGTCGCCCAGCTCGGTGATGATGCAATGGAAGGCGTAATCGATCGCGGCCTTGCGGTCAGCCTTTTTCATCCATGTGTCGAAGGCCTGACGCAGGCTTTGGCCCTTTTGTTGGATCGCGAAATCGATGAGCGTGGTCGTGCCGCCGAATGCCGCGGCGATCGTTCCCGATTCGAAATCGTCGGCGCTGGTGGTTCCGCCAAACGGCATGTCCAGATGTGTGTGCGCGTCGATTCCGCCGGGCATTACCAGCATTCCAGGCGCGTCGATCACCTTGGCCGCGTTCTCGATGGGCAGCGCCCCTGCGATGGCCGCAATCTTGCCATCCTGGATCCCGACGTCGCCCGCGTAGGTGTCCGTCGCGGTGACCACGGTGCCATTCCTGATGACGGTGTCAAAACGCATCAAACCTCCTTCGATTTAACGTGCAGGCATCTTATGGCATTCGCGAAAGGCGGCGCAACCTGCCTGCGACAGCAGCAAGGGTTCGGTTGCGACACAGTCGAATAAAATCGATAGCCATGGGCTCGTTTTCCCAATGCTAGAATAGCGGCCTTACAAGCACGAGCAGGGTCCGGAAGCGCTTCGTCCTACCCGGCTCTGTGATGCGGAGTCCAACCGGTTTCCCTATGCCGCTTCGCGAAACGGCGCCGAAGCTTTCCCCCGAACAGTACGAAAAGAACTTTGCCGAGATTTCGCCAGCGATGGATCCGCGGCAGGCTTCGATTGAAGCAGCGCGTTGTTTGTACTGTTACGATGCGCCCTGCACGATCGCCTGTCCTACGCACATCGACGTTCCTGCCTTCATCAAGAAGATTTCGACCCGCAACCTGCGCGGCGCGGCGCGCGAAATTCTGAGCGCTAATATTCTGGGGCACAGCTGCGGCCGCGTTTGTCCCACCGAGGCGCTCTGCGAGGGCGCCTGCGTGATGCACGAGAAGGGCGAAATGCCGATCGAAATCGGCCGCCTGCAGCGCTACGCCGTGGACTACATACTCGACAACAACATCGAGCTGTTCACCGCGGGCGCGGCCAATGGCAAACGCGCCGCATGCATCGGTTCGGGCCCGGCGTCACTGGCCTGTGCAACCGAGCTTGCCAAATGGGGATATGACGTCACCATCTTTGACCGCAACAAGATGCCCGGTGGGCTCGATACCTACGGGATCGCGGCCTACAAATTGCGTGCCGCCGATTCGACCCGCGAGGTGGACCTTGTTCGCCAGCTGGGAGTGAAGTTTCAGCAAGAAACGGAAGTGGGCTCCCAGATTTCCTTCTCCTATCTGGAACGGCAGTTTGATGCCGTTTTTCTGGGAGTTGGCCTCGGCGAAACCTGGGCCCTTGATCTCCCGGGAGAAGACCTTGACGGCGTATACGGTGCGATCGAATTCATCGAGAAAACAAAGGTCCAACCTTTCCACGAAGTCCAGGTCGGACGCCGCGTCGCCTGTATCGGCGCGGGCAACACCGCCATTGACGTCGTGACCGCGGCGCGCCGTCTTGGCGCCGAAACCGTGTATCTGGTGTATCGCCGCGGCGAGCCCGAAATGCCCGCATTTTCCTACGAGGTTCAACTTGCCAAGCATGATGCGGTCACTTTTTTATGGCATACGCAGCCCATTCGCGTCGAGGGCGCCAACGGCGTCGTCACCGGCCTCACCTGCGTGAGAACCCAGCCCGGATCGCCGGACACGAAGGGCCGGCGCAGCCCGGTGCCTGTGCCGGGGACGGAGTTCACACTCGATGTGGATATGGTCGTGCGCGCCGTCGGGCAGAAGCCGGCCACGGATTTCCTGAAGGCGATTCCCGGTGTTGAAATCAACCCCAACGGCACGGTCAAGATCAACCAGCGGCACCAGACCGGCCATCTGAAGTTTTTTGCCGGGGGTGACTGCACCAACGGCGGAAAAGAAGTCGTGGATGCCGTCGCAGAAGGCATGGCCGCCGCCCGCGGCCTAGACGCCTGGCTCGGTTCTCCGCGCGGACCTGCGAGGTAAAAGATGGCTGATCTCACCGTGAAATTTGCCGGCGTTACGAGTCCCAATCCGTTCTGGCTCGCTTCTGGTCCGCCTACCAACACCGGCGGCCAGGTCATGCGCGCCTTCGAGGCGGGGTGGGGAGGCGCCGTCTGGAAGACCATCGGCGAACCGATCGTGAACACCAGCTCGCGCTACGGAGCGATCGATCTGAAGGGCGTCAAGATCATGGGCCTGAACAATATCGAACTGATCAGCGACCGGTCGCCGGACATCAATTTTCGCGAAATCTACGAGGTGAAAAAGAAATACCCCAAGAATCTGGTGATCGCGTCTCTGATGGTCGAGTCCAAGCGCGAAAGCTGGCACCTGATGGTGCGCCGGGCCGAGGACGCCGGTTCCGATCTGCTCGAACTGAACTTTGGATGCCCTCATGGCATGAGCGAACGCGGCATGGGCGCGGCCGTCGGGCAGGTGCCGGAATACACGGAAATGATCACGGCGTGGGTGAAGGAAGTCGCGCGCATTCCTGTGATCGTCAAGCTCACGCCGAATGTAACCAGCGTCACGCACATTGCTGCGGCTGCCGAGCGAGGCGGCGCCGACGCCGTCAGCCTGATCAATACGATCAATTCACTGATGGGTGTGGACCTTTCCACTTTCGCACCGCGCCCGGTCGTCGGCGGCAAATCGTCTCACGGCGGCTATTGCGGTCCGGCGGTGAAGCCGATCGCGCTTCACCTGCTGTCCACCGTCGCTAAGAATTCGCGCATCCCGATCAGCGGCATCGGTGGCGTCGGATACTGGAACGACGCTGCCGAGCACATCGCTCTTGGAGCATCGACCGTTCAGGTCTGCACGGCCGCCATGCACTATGGATTCCGGATCGTCGAGGACATGATCGACGGACTGGCGCAATACATGGACGAATGTGGCTACCAGACCATCGAGGATTTTCGCGGCCGGGCGGTGCCGAATGTGAAGGACTGGGGCGACCTTGATCTGAACTACAAGGTCATTGCACAGATCGATTCACAGCTGTGCATCGGCTGCCAGCTATGTTACGTGGCTTGTGAGGACGGCGCGCATCAGTGCATCGAGCCTTTCAAGGATTCCGCAAAGAAGAATGCGGGGGGCTTTGGTGTTCATGTACCGCGCATCATCGAAGAAGACTGCGTCGGCTGCAATCTGTGCGCGCTGGTCTGCCCGGTGGAGAACTGCATCACGATGAAAGAGGTCGAGACCGGGCACATACCGATGAGCTGGAACGATCGGATGCGGCAGGCGTCTCGGTCCTCGCCCCCGCCGATCCCCAGCGGCGACTAGCTCCGAGCTGCAGTCTCGCGGCCGACGGTGAGCAGCCAGTACGCCCCAAAGCTCACGCCGAAACCCACAAACCACGCGTAATCGTACAACGCGCGAACGGGCGCATAGACCAGTCCCACGAACGCTACCAGGCAGCCAGCCACCAGCGCCAGTAGGGCTCTCCAGTTCACACCCCGGGAAAACTCGTACACTCCGCCGCGGCGGTAGAGGTCTTCGGTATTCAGGATTCGCTTGCGCCGCACGAAGTAATCACAGATCAAGATTCCGGCCACCGGCCCCAGAAACCCCGAATAGCCAACCAGCCATCCGGAAACGTAGTTGCCATAGCTTGCCAGCAGTCTCCACGGCTGCATCAACACGCCGATCAGGCAGGTTACCAGGCCGCCGGTACGAAAACTGATTCTCCTTGGCCACAAATTCGAGAAATCGTTCGCCGGCGAAACCACGTTCGCGGCCACATTCACATTGAGCGTGGCCATCAGCAGTGCCACCATCGCGATAACCACTGCGATCGGGCTTCCCAGTCGCGCCAGCACCTCCACCGGATCCCATATCGCTTGTCCAAACACAACCACTGTCGCCGAGGTCACCGCAATTCCGATGAACGAATAGAACGTCATGGTCGTTGGCAAGCCCAGCGCCTGGCCCAGCATCTGTTCGCGCTGGCCCTTGGCGTAGCGCGTGAAATCGGGAATGTTCAGCGCCACGGTCGCCCAGAACGCTACGACTCCGGTCAGCGACGGAACAAAGAACCGGAAGAACTCGCCGAAAGTCTGAAATCTCGACGGGGTCGCGAGCATCGGTCCAAATCCGCCGGCTTTTGCACGTGCCCATAGCAGCAGAGCCACGCCGATCAGCAACAAGAACGGCGCCGTAATCCCCTGCAGAAAGCGAATGGTTCGTATGCCGCGCAAGATCACGATGAGATTCAGCAACCAGAATCCCAGGAAGCACGCCGGCACGCCCCAGCCTGCACTCTTCCACCCGGGCGCGAGCGCGACGATCATCGTGTAAATCGCCTCGCCGCCGATCCAGGTCTGGATTCCGAACCAGCCGCACGCCACAAGCGCCCGCAACATCGCGGGTACATTCGCTCCTAGCACTCCGAACGCTGAGCGCGCAAACACCGGGAAGGGAATTCCGTATTCTGCTCCCGCGTGCGCGTTCAGCAGCATCGGGACCAGTACCAGAACGTTGCCCAGAAACACGGTGAAAATCGCCTGCTTCCAGCTCATTCCTCCGGCAATCATCGAACTGGCAAGAAGGTAGGTAGGAATGTTCACGCTCATCGCAATCCAGAGCGCAGCGTAGTTGTAGGTGCCCCAGGTGCGGCGCTCGGCCGGCACAGGAGCCAGATCTTCGTTGTACAGGGAACTCGTACGGACCGACTGCGCGTCAAACACCTCGGCCCGCGGATCGCGGGCGGGACCAGTCGTAGGATCGCTCATCGGGAATCGGTGAGCATGACTTAGCCCTTGGGTGCGGTGTAGTCGATGTACACGGCTTTCAGTTCCGTGTAGAAGTCGATCGCCACACGGCCCATCTCGCGCAGGCCCACTCCGGTCGCCTTCATTCCGCCAAACGGCATCTGCGCCTCGCTTGCAACCGTCGGAGCGTTCACGTGGGTCATGCCGGTTTCGATGCGTTCAATAAACTCGAAAATCTTGCGCGCATCGTTGGAGTAGATGGAGCTCGACAGGCCGTATTTCACCGAATTGGCCACGCGGAGGGCTTCCTCGAAGTTCGGCACGCGAATCACGGAAAGCACCGGCCCAAAAATCTCTTCCTGGGCAATGGTGCTGTCCCAGGGCACGTGGTCGAACACCGTCGGCGAGACGAAATATCCGTTCTCGTACCCGTCCCCGCTCATGCGTCCGCCGCCTACGAGCAGCCGCGCTTGGGTCTTTCCGATTTCAAGATACCTGAGTACCGTCTTGATCTGCTGCTCGTCCACCACCGGTCCCACGTCCACATCCGCGTCAAGCCCATTACCGACTTTGAGCTTGCGCGTTGCGGCGAGCACCATTTCGACGAACCGGTCGGCGATTGCCTCTTCCACCACCACGCGGCTCGTGGCCGTGCACCGCTGCCCGCTCGATCCGAACGCCCCGAGTACAACGGATTGGGTCGCGAGCGCGAGATCCGCGTCGCGCAGAACGACCACGGGATTCTTGCCACCCATCTCGCACTGGCACTTCTTCATTTGCCGCGCTGCGAGCGAATAGATCAGGCTGCCAATTTCGTTTGAACCTGTAAAAGAGATGGCCTGCACTTCGGAGGCGTGCAGCAACTCATCGCCCACTTCCTCACCCGCTCCCAGAACCATGTTCAGCACGCCGGCGGGCGCTCCGGCTTCGGCGAAAATCTCAACGACCTTGGCGGCACACTCCGGGGTTAACTCCGCGGGTTTCAGCACCACCGCGTTGCCAGCCACGAGCGCCGGTGCGACTTTCCAGACCGGAATTGCCACCGGAAAATTCCACGGTGTGATCGCGCCCACGACTCCCAGCGGCTGCTTGATCGTGTAGGCGATGTTCTTTGCGGATTCGCTCGGAATCGTGTGACCGCCCATCCGCCGGCCTTCGCCTGCGGTGAACTCAAGAATGTTGATGGATCTCTGTATCTCGACGAGCGATTCCTTGAAGGTCTTGCCTTCTTCTCGGCACAGAGTGCGTGCGAGTGCGTCTTTCTGCTTTTCCATCAGTGCGGCGGCGCGTGCGAGCATCTTTCCGCGCGCAGGGGCGGGTGTGTCACGCCATCCAGGAAACGCCTCTTTTGCAGCGGCAATCGCCTCCCGGACTTCTCCGCGCGTAGAAAGCGGGGCAACGCTGGTGACTTCCTGCAAGTTCGCAGGATTGCGCCGCTCCAGAGTCTGTCCGGACGAGGACTCGACCCAGCGGCCGTTGATGAAATTGCGGCACAGCGGTGCCGTTACTGTTGCAGTGCTCATCGGGGTCGCCTCAATCCGCGGCCTGCGGCAGGCCCGGTGTCCTGGTCCGCACAATCTCGTCGTAGCTTTCCGGTCGCCGGTCGCGATAGAACTGCCACGTTGCCCGTACATCCTTTATTTCGTCGAAATCAAGATCCGTCACGACCAGTTCATCCTTGTCGCGACTTCCCTGCGCCACGATCTTTCCGCGAGGATTGCAGAAATAGCTCTTGCCGTAAAATTCGCCGATGCTCCAGGGTTTTTCCGTTCCGACGCGATTGATCGCCGCGACAAAATATTGGTTTGCCACTGCGTGGGCCGGTTGCTCCAGTTCCCACAGGTACTCCGACAAGCCGGCAACCGTCGCTGAAGGATTGAAAACGATCTCCGCTCCGTTCAGTCCCAGAATCCTCGCACCCTCGGGAAAATGGCGATCGTAGCAGATGTACACGCCAACCTTTCCAAAGCGCGTCTGGAACACCGGATAGCCGGCATTCCCCGGCGTGAAATAGAATTTTTCCCAGAAACCCGGATGGCAGTGCGGGATGTGGTGTTTCCGGTATTTACCGAGGTAGCTTCCATCGGCGTCAAACACCGCTGCCGTGTTGTAAAACACCCCGGCCATTTCGACCTCGTAGATCGGAACGACCAGAACCATTTGATATTTCTTGGCCAGCTTCTGCATGCGCACAAGCGTCGGCCCTTTGGGGACGCTCTCGGTCAGCTCGTACCATCGGGCATTTTGCTCGGCACAAAAGTATGGCCCGTAGAAAAGTTCTTGCAGGCCGAGGATTTGTACGCCCTTCTTCGCCGCGCCGGCGATCATCTTTTCATGCTTCGCGATCATCTTCTCTTTGATATCCGCCAGCGAATGCTTCTCGGGCGACCAATCGCAGGTAGCCTGGATAATCCCACAGCGCACGATCCGCGGCATTGACTGCCTCCTGGGTGTTCTTGGAAGCAAGTCTACTATCCGGCCAGAGGCCCGACAAGGATGTAGGTTCAGCCGGCGTAGCCCTGGTGGGGCGATGGGACCTGCTGGCGAGGCGGCCACGGGGATTCGTGGGAGGGTCGGATCTTTGCGGGGAAATTCACCCCCAGGGACTTCGCTTCGGTCGAGTCCGGGACCGCCTCAAAACCGAGCTCGCGGCCATGGCCGGATTGTCGAGCGACGCCCGCGGGAAAGTTCAGATGCGCGTCAGCGCGGTCGCTTCGTCCTCGGCCAGATCGAGAACCGAATCCAGGCGAACCATCTTCAACAGCATCTGGATGCGCTTGGTCGGAGAGAAAAAGGTGCATTTTCCGCCAGCGCGCTTCAGCGTGGTGAAAGCGCGCACGAGCGACCCGATGCCGGAGCTGTCCAGATCCGTGACCCCCGCGAGATTAATCGCGACGTGCAGCGACCCGGCTTCCACCAGCTGCTGGATCTGGCTCCGGAAACCTTCTTCGTCTTTGCCCAACTTCAGCGGCCCTTCCAGGTCCAGAATCGTAGCCGGACCCGCCTTGCGGATTCGAATGTTCACGTCGCCCCTTTGCGTATTGTCAAACTAACCGAATTGGGATTTTCGATCAAGGATTGTAATTGAGGGATGCTCCGGTTGATTCAGTTCCTTGACGCATCAGCGCCGCATTTGCTAGGCTGCGCCGTCCGCTCTTTATCGAGCTTTTCAACATCGTACGCGACAGCAGTGCCTTTGTGTCCCTGCCCGGGAGAATCATGGATACGTCAGCTGCGCTGTTCGAACTAGCGAGCGTGTCTTTAGCGTGCCGCGACCAGGACACGTTGATGAAAACGGTAGCAGCCCGCGTCGCCGCAGCTGTCGGTGCGCGGGCTGTTCTCATCTGGCTCGGCGACCCAGATCCGGGCCTGGTGTGCCGATCGCGCTGGAGCGATCCCGGCGAGCGGATCAGTCTCTCCCCTGGGCCGGTCTCAGAGGGGGTGCTGGCTGATGTGCTGGAGTCGGGCGAGACACGGCACTTTGGCGCGGGGCGGGTTGACGCGGATGAACTGGCTCATCTCGACGAAGCCAGCCGCGGACGGGTGAAGTCCGCAATCTACGCGGCTCTGCCTGGCGGGCAGGGTTGGCAGGGAGTCTTGGAGGTCTTCGGCAAGCGCTCAGGCGAGTTCACCGCTGACGACACGCTGTTCATCGAGGAAGCAAGCCGTCTGGCCGGACAGGCGCTCACGAACCTGGAAGCGATCGAACAGGAGCGCAGTTCGCATCTCGCGACCCTTGATCGACTGACCGCCCTGTACGATATTGGGCGGACCTTCACGTCCACGCTTGAACTTGCCGAGCTTCTGCCCATCGTCGCCGAGAAAATCCGCTCGCTCCTGGGTGCTGCCGCCTGCAACATCTGGCTGATGGATGCCGGTTCACAGGAGATGCATCTGGCGAATCGCGTCGGGGAGGACCCCACGGCCGAGGAGGGAGCAAGGGTTTCAGCCACCGAGGGTCTGCTGGCCGAAATTGCGCATGAGGTCAATCCGAGGCTGGTGAATGAGCCGGCGGATGAACCGGGACTGGGGGAGCGCCGGGAGGCTGGCGGTGAGTTCGAGATCCAGTGCTGGATGGCCGCGCCGCTGCGCAAGGACGACGAAGTCTTGGGCGTGATCGAGCTTATCAACAAGACCGACGGCAGCTCTTTTGATGAGGACGAACTGTTCCTGCTGGCAAGCGTCAGCGAGCAGGCGGCCATCGCTCTGCATAACGCAAATCTGCTCGAGTCTGAGCGAAAAGTGCATGTTCTCGACGCCCTGCTGAAAATCTCGCAGGAGATCACCTCGACCCTGGACCTCGACCACGTCCTGACGACGGTCGTACAACAGGCCGGATCGGTCGTGCCGTTTGATAAGTGCGTGATCGGCTTCTTTGACCGCGGCCGGTTTATGCTCGGTGCACTGTCGGGTGAAACGGAGGTTCCGAAGACACGCGAAATGGATGATTTCCGCGACCGTTTCGCGTGGATCGCAAATCAGAAAGAGGTGGTCGCAGCCGATCTTCACTCCGACGGCTGGCAGCTCCACCCGAGCGAGGCACACGTGCAGGTCGTCTCGGTCCTGGAAAAATACGGCTACGGCGGATTGTATGCCCTGCCTCTACGGGACGAACAAGGCGCGCTTGGAGTACTCGCGCTGGTTAGCAGCGAAGCCGATTTCCTGAACGAGAATCACAAGGAGACGCTCGCAATTCTTGCAAGTCAGACGTCAGTTGCAATCCGCAACGCACAGCTCTATCAGCAGGTGCCTCTTGCGAATCTTCTGCAGCCGTTTACCTCGCGAAAGCAGAAGCTGATTGCCGCCGTGCCAAAGGGTCGCTGGCGCGTCTATGCAGAACGGGCTGCCATTGTTGCCGTGATTCTGCTGGTCGTCCCGTGGCCCGTGCGCGTGGGTACCGACGCGACGGTGGTGCCGGCCGAGCACCGGGTGGTCAGTGCTGTCGAGGGCGGAGTAGTCAAGCGAGTCCTCGTTCATGAAGGGGATGTCGTAGCGCCGGGCCAGTTGCTCGCGCAGCTCGACGACGGCGACGACGCGGTTAGACTCGCACAAGCCCAAGCCGCGCTCGCGCAGGCGCGACATGACTCCGCCGAGGCGGAGTTCAATAACGACAGTTCCGCGATCGGACAGGCGAACATCCGCGCTGACCTCCATGCCGCGGAGGTGCAGCTCGAGCAGGAGCGCGTATCCGAGGCGCAGTTGCGGGCCCCGATTGCCGGAGTCGTGGTTACTCGGAACGTGGAACAGCGCACCGGAACCATGCTGAAACCTGGCGAGGCGTTCTGTGAAATTGTCGAAAGTGACCGCATGGCAACCGAGATGAGCGTGCCGGAAACGGACCTAGGGCTGGTCCGTCTGGGCCGGAGTGTGGCCTTGAAGCTCAACGCGTTTCCGACGGCGACGTTTGCGGGAACCGTCGAGCGGATCGGTGAGCAAACCCGTGGCGAAGCTGGCGAACAATACTTTCTGGTTCGAGCCGTCTTTGATAATACCGGAGGGCGCGCGCGCGACGGCATGGTCGGCCGTGCGCGAATTCGCGCCGGGGGCGGATACGCCGGGAGCAATTGGTATCCGGTGGGGTACGCTCTATTGCGCGATCCGTTCCGCTGGGTATGGCAAGAAATCTGGTCCTGGCTGCCGTAGGGGAGAAGAAAGAATATGACAACGCGCGCGACGCTTTTTTTGACAGCCGCAATGGCCTTGGTCGCAGCGGGCTGCGGAGATTCCTCGGCCGTTTCTCCATCCCACGCCGGGTCCACCGATGCCGGCAACCGAGCGGCCGTTTCCCCTGTTGCTCAACCAGGCCCCGGCTCTGTGCAGGGGGCTGGAGCGAATCACGAGGTCCTCAGCGTACTTTCGGTCGAGCACCAAGTCGATGTTGCCACCGAGCGAGACGGCGTGGTCGTGTCCATCGCCCAGGACGAAGGGAGCGCGGTCAAGAAGGGCGAAATACTCGGCCAGCTCGACGACCGTACGCTTCAGATTGAGTTGATCAAAGCGCGGGACGACCTGCAGGTGGCCCAGAACAACGTGAAATACAAGCAAGCCGAGTTGAAGGCCAAGGGAGCCGCGCTCGCGCGCCAGCAGCAGCTCCGCGATCTGGGGCTTTCCAGCCAGGCAGACCTGGAACAAGCAGAATTCGAGGCCCGGGGGGCCGAATACGACATGCATGGTTGGGAGGCGATGGCCGAAAGCAGTCAGGCGGAAATCCACCGCCTGGAGCTGGAGCTCGACCAAACGCGCCTGCGCGCCCCGTTTCCTGGTGCCGTCGTGGTTCGCTATGTCCGAGAAGGACAACAGGTCGCCAAAGGCGACAAATGCTTTCGGGTCAGCCAACTGGCTCCGCTCGAGGTGCAGTTCCAGGTTCCAGAGTCCGCAGCCCAGCGTCCGGCGCACGGCGCCCCGGTCGGTCTGGTCCTGGTGAGCGATCCCAGCCGCGCGATCAGCGCACGAGTCATGAAGATCAGCCCGGTGATTGATCCAGCAAGCGACAGTTACAGTGTGACCGCCGAACTTACCGGCAAGGGTATTGCCGACCTGCGTCCGGGAATGGCCGTGCGCGTTATCTGGCCGGACCCGGCCCATACGAGGCCTTAGCGGACCCGCGAATGCGTTTTGGACCTACCAGCCTGAAAGCGTCGAGCGTGCTAGCCAAGGGGTTGCGACGCCCCAAATTCCGCACAGACTTGCGTATCAGCGAACAGATATTTGCGGGCGAAAAGACCTATGTCATCAAGGTGGAGGAAACCAGCTCCTACAACCGGTACGGCCCCTCGGAGTACGAATTGCTGACGCTGTGCGACGGCACCCGGACGCGCGCCGAGGTCGCCGCAGCCTGGAACGAACGCCACCCTGACGATTTCCTGGGCGAAGCCGAGGTGATGGAGTTCCTGGATGGCATCGAACCGGGAGTGTGGGAACAGTCCGTTGGAGAGAAGAATCTCGCGGTCCTTGAGCGGATTCGCGACGACCGCAAGAGCCGTGTGGACCAGTCAAATGTGCTCTACATTTCCTTCAAGGCCTGGGATCCGAACAAAACGCTCGCGAAACTGGATCCGTACCTGGCATGGATGTATACCCGCGGTTTTGTCTTGTTTTCATTGGCGTTGTTCATCGTAGCTGCTTATCTGGTCGCCGGGGACTGGGCACAGGTCCAGCGGGATACCGGTGCCCTGTATAACTTCCAGGGCAAGACCGCGTACGACATCTGGATTTTCTGGTTCCTGCTTATGGCGCTGGGCAGCATCCATGAATTCGGTCACGGACTAACGTGCAAGCATTTCGGCGGGGATGTTCATCAAATGGGTTTCTTGTTGATCTACTTTACGCCCGCATTCTACACGGACACCACCGACATCATGCTGTTTGACCGACTGGGCCGCCGGCAGTGGGTTCTCTTCGCGGGAATATGGATCGAGCTGGTGATCTGCGGGATCGCCGCCATCTTCTGGCGTTTTACGGCTCCCGGCTCGTTGGGCAACGATTTCGCGTACAAGGTAATGCTGCTGAGCGGGATCCAGGGTGCGTTTCTCAATCTGAACCCCCTGATCAAGGCGGATGGATACTATGCGCTCTCGGAATTTCTCCGGGTCGACAACCTTCGCGAGAGTGCCTTTTCGTTTCTTCAGGCCTGGGCCCGCAGACATATTCTCAGAGAGGACCTGGAGTTGCCGTTGGCCACCCGGCGGCAGCGCCGCATTTATCTTATATTCGGCGTCACGGCGATCGTCTATAGCACCTCGCTGGTGATTCTCGTCGTGCTGTTTGTAAAGAATGTGCTGGTCTCCAAGTTCGGCGGCTGGGGGTACGTCCTGACGGCCGGAATCGTTTATTTCTTCCTTCGGAAAAGCCTGAAAAGTGTCTTGCCGGCGTTGCGCGCCTGGTGGCGCGAAAAGAAAGAGGTATATATGGCTTGGAAGGTAACCAGGGCGCAACAGGCGGGTGCGCTCGGCGTGGCCCTTTTGTTTCTGATCCCTCCAATTCCCACAAGGGTCTCCTCTGATTTCGTATTGGAACCCGGCAGGGATGCCCACGTCCGAGTAGAGGTTGCTGGCGCGGTTCGCCAGGTGTTTGTCAAACAAGGCGACACGGTAAGCGCCGGAGAAACTCTTGCGATTCTGAAGAATCCCGATATCGAATCGGGCGCCAGGATTCTGACGCAGCAGCTCGCCATGGCCAATAGCGAGGTACGCCTGGAGCAGGCGCGCTCGGATCCGGCTAAGATCGCCTCCGCTGTTCAAGAGCAGGAGCGGATTGAGGCAGAGTGGACGATCGCCCAAGGTAAGGTTGATCGGTTGGTGGTTCGGGCTCCATTCGCCGGAGTCGTGGCCACGCCCCTAGTCGATGAAAAGGTAGCCGAGTATCTGGCTGCCGGGGACGAATTGTGCGAAGTCGTCGACCGCAGCACGATGAAGGCACGCATCCTGGTGCGAGATTGGGAGCTCGAAGAGACGCCGGCTGGCGCGCGCGCGGAATTGAAGGTACGGCCGTATCCATACCGCACCTATGACGGACGCGTTTCGCAGGTACTTCCCGCTGCGGCTCCGGATCGTCCGGTGGCGCAGCCACAGGAACTCAAACGGCTGGGCCAGGAGTTAACGAACTATTTCGCCGTCGTGACGGTTTTTCCGAATCCAGATGGCTCGCTGCGTGAGGGGATGACGGGAACCGCCAAGATCGCCGGTACATCACGCCCGTTGGCGTGGCAGGCGGGTCGGGGCGCATGGCGATGGCTGCGGTCGCAGGTTTGGTAGCCTTCGCAGGTTCGGAGCACGGAACACGATCGAGGCGGGAGCGGCGTGGCCCCTGAAACAGAAAGGGCTGCCCATAAGGGGCAGCCCTCTCACCATCCGCGCTAAATCGAAATGGGGGGGATCAGCCTCAACGCCCTCGGCTGGACCGGAGGGCGCTGCTCCCGCAGCTCCGATCGTTACCTGATCACCATCAGCGGGACCTTCTTTTCAAGCTTCTTGGAACCGAGCGTCTTACCCTTCTTTGCCGGCTTCGCTATTGTCGCCATGATCTTTTTCCTCCCAGAGGTTTCGTGTTGCTTAGTTCGCAAGTAAGTAGTGCAATCGTTGCACCAAACTCCGCATGTCCGCTCAGTGTCAACCCGGATTGCAAGGACAGGACTTACGCGAGCTGGCGGGCCGTCTACGACGTTCGTAGTTTGGTTCTTAATTATTTTTCCAACGGAATTGTTGAGTAATTAAACGAATCGCGGGCTCGCGGCGCGCTGGCGACTGCTGTCGGACCGCGCCGGTCGCCGGGAATGGCAAGTCCCGAAAGGGAACAGGGCTGGGGGCAAGATACTAGTGAGCGGAGCTGCGTCCTGAAACAGAAAAGGCTGCCCGTTCAGGGCAGCCTTTTCACCATCCGCGCTACTTCGAATTGCGGGAACGGCCTTTGGCACGATCCAAACTGCGCCGCTCCCGCACCACCGTGCGTTAAAACCGCTTAATTCCGGGACCGACGTTCAGGGGCACTTTCTTTTCGAGCTTCTTGCTGCCGAGCGTCTTTCCCTTTTTTGCTGGCTTCGCTGATTTCATGATCTTTTTCCTCCCGAGGTTTTGTGTTGCCTGCTTCGCAATTGACTAATGCAATCGTCGCGCCAAACTTTAGCCGACCGCAGGACCGCCAGATCTAATTGAAATACCAGGAGTTACACCAGTCTGAGAAATCCAGGGCCGACACCGGAGGCGTTTCTCTGTTGATTTTCCAATTGCTGGGTTGAGTAATTCAACAAACGTGACTCTGGGCGGACCCCGCAACGTTCCCGAGCAGGGTTCTGGGCCGCCTGGGTTCTGCCAGCCGTCGAAAATACCAAACTGCGGTGCGCTTTGCTTGTGTGGGGCGGATGATTTTCCACCCGGCAAGGCGTCCGCCGGGCTGCCGTTGTGAAATTCGAGTCGCCCGCGCCGTAAATCAGGACGGATTCGGGGCCTGGCTACTGAAGAGGCGTCCCGACGACACCTCGGCGCTGAAATATTCAACAAGCAGGGAGGGGATCTACTCAGAGTCCGTATTTCCGGCACAGGTAATTCAGGCGATTGCGGTCGACGCTCAGCAGGCGCGCCGCGTCTGACTTGACTTGTTTGGCCTGCTGCATGGCTTCCTGCACCCAGCGTCGCTCATGCGCTTCGAGTTCCTTGTCCAGATCGATTCCTTCTGCGGGCAGGTGGAAGCGGGATTTCGAATCGCGGCCGGTAGCCTGGACGATTTCGACGGGCAAATCGCTGAGCGAGATGGTGTCGGTCTCGGTCATCACCACGACCCTCTGGCAGGCATTTTCAAGTTCGCGGACGTTTCCGGGCCAGGAATAGCGCTTGAACGCCAAAAGCGCCTCGTCCGCCAGACGTTTAACGGGCACGCCGTTTGCCGCGCAATAGACGCTGATGAAATAATCGGCAAGGACAGGAATGTCCTCGACGCGCTCCCGTAATGCCGGAACGAAGATCGGCACTACGTGGATGCGGTAATAGAGATCCTCGCGGAAACGGCCCTCGCGAGTCATTTCCTCGAGGTTTTCGTTGGTCGCGCTGATCAGGCGAAAATCGACGCGAATCGACTTCTTGCCGCCCAGACGGGTAAGCGAGCGATCCTCGAGCACCCGCAAGAGCTTGCTCTGCAGCGACGGAGTGAGCGTGGCGATCTCGTCAAGGAAGAGCGTGCCTTGATGAGCGACCTCAATTCTCCCTTCCTTCACCCCGGCTGCGCCGGTGAATGCGCCCTTTTCGTAGCCGAAGAGCTCGGACTCCATCAGCGCTTCGGGCAGGGCAGCACAATTGACGCTGACAAAGGCTCGACTGCGGCGAGGGCTTTGCTCGTGGATGGCCCGTGCAACCAGCTCCTTACCCACTCCGCTCTCGCCCCGGATAATCACGTTGGTCGTGGCGCGCGCGATTCGCTTGATCGAATCGAATAGGTGACGCATGACATCGGTTGCACCGATGAAATCGCCCAGGGTGTTCTTGCGGCTGATTTCGGTCCGCAGGATCCGGTTTTCGCGCTGCATGTGGAGTTTTTCAACAGCGCGTCCCAGCAGGTGGCGAAGCACGTCGGTGTCAACCGGCTTGGTGAAATAGTCGTAGGAGCCGGCGTCAATGACCTTCAGGGCGGTAGATTTCTTTTCGTCAGAGCTTAAAATTATGACCAGCGTGTCAATATTGCTGCCGTCGAGGCGGTCAAGCAGCTCGGCGCACTCGCGAATGCCACCGGACGCAATCGGCAAGCCCAGCAGAAGTATGTCGAGCTCGGATTCTTCCAGGAACACGTATGCCGTTTGGTAGTCCTTGCCCTCAAGGACCTCGAACTCGGAGCGCAACGATGCGGCGATCTTGGCCCGCAGGCTCGCATCGTCGTCTACGATGGCTACTCTGGGTTTGGATGGCCCGGGTGCGATGGTTGATCTCCGGCGGGGACACGCGAGAGCTGGAAGTCTGTTTCCGAACGGCGTCCCGCGCAGCCGCGATTCTAGGTGCTCGGCGCCCCCGTGTCAACGAATCGACGCAAGCAATGGAATTCAACCACCGGGTATCGCTCTCGTCCCGGGCCAAAAAGAGATTGAACGCGGACTGAAGTTATAACAGACTGCGCTCGCAACAATAGCGGAACGCCTGCGGCTCTCCCGCACGCAATTTCTTCGGTGAAGGACAGGATTTCAAATGTCTGCAAGCCACGATGTGGTGGTAATTGGGTCCGGCCACAACGGTCTTGTCGCGGCCGCGTATCTGTCGGCTGCCGGCAAGAACGTGGTGGTGCTCGAGCGCAACGCGTGGCACGGCGGCGGCGTCGTCACGACCGAGCTCACGGGTCCCGGTTACTTGCACGACCGTTTCAGCACCGGGCACATTTTCATTCAGGGCAATCCGCTCATCAAGAACGACGAGCTCAAACTGCTTTCACGCTTCGGTTTGAAATACGTCTATCCCGAAATCCCCTTCATGGTCGTTTTCGACGACGGGTCCTCGATCGGCTTGTATCGTGATCGCCAGAAAAATTACGACGAAATCGCCCGGTTCTCCAAAAAGGACGCGGATACGTTCCAGAAGTTCGCCGAGACCTCGATGAAGTATCTTCCCATGATTTCCGCGTCGTTCTACACACCACCGCCGCCAATGGGTGCCATGCTCGCGATGCTCGATCAAAGTCCGGAAGGACGTGAGCTCTTTGCCCTGATGCAGAAAAGTCCGTACGACATCATTATGGAGAATTTTGAAAACGAGAAGGTGCGCCTGTTTTTCGTGCGCATGGTTTCGGAAAATCTAACCGGACCGGAGGAAAAAGGAACCGGCCTGGGTATCTTCGTCTTCCTGGGCTTCATGGAAACCTACGGCATCGGCGTGGCTGTGGGTGGCAGCGGCGCTCTCACTGCGTCGCTCGTCCGCTGCATCGAAGCGCACGGCGGACGGGTTCTCAACAACACTTCGGTCGAGCGGGTCCTGGTGAAGAACGGGCGTGCCGCGGGCGTGCGCACCGCTGATGGCGCCGAGTTCACCGCGAAAGACGGAGTGATCGGATCCATCCATCCTCACTTTCTTGGCCGATACGTCCCTGGACTCGACGCCAGGATCACGCGCGACGCCGAGCGCGTCGAGCTTTCGGCGAATTCCTGCTTCACGGTTCACGGAGCCTTGAACGAACCCTTGCGATTCAAAGCCGGGTCTCACGTCAGCAAGTCCTACTTCACCGATTTGGTGCCTTCGAGCATGACTGTTCTGCGGCAATACTTCGACGCCCTGCGATACGGCCGCATTCCGGACTCTGCGTTGCTGGGCATTGCTTGCCCCTCGAATTTTGATGCCACGCGCTGCCCGCCCGGCAAATCCACGTTCCACATCTGGGACTACGTACCGTACTCGCATCCCGATGGCGGACCCCGGCACTGGGACAAGGCGAAGGACGCATTTGCCCAGACGATGATCGACCGGACAGCGAAGTTTTGCGAAAATCTTACGCCGCAAAATATCATCGCCTACGTCTGCGATAGCCCCCTGGACCTGGAACGCTGTTCGGAAAGCTTTCAGAGGGGCGATCTGCATGGCGCCGCTCCGTACCTCTATCAATCCGGTGCGCACCGCCCGACGCCCGACCTGGGGATGAACACCGTCCCGGGCGTCGAGCGGCTTTATCTGGTCGGACCCTTCCAGCACCCTGGCGGCGGTGTTTTCGGCGCAGGCCGCGCGACGGCGATGAAGATGTGCGAGGATCTGAAAATCAATTTCGACAAGATCGGCCAGCAACGATGATGAAAGTCTACGGGCAGGACAACAGCGAACTGATGCAGATTACCTCGCTTGAGCGCGAGGGCGGCAAACTGGTCATGAAGGGGAAGGTGTTCGGCTCCATGCCCATGACCGCCAAGCTGACGCCGCAAGAGGGGCGCAATGCCCTCAAGCTTCTGAATTTCAAGCTGGCCGTTTTTCTGTTGACGTTCCTGTTCCGCAAATAGCACCGCAGCAATCTGCGCAGCCCTCGGAAGGCGCAGGGCAATCTTGGGAGCAGATCCGGATGACCGATCGAGGCAACCGGCACGGTTTGGCGGCAGCGAGGCTTCGCCACCTGACGTCGGTAATTGAGGACGACGTGAAACGGGGGCTCTACTATGGCGGAGTGATTTTGGTCGCCCGGAATGGCGTGGTGGGCCTTCATCAGGCAATCGGGTATACCAACGGGAAGGAAGAGCGGCCGGTCAGCAAGAAATCGGTCTTCAGCCTGTTCTCGACCACAAAAGCCATCACCAATGTGCTCGTGTTCCGCTCGATCGAACGCGGTGAGTTCGCGTTGACCACCAAAGTTTCCGAAATCATTCCCGAGTTTTCCGGAGGTCAGCGCCAGCACATCACCTTCTACCACCTCCTGACGCACAGCTCCGGGCTGCCGAGCGTCTTTACGCCTGCCCCGGGCATGTACATTGACAAGCTGGATGAGATCATCGCGGCGATCTGCGCAAATGTGCACTCTGTTGAGGAGCCGGGGAGACTGGTGACCTATGCGCCGATGGCGGCGCATGCGCTGATGGGAGAGGCGGTCAGGCGGACCGACCCCAAGAAGCGTTCTTATCGCCAGTTGGTCGAAGACGAGATTCTGAAGCCGCTGAAGATGAAAGACACCGCGATCGGCGTGCGCAAGGACCTGCGGACACGCCACATCGTCCCCGTGTTTCTGGACCGCTCGCCCATCGACCATTTGGGGCACAGCAACCTCGGGCCCAACGGCGCCTTCGAGGAACAGAATGCCGAGATGCCCTGGGTCGGAGGCATCTCGACGGTATCGGACGTGTTTCGCTTCGCGGAGATGTTGAGGCTCGGAGGCGAACTCGATGGTGCTCGGATCCTCTCACCGGCAATTCTCGATGCCGCGACGCGGAACTGGACTGGTGACAAGCCGAACGAACTCTACAAGCAACTGGTGGCGGCGCGCGGCTGGGAACCCTACCCTGCGTATCACGGGCTCGGCTTCGGGGTGCGGGGAGAAAAGATCTGTCATCATCTTTTCGGAACCCTGACTTCGCCGCGAACCTTCGGTAATTACGGAGCCGGCAGCTCGCTGTTTTGGGTGGATCCCGAACGACAATTGACGTTCGTTTGCCTCACGGCTGGCGTCATGAACGGTGTCGACAACATCGAGCGGTTCCAGCGGCTTTCCGATGTCGCCGTCTCGGCGGCAACCTGAAGAAGTTCAGTTGGCGCCACAGTCTGGATACGGCGATTTCGCAAACGCAAGATACAGGGAGAGCACAAAATGAAAACCCCGCCCGGTGTGAGCAGCCAGGACTTCTCGCGCGCGATCAAAGAGTTTGAGGAAGCTGTCGGCACGGAATGGGTTTTTACCAGCGATGAAGACGTGGCTCTGTATCGCGACGCCTATTCGCCGTTCTGGGGCGAGCCCGACGAACTGCTTGCGTCCGCAGCAGTCGCGCCGGACAACGTCGAGCAGGTGCAAAAGGTTCTGAAGGTCGCCAACACCTTCAAGATTCCGATCTATCCCATTTCCACTGGCAAGAATCTCGGATATGGGGGATCTGCGCCCGCGTTGTCCGGGAGCGTTATTCTCGATCTGAAGCGGATGAATCGGATCCTGGAGGTGAATGAGGAAAACGCCTATGCGTTGGTCGAACCGGGTGTCAGCTATTTCGATCTCTACCGCTATATTCAGGAAAAGGGGCTCAAGCTCTGGGTCGACGTTCCCGATCCCGGCTGGGGAAGCCCGATTGGCAACTCACTGGATCGCGGCGGCGGCTACTTGATGGCCCAGTATCGCAACCACTTCGACTCTCATTGCGGCATGGAAGTCGTTCTGGCAAACGGCGAAGTCATGCGCACGGGCATGGGCGCTCTTCCGGGCGCAAAGACCTGGCAACAGTACAAGTCCGGCTTTGGCCCGTGGATTGACGGAATGTTCTCGCAGTCGAATTTTGGCGTGGTCACGAAAATGGGATTCTGGCTGATGCCGGAGCCTGACGCCTTCCTGTCAGGGATCGTGTACGTGCCCAGGCACGACGATCTCATCCCCCTGGTTGATACTCTGAATTACCTCGAGAACACCCGGGTCACGACCGGAATGCCAGAAATCGGGAGCCCTCTTCTTGGAAGACCGCTGCTCTCGGAGAGAACCAAGCTGATGGAGGCGGGCGTCGGCGATCCTTGGGCCGGGGGCGGGAAGGCCCCCGACCCTGAGCTACTCGGATTGCTTGCAAAGCCCGGCGGCGATTCCTCGCCGGAACTGGAGCAATATGCGTTGCGCAAAGGCATCAGCTATTGGCACTGCCGGTTGAGCTTCTATGGGCCTGCCAAGGCAAACGAGGCAAATTGGGAATTTGCGAAGGAGAAATTTTCCGCGATCGCTGGCGTCAAATTCCAAGACAGCGAGTCGTACAAGCTTCCGCTTACTCCCGAGCAGCGCGACAAAGTGCACAAGCCGCAGTTCGGCATTCCGAGCCTCGCGATGTTTTCCCGGGGCGCTCGATCGGAAACCAACCCGACACCCTCAAACGGACATATCTGGTTCTCGCCGATCGTCCCCAGGACGGGCGAGGCGATTTTCGAAGCCAATCGAGTTTTCTCCCAGGCTGCTGAGGAGTATGGACTGCCGAACCTCGGCTTCAGTCTCCCGTCGTGCTATTGGGAAAGGGCCTTTATTTATATCTTCGCCCTCCCCATTACTCACAACGTAGAGACGAACAAACGAAACCGGGCGGTCATAAACCGATTGGTTCGGATCGCCGCCGAACACGGCTGGGGAGAATACCGCACACCTCCAGCATTTTACGACGCGATCATGAACGAGTACTCCTTCAACAACCACGCGTTGCTGCGCTTTCAGGAAACAATCAAGGATGCTGTCGATCCGAATGGAATTCTTTCCGCGGGCAGATATGGAATCTGGCCTAAACAGATGAGGGACGCCCGTCGAAGTAAACAGTCGTAGCCGTGTCCGGGTAGGACTCGCTTCTCGTCGAATGCCACCCGTGGGAACCAGCTTGCGGGCTTACGCAGCTCTGGCTTCTGCCACAACCGCATTCCGTGGACGGGGCATCGTCGCGAAAGCCATGGCCACGATGCCGAGGGTCGCAAGCAGCGCGTTCAGCTCAAAGGCGCGCGCGTATCCCCCGTAGGTATCGAAGATTTTTCCTCCGATGAACCCGGCCGGTGAGCCGAGCACCGACGTAAGCAAGATCATCGTTCCGTTCAGCTTGGGGAACGCGGCTGCGCCGAAGAAGTGGGCGGTGCAGGTGTTCATGCATGTAAACGTCCAGCCGAACGCGAGGCCGTACAATATCGCCGCAGCATAGGTAATGGCGAGCGCGCTCGGGCCCACTTCTATTGCCAGGAATGAACCAACCACAAACAGACAGAGTCCGATCATGAAGGCGTAGCGGCCGGTAATCGTGTCCATTAGCCAGCCGCCGATCAGCCGGCCCGTGATGCCGCCAATCGCAAACATGCTCATGGTCCAGGCGGCGTCTGACGCATCGATGCCCGCGCCTCGCACGTGCAGAATCCAGTGTGCGATGAAAAAGAACAGGGGATATTGGCAGGTAATTCCGGCAACCGCGATCAGCCAGTAGGATTTGGTACGGTAGGCTTCCGCCGGAGTCCACGAGTAGCTCGTAATCAATCCGGCAGGAGCATTTGCCTCGAGCGGTTGACGATCTGACTCTGTATCCGGGATTCCGTCGACAGCCTGCCCCAGGCTTTCCGGCCGCTCTTTGACGAAAAGCAGCGCCACGATTCCTGAAATGACGGCGACGGCCGCCACGATCTGCCAACCCACCCGCCAATTGCCGCCGCTGGCCTCAAGCATCCTGTTCAGCAGCGGCGCCACCACAAATCCGGCGATCCCCGATGCCCCCAGGCAGATGCCCATGGCTCGGCCGCGGTAACGCTTGAACCATCGGGTCACGGCGGTTCCCGCCGGGACCAGCGTGCCGAAACCCATACCCACCCCGATGATCCCGCCATACCCCACCAGGTAGTGCCAGGGCTTGGAGGCGAATAACGCCAGGAACAGGGATCCCGCGCAAATAAGCCCCGAGCCGATTGCAAAGGTCTTGCGGACGCCTTGCTTGAGAATTGACATCGCGACGATGGTTGCGGACAACCCGACGAACAAATTTGAAAATGTGAAACCAAGACCCAGAGTGCTGCGACTCATCGGAATCTGACGCAGCATATAGCTGTTGATCACCGTCCCGCCGTAGACAGGGAATCCCATGTTGACGAAATCCAGCGAGAACAGAACGGCAAGCAGCGTCCATCCGTAGAACTCCTGCTTCTTGGCCATTTCCGATCTCCCGGAGCGCCGCCTGAGCCGCCAGGCGACTGCTCGCAACGCCAGGATTCTAGTTTGTTCCCGTGCCTTTGCAAGGCGAATATGAAACGCTGCCCAACCGATGCCCGGCGACAACGCCCCCGGGGTCGTGGATGCGAGTTGCGCGGGAGTTCGAATTGGTGTTACATGAGGCAATCGCAACGCCGCGAAGGTAAAGGGGGGACCGTAATGGAACCGACCAGACAAGCCGGTATCGAACATCACGCGGCTCAGACTGCCGCAGCTCCCGCCCCGGGCCATCCTTCAGCCGGGAGTAACAAGAAGGGCGAGTCACGGATCAAGAGCTGGAAAGTCGGCGACGTCAAAATCACCAGCATCATGGAAACGGCGGACCGGATTCCGTGGGCGCCGCTATTTCCCGCCGAAACCTCGGAACACTACAAGAAATATAATTGGCTCGTACCGAACTTCGTCACGCCGCAGGGACAGATCATACTGGCCGTGCAGGCGTTTGTGATCGAAGCGGGCAACCGGCGCATTGTCGTCGATACCTGCGTCGGGAACTCCAAACACCGCGAAATGGAACAGTGCGACGACCTCCAGACCGCGTTCATGGAGGACATGACGGCAGCCGGTTTTCCACCCGAGACCATTGATACCGTTCTGTGCACGCACCTGCATTTTGACCACGTCGGCTGGAACACGCGCCTGGTAAACGGACGCTGGGTGCCCACCTTTCCCAAGGCCCGATACATTTTCGGGCGCCGCGAATGGGAATTCTGCCAATCCCTTCTGAAGGACTCGTCCGCAGATGTGGAACACATTCTCGATTCCGTTCAACCGATTCTGGATGCCGGTCTGGCCGACCTGGTTGACACCAATCACCGCCTGACGGACGAGATATGGCTTGAGCCCACGCATGGTCACACACCGGGGCACGTCAGCGTGCATATTCGCTCGCGCGGACAGGATGCCGTGATCACAGGCGATGTGTTTCATAACCCCATTCAGTTTGCCGAGCCCGAGATCTGTTCGATCGGTTGCGTGGACAAGGAGATGTCGCGCAAGACGCGACGGGAATTTCTCTCGCGCTATGAAAATAAAGCGGCGCGTGTGTTCGCCGTTCACTTCAACGATCCGGTGGGGTGGATCGTGCGCGATGGGCACAACTGGCGCTTTTCAAACGACTAGGGCGCGGCAGACGCCTGGTCGGATGCGAGACACCGGAGTTCAGCCGGTGGGAATGGCAAGAACCGGAGGACATGGCTGTGTCTGGGAGTTTTGATTACGTAATTGTCGGCGGCGGAACCGCAGGCTGTGTCCTTGCCAACCGTCTCACCGAGCGGCCCGACTGCCGGGTGCTGATGCTCGAGGCCGGCCCCGAGCCGACCAGCATGTGGATCAAGATGCCGCTTGCCATGGGCAAGCTTTTCACGCATCCGACGCTCAATTGGGGTTTCACGACCGAGCCGGAACGACAGCTGAACAATCGGCCGATTTTCTGGCCGCGCGGACGGGTTCTGGGTGGATGCAGTTCGATCAACGGTAGCGCGTACATCCGCGGTCAGCTGGAGGATTACGATGGCTGGAGGCGCCTGGGCAACCTGGGCTGGGGTTGGTCCGATGTGCTGCCCTACTTCAAGAAAATCGAGCGCCGTGAGGATTTGGACGGCAAGCCAACCAACGGCGCCGGAATGCTTTCGGTCAGCTACCCCACCTATGTCCATCCCATCGCACGCGCATTCATCGAGGCTGGCATCCGTGCCGGCTTGCCTGCGAGCGACGATCTGAACGGTCCGGTTTCCGAGGGCATCAGCCTCATGCCGTATTCTGTGCATCGGGGTGTGCGCCAGTCGTCGGTTGAAGCCTACCTTCGTCCCGTGCGCAGCAGGCCCAATCTCGTGGTGGAAACCTCGGCGTTTGTCCGCCGCCTGCTTCTTGAGGGACGAAGAGCCACCGGAGTTGAATACGAATTGGATGGCGCCATCCGAAAGTCGCTCGCAACCCGCGAGGTGATTCTGGCGGCGGGTTCTATCGGTTCCCCCCAGATCCTCATGCTGTCCGGCATAGGCCCAGGGGCGCAATTGCAGGAGCAGGGAATCGCGGTCGTCGCGGATTTGCCCGGGGTTGGAGAAAATCTGCACGATCATCCGTCAGCGACTTGTACATTCAGGACTCGACCCGAAGATTCCCTGAACCGTCAGGTAAGCGGGCTTCGAGTGGTTGGACATGCAATTAGCTACTACCTGGCGAAACGAGGGCCGTTGACCAACGGTGCGTCGCAGGCCACCGCCCTGGCTCGCGGGCTGGCCAGCTCTCCTTGTCCGGACCTGCAGATCGTTTTTCGAGCGATGAGCTATGTCTATGACAAGACCGGCAGAATTGCTCCCGACCCGATACCGCGAGTGACCGGCGGCGTGGCATTCGTGCGTCCGAAATCGCGAGGACACTTGTTCCTGAAATCCTCCGATCCTCGGCAGGCGCCAGGCATGTACGCAAATTATCTGGCGGAGGCAAGCGACCTGGAGGGACTGCTTGCCGGGTTGAAATGGGTGCGCCGCATTTTCCAAACCGAGCCGCTGAAGTCCCGTATCCTGGCCGAAGACTTTCCGGGCGAGGCCTGCCGTACCGACGACGAAATCCGCGAATTCCTGCACAAGGCGGCCAGCACGTTTTGCCATCCCAGCGGCACTTGCAAGATGGGACCCGATGCCATGGCTGTGGTCGATGACCGCTTGCGCGTTCGCGGCATCGAGTCGCTGCGAGTCGTTGACGCCTCGATTATGCCCGCTTTGCCATCATCCGGCCCTGCACCGGCGGTGTTCATGATCGCTGAAAAAGGAGCCGACCTTATCAGGGAAGGCCAAGCAACTGCCGTCACCTTGGGGACCAAGAACGCTGCTTCTGCGGTATCCGTCGGGTCATAACAGCTATCAGGAGCCAAGTCATGTCGCGTCTGAAAGGGCAAGTTGCGTTCGTCACCGGGGCCGGACGCGGGATTGGGCAGGCGATGGCCATCGCATTCGCCGCCGAAGGCGCAGCCGTAGGCGTCGCCGACATTGACAAGGCGACCTCCGAGGCGACCGTCCGTGCAATCGAACAGGGCTCAGGGAAGGCGCGCGCCTTTGTGGTCGACGTCAGCAGGCGAGACGACGTGCTCGGCGCCGTTGATCGCCTTGTGTCGGAATTCGGTCGGCTGGATATCGTGGCCAACAACGCGATCGTGTTTCGCCGCGAGCCTGTTTCCGAGGTTCGCGAGGACACCTGCGAGAGGATGATCTCGGTAGGCCTGAAGTCGCTGCTGTGGACCGCGCAGGCGGCTCTGCGTCATATGGATCCGGAGCGAGGCGGCGTCATCATCAACAATACGTCGCCTGCAGCAGAACTCGGTGTAGCCGGCTCGACGGTGTATTCAGCGATCAAGGGTGGCGTATCGTCCATGACCCGTTCGCTCGCTGTGGAGCTAGGCGCTCGCCGGATTCGTGTGAATGCGGTCTGCCCGGGGACCGTACCCACTCCCGGCGCCCGCCAGCTGAACAACAATGACGACGCTCTTTACGAGGCCAGGCGACAGCGCACGCCCCTGGGCCGTCTGGGAACCCCGGAAGATATTGCCGCTGCGGCTGTGTTCCTGGCGTCTGCTGAGGCCTCCTTCATCACCGCAGCGGTCCTGCGCATTGACGGGGGCGTAACGGTATTCGGCGGGGCTTGACCGAGGTAAGGCCGCGCGGGACTTGCCGCTACAGAGTGCTTACGTAGTAGCTGTCCATGTATTCGCGCAGATCAAACACCTTGTCGTCCTTCATCTCAATGAAAAACGCATAGCGGTTCAGATACGGCTTGCCGTTCTTGAAAGATCCAACCCCGCGCGCTTCAGCCGCAACAACAGATCCCTCCGCTATCAGGCGGTCCACGTGGATCTTCGGATCCCCGGGCACGAACATACCTCGCACCGGACCCAGGAAGTCATCGATGATCGCCTTGCGCCCTTTTTTCTCGCCGGCACCGGCAATCCCCGTGGCCATCACCGTCCAGCTGGCTTGCTCATGCAGCAACATTCGCAGCTTTTCAAGATCGCCCGAGCTCAGCGTATCGAAAAATTCCCTCGCCAGCTGCTCGGTGCGGTTCTCGGCCTCGGGCATGGGAGCCTCCTTGGAACTCTGGTCCAATCGCCGCGCATTATACCCTTGTGACTGGAAAACAGTTCTCCGTGTTTCGATGCGCAATTCAGGGCGCACTTGGCTCCTTCAGCCGCGCCCAAGCAAGCTTGCGCACTGGACGAATTGCCAGTATTGAGTATGATTGGGCCGTTTGATTCCAAGGGGGCGCGCATGACGGTTTCCGGAAGGCATTCCAGCGGCTGGGCCGTACTTTCGGCGGCGATTCTGGCCCTCGTCGCGGCGGTCGCTTCGCTGGGAGGCCAGGAACATCATCCTCGAGTGCCGAAGTCCCTGCGTCTGTACGTCTTTGATTGCGGAGTCATCAAGGGCCTCGATCCTGGACTGTTCAATTTCAAGAAAGAGGATCTTGCCGAAACCGAGCTTGCCGTTCCTTGCTACTTGATCGTGGATCCCAAGGGCACGCTGATGTGGGATGTCGGGGCGATTCCCGATACGGCCTTTAAGGATGACGGCGCGCCGGTGACCCAGGGATACTTCTATTCGACCAGAACTCTAAAATCCCAGCTTGCCGAGATCGGCTACGCTCCCTCCGATATCACCTACCTGGCCCTGTCGCATTACCACGGAGACCACGTGGCCAACTCCAATCAGTTTGCCGATTCTACGTGGCTCGTGCGGCCGGTTGAACGGGACGCAATGTTTGCCGACAAGCCGCCGGCGCTGTCCGATCCCAAGAACTACGACCAACTCAAGAACAGCAAAACCATTCTGCTGACGACGGACGAATACGACGTGTTCGGCGATGGCCGGGTGATCATCAAGTTCGCCCCGGGCCACACGCCGGGACATCAGGTGCTGATCCTGAAACTGGCCAAGACCGGTCGGGTGATGCTCGCGGGCGATCTCTATCATTATCCCGAGGAACGGAAGTTGAACCGCATACCCTCGTTCGAATACAGCAAGGAACAATCCCTCGCCAGCCGGGCGATGATTGAGGATTACGTCAAGAAAACGAAAACCCAGTTGTGGATCGAGCACGACTACGCGGCGAACGCGAAGCTGAAAAAATCCCCAAAGTATTACGACTAGGCCTTATAGCGTCGTGGCTATGGCGGTCATCGCAACGCCTCCGTTCGCATCGGCGGCCCAAAGCGAAATGGTTTTCCCGTCGCTCTCCGGCCTGCCGCAAACCTTGAATGGGGAAGTATCAAACAGCGGACTGACCGCGCGGAATTCAAACCGCGCAAAGTCCGCCTCGGGCATGTGCCGATGCGCGAGGTCCAGCAGCAACGTGGCAACGAGCGGTCCGTGCACAACCAGACCAGGATATCCTTCGGTTTCAGTTGCATACCGCCGGTCGTAGTGGATCCTGTGGCTGTTGAAGGTGAGCGCGGAGTAGCGGAACAGCAACACATCGCTTGGCTTGACCACGCGTTCCCATCTCGGATCTGCGGGAGCAGCTGACGCCCCTGGAGCCGGAAGTCCAGGCCTGGCATTGTCGCGATAGACCAGCTCCTGATCCTCGATCAGCGCGATCCCCCGGGGGTTCCCGATTTCGTGGCGAACCGTTAGAAAAATCAGGTTGCCGGTGCGTCCTTTTTTCTCATGTACCGCAACGATTCTCGAGGTGCGTGTGTAGGTCTCGCCCACGCGCAGCGGGTCATGAAACTCGAACCGTCCCCCGGCCCACATGCGCCGGGGCAGGGAAACAGGAGGAAGAAAGCCTCCTCGTTTTGCGTGCCCGTCATCGCCCAGTTCCGATTGCCTGTGAGCCTCGAGAAAATAAAGCCAGTGCCAGAGCGGCGGGATCGGGTCGCTTGCGACCGGAACGGCTAGATCCTGATCGAGAGTGGCTGCCAGTGCCGCGATCGGATATGGGGTTACTTGATCCGATGCGCTCTGGGTTTTTCCAACCCATTGTTGCAAAACAGCGATGTCCATCCTTGCGGTCCTCCGGGATTCCGCCTGGTCGCTGGCCGCCATCGGCGACAGTACCATGCTTCTGCTCGAGGCGAAGTGTGCGTGATACACTCCGGATTCTTCACAGAAGGGCAGCGAAAGACTCCGAATGCCAGGCGGTCTTCCTACCACGACTCCGCAGTCTTCTGATCGCGCGAATCCGCGCGCATCCGGCTGGCGCACGTGGGTCCCGGTCTTCGTGGTGATGACTGCCTCGTGCCTGTCCTACATCGATCGCCAAGCGCTCGCGGTGATTTCTCCCATGATTCTCCGGGACACTCACCTGAGCGCAGCGTCCTACGCCGATGCGATCTCGGTTTTTTCGATTGCCTACATGGTCGCAAATCCGCTGTGGGGTTCACTAATCGATTACATCGGGCTCCGCGTCGGTATGCTTCTCGCCGTGGGGGTCTGGACCTTGGCGAGCGCCTCGCACGCCTGGGTTGTCGGGTTCCTGGGCTTTGCAGTGGCGCGCGGACTGCTTGGTTTTGGAGAGGGCGCGACGTTCCCCGGCGGACTGCGCACCGCAGCAGATTCGCTTCCGCGAAGCCTCCAATCGCGCGGGATGGCGATTTCCTATAGCGGAGCATCGGTTGGGGCCATTCTTGCGCCCCTGATGATCACGCCCATTGCGCTGAGATTCGGGTGGCGCGCTGCGTTTCTCGGGACCGGCGTTCTCGGGGCTCTGTGGCTCCTGGTATGGTGGTTTGTGGCCCGGCCGCCACTGGTGCGGGCTGTGGAGCGAAAAACTACGACGGTTGCGTGGCCCAACGTTCTGGAGCGACGGTTCTGGCTTTTGGTTGTGGGCATGGGACTGGGAGGAGCGGCGCTTGGCCCTACACTCTATCTTTGTCCGCTATACCTGAGCCGAGTGCTCCACCTGACGCAAGGGCGGTTGGGAATGATTCTCTGGATTCCGGCGGTGTGCTGGGAACTGGGCTACTACTTCTGGGGATGGGTAGCGGACCGGTTTGTCCGCGATGAACCCCGCCCGGTGCGTCTCTACCTACTTCTCACGGTACTGGCGCTGGTCTCCTCGGTTGTGACCAAAACCAGTTCATGGGTCGCGGCGCTCGCCCTGTTTTCCTGGGGAATGTTTATCGCCGTGGGATTTATCGTTACGTCGCTGCACCTGAGCGCTCGCGCATACCCTCGCAACGAAACCGGTATGGTTGCCGGCATTGGGTCCGGTGCTTGGTCCGCCGTTGTTGCGATTCTGCTGGCGATTTACGGGCGCTGGTTTGACCGCGAGATGTACACGGCGATCTTCCTGTCGTTGAGCCTGGTCCCGATTCTGGGCACGTCGCTGTGGTGGTGGATCGGGCGCCCGAGAACGACCCAGCGTCCCGCCGCTGTCTAACACTTCACGCGTCTGCCCGTCTATCGGACGCGGCTTGGCTCACCATCGGCGAGTGCGAGTTCCGTGATTCGCAGTCCCGCGGAAGTGGCTCGGGAAGGATAATGCTCCTTGAGGCGTTCTTCGTGGAAAGGGATTACTCGTCTGATGTCTCCGTCAACGGACTTCACCATCGCTTCGGTCGTCATCACGAGATTCAACTGGCTCCCTACGGCAAGTCCGATGGGCACGTATTCGGGATCCTCCGGTTTCCAGCCGCGCAAGTTCTCGTAGGTGTAAACCAGATCGCCCGCAAACACCATACTATCGGTCGAGTTCGTCTGGAGGTCGTTGCGAAGCCGGACGTACATCGATCCCCACGTGTGTGAATCAGGCGCAGCGTGCAGGTCGATTCCCGGCAGAACGTTGTCGCGGTCGCCATCGACCGAGACAAGCCGGTGATCTCGCGCGAGCTCGACCGTGCGGAGAATGTCGGCTGGATCCACAGCCAGCCTCAACCAGCGGAATCGTCGCTCAAGAGACATGGCCCAAATCCATTTCGACAGCTCTCGCTCCTGGATGTAGAAGGTGGCGTTTGGAAAATCCTCGATATTTCCCATGTGGTCGAAGTGCGCATGGGTGAGAAATACCTCGCTGACGTCGCCGGGTCTCAGACCGCATTCGGCGAGCACAGCGATCGGAGGATGCCACCCCTGCACACCGAAGGTCTCGGCGAGAACCTGACCGTAGGCTTTGTGGTTGTAGCCGACGTCCACCATTGCCACATGACCCTGCCCTTTGATCACGATGTAGTTGTAGGGCAGGCGCCGGTGTCCCTGGTTGTGTGCGCCGTAGACCAGGCCGCTGAGCGGATAGTTTGGCACATGTGCATATTCCATCGCCCAGACCGAGTACGCGTTCACTTCGCCCGCCTCGCGTCGCAACCGTCGCTCGCGACCCCGGTTGTTGGAATCTGCGGCCCGCAGCAAGCTTGCTCGAAGGAGATCATCTGGAATCCCGGCAGAGCCGCGGCCGCAAGGCGAAGCTGGTCGCATGCGGCCTGCAGTGGATGCAGAACCCCATTCACGCCGGTGCCGTGCTCTGCCCGGCCAAGGTAGCCTCGAGCGCAGGATAGCGCGCATCCGAGTGCCGCCGACGCCTGCGACACGTGCTCGCGGTGAGCCCTCGCTCGTCCCGCGTGACGCAAGCCTTGAATTTCCGCGGTAGCAGAGTGCTGCAGACGCTCGGCTGCTCCAAGCATCGGATGGTCCGGCGTCGCGCTTTTCCCTCCGGCAGCGGCCAGCACGAGCAGACCGGCCAATTGCCCTGCGACCTGGCTCAAATCCTCGAAAACTCTTTGAGCCGATAGAATGTATGCGACGGTTTCGTCGTCGATGTCTTGCTGGCCGCCTGCGGACTTTACGGTGATCTCCTCACGCACTGTGGTGCGCCTCCGCCAGACCTATCTCATGATGAACGGATTCGGGGCGTTGCCTGCGATGTCGATCCAGACGCTCTTGGTCTGCAGGTATTCCCGGATCGCATCGATTCCGCTTTCTCGCCCGATTCCCGATCGTTTGTACCCGCCGAACGGAGACATGTAACTCACTGCCCGATACGTGTTCACCCAGACCGTTCCCGCTTCCAGACGCTCAGACATGACGAGCGCGCGCCGGATGCTCGAAGTCCAAACTCCGGCAGCGAGACCGTACACGGTTCCGTTGGCGATACGCACGGCTTCATCCTCCGTGTCGAACGGAATAATCGAGAGCACCGGGCCGAACACTTCTTCCTGGGCGATCCGCATGTCCGGCTTCACGCCTGTAAAGATCGTGGGCTCGACGAACCAGCCGGAGCCGCACTCCGGGCGCTGGGCGGGGGCGCCGCCCAGGCGGCAGACCGCGCCTTCTTGTTTTGCGATTCGGATGTAGTCGAGAACCTTGTCGTACTGCGGGCGAGTGGTAATCGGTCCGACCTGAGTGCCCATATCGAGCGGGTTGCCCATGCGAGCGGTCTTGGCGAGGGCGAGTAGCTGCTCGACGAACGTATCAAGGATGGGGCGATGGATCAGGGCGCGCGAACCTGCGATACACGTCTGGCCGGTGGCCGCGAAAATTCCCGAAACGACGCCCTTCACCGCCTGGTCAATGTCGGCATCATCGAAAACAATGTTCGCGGATTTTCCGCCCAGCTCCAGAGTCACGCGCTTCAGACCGCGCGCCGCGAGTTGATAGACGTGCTCGCCGGTCTTGTCCCCGCCGGTAAACGCAATCTTCGCGACATCGCCATGGGAGATCAGGGGCTCACCGATTTCCGCGCCGAATCCGGTCACAATGTTGACGACTCCCGGCGGGAAGCCGGCGCGCTCAAACAACTCACCGAACTCCAGTGCTGAAACCGAAGAGAACTCCGAGGGCTTCCAGACAACTGTATTGCCGGCGGCGAGCGCCGGTGCAAGCTTCCATGTGGCCAGCAGCAGAGGCGAGTTCCACGGCGTAATCGCGGCCACGACTCCCAGGGGTTCTTCACGTGTGAAGTTGAAGATGCCCGGCTTATCAATGGGAAGCACGCGGCCTTCGACTTTGTCCGCAAGCCCTCCGTAGTAATGAAACCACTGCGGGATATAGGTCAACTGCCCGCGCATTTCGGCGATGAGCTTTCCGTTGTCGGTGGTCTCGATCTGGGCCAGCCTGCCCGCCTCGGCTGTAATCAGAGCGCCCAGTCGGGAAAGCAGGGCGCCGCGCGCCGTGGCAGTCAGCTTCCGCCATTCGCCGTCGTAAAACGCAGCCTTTGCCGCGGCCACCGCGCGGTCCACGTCCTGTTTGCCTCCGCGCGGGATGAGCGCCCAGGGCGCGCCCGTGAACGGATTCATCGATTCAAACCACACACCGGACGCAGGCTCCGTCCACTGGCCGCCGATCAGCTGGCGGTACTTCTTCAGTTCGCTCATGGTTTCCTCAACAGCTAGGACTTGGGCGCTTTTTCTTTCTGCTCCGCAAAGACCTCGCGCGCGATGCGGAACGAGTCCACAGCCGCCGGCACGCCGCAATAGATCGCCACCTGCAACAGGACTTCCCGAATTTCGATCGGTGTCACACCGTTCACCAGTGCTCCCTTGATGTGCGCCTTCAGCTCGTGAGGGCGATTCAGGGCGCTGATCATCGCCAGATTCAGCATGCTGCGCGTCTTCTTGGGCAGTTCTTCGCGTCCCCAAATAGCGCCCCAGCAATATTCGGTCACCAGTTCCTGTAGAGGGAGGTTGAATTCGTCCGCAGTGTTAAAAGCATTGTCCACGAACTCCTTGCCTAGCACCGAGCTCCGGATTGCACGCCCGCGATCGAAAGTCTTCTTATCCATGTCAGTGGTCCTCTCCTGTTTGGGTGTTCTTCCGTGCCTACTCTTGCCGGGAATCGCTGCGGATCAAGATCGCGACAACAGGGCGCCCAGCATGCCTACGTCGCTCTGCGCTTCCAATCGGTCGATCGACGCCTCGATCGCACCGGTGGTCTTCTCCCCGAACGCCTGTTCCGACGCCGACTGGAATCTGGCTCGAATCTGGTTCGGGCTCGCGGGCACCAGGTCGCGCATCCTGTGCCGGCGGGTCTGGCCGTTGCCGAGCGTCACGATGACCTCCGCCCCCTGCTCGCCCGGGTAGGCCTGGGTGAAATCCGCATCTTCTTCAAGCGTCGTCCGAGCCATCAGGCGCGCAAGCTCGGGGTCGGACAGCAGATGATAGTTCGCCTCGTCAATCTTCGCCTGCGCCAGCGTCGCGGCCACGCAGTACAGGATGCTCATCTTCGCCTGCAGAATGCGTTCAAACGGGCCCGCGAAGTTGCAGCCGGGATACCCGATCGCTGCCGCCGAGCACTTGATCTTGATCCGGACAATGTCGCGGCTGTTGACGCCCTGATCAGCTGCGAGCGCAAGCGCCGCCTGGCAGGCCGTCTGTGCGTAATTACAGGCGGGCGCCGGCTTGTGATATACGGACATGATTTCCAACTCGCGGCCCGAAAACGGCGTAACTTTCGCGACCCGCCCGCTTCGCCCCAGCGCGGCGAAAAGCCCGGAGGGCCCGTCAAGCGCCGTCTCCGATGCGACGGCTCCGAGTTCTGCAAGTTCAACCGCCGTAACCGCATTCCTGGCTGCAAATCCCGGGTGAAAAAACATCTCATCGCCGCCGTTATAGGGCCATTCATTCAGTCCGCCGGTCGTGTTTGCGGCAAGTCCGACGGCGCTCACGATTGCGTCTTCGTCCAGACCCAGCAACATGCTTCCAGCGACTGCGCCGCCGATCGGTCCGGTTGTCCCGGTCGGACGATACAGTCGCACAAAATCTTGATCGACCAGCGCTCGCCCCAGACTTGCGCCAACCTCGTAACCGCAGACTGCTGCCAGAATGAATGCGTTGCCTGTCACCGGCTTCTGTTGCGCCAGGGCCAGCAGCGCGGGAAAGATGACCACCCCCAAATGGCTCACCGAGCCGGTGTGCATGTCTTCGCGCACCAGTCCGTGTGCAAGTGTCGCGTTGGCGAATGCCGCCTCGGCGGCAGATACGCGGTAGGGCGTTCCGATCACCGCCGCTTTCCCGCCCGCCGCGCGGCTTGCGATTTCAATCGCCTGTCTGCTCGGGGGAATCTCGCGCGCCTGGATCGCACAACTCAGCATGTCCAGAAGAGAAATCTTCACCTTCGCAACCGCATCGCGCGGCAGCTCGGCTGCAGTCAATTGACGGGCGCCCTGTGCAATCCTGCGCGACAGGGTCGCGGCGTGCGTCAGCGTGGCTGCGGAGACCCTGTCCACGGGTTTCCCTTATTTCCCCCCAACCTGCACGCCCGACCATCTCTCCACGGTCTTGGCCATTGCCGTCATGTCGGCGTCGAGCCCTTCGGTTTGTGTCGCAATCGATAGCAACTGCCTCACCGCGCTTCCTACGATCATTGGCACGCCGAACGCGTCGGCTTCGGCCATGCAGAGCCGGATGTCCTTGTTCAGCAGCCCGATACCGAATCCGTAACTGAACGAGCGTGAGATCACGTGTTGTTTGATCTTGTCCTGCGTGGCGCTGTTTCGCGCGGTTCCGGCGTTGAAGACGTCAATCACCAGCGATGGATCAAGACCGGCCTTCACGCCCATCACTACAGCCTCGGAAGTGATCGCCATTGCCGTCGCCGACAAAAGATTGTTCAGAAGCTTCATGGTCTGGCCTTGGCCTGGCTGCGTGCCGACAAAGAAAATCTTTCCAATCACCTCGAGCACCGGCTTCAGCGTCGCAAGCACATCGGCGGGGCAGGAGACCATCACGGCGAGCGTCCCTTTTTCGGCCCCGGTGATCCCGCCGCTCACCGGTGCGTCGACCGCCTGAATTCCCTTCGTAGCCAGGCCTTCGGCCACCGCTCGCGCAACCGTTGCTCCCGTCGTTGATACGTCAACAAAAATCTTCACGCGGCTGCCTTCCACAACCCCTTTCGGGCCCAGAGCCACGGCCTGCACGATCGGCGGCGTCGGCACGCTCGCGAACACGATCTCCGCAGCCGATCCCACGGCGGCCGGTGAGTCGACGCGTTTGGCACCCAGTTCCACCAGCGGCGCCATGGCGTCGGCGCTCGAGTCAAATATCGTGACCGGGTAGCCGGCCTGGATCAGACGGCGCACCATCCGCGCGCCCATTCTTCCGACTCCCACAAAGCCGACCGGTTCCTTCGCCATGCGTCTTTCCTCTTTCTAGGTGGCCGCGTCTGCCTGATCAAGGACACTCACGCCGGGAATGTGCCAACCTCGATACCGTGTCGCTCGTTCCGGCGGATAGACGTTCTCCGACGCCGCATTATGCCCTATGATAGCGCCCTCTCACAATTGACGTTCCGCCCGCGACTTGCGCGCACGGCGGAGCAGGGAAGCGTGCGAGGTAGCCGTGCCGATCGAACCTTTTGAAGTGTTGGCCCTCCGGTATGCGCATTTGGGCAACCGGCATTCTGGCGAGAACTTTATTTTGGGGGATCCTCACGAGTTCGCCTCCGACCTGGACTATTTCGTCTGGGTTGTGCGCCGGAGCGATTGCACCTTTGTTGTGGATACGGGTTTTGGGAAAGAGGCCGCCCTGCGCCGGAGGCGCGAGTGGCTGCGGTGTCCTGCCGAGTCCCTCCGCCTGGTGGAGGTCGATCCCGACAAGGTCACCGACGTGATTGTGACCCATCTGCATTATGACCACGCCGGCAATCTGGACCGTTTGCCGCGAGCGCGTTTTCATCTCCAGGACCGCGACATGGCTTACGCCACCGGCCGGTCGATGTGCCACCAGATGCTTCGCAGCCCATTTGATCTTGAAAATATCCAGCGGATGCTGGGACATATCTATGCCGACCGGGCCGTGTTCCACGACGGAGATACCGAACTCGTGCCGGGACTTAGGCTGTATCGTGTCGGCGGTCATTCGGCGGGGTTGCAGATTGTGCGGGTCTGGACGCGCCGCGGATGGGTCGTGGTCGCCTCCGATGCCGCGCACCTGTACGCAAATTTCGAACAGCGACGTCCATTTCCGATTGTGTATAACGTCGCCGAGATGCTGGAGGGGTTCAGCCTGCTCTACAGGCTGGCGGATTCGCCCAATCACATCGTGCCCGGGCACGATCCGCTGGTGATGAAATACTATCCTGCCGTCAAGCCGGAGCTGGAGGGCATCGCCGTCCGGCTCGACGTACCGCCTGTGCGCTAGAAGAACGCCGTCGCCCGCCCGGCAAAGATCAGCGCAATCCACAGGAACAGTGATACGCCGGCCCAGCGCCTGGCGCTGGCCGGTGCGACCGGTGCCTGGTCCCAGGCGGCCACGCTGCGATAGATGCCGTAGCGGAAGATCGCGGCGTTCAATCCGGCAACCGCAAGCACGCCGAGGGAAATCCAGAACATGATGTTGTCGTAATATTCCAGCGGGTCGGACATGGCAACCAGCGAGCCCGTCGCAAGCAGAATCGCAAATCCAACCCATTTCCAGGCGCGGAATTGGCTGATCACCCGCGAGACAGGCACATCCTGCATGGTCTTTCCCAGCACGCGCAGATTCCCTGTGACCACCATGCCCCCGAACAGGGCAATGCTGATTACGTGAATCATGAGAAGCACGGGGTAGGGGTAAGGTGATTCGCGCAGCCAAATGCTGAACGGCGTCTGGCTAAGCCATTGGCAGAAGCTCAACAAGGACATGCCGGATACGCCTCCCCCAGGTAGCGGTCCTGGTCGGAACCGCTACAGATTTCCAATCCACAGGCCGCACACGAGCACGCTTACCCAGAGCCCCAGGGAGACCAGCGCCGCAGGTCTGCGCCAACCCAGCGCAGAGGAATCCAGAGCCGCAGCCGTCGCTCTCCGGATAACCGTGAAGTGAAAAATCAGAGCAAGCACGAGCAGAAACATCTTGCTGCGGAATGCCTCGACCTGCACGTATTCACCCGGGTCTCCAGAAAAAAGGTACAAGCCGGAAATCAACTGGATCAGTATTCCTGCGTTTGTCCAGGGACCGAGATTCTTTGCCACTTGCGAAACGGGCTGCTCGCGAAAACAGAGACCAGCCAGACGCAAGTCCAGCAACGTGACAGTCCCGACCAGCAGCGTGAATCCGCAGATGTGAATCGACTCGACGACCGGAAATACCCAGACCCAGCGCGCGATCGGATTTACCGGAATCGCTTCTGGAAGTCCCTGCAGCATGAGGTGCGCGAGGAACATTTAAGCCAACCTTAGGTAGCTGCCTTACCTTAACAACTCGCTCACCGAACCGACCGATGTCGTTACGTATCCGAGCGCGCGGCCCCCGAGCCCCACGCCTGACCACAACACCAGCGACACAATCGCGACACAGACCCGAACCGCGGGCCCGAACCGCAGCCCGTCGTCCCCGAGCACCACCTTGCGATGAATCGTAAACGTATAGATCACCGCCAGGAGCAAGAACAGCATCTTGAATTGAAATGCCCAGTTCCCGTACATCTTCACCGCTTCCGTCGAGAACAGCAGGAATCCGGAAACAAGCATCACCGCCAGGCTCCCGAGCATCCATGGCCTCACTTCTGCGGCCAGCTCTGCGGTCGATTCGGTCTTGAAAGCCAGCCGCATCAACCGCAAATTCAATATCAGGACCGTTCCGCCGAGTATCCCCAGGCCAAGCAGATGAAATATCTCTACGAATGGAAACAGCCACGTGGAACCGCGAATCCCGTGGCCCCACCACGAACTGTTGCACCACTGGCAAAAGTTCAGCAGCAGCGATCTAATCATTCCGGTTCGCTCTCCTGGCACCGCTCATGGCGGCGGCAACACATAGGCAATCGCGCGTCCTGCGGCGATGATCAGAACCCAGAGCACGATCGACACGATGGCTGCCGCTTTTGCCGCCCCCGGTGTCGTCGGGTTCAGATCCCACTCTCGGACCTTGCGTCCGATTGTCGCGTTGAAGACCAGCACATTCAGCCCGGCCAGCACGAGCATGATCATCTTGATTTTGAAGAAGGGAGGATGCGTGTTGTAGAACGAAACTGGATCAGCGGAAAACAGCAGCACTCCGCTTGCGATCATCACCGCGAAGCCGGCAAAGAGCCAGGGATTGAATTGCGCGAGCACCTCGGACATCCGCCGCCGCTTCAGAATCACTCCCAGCAGGCGCATATCGAGCATCACCGCGAATCCCAGAAAAAGCGTCAGCGTCAGGACGTGAATCGATTCGACGATCGGTTCGCCCCAGGTCGACTCACGCATATACGTGCTGAATTGCGTATTGGAGAGCCACTGGAGGAAACTATCGATCGACATGCATCGTCCTTGCGAGACCCGTCATCGGCCTGCTGGTTGCGCACCGTACTACTTCGCTGTGCACGGAGTGGGATTCCAGCCCGTGGCGTCTGGAAGCTTCTTGAACTGTGAACTGGTGATGAAAGAAGAATCCATGTACTGAGGGTCGGTCACGACGGTGGTCACGACCAGCCAGGTGATTCCGGCTTCGGTAAAGCTGTCGAAGTACTCCTCCACTGTCGTCTTTGTTCCGTAGGGAAGTCCGTTCTTGCGAAGGTATCCCGGGCGCAGGTCGGTCGTGGTGACCGACAGATAGCCTTCCTGACCGGGCCGCGCTCCTCCGGATCCTGCGACCACCGGCAGCACAAATCCTCGCGGCCGTAATCCCTGCCAACTCGCGACCGAGTAGCCTTGCCAGGAAGGCGTGGCGTTTGCTGGCGGCGCTGCATCGAAATGAAACTCGCGCGTCTGCATCCCGGCATCGGTTTCTACCTTCAAGGTAGAGTCGCCGATCCAGGTTATATGCAGGCGTGTGGGCACGCGCATGATCGCGGCCGCTCCGTAGGATTTGCACTGCTCACCGCTGGCCTCGTCCTTTGCGGGATCCCATTCATGAGCGATTCGGCGCCCCTCGGCATTCAGAGGAACTCCAGGAAAATCATCCTTGTCCGGAGTGATCATCCGGTAGCGCCAGTCTTCGGTGACGACCGAAACCCAATAGCCGGTCAGGTCCAGCGGTTCCTCGGTTCGCGGGTTCATCTTGGGCGGCGCCGGGGGATTGAACACGGACGGTCCGACCGGACCTCCGCCCTGGGCCCCCGCATGAGGCGCTGCTACCAGCGACACCAGCGCCAGCATTCCGAGCGGCGCACTGATCTTTCGAAGAATTCCGCAATTCATCCTTGTCCCCCCGACTGGCCCGACGGTGTGTGACCCATTCCTCGCTCGGTGAACCGAGCGAAGTACAGCCACCTACATAATCACGCCTTCCCACTTCCATCCATCGGACGGCCGCACGATCTTGTGGAGGCGAATTCGATGCTCGGAAGGATCGCGACCGGGATTTCCGGTGACAACGACGTGATCGCCCGGCTTCAGAGTGTCGCGCGTCACATGCTCCTGAGTCAGCTGCGCGCCGCCGCCCCACTCAACCGACCAGGTCTGCGCCGGTCCGCCCTTGGGATCCGGGACATCCACCTTCACGAACGAGTGCGGATTGCGGTACATGAACTGGGTGAGTGTGCCTTCCACGGTTACTTCCTGGTCCACGAAATATGTGGCCGCGAACGAGTGGTGCGCGTACGCCCTGGTGCCAACCATTGACGCCGCGACCACGATGAACAAAATCAAAACTGTGCGCTTCATTGGGTCTCCTCCTAGAATCCGCAAAGTCCCTCTCCGGTCCGCCTCTCGCCACCTATTTCTTCGGGCTCAGGCTCTTGTACACCGCCTCGACAAACATGTCGGTCGTCCAGAAACCCGTACTCTTGCCATACCGCGGATCGTAATCGAGCGTTGGTTTGGCCGCCTTCACCTGTTCGAGCGTCATTCCCTTGTTCACCATGTCCTGGATCCGGTCCCTGATGATCGTAACCATCTCCTGGTAGAAGACCACGTCGGCCACATCGCACAGCCTTCCGTGCCCGGGGATGATCATCGTGCCGCCTTCCTGCTCGTCGGCGGGAATGGATAGCTCGATGATGCGATTCAGTCCGTCAATGACACCCTGGATGTTGCCGCCACGCGCCAGATCCACGATTGGGTAACCGGTGGTTACGAAAATGTCGCCCGCGCTGATTACATCGGACCGGCGGAAGAACACCATGGTGTCGCCGTCGGTGTGCGCAGCCGGGACATGAATCATCAAGACGCCCTCGTTGTTGAAGTAAAGCTTTCTTTCCGGCGTCGTATAAGTTTCCGTCGGCCAGGCGCCTTGCGGTATCGCCGGTTGTTGGCCGTTGGCCACGCTCATTCGGTCGAGCACTTCTTGTGCCGCGATCACCGTCGCCTGATTTCCTGCGCTTGCGCCAATGTCGCCGACGACGTTTCCACCAGCGATCGTATTGCCGAGTTTCGCGAGCGCTTCGTTGCCGCCGACATGGTCTGCATGGACGTGAGTATCGATGATGTAGCGAATCGGCTTCGTGGATATGGACTGAATCGCCGCGTAAACCTTGTCGCTGGTACCGGCAAGCCCGGCGTCGACCAGCAACACGCCGTCATCACCGGCCTGCACGGTAATATTGCCGCCGGCCCCGACCAGCATGTACACGTTGCCTTGTACCGGCAGAACGTGGATCTCTGCATCAGCCGGGTTCGGACGCGCCCCGGCGCTATTGGCCTGGGCCGCTACGCTACTGGCCGAGCCCGCAAGTCCTGCCAGGATCGCTGTCGCAAGCAGCAGGATGACGAGACCGGGATGTCTGGGGGACTCAAACGCTTGTTTCGCGAGGGTCCTCATCGGTTTGTGACTTTCTTCACCGGACGCGGCAGCGTCGTCATTGTTTTCATTTTAATTTTGTACTCCGGGTACATTGTCTCCGCGCCACCCCGGGTCGCTTCCGGCGGTATCCCGTAGTTGGCGGGGAATTCATTGAGAAACGCGTTCTGTCCCGGCAAGTGGGCCGGAACTACGCCGGCCGCCCGGTCCACTTCGTCCACCGACTCGCAAGGCCATGGAGCCATTTGCTGCTGAGGGTTGTACACGAAGTCGCTGGTGCGCATGAACGGCTCAGTGAGATACACCGGGTCGTAGGTCATTGCGGCCACCGTCAGATAGTTTCCGTGCCTCATGATATGGGCGCTAGCCGTCGCCTGATCGCTGCGGGGCAACCCGTTACGCCGTAGCCAGTTCTCCTTCAGGTGCGTGGTTGTCACCACCAGGATATCGCCTTCCCACTTCCCGGTGGAGAATCCCGCCCAGGTGTGCGGAGCGTAATCGGGAGGATGCGGACGCCCGTCCATCCAGATCGTTTGTTCGGCGCCGTAGGCCGACAGATGCGTGTGATAGGCGATGACTTTTTGCGAGGCCTTGTCTACCTCCTTCCAGATGCTCAGATTCGAGGGGCCGCGCCAGCCGTAATCCGATCCGTGTGCCCGGCATTGGTTCTCGGGCAGCTCCACAAGCGTCGCGTCCCAGCTGTCGCCACGCATCCTTGCGGCCTCGTTGATCGGTATCCCCAGGTAATCGCCGATTTCAGGGCCCGGGATGCGCTCCTCCCAATCCTCGTCAAATCGTGGCGACCAGGATCCCGATGGATCCTGTTGCGCCCTTGCTGGCCGGCCCGCAAGCGTTGCCAGTAACAGCAGCGCAACTAGACCCCCGGCGAGTTTGATTCGATTGAACCTACCCATGGCACTCCCCTCGAAAACGTGGCTCGGCGTGGCAATCTCCTGAGTGAACTCAACTTTTATCACAAAAGACGGCGTCGAATCATCATATCTTGCGAAGACTCGGCCTCATTGGATAGAATCCGGGCCTTGCAGTCCCTAAACGGCACGCCGCGGCGCGCACCGACCCGCGATGTGGCTGCTGCAAGGGGGTGCAAATCCATCTGTGCTAAACTCCCGGCGGAGGTAAAGGACCATGTCTCTGGTAAAGGGTATCCATCACATGACCGTATGTGTCGCTGGAGCGCAGGAAGACATCGACTTCCAGACGCAGGTTTTCGGCCAGCGCATGATCAAGCAAACCGTCCTGTTTGATGGCCGCTATGCCCACTATCATTTGTACTATGCCAACGCGAACGCGGAGCCCGGCTCCGTGTACACCACCTTTCCTTATGGACGCGTAAAGGGCCGCCCCGGTTCCGGCCAAGTTCAGTCCACCGCCTACACCGTGCCCAAAGGCTCAATGAAATTCTGGGTCGAACAGTTCGATCGCCATAAAGTGAAACACACCGGGATTCAGGAGCGTTTCGGGCAAAAGTTCATTCGCTTCAACCATCCCTCCGGAATCCAGCTGGAAGTAATCGAAGACAATGCGGACAAGCGCACGGGCTGGACCACCAAAGAGGTCAGCGCCGACGTTACCACCCACGGATTTCATGGTCCCGTATTGTCGGTCAGGGAGGTTGCCGAGACCGAACGCTTCTTCGTCGACGCCCTCGGTTTCCGCAAGACCGGCACCGAAGGCCACTATCATCGGTTCGAGGTTGGCGACGGCGGTGCCGCACGCACAGTGACCCTGGTCCACGAGCCGGACCGCCCGGCCGGGAGCTGGACTTTTGGCGCTGGCACGGCTCACCACATGGCGCTTGAAGTTGAAAACGACGAAAAGCTGGCCGAGCAGAAGGGGATTTACGACGAGCTCGGCTACACCGATTGTTCCGAGATCAAGGACAGGATGTACTTCCATTCGGTGTACTGCCGCTGCCCGGGCGGGATCCTGGTCGAATGCGCGGCCACTGTTCCCAACGGCTTCGCGGTGGACGAACCGGCCGATCAACTGGGAACCAGCCTCCTGCTGCCTCCGTGGTTTGAATCCCGGCGCCCTGAGATCGAGGCGATGCTTGAGCCCATCACGGTTCCGGAAGGAAACCTACCCAAGGGCGCGAAGAAAGCTCCGCTCCCAACTCCTGCCGCGCCCTCGGCCGCCGAACAGCCGGCCAGCGGCGCGTCGCGGCGGACGAGCGCCGTGTTTATTGGCGGCGACAAACCGAAAAAGAATTAGCAAGTCGATTTCGCCCCGCGGCTCACCCATCTCCGCAGCAGCACCCGTGGCCGCGGGGCGTGCTGGTCCGGCGCAGTCTGATAGGTAGGCTCTTCCCGCTCGGTCGCGCCAGGCGTGTCTTCCGTGATTCGCGCGAGGGTGGCCCAGGCCCTGCCTCGCTAGTACGATGCTTCCAGAAGTCCGATGACCTCCGCCCGGGTCAACGGGCGGTCCACTACTTTCGATTTTTCCAGTTCGTGCATCACCGGATCCACAATCTCGCCAATTTCAGATCGCGGCACGCCCGCATCCCGCAATCTGTGCGGCACGTCGAATCCGGCGATGAACCGGGCAGTATGATCGGCGCAGTCGAGTGCGCCCGTTTTGGGATTTCGCGGGTCGAAGGGTACACGGAACGCCTCGGCGATTGGCGCAAAGCGGTCCGGCGCGATTTCGGCCATAAACCGCATCGCATTCGGAAGCGTGACGCAGGACGTGACACCGTGCGGAACGTTCCACCGCGGTCCTATCTGATGTCCGAGCAGGTGCGAGATCCCAAATCGCGTGTTCATCGAGCCGTAGATCGAAAACCAGGCCGCCATCTGGCAAAAGCCCCGATGCGCGAGCTGCTCGTCTCCGCTGGATTTGATCGAAGCCTCAAGATGTTCCACCAGCATGGAAATTGCCTTCGCGGCAAGCGTGTCGCTGAGCGGGTGATGACGGATTGCGTAGATGGTCTCGATTGCGTGATCCAGCGCGCGCATCCCCGTCGCCACCCACAGCCAGTCGGGAGTTGCCAGGGTCAGCTCCGGATCGTTCAGCACCGTGCGCGCCTGCAGGCGCGGGTCCGACACGCCGGATTTCACCAGCGTCGTCTCGTCCGTCACCCCGCCTGCATGGGTGTATTCCCCGGCCGAAAGGGTCGTCGGAATCGCGATGTGGACCAGGTCGCGGCTCGTCAAAAACGCATAGCTCGCTACCTTGCAGGTATCAATCGGGCTGCCGCCGCCGAAGCTGATCAGGCAATCCGCATTCACCCGTGTGATTTCCGCTTCAAGCTCACCCACCACGCTCCGCGGCACATGCTGTTTCGCGCGTTTGAACACCGCCGCGCAGCGCGTGCCCAGCGCCCCGGTCACTTTCTCGAGCAGCCGAGAGCTGCCCAGGGATTTGCCGGTCACCACAATTCCGCGTTCCAGGCCGCGACGCTGGAGTTCCTCGCCGAGCGTCGCGATTTTTCCCGGGCCCGATATCACCCGCTCGAGTCTGCTTAATGTGAAGTCAACGTTTAGCGCATCCATGGAGCGGAAGTATACATCAGCCCGTTCGTTCCCCGCCCGGCGCGTCACAGTCGTGCCGGCGCACAACCGATCAGGTAGGTAATCGCCATTTCCCCCGCCGCTCCGGATTGCTCGCCAATTTCCCACGTGTGGCGGTTCTCGGTCAGCGTCTGGACCATCGCGCGCAATTCTTCCGGCCGATAGGTGCGAAGGCAGGAGACGACTCCATCAAACAGAAAGACAAAGGGAATAACGGGAACTACATAGGTCCAGAACAGCCGTGACCAGCAAAATGGCCGGATCCACGGAGTGAAGAACAACGGCATCAAGGCCCAGGGAATCATCAGGGCCATGGTCCAGGGAGCGCGCTTCGTCATTTCGAATACGCCGATGTTCTGGCCGTCATCCACCGCATTTTGAAGTATGGCGCGAGCCTGCTGGGGCGAAAAATGATGAAAGGCGGTGAACATCGTTCGAAAGCCCTTCAAGTCGCCGGGCACTTTTGTTGCGTCAACTGACTCAGGGCGAAACGTAATGCGATCTTCCGACGCCGCTTTGAGTTTCTGAAATGCCCCGAGATTCGGGTACTTGTCCGTCAGACAAACGTGAATCACTTGCGCCGGATCCCCCACCTTTCTGGACAAATAGGGCCACGGCCCTCCGCCACCGGAGCACATGTCGACGATCGATTGACTCCGGCTGAAGTTGAAAGCGCGGCGAAGCAGTGCAGCGACCGAGCCGTAGGGCTTCAGCAGGCCTAATCCGAACTGAAGCGCATCGATGACTTCGTCCCGGAGAGACGGCGGGAACCATGCTTGATCATGGAGTTCGATGAATTGTATGCGGCGCATCGTTTCCGGACAGGCGAGCCGAAACCCGGGCCCTAAAACCCGATTGCTCAATTGTACCAGTCCAAGTATCATCCCCACCCGCGAGGATCCGAATGAAACTCAGTACCGAACGCATTCTTACGACGCATGTAGGCAGTCTCCCGCGCTCCCAGGAGGTTGTTGATCTTCTGTTTGCGCAGGACCGCGGCGACGCCGTGGATGAGGCTCAGTTCAACGAAGTGATGCGCCGCGCAGTTGCCGGCACCGTGAACCATCAGGCCGAGGTCGGTGTTGACGTCGTAAGCGACGGTGAGACCAGCAAAATCAGCTACGCGACGTATATTCGCCACCGCCTCACCGGATTTGAAGGGGATTCCGCACGCCCCACTCCTCAGGACCTCGACGATTTTCCCGAATACCGCGATCGCCTCGTGAAATCGGGCCATTCCGCCACCTACAAACGGCCGGTGTGCAAGGGACCGATCAAGGTCAAGAGTCTGAAGCCGGTCGAGCAGGATATCGCCCATATGAAGGAGGCGCTGTCCAAGGTCAAGGTCGCCGAAGGCTTCATGAATGCGGTATCTCCGGGGACTATCGCCGTGTTTCAGCCCAACGAATACTATCCGTCCCATGAGACCTATCTGGAAGCGCTGGCCAACGCCATGCGTGAAGAGTACGAATTGATCGTCAAATCAGGGCTGTTGCTGCAGCTCGATTGCCCTGATCTCGCCATGGGCCGGCACACGCGCTTCAAGAATCTGAGCGACGACGAGTTTCTGGGCTACGCCGAACTGCAGGTCGAGGCGCTCAATCACGCTCTTGCCAATGTCCCCGCCGACCGCGTCCGGCTCCATGTCTGTTGGGGAAATTACGAAGGCACGCACATCAACGACATGGATTGCTCCAAGATCTTTCCCATCGCCATCAAGGTGAAACCCATGGCCCTGCTCATCGAAGGAGCAAACCCTCGCCATGAGCACGAATGGGAGGCCTGGACTCGCATCAAGCTTCCGGACGACAAGATACTCATTCCCGGCGTGGTCGCATCGAGCACCAATTACGTCGAGCATCCGGAAGTCGTGGCGCAACGACTGCTTCGCTATGCGGACGTCGTCGGGCGGGAACGGATCATCGCCGGGACCGACTGCGGCTTTGGCACTTTTGCGGGCTTCGGCCCGGTCTTTCCGGCCTTCTCGTGGATGAAGTTGCGCTCGCTGGTCGAGGGTGCTCGCATCGCCTCGAAAAAATTGTGGGGCAGAGCGGCATAGACCCGCAATGAATTGCGATATTGATCGACGCATCCTTTCACACGCCTGTAGTGAGGTTGAACTTTGGGGGGAGCACAATGGACCGGAGATCGTTTATCCGATCTGGCATCGGCTTGGGAGCGCTTGCGGCAGGCACGCTGGTGACTAGCAGACTCGCAGCCGCCCTGGGCCAGGACTCGGCGGCCGCGCCGGGCGCAACGGTCGAGACCTCTCTGGGCAAAGTCCGCGGCACCGTGCAAGCCGGAGTGCAGGCTTTCCGCGGTGTCCCCTACGCCGCTTCCACTGCCGGCGCCAATCGCTTCATGCCTCCTGCGAAACGCGAGCCCTGGCCGGGAGTTCGCAGCGCGATTGAACTGGGTCTGCGCGCGCCTCAGCGCCCTTCCGACTTCCACGGCCAGGTTCCCAAGGCGTTCGAGGCAATGTGCCCGGACGAACCGATGGGCGAAGACTGCTTGGTGCTGAACGTATGGACTCCCGGAACAACAGCTACCAAGAGGCGCCCGATCATGGTCTGGCTGCACGGCGGTGGATATACTTCCGGCTCCGGCGGCTTCATCTGCTATTCCGGACAGGAGCTGGCACGAAAGCATGACGTCGTCGTGGTCACCGTCAATCACCGTCTGACCGTTTTCGGCTATTTGTACTTTGCGGGAATCGGCGGAGAGAAATATGCGAAGTCCAGCAACGTCGGCATGCTCGATATCGTCGCCGCGCTTGAATGGGTGCGGGACAACGCTGCGCGTTTCGGCGGAGATGCCGGTAACGTGACCATCTTCGGTCAATCCGGTGGCGCAGGAAAGGTCAGCGCGCTGATGGCTATGCCCGGGGCCAAGGGGCTGTTTCATCGCGCGATCATCGAAAGTGGTGCGGACGTCAAGGGCGTGCCCGTGGAGGTGGCTAACAAATCCGCCGAGATGTTCCTGTCGCGGCTGAATCTAAGGCCCGATCAGGTGGACGGGCTTCAACAACTTTCGATGGATCAGCTGCTCGCCGCCATTCCGCCCGGGGGCGGACCCGGCAGCCCGGGACTTGCACTGGCGCCGGTCGTGGACGGCACCACACTTCCTTCCGGACCCTTTGATCCGACAGCGCCCGAGCTGTCTGCAAATATTCCTCTGCTGATCGGCACGACCGAGACCGAGGTCACCTTCTTTCCCCATCAGGTGCTGGATCCGATTGACGATGCAGGCCTGCGTGCTCATGTGAAGCAGACGCTCGCCAAAGCCAGCGACGCGCAGGTGGACGAAGTGATCGCTGCCTATCGTCAGGGCCGTCCTGGCGTTGCCAACACGGACCTGTATCTGGCGCTCGCTTCCGATGCTACGTTCCGCGCCGGCGTCCTCACCGAAGCCGACCGCAAGGCAGAACAGGGGAAGGCGGCGGTGTATCAATATTATTTCACGTGGAAATCGCCGGTAGAGGACGGCAAGCTCCGTTCGTTCCACACCCTGGAGATTCCGTTCGCCTTCGACAACGTGGACATCGCCACGTCCATGACCGGCACAGGTCCGCAGCGCCAGGCGCTTGCCGACAAAGTCAGCGGCGCCTGGGTCGAGTTTGCTCGCAGCGGTAATCCCAACCACAAGGGCCTGCCGACCTGGGAGCCGTTTGACACGACCACGCGCCAGACCATGATTCTTGACAACGAGTGCAAGCTCGCACGCGATCCCCACGGCGCCGAACAGCGCCTGCTTCACAGCGTCCAGAATGGCTAGGAGCAGGCGGCCGCTAGTGGGCGATCACATCAGGTGCCGCACTGTAGGCGCTTAAGCGGCCGCCAATGCGCTTGCTCAGGAAAATCGCAAGCCACGCCAAGGCTGCAGCCACCGCGCCTGAAAGCAGAATCTGCTCGGGCTTCCATCCCATCGAAAGAAACATTCCGCCCATGAGCGGGCCGACAATCGATCCAATGCGCCCGACGCCCAGCGCCCAACCGATTCCCGTGGAACGGACGGCGGTCGGGTAATAACTCGCCGCCAGCGCATTGAGTCCCGCTTGCGCCCCAATCGCCAGGAACCCCAGAAGGAATGTCACCGCGAGCATTACCGGAAAAGCCCTGGGGATCTCTGAAAGCGCGGCAACGAACAGGATGGCAAATCCGAATTCAACCAGCAAAATGACATAGGCGCCGCGACGCCTGATCAGCGGGCCCTCGACCAGACAGCCAAACACGCCGCCCAAGCTGAAGAACGCTGTGGCGGTGACTCCGGCGGAGACCGACATGCCGGATTCGCGCAACAGCGCAGGCAGCCAGCTGCCGATGAAGTAGATGATCAGCAGGTTCATAAAGTAGGGAATCCAGAGCAAGATCGTCCCCGAGGCGCGGCCTTCGGTGAACAGGTGCTTTACAGGCACGCCCTCGTGGCGCGTATCGCGCGAAGCGGCGCGCAAGTTCGCGGCCGCAAAATCCGGCGCAATCCGAGCGAGGATTCTGGAGACCTTCTGCGGGTTTTTTCCGCGCACCGCCAGGAACTGTATGGATTCAGGTAGCCGCACCATCAGCAGGATTGAAATCACAAGCGGCAGCGCGCCGCCAAGATACAGCACCGATCGCCAGCCCCATTCCGGGACCATTCGGGCGCTGAGCAGGCCGCAGGTCACTCCGCCCAACGGCATCCCGACGAACAGCAGGGACACAACGGAGGGCAGAATGCGCCTGGGTGCATACTCGGACGCAAGCGCGACCACGTTGGGCATGGCGCCGCCCAGGCCCAGCCCGGTCGCCAAGCGAACCATGAGCAGCTCGCGGAACGTGGTTGCATGGGTTGTGAGTATGGAAAACACGGCGAAGCTCAGCGTCGAGAAAATCACCGTCCATTTGCGGCCCCATCGGTCGGCGATCGGGCCAGTGGCCATCGCCGCAATCATCAGGCCGATCAGGCTCGCTGAAAAAATCGGGCCAAACGTGCGAATGGGAATGCCGGTGCCATCGGCGATCGAAGGCGCAAGGAAGTTAATGGTTTGCGCATCGAAGCCATCCAGCACCAGAACCAGGCCGCACAACACGAGCGTCCAGATCTGGTAGCTGCCGAGGGGCCGCTCATCGATGATTTCGGCAACCGTCAGCGTTTGCGTTTCGATGGTGGTCACGATTTCGTCGCCCGTCCCCGTCCCGACTTCCCACCGCAGAGTGTACACCGCGGGAGGTGCCACCGGCGGCGTCAGCCGACTTTCTTGAGAAACGGTTTGCGAAGCCCGGCTTGTTCGACCAGCGGCAGCACTTCCTTTGTAAACCGCGCGAGTCCGTCCACGTAGTCAACCCAGGTCATGATGACACCGTCGATGCCCACGCGAGAGATCGCCGCGAGCTCGTCGGCAATACTCTGGGCGGTGCCAATCAGAGGATGGCCTGCACCGACCGCCATCCGCCGCCTCATGAACTCGAGCCGCTCCGATCCCATGGGAATATTGTTTTCCGCACTCATGGTGCGTATCAGGCTGTCCATCACTTCGGTGTCGAGGTACTGCTCGGAATAGAGGTGCAGGTAGTCTTCGGCCGCTTTCTGGGTTTCGCGCTGCACGACCGCACAGTTCGTCCAAAGTTGTATCTCCCGGCCGAATTCCGCGCGGGCCATCTTCTTGTAGTTCTCGACCTGTGGCCGCCAGTCCTCGGGCGTCGCCCCCTGCGGGCTGATCAATCCGACGTCGGAATACTTTGCCGAGAAGCGCATGCCGGTCGGAGACAGCGCCGCGTTCATCACCGGCACTCCGCCGGGCTGAACCGGCTGCGGGCGCGAGATCGCTTTTTTCAGCCGGAAATATTTCGATTCGTAATCGAATTCCGCAGGGCTGGTCCACAGTCTGCGCAGCAACTGGAGCCATTCCTCCAGATAGACGTAGCGCTGGTCGTGCTCCATCAAGTCAATGCCGAACATATCGAACTCGCGCCGATTCCAGCCGCCCACGATATTCAATGCGAAGCGGCCACCCGAAATCGCGTCGATCGTGGCAGACTCTTTGGCGACGAGCATCGGGTGCATCGTAGGCGCATGCGATGTCGCGAACACGGCCGAATACTCGGTCGCCGCCGCGATACCTGCCGCCCAGGTGAAGGTTTCGAACACGATGTTGGAGGGGTGATCGGCCTTGTCGTCCAGATAGCCTTTCCATCGAGCGATGGGGACGATCGCCTCAAGACCGGCCTTATCCGCCAGGCGGGCCGAAGCAAGCGTGTTCGCCCAAGTCGGCTGGCTCATCTCGGGAACGAACGTCATGTTGGGGATGGTATTGGTGCAAAAGGTGCCGAGTTTCAGTTTGTTGTCGTTGAAGATTGGATTCGTCGCTGTGTTTTTCACGAAGGCAATTTTGCCAGAGATTCGATGAATGTCGGCACCCATTCTTGAACGATGCCTTCACGCAGGCAGGCAATGTTCTGGGTTGGGCGCCGGCCTGGTCGCGGGGCGAATCGAAAGCTGGAGTTGGTGAAAAATCCTTATCGCTCGGTTAGTATTGGCGTTCCGCGGCCCTATGGCGTGCGCGGTTTTGCCTGTGAACCCGGCTTGACTCCGGAGATTCGGATTCTATGAACATGATCGAGCGGACGCTCTGTCTCGGCGTTCTGAGCCTGGCACTGGGGTCTCAATCCGCCGCTGCGATTACCGATCCGGTTCTCGTCGAGCAGGGTGAGCTGGCCGGCTCGGTCGGCCGCAGCCCGGAAGTGCGCGTGTATCGAGGGATCCCCTTCGCCGCGCCTCCGGTGGGTGAGCTGCGGTGGAAACCTCCGCAACCCGCACCGTCCTGGCAAGGTATCCGTGAGGCTACGCAGATCGGCAATGCCTGCCCGCAGCCTGCTTTTTCTGCCAACGGTCTTTACGGCGCCTCGCCTCCTCCGATTAGCGAGGATTGCCTGAACCTGAATATTTGGACCCCGGCCAAATCGGCCGTTGATCGTCTTCCGGTTATGGTCTGGGTCCACGGCGGAGGATTTACGCACGGTTCGGGCGGCGCGATTGGATACGACGGCGAAAATCTGGCCCGAAAGGGTGTGGTCGTCGTCACCATCAACTACCGCCTCGGCATCCTGGGTTTTTTAGCTCTCCCTGAACTCGAAGCGGAATCCCCGCACCACGCCGCAGGCAATTATGGGCTGATGGATCAGATTGCTGCGCTTGAATGGGTCAAGCAGAATATCGCGAGGTTCGGCGGTGATCCGGGCCGCGTCACGATCTTTGGCCAGTCGGCAGGCTCGATGTCGGTGAGCGTACTGATGGCGAGCCCTCTCGCACAGGGTTTGTTCTCACGGGCCATCGGCGAAAGCGGCGGCTTGTTCGGCCCCATGCCGTCACGTGCCGACGCCGAAAAGAATGGCCTGCAATTTGCATCCAAATGTGGGGCGACGCAGGATGTCCTGAAGTCCTTGCGAGCGAAAAGCGTCGATGATCTCGTGCGAGCCACAAGCGACGACGACGTCGAGATCATCGTCGATGGCTCGGTCCTGCCGCAAAGCGTTTACGCGACATTCGCGGAAGGAAAACAGAACGATGTGCCAATTATCGTGGGTAATAACGCGAGCGAGGGCACGATTTTTCCTCCGCCTGCAGGCTCGGTCACGCCCGAGGAGTTTGCTGGTGATGCGCACCGGCGGTACGGCGCGTTCGCAAAAGAATTTCTCGAGGCCTATCCCGCCGGCTCATCCGATCAGGAAGCCACGGCCGCGTATTTCGCGTCGGTTCGCGACGGACTGTTCGGCTGGGAAATGCGTATTTGGGCGCGCATGGCGACCGAAACCGGGCATCGCCGGGCCTATCGCTACTATTTCAGCCGGGTCCCGCCGGGCCGCGGCGAACGCCTCGGGGCATTTCATGGTTCCGAACTTGCCTATGTATTTGAAAACTTTCCCTATCGCATTTCTTATCAGGATGCCGACAAGCAACTCGGCGAAGTCATCTCATGCTACTGGGCGAATTTCGCAAGGACCGGGGACCCGAACGTGACCTCGGATCGGAAGGACTCAGGCGCCCCTACCTGGCCTATCTACAGCCCATCCAGAGACAACGTTCTGGAACTGGGCAACCAGGTCAGCGTTCAATCGCATGTCAACAGCTTGGGACTGGACTTCTTTGATGAGTTTAACAGGTCTCTTCGAGAGCCTCCGCCCACCAAGACAACACCGTGAGGTGTTCGGGGCGCTGTGTTGGCCACCCGGGGTCGCTCAATCTGATCCACTCTCCATCATCACTCGAAAGTGAACAACACGATTTCTGGCCGGGTGCCGAAACGCACCGGAGGTCCCCATGTGCCGGCTCCGTAGGATGTATAGACCAGCAGGCTTCCCAGCCGATTCAGGCCGTATACGAAGCGGCCATAGACCCGCCGAGTAAACCAGGTGAACGGAAAAAACTGCCCTCCGTGCGTGTGTCCGGAAAGCTGCAGACCAATTCCTTCCTCTGCTGCAACTGCCAGCTGATCGGGCGCGTGGGTTAGCAGGATGCTCGCCTGACGGGGGTCGAGTCCCGTGCGTCGCAAAATCGCCCGGAGATGCTCAGCATCGGTTGCATCCCGGTAGTGCACGCCGATTAGCTGCAAACCGTCCAGGACCACCTTTTCGTTGTTCAGGACACGCACGCCCGCGGAGCTGACCGCTTCCAGATATTTCGTGTGGTCGCCAAACTCCTCGTGATTTCCGGCTATGAAATAGGCGCCGTAGGGAGCGGAGAGGCCGCGCAATGGCTCAACAAGCTTGTGCACATTTGCGGCCGTGCCATCGTACAAATCACCGCCAATCAGAACCAGGTCAGGTTCGAAGCGGGAGACCATGGCGACAATCCGTTTCGCAAAACCCAGACCCCGCACATGGCCCAGGTGCGTGTCGGTAACCAGGGCCGCAACCCGTCCCCGCCAGTTCGCAGGCAGGTTCGGCAGCTTCAGCGGCACCCGCCTCACGCGTACGCGTGCGGCGTTTACAACGCCGTAGAGTCCCGCGGCCGCCGCAAGCCCGAAAAGAACAAAGGCAATGTCCTGCCGGTGAAAGGGAAGCCGCAGCGCCCATGCGAGGCCGTAGACAAGCCAGCAGGCGCAGGCCGCCAGGAAAAAGAAATTAAAAAACCCCAGCCACACGGCCGCGACACCGTAGTAGATCCGGAACGGCAGCGCTCGATAGCGCCAGGCCAACAGCGACGCTGTGAGGAATGTGACCGACAGCACCGCGATGGCAACACCGAGGACCGAGATTGCTCGCGGGTCAGGTGTGTGCTGAAAATTGGTCCAGGTACGATATACGAACCAGTGCGATGCCGCGAGGATCGCCTGGAACACAAGTACAAAAATAATGATGCGTCTGCCCATTTTTCGAGGGTGCTCACGATATTAGATGAGATCACCAGATTGCGGGACTCGCCTGGGTCGCGTTCGCCGAAGGAGAAGCTTCCGCCCTGACGTCCAGCTCAGAATGACAGGTTTTTCGGGCGAGCGAGAATCAAGGTCCGCAGGCTTACGGGCGTATGGATGAGCTACCTGCTACAGGTCAGTCGGGAAGAAGGTCTGGTCCTTGAGAACAGTGTCAACTGCGAGCAAGAGCTGTTGAACCGCGTCTCCCTTGGTCACGTACCCTCGAACACCAATTTTCTTGGCCTCTTCGACGACCTGCCGGTTCTTGTGCACGGAAAGTATGAGTATCGGCAGGCTGGGCGCGAAGTCTCGAATCCGGCGAGCCGCATCCAGGCCGTTTAATTCGGGCATGGTGATGTCCAGAATGACCAGATCGGGCTTCAGCTCCCGGGCTTTTTCCACAGCCTCTATTCCATTAGCGGCCTCGGCGCACACTTCGACGTCGCCACGAGATGTCAGGGTCGCGACCACCCGCTTCCTCACCACTTCTTGATCATCCGCCACAACGATTCGCACGACACCACCTAGGACGCGCACGAAGCCCTCGCCGAAACAGGCCATCCAAGCGACACCCTATGCACCCGTCGCAAGTTTGCCATCCGAACCCTGGCACTCCGGGTCTGGCGCCGCGACAGGAATGGTTACTCGGATGCTCGTGCCCTCGCTACCGGAATTGATCGTAAAGTCCCCGCAAATATTCTTGATTCGTTCTCTCATTCCCCGCAGGCCCACGCCCGCATCCCCCGAGGAAACGATTTTGGCCAGTTTTTCCGGGTCGATGCCTTTGCCGGCGTCCCGCACCTCCAGGTCAATTCCGGCGGAGTTGCGAGACACGCCGATGGTCGCCGTCGGGCTCTCGGAGTGGCGATGGATGTTTGTGAGACATTCCTGTATGACCCGAAACAACGTGATCTCCAGGTCCTGAGACAACCTGCCCAAATCAGGCGACAGCTCCAGTGTAATTTGGATGTTACTGCGCTGACTGAAGCCATCAACGAACCAGCGAAGGGCCGATTCCAGGCCCATCTCCTCGAGCAGAGGTGGGTGCAATAGGTAGGAAAGCGTCCGCAGCTCCGCAGCTATTTTCCGGACAATCTCTGCATTCTCTACCAAACCGGTCACCAACGCCGGATTCGATTTGCCGGCTTCTGCCTCGAGCGCGGAAAGATTCATGCTCAGCAGCGCGAGCGACTGTCCCGTGCTGTCGTGCAGGTCGCGCGCAATCCGGCGCCTCTCGTCATCCTGGACCCGCAGCAGACGCGCCGACAGCTCGCGCAGACCTTGGTTCGTCATGTCCAGTATTTCCGCCTGCTTCAGTACCTGAATATTCTTTTTTCGAAGTTCGTCGGTCCTGTCACGGACGCGCTTCTCCAGGTCGTCGTGAGCTTGTTTGAGCGCTCGCTCCATGGACATGCGCTCGGTAACGTCGTGAAGGAACGTTCGGCTGTAGACAAACTTCCCATCTTCCCAGAGTCCGTTGGAGTGAATCACGACCTGGACAGTGGCTCCGCTCTTGCACCGGAGCTCCGCGGCGTGATCGTACACTTCCTCCTTACGCATCAGCTTGGCCCAGAACGCATCGAAGGCCTCGCGATGGACAAAGAATTCGTCCAGCCGGTGGCCGACATATTCCTCGGCCTGATATCCCAGAAGTTTCAGCACAGCCTTGTTGGCCCAGACGATTCTCTGATCGGGCCCGGTGCGCTGCACGCCTTCCAGGGCATTTTCGAGCAGATCGGCAAGCTCGGAGTCCCTTTGTTCAAGCGATTTCTGCACTTTCCTTCGTTCCGCGGTCGCGGACTCAAGCGCCTCGGCCTTTTGCTGCAAGTGACTAACGTTGCGCAGGCGTTCCTGCTCGCTGGTGAGCGCCGTGTAGCTCTCACCGGGAATCACGTGGGAGTGTTCCGCGCAGATTTTCAGGAACGGCTCACTATGGTCCTCACGGTTGAAGCCGGCCATCGGATAAGCGCAGCGCAGGCTAAACGAGTGGGCATGGCCCAGCTGGTTCCATAGCTGCTCGAGCTGAATCGAGGTTTCAAATTTTCCCTGCGCCCACAACAGGGCCACCATTTCTCCAAAGATCGCGACCCGACCCTCCGAGCCGCCCGCAGCGTGCTTGGCGCGCGCGACGATGCTGCCGATCACTTCGGCGAAGCGCGCCGGATCCGGCCAGCCCTCCTGCATGAATTTCGAGAGAGTCTCGGCTGCGTCCATCGGGATATAGCGACCCCCCAGAACAGCCGCTGCCGTATCCAGGCCGCGGGCTTCGAGCAGTTGTGTCAGCGCATCTCGATGCCCAGCGGTTGCCACGACCAAAGCCGAGCCCCCCGATTCCAGCGAGTCGCCGATGAACCGGCAGAGTTCATCTAGCAGAACGGCGTCCTCCCGGTAGAATTGAACCGAATGGGTGTGGGATCGGTCGCTCGCCAAGAATCCGGACGGTGGCGGAGGGCCGACATCAGACACTTGAGCTTTGGACGTGCTCATCTGGATTCTCCTGGTGGCCTGCTCAAGCCCCTTTGTGACCCATTGGTTGTTGAGATCTGGCGAGCCTAGGAGCACGCAATCTAGACGAGATCCCCCATACATTGATACAGAATAGCGCGCCGCGAACCAATACCTAGAAAGCTGTATGGTAAGGCATTGCGCCGGGAAAACCGCAGGCTTGTTTCCAAAAACTACTTCACGCCGGGCAACTGGGAGAGGTTGGAGGGGCCGTTCGCATGTTCGGGGGTAAATCCAAACGGCCCCTGAGGGGGAAGGGAAGCGTGGTGCGGAAAAGATCGGGGGTACATGTCAAAAGCATCCATGCACGCGACAGTACGAAATTGGGGGCGGACGTGCCATCGGCCAAGAACCTTATTCGGGGTAGGGAAGATCGTGTACCGATTGCGCTTGGGTACCTGGACTTGCACGATCCCTTTCCGGGTGCAATAGGCAGCACGAACCCGCCCCGCGCGGTGCGCGCGTGAACAAGCCAGAGAAAGTGGATCGGCGATCCAGGGGCGATGGGCGTCTTCTCGCACAGGAGGTAGTTCCGGAGGCAGTGAACCTCGTGCCGCGGCGGTTCTTAAAAGAATCCGCGCGTCGGGCGAAGATGGCGGCAACCAACCCGCTCCTGTCGCGAGCGCGCTGCCTGTGGGCTAGCTGATCTTGGGAGGATCGATGCCGAGCGCCGTCGCTAGTGAGATCAGATGATCCTGTTCGTCCATCAGTATCTCGCGGATGTGTTCAGCCATCGCGAATTCGCCCAGCTGATCGCACTGACGGACGCGCTGAGTATAATTGCGAATGGTTTCGGTCTCATTGGCGAGGTCGAATTGCAGCATGTCTTTGGGCTTTTCCGACGACCGGACGGGCTTCGGCTGTACGGTCGGCATGCCGCCGAGATAGTCGATCTGATTCGCAATAATCAAGGCATGACTCAGTTCTTCGGTCGCGTGCTTTTCCAGCTCACCGGCGACATTCATGTACTCGGCGCCCTTGAGGACCTGCGAATAGACAACGTAGGCGATGATGGCTTGGTATTCGCGCGAGAGATCCTCGTTCAACAGCTCGATCAATTTTTCGCGGGAGATCTCGTTCTGGGCCGGAGCCGGCTGCTTGGATTGAGGCATCAGATTCTCCTATGAGATGAAAGGGGAGCGCCGCGACCTGGTCGCGGCGCTCCTGCCGAGCGGCTCCGATAATACTCTATCTCGCTCGCCCGGCCTGCGCTGCTTTTTCCTGGCGCTTCTCCTCGGCCTTCAGGGTTTTCACGAATTCGTCCGCTTCCTTCTCGGAGATCTCCCTGGAGCTGCCGTAGTACTCCTGGATCTTGCCGACCAAGATGTGGCGTCGGCCGTCGATTACATCCAGGTCGTCATCGGTCAGTTTTCCCCACTTTTCCTTGATCTTCCCTTTGTACTGCTTCCATTTACCTTCCACTTGATCCCAGTTCATGGTTTTCCTCCGTGGTGATTTGCTGGGGAATTCAGCCAAACTAGCCGATTCCCGCAGGTTCGGGGACGCATAGGAGGGCAGGTATTGGCTCCCGAACTAGGAGACCGCATTCCTTCGTGTGCGGACATACAGTGCGCAACCGATTTATGCCGGTAAGAGGGTGTAGGAATCGCTCATAGGTGGGTGACGGGAAGCTAAGCCTCGATGATATTGTTGCGGATCGCGTAGCGTACAACCTCGCTCACGGAGTGGCAATCGAGCTTGCGCATGATATTGGCGCGGTGTGTCTCGGCGGTCTTCACACTCAAATCCAGCGCGACGGCGACTTCCTTGCTGCTCTTTCCCTCGGCGAGAAGCTGAACGATTTCGCGCTGCCTTGGAGTCAGACGAATCGCGCCCGCTTCGGAGTCTTTGGGACGGGCATCGCCTTTCAGAAAGCCGTCCAGAATCATTTGAGAAACTCGCGAGGTGAAAAACGTTTTGTTCCGGCGCAGGGAGTCGATCGCCGTAACCAGGTCCCGGCCGGCGTCTGTTTTCAGAATGTATCCCCGAGCTCCGGCGTCGAGCACTTCGCGGATGATGGAATCGGATTCGTGCATCGTGAGAATCAGAACCTTCGTCTGAGGGCGCATCTTCAAAATCTGCCGAGTGGCCTCGAGCCCGTTGAGCGTAGGCATGCCGATGTCGAGAATCACAACGTCGGGATTCAGCTCCTTGGTCATCACAACGGCCTGACGGCCGTCTGCGGCCTCTCCCACGACCTGGCATTCGCGCTGTGCTTCCAGCATGGAACGCATTCCCTGCCGGACAATCTCGTGATCGTCGGCGATGAGAACCTTAAGAACGGGCATGATCAACCCCCTCGCGGCAAACCGGTGTCTTAATTTGCCTCCGCACCGTGGCCGAAATAACTTGCATGTTACGAATCCCATATATCCTAGGCGGCTTTGTATCGCTTTTCACTACGGTCTTTCCTGTATGCCCTTACAAGTTCAGCCGGATAGCCGTTTGGATCAAACCCGTGCATTGTTGCTGCGCTGCAGCCCGAAGATCGATTCGGATCCGGGAGCTCGAAGGTAATTAAGTTCGCTCGAAGGGGGCACAATGGATCCGAACCGAACAAAGAAATCGCACCGAATCGTATCAGCAGGAACTGGGTCGACGATCATCGCCGTGTTATCGAGCCGTCTTGATCGTGCTCTGTTTCATATTCTCTCGAGCGGATCGGTCTTCCTGGCGCTGACATTCGGTTCTTTGTCGATGGACCTGATCTCGAGAAGCTTTACGCGGTACGGCGAGCCCACGCGCGAGCCTACATCGCCCGGCATCAGCTAATAGCGCATTCAGGGTCTGGATGCTACGCCTGCTGGGCGACTCGATAGGAGAGAGACGGTCGATTTGAGACTCTACCAGGCGCGGCTTGTGAGCGTTCCCGCTTAGGCTTACGATCGATGAGTCAACCCTGTCGCTCCAGCCGGGCGGCACCCGATCCCGATTCAAAAAGAGTGTCAGAGTGTCCAGAACCACAGGTTCGGCGACCAGTCCAGCCATCCGGTTACTGAGGGCGCTCGGCCCCGGATTGATTACCGGAGCAGCCGACGACGATCCCAGCGGTATCGCGACCTACTCGCAGGTCGGCGCAAAATTCGGGTACGGCATGCTGTGGGTCATGCCTTTCTCCTACCCCCTGATGGCCCTGATTCAGGAGATCAGCGCCCGCATCGGACGCGTGACGGGCGCAGGAATTGCAGCCAATATTCGGCGCCATTATCCCAAGCCCGTTCTCTACGGCATGGTCTCGCTGCTGCTGGTCGCCAATATATTTAACCTCGGCGCTGATGTCGGGGCCATGGGCGCCGCCGCCAAACTGTTCTTGCCCGGTCCCGACTGGACCTACATCCTTTTGCTGGGCGCCGTCTGTTTGGTCCTGCAAATCGCCGTTCCCTACACCAGCTATGTCCCATATCTGAAATGGCTGACCGTTGCCCTGTTCGCCTATATCGCAACGGCATTCGTCGTGGGGGAGCCCCGGTGGCAGGCGATTCGGGCGACTTTCTGGCCGTCCATAAGATGGACAAGCGACTACTTCACGGCGCTGATTGCTGTTTTCGGAACAACGATCAGTCCGTATCTGTTTTTCTGGCAGGCCTCGGAAGAAGCGCAGGACGTTTCGGTCAACGCCAAGGACAAGCCGCTCGCCCGAGCGCCCGAGCAAGCGCCGGCCCAGTTTGAAAGAATCAAAATCGATACCTATATCGGCATGGCGTTTTCAAACATCGTCGCATTCTTCATCATTCTGACCTCCGCCGTCACGCTGCACACGCACGGCATTCTGGACATCCAAACCGCGGACCAGGCGGCCAAGGCTCTGGAGCCCCTGGCTGGAAGATTTGCGTTCATCCTGTTTGCCAGCGGAATTATCGGCACCGGACTGCTAGCCGTCCCGGTACTGGCCGGTTCTGCCGCCTACGCGGTCGGGGAGGCTTTCCAGTGGACGGTGAGCTTGCAGAAGAAGCCCCGGCAGGCTACGAAGTTCTACGCCACCATCGGTGCGGCGACCGTGATCGGCCTGGTGCTGAATTTCATTCATCTGAACCCAATCAAGGCCCTGTTCTGGTCGGCGGTGCTCAACGGAGTCGTCGCTGTACCCGTGATGTCGTTGACCATGATTCTTGCCCAAAACCCCAAAGTCATGCGCCAATTCACGCTTCCACTCTATCTGCGCATCGGCGGATGGATTGCCACCGCCGTGATGCTGGTCGCATCTCTCGGCATGTTTCTCACGCTTCGGCCGTAACCCTTGCTTCTGAATCCTACAGGGAACCCGCTATCTCGCTACCAGTTTGCCGGTATTGGCCCACCAAACAAGATCGACTACAACGGTCGGGTTCCGAGGAGCGCAAACCGGCGTTCGATTCCGATACGCGCGATCGGGACAGCTGACAAGGAGGATTTATGCTGCGTTGGGCGCTGGCATTTTTCGTCGTGGCCCTGATTGCTGCGGTATTCGGTTTTCTTGGGATTGCCGTCGCGGCCGCAAGTATCGCGAGAATCTTGTTCTTTATTTTCCTGGTTCTGTTTCTGGTTTCACTCGTTGGCGGATTGGTGCGGAGAACTGACTGACGACCGAGCGCCGCTTGCGGCACATGCAGCCGGCAACCGGATCAAATAAATCTGTCAATCGAGGCGATGACATGAAAACCGCCGCAGTGGTGGGAGTCATCTTGATTGTCCTGGGCATCGTGTCGCTTGCCTACCAGGGCATTACCTACACGACGCACAAGAAGATCGTTGATATCGGGCCGCTCCATGCCACCCAGGAACAGCACAAGACCATTCCGCTACCTCCCCTACTGGGCGCCATGGCCTTTATGGGCGGAGTCGCATTGGTCGTGGCTGCCAGGAAAGAAACATAGCAGTTCGCGGGTCCAAGCGAGGGGCGCAGGCGCCTTGCCCGCCTCCCTCGTTTGCAATTTTCTTCATTCTGTCCTGTCGGTTCGGTGATCACCCCGGCCCATTTCTTCAAGCGCTCCCTCCCCGAGGTAGTCTAGCCGTTCGTTGAGCGTGAAAGGCTTGTGCGCTTGGTTTTTGGTCGCAATCCCTTGGATCTACAGTGTGTTCCGGATTGGCCTAACGCTTTGCCTGTATTGTCCCGCGCCCTGAGGCTGGGTAATCATGCGCGTGGCGAGAGAAGAAGGAATTGGCGCCGAAGGATCCTATAGGGATTCGAGGGCTGGGGTCGGCGTCGTTCCTCTTCTCTCACCGCGACCTCCACGTCCTGCAACAAGGAGTCCCCGAATGCTGCTCACAATTCTGGTGGTCGTACTCATTCTCGCTCTGGTTGGATCCGTTCCCACCTGGCCGCACAGTCGGGGTTGGGGTTATTACCCAAGCGGCGGTCTTGGACTGATTCTTCTTATTCTTCTTGTATTGCTCATCATGGGTCGGCTTTAGCTTCTACGGTGTTGCGCCGCTGGATTCAGGAGATGAAGATCATGCGAATTTCAAAATGGGCCCTGGTCCTTGCGACATTATTCCTGGTTGTCCTGTGTCCGCTGGTCGCTCCTGCACAACAACAGGCGCCGGCGGTGCGGGGTGGCGCACAACCCAACGCCGCGATTATGCGCGAAGTACGCCACGAACTGGTCATGCTGCCCTGGTATTCGGTGTTTGACAACCTGGGCTATAGCGTGAACGGATACCGGGTGACCCTGGTCGGCCAGGTTGTACGTCCTTCTCTGAAGTCCGACGCCGAAGCAGCCGTCAAGAACATCGAAGGTGTTGAAAGCGTGGACAACCAGATCGAAGTGCTGCCTCCATCGCCGAATGACGATCAAATTCGACGGGCGGAATTTCGTGCGATCTATTCGCAGCCGAGCTTGCAGCGCTATGCCGAAGGAGCTGTGCCGCCGATTCACATCGTGGTCGAGAACGGCCATGTCAGCCTGGAAGGCGCGGTCTCAACCGAAGCCGATAAGGATGTCGCCAACATTCAGGCCAATGGCGTGCCGGGGGTTTTTTCGGTCACCAATAATCTGGTCGTAACGAACGGGAAGTAAATCCTCGCTCAAGGATCCTTCACGACCCCGGCTTCCCGGTCGTCGAGGCCTTTAGTTCCTGGAGCTGTCGCGTTGTTGTTTCCCGGCGCTTTCTGTCTTTCTTGGCAGAAGGCGGCTGGTTCGAGGTCGAGTAGTAGTCCAGCAGGTCCGCTCGAAGTTCCGTCGAAACGTCTTTAAAATGATTGTTTGCCAGCCGGTTCAACAGCTCGGCGTACGTTTTATCCGCCAAGGGATATTCGCCTAGCCCCGTTACCGTACCCGTATCGAAGTTGTCGTTCACCAGGTCGACCTTGCCGGAATCTCGTTCTTGCTCAAGGGATTGTTCGTAGTCGTGCAGCGTGGCGTTGAAGCTCGCCATGAAAAGCTTGTCGGTCTCAGGTGTGGGCACGCGGAGCGCAAGCGTCCGAAAAGGTCCTATCTTGGGGATCAATCGTGTGAGGAAAACCAGCAGCCTCACGCCCAGGCTCGGCTTTTTGTACTTCGTGTTGAATTGGCGGTCATAGTCGGCACGCGATAGATGGTAGAGAAATTTCTCGCGCGTCACTCCGGGGATATCCCTCTGGATGTCGTCCTTTTTCAGCTGCCAGGCCACTTTGGTCATTTCAGGAATAACTTCGCTCACGCTCCGCCGGTAGGTCCCGATTGCCAGATCGTAGTCTGCAAACAGCGACTTCAAATCCAGGGAATAGGTTTCCTGGAATGCGCGCTCAAGCAGGGGCTCGGAGACCTCAAATCCGATGTAGTCATGGTACGCATCGGGTGCATAGTGGCCCTTCGCCACCTGCAGGACGTCAAAGGAAAACTCCGTTTTCAGGTGCGCCGCGGGATTTTCGTCGTAGGTGACCTCCGCACCGTACTTGCGCCCGAGCTTGGGATACAGAATTGGTACCGCCAGGTTCACGGCGAGCCGGTGCCCGTCGTTGTCGGCCGCATCGTGCGCAAGAGCGCCAAGCGCGAATGCGTATTCGTCGATCGTGCCTGAGTCACGGAGCAGGGCTTCGATGAAATCGCCCGTGCGGACGTAATGCACCAGATCGCTGAATAACTTGCTGCCAAAAGGGTAGTAGCCGACGTCCTGGATCGCGCATCCGCCATAGGCATAGGCGTGCGCTTCTTTTAGTTCGGCTGGAGTCGCGCCGGGGAAGCGTCTCAGAATCGTTGGTCGGATGGCGTCGTCCCAGGCTGCATCCACAATCGCCTCATGGGTTAAGACCGAGTAGGCGCGGGAGGCTGGCGCGCCCGGCAGCAGCAGGACCAGGACCAACAGGCAGGCGCCGATTCTCGATGGGCCCTTATGGGCACATCCCGGCTTCTTGGTACCCAATGTGCATTTCTCCGTGTACTCGGAGATAGTCTAGGACGGTTGCGCCGTGGCGGGAAGGAAATCAAACAAAGAACCGGTTGCCCCCCAGTCTCAAACGGATGGGGCCGCCGAGTACTGGCGCCAGGTACCCGGAAGGCCTGAGACCTGCGTGCCGCGAGCGGTAGCCGGTCTAGGCCCTGCCATTCTGCGGGATCAAGCGTTCACGGTATAGGAAGCCCGATGCGCTTTCGCGTAGAATGATGCCCGGTTTGCTCCAGTGTCCGGTTTTCGGAGTCGATCAAGCCGGGAGAGCTTCATGCGAAAATGGGTCATTGCTGCGACGCTGGCGATCGTCGTCGTGCTGGCATTGGCTCCAGTGGTCGCCCTATATATCCTCGGTCCGAAAATTCACGCCACTCTTCGCAATCGTATCGAAAACGTGCTGAAAGTTCATTTCGAGAGCGAGGTCGAATTCTCGGATTTTAGCGCTTCTGTGTTCCCGCGAGTTCACATCACGATTACCGGTCTGGTGCTGCGTCACAAAGGCCGCACCGATATCCCTCCGCTCATCGAAGTCCAGAAAGTGTCGATGGACGCTGATATTGCCAGTCTCGTGAGCGCGCAACCGCACATCGCATTCGTGCAGCTCGAGGGCTTGCAGATTCATACACCGCCTCGGGAGCACGGAGCGGCCCCGCTGATTCGGAGCACGAATCAAGATCTGGCCAGGAAATATCCCGTACTGATTGATCAGCTCGTTGCCGATGACGCCACGATCGTCGTCTTGCGCGCCCAGCCGGGAAAGACTCCGCGGGAATTTCCGATTCACCGTCTGCAGGTCCGCGATCTCAGTTTCGACCGCCCGGCGGAATTCCAGGCGACGCTGACCAATGCTGTCCCCAAGGGAGAAATCAATACCAAAGGTCAGTTTGGTCCCTGGCAGCCGGAAGAGCCAAGTGACACGCCCGCGGTCGGGACCTACACCTTCTACCATGCCGATCTCGGCACCTTGAAAGGCCTGAGAGGGATTCTCTCCTCCACCGGTAGGTTTAGCGGCCCACTGGACTACCTGAGCGTGGACGGAGAGACCGATACTCCGGATTTCGCGCTGCGGACTGCGGATCACCCGATGGCGCTGCACACCGATTTCTCGGCCATCGTCGACGGCACCAATGGCGATACATATCTGAACAGCGTAACGGCCCACTTTCTGCACTCAACCTTGCTGGTTCGAGGCAAGATCGTGGATGAAAACAAGGACATCAAGGGCCGCACGATCGCACTCGACGCCGTCTCGCGGGATGCGCACGTGGAAGACCTGATTCGGCTGGTAGCGAAGGGAGACCATCCGGTGATGACCGGCGCAGTCCAGCTGCAAACCAGAATTACGATCCCGGAAGGCACTCCCGATCTGATCGAGCGGCTCCAGCTGCAGGGGCAGTTCGGAATCGGCGACATTCAGTTCACCAGTCGATCCACGCAGGGGAAGATCGATACGCTCAGCCGCAAGGGCCAGGGCCAACCGAAGGACTTCGATATCGCCGACGTCGTTTCCGAAATGAAGGGCAGCTTCGGGTTGCGCAATGCCGTCGTCGACTTCTCCGAGCTGCAGTTCGGCGTCACCGGCGCAGCAATCGATCTGAACGGAACCTACAACCTCGATACCGAGGCAATGGATTTCCACGGGAAATTAAAGCTCAAGGCCAAACCGTCTCAAACCACTACGGGTATGAAGTCGTTTTTTCTGAAGGCGGTCGACCCGTTTTTCAAGGGCAAGGACGCCGGCACCGTCCTTGCGATCAAAATCACCGGAACCAAGGACAGCCCGACGTTTGGTCTGGATCGCGGCCATTCCTCGGTTCCAGCCGATTCTTCGCCCCCCAAGGGTCAGTGATGTTGTCCGGTCGGGGCCGGCGATTCCGGCTCCGGCAAGCCCTCGCGCCATACTCGGTTAGGATTTTGGAAGCGGAACGGCAAACATGTTGAATGTTCCGGGGTCCTTGTCCTTCATCGCCGGATCCTGCATATAGTTCAGTTTTCCCTCCACCACCCACGCCATTCCCTTTGTGGCGGTCACACCCGGCGTGCTCGCCATACCCTCTTTCAAGGTTTGCAGTACAACGCTCTGCATCTCCGGGCCTGCGAATGTAACCACGGACATCTTCCCGGAATTCTCGGCCAGCAATAAACGCTGTTTGCCGATCGCGCGCATGCCGTCGGGACGGTCAAGCGGCCGAGGGAGTTTGAGCTCGACAACCTTCGTCGCCTTTCCGTCCGCCCCGAGATCCAGGCGCAAGAGCTTGCCCGCCGTGACGCTGTTGACGTAGAGCGTTGTCTTGTCGCCGAAAGCCAGTCCATCGGCGCCGGCCAGAAGCGGATCCTTGGCGGCGACTTCCAGCGACGTCGCGCCGGGCTTCAGCATATCGACGCTGCCCTGGCGCGTGTCGGTTATATAGACGGTGCGATCGGCTCCGACCGCAATGTCGTTACACAGAGTGCCGTCACCGGGCAGCACGTAGGAATTTTTCGGCGCGCCAGTCTTCAAATCGAACGTCTTGACGGCCGTGGCCTCGCCGCTGGCACCGAGTTTGTTCGAGCACACCCACAGCAGCTTGTTCTTTTCGTCCGCATAAACGCCGAGCACCGAATTCAATCCGGCGGTTCCGGGCTTGATCCACTCCTCAGCTGTGGACTTTCCCGGCGCGATCCGCATCACGTTTCCGTGTCCCAAGCTCCCGACGATCAGCGTTCCATCCGAGAGCGAGGTGATGCTCTCCGGAAACACGCGCGTACCAGGAAGGGTGATCTGCGTCACTTGTTGCGCGGCAGATGCCCCAGCCGCTACGGCGAGCAATGCGGCTGCCCAGACACCGCGAAGAACCGGGCGATGACAAAAAGCTCGTGTCACATTTCCTCCGTCTTGCCGCCCACCCTACAGCCTGCCCAGCAGGCGGACGCAAAATGTATCACAATAGCCTTGATACATACTCGGATTGCGATTCCGGCCGCCTGGAATCATCCATCTGATCCGGGCCTTTCGGGGCGTTCGAACCTGGCGGATACCAAGGATGGGTCGCAAAACGACCGTCCGGGGAGTTAGAATCCCACGGCCCGATTCCCGGGCTGTAGAAGTTCCGGGATGAACCGCGACAAGGGGGGGTGCTGTGATGTCAGCAACAGCTTTGGACCAGTCAACCGCAAGGAAACCGTTGCCTGTGCGCAATCCGCGCAGCGGCGAAATCGACATGTACATCACGCCGCCGTCGGCCCAGGAAATTGCCGCAACGTGCGCCGCCCTCAGAAACTCGCAACCGGCCTGGGGCACCGCGCCGCTGGAGCATCGCATCAGCGTAATGAAGAAATGGGCCGATCGCCTGCAAGCGCACCGCACCGGGCTGATCGAAGCGGACTCGATTGACACCGGCTACGGCCAGATTTCGCGGGTCGCACCGGACATGGTGATCGGCAGCGTCCTGCGCATGTGTGCGATGGCCCCTACCATTCTTGAGCGATCACGTCGCGCGGGGAATTCACCCGGCGCGCCCCATGTCGCATACCGCACCAATCTCCGTCCCTATCCTCTGGCCGGCATCATCGGCCCGTGGAACGCGCCGCTGATGCTTTCAACATTGCACGCAGTCCCGGCGCTGTTGGCAGGCTGTGCGGTGATCGTCAAGCCGAGCGAAGTCACGCCGCGATTCGTCAAACCCATGATGGAGACGATTTCTGAGACGCCTGAGCTCGCCGATGTATTCACTTTCGTCGTGGGCGATGGCGAGACCGGACAGGCCATCGTTGACAACGTCGATATCGTGAATTTTACCGGCAGCGTTCCCAATGGACGCAAGGTCGCCGAAGCCTGCGCCAAGCGATTCATTCCCGCGATTCTTGAATTGGGCGGCAAAGATCCGGCGATCGTGACCGAGACGGCCGATCTGCAGAAAGCTGCAACAGCCGTCCTGCGCGGTGCGGTCACCAGCACGGGACAAGTCTGTTTTTCGATCGAGAGGATTTACGTGCACGAGCGAGTCCACGATGCCTTTGTCGACCTTCTGGTGAAGGAATCCGAACGCGTCGAACTGAATTATCCCGATCCCCATCGCGGCCAGATTGGCCCGTTCATTGCCGAGCGACAAGCCGCCATCGTTGACGATCATCTGGACGACGCTGTCAGGAAGGGAGCGAAAATCCGAACAGGAGGCAAGAGCGAGAACCTGGGCGGCGGCCTCTATATGCGCCCCACGGTTTTGACCGATGTCACCCACGACATGAAGGTCATGCGGGATGAGACCTTCGGGCCGGTCATGCCCGTGATGAAATATGCAACTGAAGACGACGCCGTGCGGCTCGCCAATGACAGCTATTTCGGACTTTCTGCAGCCGTAATCGCTGGCACCGACCAGGAAGCCAGGCGCCTGGCAGACCGGCTCGATGCCGGGACGGTGAGCGTACAGGATACGTTCCTGACCTTTGCCGGTTTTGGCGCCGGTCTGCAGCCCGATGCCTTTAAGTTTTCCGGAATGGGGAGCCGTTCCGGGATTCTGGCCTATCTGCGTAACCAGGCCGTGCTGACCAATACCGCAGAGCCAGCCTGCATCATCGAGGAAGAGCTAAAAGCGGTTCGCTAGACTCAAGTCTGCGACCCGGTCGCTCCAAAGCGGGATCGGTGCGCGAATTATGGATCGACTCGCCTTGACAGGATTGAGTGATACGTATTAAACCGTTCATGCAGGAGAACCTGGACTAGCCATCCCGACGACGCGACATGCGACTCCCGGCGGCAGAGGCCCGGCGTGATTCGGTGCGAGCTTCAGTTTGAGAATTTCAACGCCTGCGGCGACGACGCGTATCTCAACGAATTCGCCCGTCGCCTGGACGATCTGTTTCAAGCCGGCTGGACCGCAGTCGACGCGAATCGTGACCCGGCTTGTAAAGGCCGGTGGCAACTCTGCCTTCTCAAAGAGGGCGGCTCGGGGGTGGCGAAAGCCCGGTTGCGACCTTGGATTTGATTGCCGTTTTTGATTCAGACTGCGAAGCGAGGTCCGTCAGTTTCTAACCAGGGGGATTACCACCGATGAAACGTTCCGCAGGCGTCGTCGTGGCAGTACTCAGTATCTTTCTGATTCTCGTTTTTGTGTCGGGCCGGGAATATGCCGGAGCCCGCGATGGGGCTTCCGGCAGCCGAGCCGCGGACGTAAGCCCCTTCACTGATTTCCACGCCGAATCTCCCGGTACGGTTCATCACATTACCGCAGCGGATCTGCCGCAGCCCTATGCGACCAAGTCCGCCGCAATCTTCACGCCGCCCATACCGATGCCCGCAGGTGCCTGGCCCCAGGCGCCGGCCGGGTTCAAGGTCGAGCGTTATGCGGAGAAGCTCGAGAATCCGCGCTTGATCCAGCGGGCTCCCAACGGCGACCTTTTTGTAGCCGAAACCTATCCCGGAAAGATTCTGGTCTTCCGCGGAATGGGCACCGATGGCAAGCCTCAACAAACGGAAGTCTTCGCAACCGGTCTGGTTCTGCCGTTCGGTATTGCGTTCTATCCTCCCGGTCCGAATCCTCAGTACGTGTACATCGGCAATACGGATTCCGTCGTGCGCTTTCCGTACCACAACGGGGATCTTAAGTCGACCGGGCCACCGGAAGTGATTGTGCCGAACCTTCCGGCCGGCAGCCCGCCCGGACAGCCCGCTAAACCGGGAACCGGCGGCCACTTTACTCGCAATGTGGCTTTTTCACTCGACGGGAAGCGCATGTTTATCGCCGTCGGTTCGCGCACAAACGTACCGACCGTTGATCCCGATCCGACCGAGTTTCACCGCGCCGACGTCCTGGTCGCAAATCCGGACGGCTCCGATTTGCAGATTTACGCCTCCGGGATTCGCAACCCAGTCGGTCTCACCGTGCAGCCAGGCACGGGCCAGGTCTGGGTGTCGGTGAACGAACGCGACGAGCTTGGCGACAATCTCCCTCCCGATTACATTACGCACGTTCAGGAAGGGGGATTTTACGGCTGGCCGTGGTATTACACCGGCGGGAATCAGGATCCGCGTTTTGCCGGCAAGCATCCTGAACTCAAGGACAAGGTGATTGTCCCCGACGTCCTGATGGAACCGCACAATGCGTCGCTTCAGTTGACCTTTTACCAGGCGACGCAGTTCCCCAAGCAATATCAGGGTCAGATCTTTGCCGCCGAACACGGCTCCTGGAACCGTTCGGTTCGCACCGGCTATGAAGTGGTATTTGTTCCGCTCAAGAACGGCAAGGCCACAGGCGAGTATCAGGACTTCCTGACAGGCTTTGTTACCGATAAGGGCGAAGTCTGGGGCCGTCCCGTGGGTGTCGCGGTGGCAACCGACGGTTCGCTGATGGTCACCGACGACGGTTCGAACTCGATCTGGCACATCAGCTACAAGAAATAGGCGGGCGCCAAAGGGTCGCACTTGTCGGAGAACACTCGAAGGGAAGGGAATCGGGGAATGAAAAAAGAAATGGTTCGATCGATTATGGTTCGGTCGATTGTTGTCTTGGCGGTTGCGCTAGCCGCCGGTCTTTCTGCCGCGGCACAGCAGGCGGCTCCGCCTGCGCCTCCGCCGCCAGGTCCGACGCTGGTGATTTCCAGCCCGTCGTTCAGTGACGGTGCCAGAATCCCGACGCAATATACGTGCTCGGCCACCACGCCGCCTCCCGGCGGCCCGAGAAACATTTCAACCGGTGTGTCGCCGGCATTGCGCTGGATGAATCCGCCCAAAGGCACCATGGCCTTCGTCCTCATCCTGCACGACCCCGACGCGCACGTTCCGAAAGCGACGACCGATATCACGCATTGGATCGTTTTTAATATTCCTGCAGATACCGTGCAGCTTCAGGAAGCCGTCCCGCCAGATGCTCCGCTCTCCAGCGGCGCGTTGCAGGGCACCAACATAACCGGAAAGGCCGGCTATCAGGGGCCTTGCGCCGGTCCCCCCAATCCGCATCACTACACGTTTGAGCTATCGGCGCTCGACCAGAAGCTGGATTTGCCCCAGGGCGCCACACGCGATCAGATCCAAAAGGCAATGGAAGGGCACGTTCTCGGAAACGCAGTCTACATCGGTCTTTTCAACCGATAGGCTTGGTGTTGCACCGCAAGACAGGGGAGACCTGAATCCGGTGGATGCAGGACTAGAACAGACACGCGCAGACGAGCTCCGCGTAGCGCAGACCAAGGCAGAGAACCTGTTCCATGAGATTGACGCGCGGGGATTGATTCGCCCGCACATCACCGAGAGCGACCTGAACGAGGACATCTATGCCCTCGCGAAACAGATGTACGGAATCGACACGTATTGGCACAAGCGAATCGTCCGCGCCGGCAGAAATACCTTGCAGCCGTACGCTGAAAATCCGCCCGACCTGACCCTCGGAGCTGACGACATCCTGTTCCTGGACCTTGGACCGGTATTTGAGAAATGGGAAGCAGACTTCGGTCGAACCTACGTTCTCGGCTCCGATCCCGCAAAGCACAAACTGCGAAAAGACGTCGGCCAGGCGTTCGCGGACGGGAAACGACATTTTGAGCAGAGCCCGAACATCACCGGCAGCGAACTCTACCGCCATGCCCAGTCTCTGGCCGTTCAGTACGGATGGGAGTTTGGCGGCACGATCGCCGGACACCTCATCGGACAGTTCCCTCACGAACGGATTGCCGATGACAAAGTGACACTCTACGTTCATCCGGACAGTCATCTGCCCATGCGCCGTTTAGATGAAAAAGGACAACAACGGCACTGGATACTCGAGATCCACTTTGTTGACAGGAAACGCGAAATCGGCGGCTTTTTTGAAGAACTGCTCACCGTCTAATCTTCCGGTGAGCAGCCGCGGCCGCTGGTTAGCGATTGACGTACAAGTCCGGCAGCTGCTTCTTCAGATTCGAGACCTTGGGAAGGTCGTTGATCATGATGTAGGGGTTCTCCGGATGATGAACCGCATAATCCTGGTGATAGTCCTCAGCGCGGTAGAACGCCTTCAGCGGCTCAATCTGGGTCACGATCCGGTGTGAAAACGTCTTTGCTTCAGTCAACTGGCCCACGTACGCTTCAGCGATGCGCTGTTGATCGGGATTAGTGAAGAAGATGGCCGAGCGATACTGCGTGCCCACGTCCGGGCCCTGCCGGTTCAGCTCGGTGGGGTCGTGGGCCACGGAGAAAAATACCTTTAGCAGCTGGCCGAAAGTCACCTTCGACGGGTCGTAGATCACCTGAACCGATTCGGCATGTCCGGTCGCGCCGCTGCTGACATCCTCATAGCTCGGGCTCTTTACGGTCCCGCCGGAATACCCCGCAGTCGCCTTGCTAACGCCCTTCACGTGTTCAAACACCGCTTGCACTCCCCAGAAGCATCCACCGGAAAGTACAACGGTCTCCTGGTGTGTCGTCGGGGAAGGCGATTCGTCTACCTTGGGGTCCGGGAGTGTGGTTGCGGCCGTCACCGCATTGCAACCGATCGCGCCGATAAACGCCACGCAGGCGAACAGCGTGAGTATGGGGAGCCTTAGGTATCGAGTCATTTTCGCGTCTCCTTCGTGCGCCCGCACTCAAGCGCTCCGTGCTGGAAGCAGCCAGGCGTACCGTATTAACCCTTGGCGAATCTCATGGCCACCGAATTCATGCAATAGCGCAGGCCGGTGGGTCGCGGACCGTCGTCAAAAACATGGCCGAGGTGAGCGTCGCACCTTCGGCAGGAAACAGCCGTGCGCTGCATGCCCAGGCTAATGTCCACGGATTCCAGGATATTCTCTTTGGCGATCGGCGCCCAGAAGCTTGGCCAGCCTGTGCCGGATTCAAATTTCGTCGTCGAACTGAACAGAGCATTGTCGCAGCAAATGCAGCGGAACACGCCCTTGTCATGAACGTTTAGGAGTTCTCCGGTGAACGGCCTCTCGGTTCCGGCATGGCGAGCGACCTCGTAGGAATCCGGAGACAGTTGCTTCTTCCACTCTGCGTCGGTTTTTTGAATCGTGGGAACCGAGATGGTTCCTTTGCGCCCGCCATCATCGGTGAAATCGACCAGGGTGACTTGCTTCGGCATGGCCGCGGGCGCAGGTTCGGCGTGGGCCGGCTCCATGCTCTGGTAGCGCCACACTGCCAGGCCGGCCAGGGCCACGCCCGACGCGAGAAGAAATGTCCTTCGTCCCACGGCCCGACGGGCATTTTCACTTTCTATGCTCGATTTCAACATCGCTACCTCCCTGATTTGAACCTAGCCAAACGTGAAGGCGAATGCCTGGACGTCGGGGTCCAAGAACTCAATCTGAAATGTCCGGTCCTCGACCTTCCCCTTTTGCCGGATCAGCTGGTAGAGCCGGTACTCTTTCACCGTCCCGTTTCCCTGGCCGTCGACGTCAACTCCGTGATCATCAAGCGGGGCGCCGCCATCGAGCAGCACCCGGAAGCGGATCGGTCGGCCGTCCTTCCCAGGGCCCAACACCAAGTGTAAGTCTCGCGCGTGGAACCTGAAAATAATCCTGCCGGGCGCCGCAAGGAGCATGGCGCGTTCGCTTCCCACTTCCCATTTTCCCGCCAATCCCCAGTTGTTTACATCCAGCCGTCCCGGCGCCGTGTACAGGCCGGGTGCGTCCTGCTTGATTTTTTCCGGAGAGACGTAGTTTTCCTGCCGTCCATATCCAATATAAGTCTCCGGTGACTTTATATCATCCACGTCAGCGGCAGCTTGCGCGCCCGACGCGCTTACCTGGACCAGACCGCTCGACTTCAGGTTTGCGTTCTTCTCCTTCAGCAGCTGCTGAATCACTTCTTCGGACTGGTCGTATTCGCCTTCTCCGAAATGGTGGTAGCGGATCCTACCCTCGGCGTCGATGAAGTAGTGTGCGGGCCAGTATTCATTGTTGAACGCCTTCCAGATTGCGTAGTTGCTGTCGATGGCCACCGGGTAGGTGATTTTCAGGTCCCGAACCGCTTTTGCGACGTTGGCCTGGTCCTTTTCAAACGCAAACTCCGGCGTGTGCACCCCGATAACCACCAGTCCGTCGTCCTTGTACTTCTCCGACCAGGCCTCCACGTAGGGAATCGCGCGCAGGCAATTGATGCACGAATAGGTCCAGAAATCGATGAGGACCACTTTGCCTTTCAAACTCTCGCGCGTCAGCGGTGCGGAGTTCAGCCAGGCGACGGCGCCGTCCAAACTCGGAAAAGGCCCGTCGTTTGACAACTGGACTTGTCCAACTCCGCTGGGCGCAGCGTCCGCCCTCGCAGAGGTAATTGGACGGAATCGGTCGACCAAACGCTGTTCCAGTCCTGCAGTGCTGGCAAGCGACACGCGGCGCAAAACGCCGGTGTCCCATCCCGAGGCAATTGCGACCACGCCCACGAGCACCGCCACGCCCAGGCCGCGGCGGATCCATTCCTCCGCACCCAGGGAGCGCTTCATCAGCGCAAACACCTTGTTTCCAGCCAGCAGCGCTATGGCAAGCGAGCACCCCGCGCCGGCCGCAAAGGCGACCAGCAACACGGCGGTGTGAGCGGTTGCTCCCCCGAGTGCCGCGCCGGTCAGTATCAGCCCGAGAATTGGCCCCGCGCACGGAGCCCAGAGCAGACCGGTCGACACGCCAAGAAGCAGGGATCTTCCGATACTTGGCTTTTGATTGTCCTGGCCCTGAACACGCCCTCCCAGGCGCACAAACGGCCTCGACAGATACTCCGCGATGCTGGGGAACAGCAGCGCAAGTCCCAGCACGCCGAAGATCACCATCGCTAGCACTCTGCCGATTTGATTTGCGCGAACCACCCAGGCGCCCGCAAAAGTAGCAACCGCTGCAACCAGCGCAAATGTAAAGGCCATGCCCGCGAGAAGAGGCAAGCCACTGCGCCGGAATGGCTGATCTGCTCGAGAAAATACGAAGGGCAACACCGGCAAGATACATGGGCTGACAATCGTCAGCACGCCGCCCACAAACGCCAGTAGGTACAGGAGCATTCCGCGACTCCACCTGATTATATAGATACTTCAGTAAAGCCAATAGTTTCAGCAGGCTTTGGCCCAGCCCGGATGACCAATGTCTACCCATCCAGAGCATACTTCCAACTGACACTCATGGTACGCAGCACTATCGCAATTGGATGTGTTGCGGGGACAGGCTTCAGCAAGATCGGGATGCTCGGGAAATCGATGATCAGAAATTGGAAAATCGTCGCCATCCTGCTCGCAGCATGCCTCACCCTCGCGTTGGTCCGCCTGTTCTTGATGGGGAAGCTTGTGGAGGTTTTCGTACGCATCGTGGAAGCTCTCGGCAGGCTCGGTCGCACGTAAGGACAACACGTCCACAGGGCGTCGGCATTCTCGCCACTTCCGGAGTCGCACCTTCGCGAGCTATTGCTTGTCGTAAACGAGCAGTTGCGCGGGATCCTCAAGTTCCCGAGTAAGGACGCGACCGTCGGCGGATATGGTCCACCGCACTCTGAGGTCCATAATCTCATCGTCGCCGCCATCAATTCCCTTCACTCGGGCTACGACTTCTGTAATCAGCACGGATTTCTTCCACTGCGCTTTGGAAACCCACGCGCCTCCGCCTGCGACATACAGGAAGACGTGTTCTTTGCCGTCAGCCACATACATCTCGGTCGGTTCTTTGGCGTCGGACGCAAAAGCAATGTGAATACTGTTTGCAGCGCACATGATGATAAGCGTCTCGGGGCTGATTGAGGCGCGCTTCGCGAATTTACTTTTCTGTGGATTCAGCTTCCACGTGCCGGATAGATCTGGCGTCCCTGGAGCCTGCGCGAATGCCGATAGGGCCAGCAAAATCGCCACACCACTGACCGCAAGCATGGGGCCCGTCGACGTTGGCCGTCTCATTTGTCGGGATTGTAGTACGTCTCCCGAAATTTTGGGCAGGCCAAGACTCTGAGAGGGAGTGTGAGCTTAAGCAATCGTTATGGCGTGGAGCTTACAAGGCCCCTATGCGTTTCGCGGCCCCCGCAACACGCGTGCGGGCAAGAACAGGATCCCGCGCAACAACTCCAAAACGCCTTCGACCGCGATACCCAAAATGCGGAACGGTAGCAAGATCAGCCAGACAATCGGATAGATCACCAGCGCCATCAAAGCCAGGGGCCAGCACAACACCAGCAAAATGCACCACAGAATGAAGGTCACAGTGGCCTCCTGTCGCCGCTTCTATCCGTAACTACGTTTGCCGCCGTAGTTTTGTTCCACATTGTGCAACGGCAGGCAGCATCAAACCAAGTCCAAGACTGGCATCGCGGATCGAGGGTTTGGTCCCAGTCAGTCAGAGGGTACGGACGTCAACGCTGACCTTCGAAAAGGTGATCGGGAAACTGCCGCCTCCGCCTGGGCGCAGACGGTTGCGAACACAAGTTGCGTGATCTGCCGAGCGCACTGCCTACAGCGTGTGGTTGATTGTAACGAAGGATTCATGCTCCTGGCATTTTAGGCAGGCGAAATTACCAATAAACTTTCCCCGTTTCAAACAAATGGCTCGTCTTATGTAGAAACGCAAACTCGCATAGCCAAAGGACTCCCCACCTTGGGCTTCGGTTAAGGTCTGTAATGTCGACCAGATGGTATCCAGATTCTGCCATCTTTTGAATGATTGCTAGCGCAGTGTTCTCCGGCCACTGCGGTACGATCGCGCACTCCACCAGGAAGATTTCAGTCTTACCCAACAATTCTGAAGCACCAGTCAAAACTTTGAGATCAAATCCTTCTGCATCGATTTTGACCATTTCCGGGGTGGGTAAACCGGTAGACGCGACGATTTCGTTGACCGTTCGTACCTGCACGGGGATCTGCTTGAGGGAATCCGACACTTTGCAAAAAGTGCTGGAGGAGTCGTGATGGAAGACACTGAATTGAAGTACTCCCGGCTGATCGCCGGCGCCTGCATTTATCCAGTGAATCTGATAACCCCGGTCAACCAGGTCCCGTACGTGAATCTTGAGTTCGTCCTGTGGTTCGACCAGAGTGTAATGGGCACTCGGAAAGTACTTGGTGGCCTCTCGCGTCCATTCTCCTCTGTTGGCTCCGACGTCAACGATGTGCTTTGGGACAAACCCAAAGCTCCTCAAAAGAGGGAAGAAATTGTTCAAACCATAGGTGGGGGGAGCATTGTTTGTCGCTTGGGGCAAACGGGACAGGTGGTACCCAAATATCCGCAGCGTCGATTGGATCGCCCGCTTGATCACCACGTCTCCAGTAGGCAGGGATCGCTCCGATTTTTATCCCACTACCCTAGGCGTCTTAGACCGAACGTGTATGTACACAACTCCTGGCAGTACCCTCCAATCGCGTGCCGGACACAGAGCACACGCGGCTTGCGGAAGGAGGTCAGAAAGTACCTCTATAGCCCGTCGTTGAATGTCCGAGGCATCCATGGCCACCAACGTTTACGCCATTATTACCGAAGCGTCAAGAACCGGCCTCGACGATTCCATCCGCACTAGGGTCGCCGTGTCCGGCGGTTTGGATGGCGGCAAGGCAAACGTTTACGCTCCCATATAGTCAGATGAATGAAATTTAAAGGTGTAAACGACTGCCGCGGGCGCCGCTGGACAGCTCGTGGTACGAAGCTGGTCTCGACGCTTCGCGTGAAATGATTTGGCGTGGAAGATTTTGGGGATGGATGTATTATTTCGGGCAATTGCCCCTGCGCGGAAATGTTGGAGCGTACGTCCGCCTAGAATGTACTTGCAATGAAAAACGGTGGCCGCGAATTCACACGCTAAGGAGACCCCAAGTGAAACGAACCATTGGATTGGTTGCGATTTGTGGATTGCTGTTGGGAGTTTCAATGCAGGCGCAGGCCCCGCAGGGACCGCCGAAACCGGGGCCTGAGGCGAAGCGGCTGGCGTATTTTGTGGGCAACTGGAAAGAAGAGGGTAAATCTACGGCGCACGGGATGGCCGGACCGGTGTCGTCGACTCAAAAATGGGAATGGGTGTCCGGCGGATTTTTTATCGTGGGTCATTCGAACAACAAATCGCCCGTCGGTGATTTTCAGATCATGGCCGTATTGGGATATGAACCGGAAACAAAAATGTACTCCTACAACGCGTTTGACAGTTGGGGAGAACTGATCACGGCCAAAGGAAATGTCAGCGGCGACACTTGGACTTGGATAACCGAGACGTTGATTCAAGGTAAGCCGTTGAAGACGCGCATGACCGAGAGGGAAGTTTCCAAGACGCAATACACACTCAAATATGAATCGTCCACCGATGACGGCAACACCTGGACATCCGATCAGGAGTCGACGTTTACGAAAGTGACGCCCGCTGCTCCGGCGGCGAAGTAAGAATTCGCGCTCGAATTTTGCTCCCGCGTCGCTTGACGAAGATTGCGGCTGGGCTGCGACGGCGACATGGCAAGTCGTAACGTCCCAGAAGCCGACCTCGGACGAGTGAGCGGAGTGAGCCCGAGTTCTGGTGTTTCGTTCAGTGCTACTTTACGATGCTGCGGCATGCTCATTAGAGAAGGAACCGAAGACGACACTGAAAGCATCTCAAATCTGCATGCCGAAAGCTGGCGCGCTGCATACCGTGGGATTCTGTCAGACGATTACCTGGATGGCCGGGTCCAAAAGGATCGCTTAGCTGTTTGGCAAGCTAGACTCTCTAGCGCAGGTGCCAAGCCTATGTTCGTCTTGGTCGCGCAATTGGATGTTCGGCTGGCGGGTTTTATTTGTGTGTTCCTTAGCGAAGACACTGTCTTTGGATCGCTCCTCGACAACCTGCACGTCGCCCCGGACCTTACCGGACAGGGGGTCGGGAGACAACTTCTCTCAGAAGCCGCAATGCGTCTCCTAGAAGCCGGGTCACGAGTTGGCCTTTATCTCTGGGTATTTGAGCAAAACCGCAGAGCGCGCCAATTTTATGAAAGAGCAGGAGCGATTGCTGTCGGTTCGGCTGAAAATCCCATGCCTGACGGAAACCGCGTCCTCTCCGTGTGTTATTACTGGCCTGATCCCGCAACCCTTGTGCTTTAGCGCGTAGCCTAATCCAATTTTGGTTGGGACATTCGGGACGCTCCACGACAGATGGTTACGATAGAGGTCGGGAAGATTTGCAATACCGTAAGGGCGTGGCGTTGTCGATGGGAGTTGGTTTCGAGCTTCCGAAAACTCTCACCGCCAAACAGCCTAAATCGAGCGTTAGTGCACGCCCCAAGGTTCAGATCGCTCGGAACGATCTCGACTAGCGCACGACGAATCACGAGTTAGCCGCGTAGTCCAACGGTAAGTTCCGAGTGACCGACTATCCGGACACGGTCGGGAGTGAGGGAGATCTCTTACTTTCGCTGAAGTCATATTCAACGAACATCTCCTTGAATCTGCTAGACGGCTTGCATATTCTCAGCGCAACGATTCAGCAATGAACGTAGCGCCTCGATTTCCTCTCTTTTGAACCCGGACGTCATTGTTTCCTCAACTCCAATTAGCAATTTATGGGCTTTCGCGAGCACCACGTCGCCTGTTTTGGTCAATTCACTTTGTCGTATGCGGCCATGAGTAGGATGGGGCTTTCTGCGAAGCAAACCGATTCTCTCTAAGTTGGCTACAATTCCTTGCATGCTTTGGGCGGTGACGAATGCGCCTCGCGCCAGCGCAGCATTTGAGATTCCGGGTTGAAGTTGCACAGCTGAAAGAACGTTGTACTGTGGCACAGTGATGCCGGTCGGTTCCAACAGCTCGTCCATGCTCATCCTGAGTGCGTGCTGCGCCCGTTTGAGCATGTAGCCCAATCGATGAGCCTGGGGATGATTTGCGGGCTTGGTCTTAGGCATGCGCTTCCAAGCTTGACATATAAGGTTCCTTATATTATATAAGGATCATGACATTATCGCTCCGCGATAACAAGAACGCCAAGCTGGTTGGGCCGAATTTCATCGCTCTCCAGGTCCGGGACCTGGAGGCTTCCAAAGCCTTCTACGTTGAACGCCTGGGGCTCACGCCGATTCCACAGAGTCCACCCGGTGCGGTGGTCTTCAAGACCGAACCAGTGCCATTCGGAATACGAGAGCCCATCGTCGATCTGGACGCCACAAGTTTGCTCGGTTGGGGAGTGTCGCTCTGGATCGCCGCCACTGATGCAGACGTGCTGCATGCCCAACTCAGTGAGACAGGGGTCCCCATCGTTCTTCCTCTGGCAAATGGGCCGTTCGGCCGCTTCTTCGCCTTTCGTGATCCAGATGGGTACACCGTCACGATCAGCACGGCGCAGCCAAAAATTGCTCGGACCACCCTCGATCCCAAGGGCGGATGCCTGACATTCATCAACACGTTTACTGTAGAGCCCGACAATGCGGAACGATTGCTACAGGCATTGAGAGATGCTACGGATGAGATCTTCCTTCATCAACCGGGTTTTATTTCAGCGAATCTCCACATGAGCCGCGATCTTCGCAGAGTGCTGAATTACGCCCAATGGCGCTCCAAAGGGGAGTACGTTGCGATGAGCAAACAGCCTGAAGTCCAAGAACATATGAAGCAGGTCGCTGCGTTGGCGATCTCTTTCGATCCGGTTGACTATGATCTTCGCGATACTGTGCTGGCGGAGTAGCTGCGATGGCTAGGTTCTGGGTAGGCGTAGCGAGCCGGGAACATGTGCTCGCCGCAGTTCGCGGAGCCTTTTGCCAGCTAAACCATGGCAAAGAGGCTGCGGTACGGCGCTTGCAGATCGGGGACAGCATTGTCTTCTACTCACCCAGAGAGCGCATGGAAGGAGGCGAATCACTCCAAGCATTCACCGCCGCGGGGAGGATCCTGGACGAGGTCCCGTACCAGGTCGAACAATCCAAAGACTTCCGACCATTTCGTCGCAAGACAGAGTACTTCAAGAGCAAAGGCGCCTCTATCCACACTCTCTTGGAAGTGTTGTCCTTTACGAAAGAGCGTACTAACTGGGGTGCTGCGCTCCGCATGGGCATTTTCCGGATGAGACGCGAAGACTACAAGAAGATCGCAAAAGCAATGGGGGTCACTTTCGAGGGGAGTGCCGATTGAGAACCCAACCCTTCTACGAGCATACTCAACATCTTCACAACCATCTCCTAGTGCCCTGCCTTGGCCTCACACTATCCGACTCCAACATCGCAGAGGATATAACGTGATCAATCGACCTAGGCTCCATGCGCCAGGCGAGGCCGTCGCACACCAGCGCTGAAGTTACAGCCCTTCACGCCCATGCGGTACGGGAAGATGACCGGAAGTTCTCGGTTTCGTTAGGCGCCCAGCTCAATCCGAAGCCAACGCAGCCAACTCCAAAAATATCTGGTAACGTGATCGAATTTCCTAAGAAGGCCGGGTAATCCTCCTGCCAGATCCCCTAATTCTGGACGCAAGTTGGACGCGGCTTCATCAGTGATAGTCCGGAAGTTGTTGAGAAGTTGGGGTGAGCGACGGGGTTTGAACCCGCGACCCTCGGTGCCACAGACCGATGCTCTACCAGCTGAGCTACGCTCACCGCCTGGGAAAAATCATATCACGGCGCTGCATGCCCGAGCTACGCTTTGCGGGGGAAGGGAATCGGAGGAAGGCGCTTGCGGCGAACCGAACACTGGCGTAGATGAGCGCGCGCCTGTTCCACCCACGCGCCGTTGGGCGCGTGGCGCAAATACAGGACCCACTGCTCCCGTGCAAGACGCCGCTCGCCGCGCTTTTCATACGCCAGCGCCAGATTGAAATGGACGTCGGCATGCGCCGGGAGCGCCCGAACGGCGCGCCTTAAATGTTCGATGGCCTGGTCGATTTCTCCCTGTTCCTCGAGAACGCATCCCAGGTTGTAACGCGAAATACCGTTCAAAGGATCAAGCTGCACGGCGGTGAGAAACTCGGTGCGCGCTTCGTCAGCGCGTCCCATTTGATAAAGCGCCACACCCAAATTGATGTGCGCGTCGACCCACTCAGGCGTGAGGTCGAGCACTTGCCGGTATTTTTCGACCGCCTGCGGCAGTAGTTCCGGACGAGTCTCGCATTCCAGAGCACTCTGGAACAACTCCTCGGGCGTCGGCCCCGTCATCGCATGGAGTTTCACAGGGCGAGGTGACAGGTCGAACGGGAAGACCCACTGCTGCTTGAGAGGACTAAAAGGGCGCGTGGCGCCAGGTGGAATCACCACCAAGTCGCGGCCCTGTTCAAGAAAGCGCAGTTCGTGAAGTGGAAATTCGGATCCGCCGAACTGCTGCCCGATTAAATTGACGGCACGGCGAACGCGGCGAGCCGGGATTCGATTATCCGTCAGTCTCTGCAGCGTCCGCAGGGCGACGAGATCGCCAAAATTATAGAATCGCTCTCCCCAACGGGCTTGGGGACGCACCAGCTCGAGCTTTTCCCAATAGCGAAGACGGCTCGGGTTCACTCCCAGAATGCGGCCAACGTCTCTTCGGGTATATCGCTGCACCAAGCCGAGGATTCCTCCGTCCAACCGACACCGCGAAAGATTATGCACCCTTTGTCAATCGTTGTGACACTGGGTTTGCGTAAAGTTCTGCTTAGGTACATATCGGCGATTACCATAAGACGACACCCCGCAGCACTCTGATTGCGCGACCCTGCCGGCTTGCTAGACTTTTAATGGCAGAAAACCCCCTCTATGTCTCTGGACAACACTGGACGTCTGTATCTAGAGCGGCAGGTCACCCTGGCTCGCGTCGTGATCGCGGCGCTGTCGCTGGTGGCACTGCTTGAGACCTCCGGTGCGCCCGTTCGCCATACTTCGGTGGTGTTCCTGCTGGCGTACCTGCTGGTGGCACTCGTCGAAGCGCTCGTCGAGCGCTTCCGCGTAGAGTCGCGGCTTCGGATTCCTCTCACAGTGGATTTCGTGGTCCTGGTGGTCTTCCTCTATCTGACGCCTTCGGTATCGGCCTTCTGGTTTCTGTTCCTGTTCACCGTGTTCGCGCTTGCCACGCGCGGAAACTCGCGCGCGATGCTCGGTCTGGTCGCCGTGGCCACGATTGGGATCATCGCCCGTGTGGCCGTCGAGCAGCATTTTCGCTGGCAAGGCATCTGGCACTGGATCGCGATCGGGCTGGGGACGCTGGTCTCCGGCCTTTGCATGGGATTTCTGGGCGCCCGGGAGCAGGAGCACCTGGCACGACAGGAGCTCCTTGAAAAAATTACTGGCCTCCTGCAATTCGATCACGGGCTGTCGGAATCCATTCGCCGGGTGCTGGGCGAACTGACGGTGACGTTTGAATGCGAACAGGCGTGCCTTGCGGTTCTCGATGACGAACTCGAGCGCTTGTTTGTCTGGAGAGTCCGCCCCGGCGAACCCGGATCGGGAGGAGCTGAGACCCTCCCGCAGCTCCGCGCCGATACCTTCCTGCTCGATTGCCTGGAAATCACCATGGGCTGGGAATTTAAGGGCGCGAGCAGCCAGGGTTTCGGGTGGGACCGGCGCACGGGCGTGCGGCTAAAGGTTCCGGCTCCTCCTGGGTCGACGCGCGAGGAGTTCGGTGCTCGTTCCCTGCTTGCGGTGACGATGGAGACGGGCGGGCGGCCGGCGGGTCGCGTTCTGCTGCTGAATCCGCAGCCCTCTCGCGGCCGGTTTTCGGTCGGGGATTTGCGGTGGCTTGAGCAGATTGTTCGCCAGGTAGGACCGCCCCTTGAAAACGTATTCGCCATGCGCAGCCTGCGGGCGCGGGCTGTTGAATCCGAGCGCAGCCGAATCTCGCGAGACTTGCACGACGGAATTCTGCAAACGCTGCTCAGCCTAAAAATCCAGCTCGAGGTGTTGCGGCGCAAACTCCCGCAGAAGCCTGAGCAGGCGGCCGCGGAACTGGAGAGCATGCAAAAAACAGTCCAGCAGGAAAGCGACGAGTTGCGCAGGATGGTGACCGATCTGCGCCCGTTGCGCGTAGAAAGCGCCGACATGCACGAATTAATGTATGGTTTTGCGGAAAGATTCCGAAGCGAGCATGGCATGGCCGTCGACCTCTTTATCGAGAATCGCGATCTGCGGCTGCCAGATCGCATTTGCCGCGAGCTGTTCCAGATTTACAGGGAAGCACTACACAACGTAAAAAAGCATGCGCATGCCAGCCACGTCGTGGTAAAACTAGAACAAGACGAGGCCAACGTTTTTCTCTTCGTGGATGACAACGGCCAGGGATTTAGCTTCTCTGGACGCTACCGGAGCGAAGAGCTGGACAAGTTGCGTCTTGGGCCAATTTCGATCAAGGAACGGACGCGGAGCGTAGGTGGTACGCTGACGGTGGAATCCAATCCTGGTCACGGGGCGCGCCTAACCGTAGAAATTCCTTTGAATTAACATGACGAAAGCAAAACAGGCCATTCGAATCCTGGTTGCGGACGATCACGCGATCTTTCGCGACGGTCTCCGCAAGCTGCTCGAGGTTGCCGATGACGTGCAGATCATCGGCGAAGCCTCCAACGGCGTCGAATGCGTAAAGATGCTCGCGAAGTTCAAGCCGGACATTCTTCTGCTGGACCTGCGCATGCCGGAAAAAGACGGATTGGGCGTGCTCGAGGAAGTCAATTTCGACTCCCTTCCCACACGCGTCATCGTTCTTACTGCTGCAGAAGACGACCGTGATGTGGTGCGCGCCATGCGCCTGGGGGCCCGGGGCGTGGTGCTGAAGCAATCAGCGAGCGATTTGCTGCTGAAGAGCATCCGCAAGGTCGCTGACGGCGAAATCTGGCTCGATAATCGCATGACTGCCGAGGTGATTGACGCTTTCAAGAAGTCCTCGGAATCCGGCCAGCGCCGCGAGAAGCCTCTGCTGAGCGACCGCGAAAAGGAGATCGTCCAGCTCGTCGCCCAGGGCTTCCGGAACCGCGAGATTGGTGAAAAGCTCTTCATCAGCGAACAGACCGTGAAAAACCACCTGCACAATATCTTCGACAAGCTCGGTGTTTCCGATCGCCTCGAGCTGGCGCTCTACGCCATTCACCACCGCCTGATAGACCAGGCCTAACCCCGCAGCAGCTCCCGTTTAGGACTAGTACGTCTGTACCAAAGGGTCCACCTATAATTGGCCCTCTTGCTCTATTGGTTCATTTCGGCATCAGCCCTATCCTGTGAGGGATCTAAAGGAGCTGTCCCTTGTCACTGAAAGAAAGACGTGTATCACGGCGCTTTCTCATGCGTCTGCCGCTAACAGTTCGATGGACCGATGAGAATGTCGTCGGTGAAGCCGACACGGAATCGCGCGAAGTTAGTTCGCGCGGCCTCTATTTCCACTTGCCCAAGGGATTGCGCAGTGGTTCACCGGTTGAAATCGTTATGACCCTTCCCCACGAGCTGACTCAAGCTGGGCCTGTGCGCGTTCGCTGTCTGGGACGCGTCCTGCGCAGCAGCCAGGAAAACTCAGGTGAGATGGGCGTGGCAGCAGCAATTGAACGCTACGAGTTCATGCGGAGTGGTGAGAACGCCGCATAAGAGTTTCTTACCCAGACCCTGCGGAGATGGGTGAGAAGAGGCCGGGCGGCTTGGGTCCCTCAGCCTAGCCCCCGGCCGTAAAATTTCTGCTTGATCGCCTCCATCCCGTGCGGCGGCCAGAAGCCGCTGCACGAATGGTCGGTCCCGCCAAACATCCTGAAACAACCAAAGGCTTTCGTTCTGAAAGCCCCGTTCTCTGAGCCCAATCCTAGTCAATTCACCTCGGTCGCATTCCTCGCTAGTCAAATTCCATTTTTGGCGCTGCCTGTTCTGCCCCCACGCGCCCTGGCACAATCTCGGCCTTGAAATAGTTCTCCGCCCGGACCGGTGCTCCGGCCAACCGCCGAAGCATCGAGATCTGCCCAATGTGGGTGAGTGAGTCCGCTAAGGGCGCCTGAAGAAGCTTCTCGGCCGAACATCCAAGAGGCGCATCGGAAGCGAGATAGGCGTCCAAAGCTTGCAGGGCAGTGAAGAAACGTTCCGAACCCTTGTCCCACGGCAGGGGATCGGAGTTCTGCCATTTCTGCGCGCCTCTTGCGAGCGAGAGTGCCCAGTCCAACAGATCGCCGACATGCGCGAGAATTTGAGCCGGCGTGCGCGTGGTCTCTCCCGCGCGGAATGTGGCGAATCCGTCGGGTGCGCCTCGAAGCGCTTTTCCACCACGATAGGCTAGCGTGGCAACCGTGTGGCGCAGAAGTTCGCGGCTTGTGCCCGCGAGAGACGTTCCCTTGTCTGGCATCAGCTGTCTCCCTGGCGGTCGATGCTCGAGCCGCCATTTGACGTCACTGCCACAGCGCGCTTGCCTACAGGTTGAGGCCTGCGCCAAGACAGCCGAATGCGCTGTTGGGGGCGCCCGGAGCAAGAAATGGGTAGCCCACGGCAAGCAGAATGGATCCGGCAGCCGTCACATGCGCCTGCATAGCGGCATTCTACAGCATCCCTGTCGGAACCGGTTGCGCGTGGCAGACACCTCTTGATGTGCCCCTTAGAAGGGAACGAACTGGATCGGATAACGGAGAGCGCTGCCTTGCGGCGTGGACATTCCGACCAGGCTTCCGCCCACGATGAGGACCGGGACTTCGATATCCCGCAGTCTGACATTCCCCCCGGAATGCGTGGGATGAGGGCATGACGATGAGGAAATGAAGATAAACGGCAACGGGGAAACGCAGATCCTGGGCGCGGACATCCTCGGAGTGATGCAAGACACTAGACAGGCTAGGGACTAGAACGAACAGGGCGCAGCACACCTGGTGCTGCGATCATTTCCTATTGCTTTCCCATAGGGCTTGTGCCACCATGTCTATGGGTATCCCATAGGAGCGGACATGGGTAACGACAAACCGGATGTGTGGCAGGGCACGTTGGCACTGATGGTGCTCAAGACGCTGGAGGCGTTGGGAGCGATGCACGGATACGGGATTGCGCGGCGGATCGAGCAGACCAGCGGGGATTTGCTGTCGGTAAATTACGGAACGCTGTATCCGGCGCTGCTGAAGCTGGAACAGGAAGGGTTCATCGCGTCGGAGTGGGGCGTTTCGGATAACAACCGGAAAGCGAAATTTTACAAGCTGACGCGCGCGGGCAAGAAGCAGCTGGAAAAAGAAGCGAGGGACTGGGAGCAAGCCACGGCGATTCTGGCACGGTTTCTGACGCCTGGAGAAGCCGGGCGATGAGCGGGGTCCGGGCGTGGTTTGCGAGATTGGGCGGGCTGTTCGGCCGCGAGAGGCGTGACCGAGAGCTTGAGGATGAGATCGCGAGCCATCTGGCGATGCACATCGAGGACAACGTGCGGACGGGCATGACGGCTCAGGAGGCGCGGCGGCAGGCGGTACTGAAACTTGGCGGAGTGGAGCAGGCCAAGGAGAGCTACCGCGAGCGGCGGGGGCTGCCCTGGCTTGAAACGCTGACGCGAGACATTCGTTACGGCCTCCGCATGCTGGCCAAAACGCCAACGCTGACATTCATACTGGCGATCACTCTGGCGCTGGGCATTGGGGCCAACGCGGCGATATTCAGCATTGTGGACAGCTTCCTCATTCGTCCCTTGCCCGTGCCGCACCCGCAGGAGATCGTCAGGCTCGCAAGCCATCGAATCGCAGAAAGCGCCCCGCTCGGCGTCACCGCGTTCTCTTATCCGGATCTTGACGACTTCCGAAAGCAAGGGGCCGATACATTCTCCGATGTGTTTGTTTATCAGCCGGTCATCGCGGGGCTCAGCGTCGATGGCCGCGCTGACCAGCTATTGGGTAGCTACGTGTCCGGGAACTATTTCTCGGCGCTGGGTCTTGAGCCCGCACTGGGACGGCTGTTCCTTCCGGGCGAAGGGGAAAGCCCCGGCGACCCGCCATACCTGGTTCTCGCATACTCGTACTGGCAGAGGAGGTTTGGCGGCGACCGGAGCGTGATCGGCCGACAAGTTCGTTTGGACGGCGCCCCGGCGACGATCATTGGCGTGGCTCCGAAAGGGTTTCACGGAACCTACTCGATCCTCGATATGGATGCGTATCTGCCGTTGAGCATGTTCGCGCAGGGTCCGGAGCTGGGCGGTTTATTCACCGTTCGCAAAATGCGCACGCTCAGAGCAATGGGACGACTGAAGCCTGGCGTGAGTGTTGCGCAAGCCCAGAGCGTCGCCGACGTCATCACCGAGCGCCTGGCGAGTCAGTATGCGGATGCGGACAAGGGAATATCCGTTCGCGTCATCCCCGAGCCGCTGTCGCGGCCCGATCCCGACGTCGGAAGGATGGTCCCGGCGGTCGCGGGGCTTTTCCTACTTCTGGCCGGGCTGGTTCTGCTACTGGCCTGCTTGAACGTCGCGAACATTCTCATTGCGCGCGCGACTGTGCGCGAGCGTGAGATGGCTATCCGGTCCGCGCTCGGCGCCGGCCGCAGGCGGTTGATGGGCCAGGTTCTTACCGAAGCGATTCTGCTCGCGCTTCTCGGCGCCGCAGCAGGGGGGCTTCTGGGGGCCTGGGCCAGCCGTTCGGTCAATTCAATCCTGCCGAAATCCAATCCACCGTTCCGTTTCGACTTCAGCTTCGACTGGAGGGTTTTTGCCTACACGCTGGGGATCGCGCTTTTCACCGGATTTATCGTGGGTTTGTGGCCAGCTTTGCGAGCCGGTCGCACGAATCTCAGCGCCGTGTTGCATGAAGGAGGAAAGAACGAATCCGCCGGAGCCAACCGCCATCGAGTGCGGAGCGCGCTGGTGGTGGTTCAAGTGGCGGGATCGCTTGCGCTACTGGTCGTAGCGGGCCTTTTTGTGCGCAGTCTCGGTCGCGCTGAGCAGACCTACTTGGGCTTCGATCCCACTCACCTGCTGAACGTAATCATCGACCCGCATGAAATCGGCTACGACCAGGCCCGCACCAATGAGTTCTATCGCGAACTGGAAGACCGGGTCCGCGCCCTGCCCGGAGTGCAATCGGCAAGCCTGGCTTTCAACTTTCCGCTGGGCTCTTTCACCAACGGGAGACCGATTGAAGTCGAAGGGCATCCGCCGCCGGTGGGCCAACAGCCTCCGGTTGTACTCTTCAACCAAGTCGATTCGGCGTATTTCGATACCATGCGAGTCCCTCTGTCGCGGGGCCGTGCGTTCACAAGTTCAGACGATGAAACCTCTCCTCCGGTCGCAATCGTAAACCAGACCATGGCAGCAAAGTTCTGGCCCGGCCAGGACGCAATCGGCAAGCGATTTCGCATCGCGGATGCGTCCGGAGGATTCGCGAGGATTGTCGGAATCGCGGGGAATGGCCAGTACATGATCATGGGAGAACCTCCTCAGCCATTTTTCTATCTCCCCTTGAAGCAATCCTATTCATCAATGCGAACCTTGCAGATTCGTTCCGCGGTTCCTCCGGAATCGCTTCTGCAGCAGGTGCAGCGGGAGATCCGGAGCCTGGCCCCGGATTTGCCAATCTACGATGCCGAAACGATGGAGCAGGCCCTCGCTGGAGGCAACGGTTATTTCGTTTACCGCTTCGGCGCGACGATGGCAGGGGTGATGGGATTCGTGGGATTGATACTGGCAACAGTGGGGGTGTACGGAGTGATGTCCTTCTCAATGGCGCAGCGCACGCGCGAGATTGGCATCCGCGTGGCGCTGGGAGCGTCGGGTCACGACATTCTGAGGCTGGTGCTCCGTGAAGGGCTGGCAATCGTTTTGACGGGTGTGGGCGTAGGCCTTGTCGGTGGCTGGGCACTGACTCGAGGCATGGGGCGATTCGCGGCTGGACCCAGCAGAGCGGGTTTCTTGATCTTCGCCGGGTCTGCGCTGGTGCTTTCCTGTGTCGCGCTGGTGGCGTGCTGGATACCGGCGCGGCGTGCGATGCGCGTCGACCCGACCGTGGCGTTGCGCTATGAGTAGCGGAAATTACTGATGGACATTGCGCGCCCAGACGAGAAGCGGCGGAAGCGAACAAGGCGGCTGGTCTATACCGCCGTGGCGCTCTTGCTTGCCGCGATCATCACCACGGCGCTCACGCGTCTGAAGCCAGCAGCGCCCGGCGTGGATCGCGCGAGTGTCTGGACGGACACAGTGAAGCGCGGGCCGATGCTGCGGGAAGTGCGCGGGCTGGGAACGCTCGTTCCGGAAACGACCTGGACCGTGCCAGCGGCGACGGACGGGCGAGTGGCAAAACGCTATTTACTGCCCGGAACTCCGGTGAAGGCGGCGACGGTGATTCTGGATTTGACCAACCCGCAATTGGAACAGGAGACGCTCGACGCCCTGTACCAATTGAAGGGCGCCCAGGCTTCGCTCGAACAAACCGAGGCGCAACTGCAGAATCAGTTGATGGACAAGCGCACCCAGGCAGCGTCGGTTTCCTCGCAATACCGCACCACGGAGATGCAAAAGGACGCGAAAGAACAGCTGCTGAAAAATGGACTGGCGGCGATGCTGGATGTGAAAACCGTCGAAGTGCAAGCCGAGGAACTGGAGAGACAGAACGATCTGGCGCAAAAGGAAGTGGAAACATTCGCAAACTCGATCAACGCGCAACTCGCCGTGCAGCAGGCGACCGTCGATCAGAAGCGGGCGCTCTATCAATTGAAGAAGTCCCAGCTCGAGGAATTGCACGTGAGGCCGGGCGTAGACGGAGTGCTGCAGGAATTGGACGTGGACGTGGGGCAGCAAGTGGCGCAAGGGACCATGCTTCTGAAGGTTGCGCAGCCGACGCAACTGAAGGCGGCGCTGCAGATTCCCGAGAGCCAGGCCAAGGATGTCCAGGCCGGACAAGTCGCGTCCATCGACACACATAACGGACTAATCTCGGGGCACGTGATCCGCATTGATCCAGCGGTGCTAAACGGAACGCGGACCGTGGATGTGAGTCTCGACGGGGCGCTGCCACCAGGCGCAGTGCCGCAACTGAGCATCGAGGGCACGATCGAAATCGAGCGCCTGGCCGATGTTCTGTATATCGGACGGCCGGTTCACGGCGATGCAGATAGCACCATTGGATTATTCAAGCTGGTCGATGGCGGCAAAGAAGCAGTGCGCGTCAACGTGGTGCTAGGACGCGCGTCGGTGAACACGGTGGAAATCCGAACGGGCCTGGAGATGGGCGACCAGGTGATTCTGTCGGATATGTCGGCATCGGACAACTACGACCGGGTGAGACTGCAGTAGCAGCGGAAGAAAAAACACTGTCCAAGGAGAGCGCATGAACGCGACAGCCCAGCCCTTGATTCGTCTCGAAGGCATCACCAAAGTGTTTCACGCCGACGAAGTCGAGACGCACGCGCTAAGCAACGTGCACCTGGAAATCAAGAGCGGCGAGTTCGTTTCGATTGCCGGACCCTCCGGTTGTGGGAAATCGACGCTGTTAGCGATTCTGGGACTGCTCGATTCTCCGAGCGAGGGAAATTACTGGATCCACGCAGACGCCGTGCAGAATCTTTCGCTGACGGATCGTACGCGAATTCGCAACCGCGAGATCGGGTTCGTGTTTCAAGCGTTCAACCTGATCGGCGACCTGACCGTGTTCGAAAATGTGGAGTTGCCGCTCACCTACCGGAGCATGGGAACGGGTGAACGGAAACGGAGAGTGAAGGAGGTGCTGGAGCGCGTGGGGATGGAGCACCGTGCAAAGCATTATCCTGCGCAACTCTCGGGCGGACAACAGCAGCGGGTGGCCGTGGCGCGCGCACTGGTGGGGCAACCGTCGATTCTGCTGGCCGATGAGCCAACCGGGAACCTGGACTCGAAAAACAGCGAGGCAGTGATGGATCTACTACGCGCCTTGCGCGCCGATGGAGCGACGATATGCATGGTCACGCACGACCCACGTTACGCGGATATAGCCGACCGCACGATTCATCTTCTCGACGGGCGCGTCGTGGACGGAACCGGACGCGCTTAGCGAAACACTCGAAATCTGCAACGACACAGGGAATAGCAGATCAACTGAGCCCTGTTAACCCACCGAAAAGAAACGGGATGGATGGAGCCGAGGCCCGGACTTGAACCGGGGACCTGCCGATTACGAATCGGCTGCTCTACCAACTGAGCTACCTCGGCAGCGTCACCGACTGTAACATCGCGGCGAAAAAACTGTCAAACCGCGAAACCCGCCCGCATTCTCAAACGCGTTCCCGCGCAGGGTTGTTTCTTTGAGCTCCACGGCCCGCATGGACCCCGGTTTCAACTTGACAGGTGTTCGAAACGCATAGTATGAACCGTTACATAAAATCCGTGTAAACGTGCCTTTGTGTGCGTGACTGGGTTTCAAATGGGAGGGTGGGGAAATGGAGAGAATCAGGAAATCGTCTACGTGTGTCCTGTTGTGTGCGCTGATCGCGCTGCTGCTCGTTGTATTTAGCGCGGATCGCGCCGCCGCCCAGTCGGCCGGAACGGGCGCGCTTACCGGTACAGTCACTGACCCGTCGGGAAAATCCGTCCCGAATGCGACGGTGACCGTCGTGAACACGGGAACCAACCAAGAGCGAACAACCACGACAGGCGCAGACGGTGTTTATAAGTTCTCTCTTTTGCCGCCAGCCACCTACAGGGTAAAGTTCGCCGCCGCGGGCTTCAAGACCGCCGAGGTTGCCGGGGTTGTGATCGACGTCACCGAAACGCCCCTGCTCGACAAGGCCCTGGAGGTTGGCCAGGTGACCCAAACGGTCACCGTCGAGAGTAACGTCGAAACCCTTCAGACGCAGAGTTCCACGCTCGGCACCACAATTTCCGGATCTACAATCACCGCTCTTCCCATGGCCAACCGGAACTACACCGAAATTCTTAACTTGTCTGCGGGAACCAGCGGCAGTCCGGAGAACGCCACTTCGCTTGGCAAAGGCACGCAAGATGTCAGCGTGAACGGGAATGACCCGGGACAGAACAACTTCCAGATGGACGGCGTCGCGATTGACAACATTGCCAATCGTGGAAGCGCTACCGACTCGGGCATTTACGCCGGAATTGGCATACCCAATCCGGACGCCATTGAGGAATTTAAGGTCCAGACCTCAACCTACGACGCCAGTTACGGGCGCAATCCGGGCGCGAACGTCAATGTCGTCACCAAGGGCGGAACGAACGCTTTCCACGGTTCGCTTTTCGAATTTACGCGCGATTCGATTTTGAACGCGGGCGATTTTTTCTATGACCAGAGCGCAGGCCCCGATTCACCGCGCCAGGTTCTGAATCAGCAGCAATTTGGTGGCACCGTTGGCGGGCCGATCAAGAAAGACAAGATTTTCTTTTTCTTCAGCTATCAAGGAACCCGCTCCAAGAACGGCGTAACATCCGATAGCGACACATTCGGCGCGCAGTTGCCTCCGATCCCCAATGAGCCGCGGAATACCGCAGGGTTCATCAGTGACCTCGGGGCGGAAAATTGCCCCACCGGCAATGATCCACAGCACGTGACGCTGACCGGGGCCGAACCCATGTGCAATGGATCGAATATCAGTCCGGTCGCAATCGCCTACCTCAATTTGCCGGGTCCGACAAAGAGCGGCTATTACATTCCTACGCCCTCCATTACGCCCGGATGCGTTCCCAACAACCCGCTCGCTACCGATCCCAACACGTACTACACCTGCAACTTCAGCGTTCCGTCGATCTACAACGAGGATCAGTACGTGGGCAACGGCGATTACATATTCAACAGCAAGAACACGTTGTCGATCCGAACGTTCTATTCTCGGAATCCCGACATCGTTACCATGGGCGCGCCGAGTGGAGGCAACCTGCCGGGCGCTCCGGAAAACAACTACTATTCCAATATCAACGCGCTGATGAAGCTCACGACGCTGGTGAGCAATAACTTCGTCAACGAAGCTCGCGCGTCGTTCCAGCGGCTGGTTTCTTTTGGCTCCGTCTCACTCCCCGCCGGCGACACCTACGCGAATCTTGGAATCACCTCGAGCACACCCAGCTCCGCGTCCTTGACGCAGCCACCTTTCACGGTGATCGCAACGGGAGGCTGGGATCTGAATGGCACGATCGATCCTGTCCTGAGCCCGGTGAACCAGTTTCAATACGCCGACCAGATCTCGTGGTCGCATAACAAACACACGATCCGGGCCGGCGCTGAATATGAAGCGACCCAGTGGAATCTTCTGTTCCAGGGCCTGGAAAGAGGAGTTTCAGTCATCGGTTCGTTCAATGACTTCCTGGTTGGCCAGCCGGGGAACATCCTGGAGTGCTTGTTCTGCGTGACCAGCGGACCGAACGGAATCCCACACGAATATCGCCTGAGGAACATGAACGGCTATGTGCAGGATGACTGGAAAGTGAGTTCGCGCCTCACTCTGAACATCGGCCTGCGCTGGGAATATGACGGAACGCTCAGCGACGCGGAAGGAAACGCCACCAACATCTGGGTCAGCGCACTGAACACAGTGCCGAACGCAGAGGTGCCGACGACGGTCACTGCGGCACTGGCGAACCCGGCTTTGAGCCTCGCGGGCAATGTGGTTCCAAACAACTACTCGAGGTTCTACGGTGCGCCGCCTCCAGGTGTTCTGACCAACAGCAATAACACCGCGATCAACGACCGGGTCCCCCTCAGCAATTTTGCTCCGCGCTTTGGGTTGGCCTGGCAGCCATTGAGCAACAACAAATTAGTCGTGCGCGCCGGAGCCGGCATCTTCTACGATCGCACCGGTCTTGATCGATTTGTGCACGCGATTGAGCAGGGCAACCCCTATTCGGTTACGCTCGACTACGGCTTCCCCAACGCTCAATCCCTGGCAACCCCGTATGCGGCGCCGCAACTTGTGCCGCTGCCGCAGTATCTCCCGGGTGTACCGCACAGTTACGGATTTGCGCCTCGCTATTTTGACGCGAACTGTGCGGCCATCGGCTCGTGCGCTTTCCCGACCGACGGCTTGTTCCCGGGTAGCCCCGGCAGCTCCTTCCTGAGCACTCCACTGCTGGATGCGGACGTACATACACCGCTGGTCCAGCAGTTCAACCTGGGCTTCCAGTACGAATTCGTGCACGGCTGGGTGCTTGACCTCGGCTACGTCGGTTCCAGGGGCATCAACCTGACCGATTACAACCACAACATCAACACGGCGCAGATCATTCCAGCTGGCAGCAGCATTACGCTCGCCAATGGCACCGGCACAACCACGGCGATTACCCAGAACAATGACTTCAACGTGCTGGCGCGAGTGCCCTATGTGGGTTATCAGCCTGAGGGTCTGCAGATCACCGCGTTTGACGGCAAGTCTGCCTACAACAGCCTCCAGGCTACCGTCCGGCACCAGTTCTCTCATGGGTTGCAAGTTCAGGCCGCTTACACCTGGAGCAAAGTCCTCACCGACCTGATCGGTACGTCGGCCAACAGCAACAATGCCAGCAATTTGAACCAGCAATACGGGCCGGCCAGTTTCAACAATTACCAGCGCTTCATCATCAGCTACAGCTACGACCTGCCGTTCGGAAAGGGTATGACCGGCCTGGAAGGTAAGCTCGTCAACGGCTGGAACGTGTCGGGTGTCACCATCGCCCAGGACGGCAGCCCCATCACCATTATTGATGACCGGAATGGCCAGGCTTACGGCACAAACGGCACGGGCACCGACAGCGGATTCAGCCGAGCTCAGCTGTGTGCGGGTGAGACGGTTGGGGATATCATTACGAAGGGCCCGGTCAAGTCGAAGCTGGGTCTCCCGGGCCAACCCGGGTACTTCAACGATGGGGCGTTCTGCGTAGCCCCGGACGTTCCAAACAGCGCGGTTGTAGTCGGACCTACAGGACCCGAACTACCCACCGATTACGGCAACCTGCCCCCCGGTGTTGTGTTGGGTCCGGGTGAATTCAACTGGGATATCTCGATCATCAAAACGACTCCGATATTTTCAGAGGGTAAAGTGCTTCAATTCCGTACGGAGTTCTACAACGCGTTCAACCACGGACAGTTTGCCAATCCGACGGGCGCGTTTGCGGTCGGCAGCCCGTTGTTCCTGCCGAACGTTGACACGGCGAACTTTGGCCAGATCAACCAGACCTCCGTGAACCCGCGCATTATCCAATTCGCCTTGAAGTTCCTATTCTAGGCGCAACACTCGCGGCGAACATACCGCGCGTCGATCGAGACTTTGGCCCTTGGCTGGCCGGACTGAAAAGTCCGGCCAGCTCTTCCCGTTTTCGCCACTCGCGAATCCTATTCAATGCACTCAGAATCGTTATTTCGATACGGTTCCTAGGGCCCGCTCGCAATACGCGACACACATGGCCGTATCGATCTTGACTCTGCATATTCCTAGGCGTAGCGTCAGCCCATGGCTACAATTTAGGTTCGAAGCAATGTTTCTGCGTCCATCCTGGTTGTCCTGAGGGAGGGTTTTTCGTGGCGATTCACTTTACCTTGAACGGCAAGGCCGTAACGGTCAGCGTCAATCCCGACATGCCACTGCTGTGGGTCCTTCGCGACACGCTCAACATGACAGGCACGAAATTCGGTTGCGGCATGGCGCTGTGCGGCGCTTGTACGGTGCACATCAATGGCGACGCCATCCGTTCCTGCGTCACGCCGATTTCGGCGATCGCTGGAAAGACCGTGACGACAATTGAGGGCCTGTCTGCCGACCGCAGCCACCCCGTTCAGCGGGCCTGGATGGAAATTGACGTTCCCCAGTGCGGCTACTGTCAATCGGGCCAAATCATGACCGCCTCGGCGCTGCTGGCCAAGACTCCCAAACCGACCGACGCTCAAATTGACGACGCCATGACCGGCAACATCTGCCGCTGCGGCACCTACCCCAGAATCCGTAAGGCGATCCACCGCGCCGCCGAGCTTCGCACGGCACCAGCGAAGCCGGCAGGAGCGACCGCCGACGATGTTCCGCTCGCTGACTCCGTGCTGGCAGGAGGGGCAGAATGAGCGCGACCACTCCTGTAGATCGCCGCAGTTTTCTGAAGACCGGAATTGCCGGCGCAACCGGCCTGGTGATCGGGTTCTATCTGCCAGGGCGTCGCGAGGTTCTCGCAGCTGCGCCTGACGCTACTCCTGCAGTGCTGAACGCCTGGGTCCATATTACGCCCGACGACAAGGTGACCATCCTGATCAGCAAGTCGGAAATGGGGCAGGGCGTGGAGACTTCGCTTGCCATGCTCGCCGCCGAAGAGCTCGGGTGCGATTGGAAGCGGATCAACACCGAATTTGCACCTGCCGACAAAGTCTATTACGACCCTGCGTTCGGCATGCAGGGAACCGGCGGGAGCCAGAGCATGCACTCCTGCTGGGAACCCATGCGCAAGGCCGGAGCGACAGCCCGCGAGATGCTGATCGGCGCTGCGGCCCAGAAATGGGGCGTGGACGCCTCAGAATGCCGCGCTGAGAGCGGCTCGATCGTTCACACCGCCACAAAGCGCCGTGCCACCTTCGGCAGCCTGGCCGACGCCGCTGCTCAAGTTCCCCAGCCGAAAGATGTGAAGCTCAAGGATCCCAGCCAGTTCACGATTGTCGGCAAGCCCACCAAGCGCCTGGACACACCAAAGAAAGTGAATGGCACCGCGGAGTTCGGAATCGACGTACGTCGCCCCGGCATGCTCCACGCTTCGGTCGAGCATTGCCCTGTCTTCGGCGGTAAAGTCGCAAGTTTCGACGCCACCAAAGCCAAAGCAATTCCCGGCGTCAAAGATGTCATTCAGATTCCGACCGGGATTGCGGTGGTGGCCGACAACACCTGGACAGCGTTTCAGGGTCGGAAGGCTCTGGATATCAAATGGGACGAGGGTCCGAACGCTGCGGTTACCAGCGCGAGCATCCGGAAATCGTTCGAGGATGCCTGCGAAAAGCCCGGCGTGGTGTCGCGCAAGGAAGGTGACGCCGCAGCAGGCCTTGCGAGCGCAGCCCAGAAAATTGAAGCCGTCTATGAAGCGCCGTATCAGGCACACGCCACGATGGAGCCGATGAACGGCACTGCCGACGTGCGGGCCGACGGCGTGGATCTCTGGGTTCCCACGCAGTTCCAAACCCCTTCGCAGGGCATGGCCGCCGGGATTGCTGGCGTGAAGCCGGAATCCGTCAAAGTGCACACGACGTACCTGGGGGGCGGGTTCGGCAGACGCGGATGGTCGGACTTCGTGGCTGAATCAACCATCGTATCTAAGGCCATGGGAGCACCGGTGCAGGTGACCTGGACCCGGGAAGACGACACGCAGCACGACTACTACCGCCCGGCCTCCTACATCAAAATGTCCGCAGGCCTGGGAGCCGACGGCAAGCCGACGGCGTTCACCGCTCGGGTGGCGTGTGATTCGATCATGAGCTGGTTTTTCCCTGGTTCGATCACCAATGGCCTGGACAGCAGCAGCGTCGAGGGCGTTTCCGATATCGCCTACGATATTCCCAACATCCTGGTGGATTATCACCTGATGAAAGGTCCGATTCCGATGGGATTCTGGAGGTCGGTCGGAGCATCGCAGAACGGATTTTTCAGCGAGGGCTTTGTCGACGAACTGGCGGCTGCGGCCAAGAAGGATCCCTATGAGTTCCGCCGCGATCTGCTCGCCAAACAGCCTCGACTGTTGAGCGTCTTGAACCTGGCAGCGCAAAAGGCGGGATGGGGTACGCCGCTTCCGAAGGGCCGCTTCCGCGGCATCGCCTGCCTTGAGGCGTTTTCGACGTATGCCGCCGAAGTCGTTGAGATTTCAATCGACAAGGACGGCACGGTGAATGTTCATCGCGTGGTCGCCGCACTGGACTGCGGTCGGGTCATCAATCCGGATACGGCCGAGGGCCAGGTTTCCGGCGCCATTGTGTATGGAATTACGGCGGCGCTGAAGACTGAGATCACGATTGACCGCGGCCGCGTGGTTCAGACCAACTTCGACACAAATCCCATGCTGCGCATGAATGAAGTTCCAAAGATCGAAGTCTACTTTGTCCCAAGCGAGGAAACTCCCACGGGGTTGGGTGAACCGGCGGTGCCACCGGTCGCCCCGGCGATTGGAAATGCCATCTTTGTCGCAACCGGCAAGCGCCTGCGACGCCTTCCTTTTAAGCCAGAGGACATCGCCTGACCGGCTCGCAAATCAATTTGCTCAATACCCGGGCGCCCCTAGCGGGCGCCCTTTTTTTCGGTCGGATGCGGGAACGACTACCGCGAAAACGGATACATCAGCCAGGCGATTCCGACGCCAATCGCCAGGAACAAGACGAGCGACCAGACCGCGTATTTGATTCTCCCGGCCGTTGTCTGCCGACCGAGGCACGCAAAAGCCACCGATACGCACAGCGCGAAAACGACCATTGCCGCAAAATGGCTCAGATGCACGCGGGCTCCGAACATTCAGCGTTTCCGCCCGGAAGCGATGCGGTAGGCGTCGAGCACTCCCAGCAGGTTCACCACTCCGGCGCCTGCAAGGAACCGCGTGCCGCAATCGCCCGCTGCGCGCGAGATGTCTGGACCTGAGGACTCAAGCTGGCGCCCCAGAAAGTAGAATACGCCGGAACAAGCATCGGCCAGAAAGCCCAGGGCGCCAAAAGGATCGCTTGAACGGGTATTGAACATTTCACCGCGCATCCCGTAGCCCACGACCGCAAGCCCTCCCACCGCTAGAAACAAGAACAGCGCGCGGCCCCAGCGCCTGAGAAGCAGATGTCCGAGCCCAGGCACGGCCCATGCAGCGATCGCTGCCAGAAGCGCGATCGCAGGAAGCATATTGTTTCTTTTTTCGATCAAGGGAGCGTCGGTTGCCATCGGTCAGCCAAGCAGCGGCAGGATCGCTTCCTGAATTGCGCCGGTTACGCGCGCCTCGCGTTCACCCACGTACACGTTCACTTCGCTGCGAATTCCAAATTCGGGCAGGTAAATTCCCGGCTCGATCGAAAAACAGGTGCCTGGCGTGATTTTGCGGTCGTCGCGCGTCTCCAGACTGTCCATGTTGGCGCCATTGCCGTGAACGTCCTGCCCGATGCTGTGCCCGGTGCGATGCACGAAGTACTTCGCGTATCCGGCCTTGCCGATCACTTCGCGAGCAGCCTGGTCCACTTGCCAGCCGTGAATCCTGCGCCCGTGTGCCACCGACTCGCGTACAAACTCAACTGCACGGTCCCTGGCTGCGCGCACGATCCGGAAGATTTTCGCGTACGCTTCCGGAACTCGGTCACCGAGGAAACCGACCCAGGTGATGTCGTAATAGACGCTCCCCGACGCGCTCAATTTCGCCCAGATATCGAGTAACAGCAGGTCACCTGCACGGATCAGCCGCGAGGCGCCCGGCTTCGGTTCATAGTGCGGGTTGCCGTTGTTTGGCTGCACCGCTGCAATCGGCGGCTCGGAGGTCGTAAGCCCGCTTGCGCGAAACTCATCGAGGATCCACGACTGCAGCTCGCTTTCAGTTAGTGGATGGCCCCCGCGTACCTCGGTCGCTGCGCGCTCAAACGCTCCGAGCGTGATGCGGTCCACGATCGCGCCCGCCTGCAGATGAGATTCGAGCTGCTCGGGCGTCCAGACGGCCTCGAATTTCTGCACCAGGTCTGCGGACGTGACCACGGTCTTCTTCAGTTTGCGAACCAGCTCGACCGTCCCGGCGTCTACCAGTCCGATGTACGGAATTTTGTTATCGGGCGAATACTGCATGGCAATTTTCCGGCAGCCGGAGAGCAGCTTTCGCAATTGACTGTGAAGCTCTTCCCAGCCGGCATATACCTGCTTGCGCCCCGTAAGCGAATCAAGTGCGCCCTGCTCAATCTTGTGTACCAATTTTCGCGGTTCGCCTCGGGCGGGGATCAGGTAAAACCATCTCCGCGTCGCCATTCCATCCTCGCCCAAGGCGAGGATGCGGCTAGCGATCGGGTCGCGATGGTGATGGTCGTAGAACAGCCAGCCGTCAATCTTGCCGGCCCTCAATTCCGCTTGGATTGCCTTGATGTCGGGCATCTGGACGGTCTGGCTCCTCAGACAGGCGGAGCTCTCTCCGCCGTACGATATAGGCGAAAGCGGTCTCGAATGTCCGTTCGACCGGTCAGCCCGGCTTCGATTCAACAAGCCCTGCGACTTGAGCGCAAGACACGCCCACAATCAAGACGGGCTTGGTTCTACTGTTTTGACCCGCGACGATTCTAACAGCCGACGCGGGTGCCTTCAAACGTTCTGCCAGCAGCAAGCATTCATTCAAGCCCGCCTGCCACGGTAGCGGGTTCAGTGATCTGGCTCCTTTAGAGCGAGCGAAATCCTTGCATCTGCGTGGTAGCCTTCGTACAATGCCTCGCCTTCATCGGTCTCCCATGCCCTCTTCTGTCAAGACTCCGCTTACGAAAAACCAAGTGCGAGGTTTTTGGGCCTCCTGGGCCGGATGGGCGCTCGATGGCATGGACTCGTTCATCTACGCGCTGGTCCTGGTTCCGGCGATGCGCGAGCTTTTGCCGAAGTCCGGCATTGCGCCAACTCCTGCGAACATTGGATTCTACGGCGGGCTGCTGTTTGCGCTTTTTCTTGTGGGCTGGGGCCTGGCGCTCATCTGGGGGCCGGTAGCTGACCGATATGGCCGCGTGCGTACGCTCGCTCTCACGATTCTCTGCTATTCGCTATTCACGTTTCTCGCCGCTTTCGGCCAGAACATCTGGGAGGTTGCGATCTTCCGGTTGCTCGCCGGAGTCGGAATCGGCGGCGAGTGGGCGATGGGCGGCACGTTCGTTGCCGAAGAGTGGCCCGAGGACCGGCGCAAGATGGGCGCGGCCTTCATGCACACCGGCTACTATTTCGGGTTCTTTCTTGCGGCGCTTGCGAATCACTTCGTGGGCGAAAGCTACGGATGGCGGCCGATGTTTATGATCGGAGGTGCGCCCGCGATTCTGATTGGCCTGATTCTTTACAGCGTTCGCGAGCCGGAACGTTGGAAAGTCCGTGCCAAGCGGGTCGCAAGCCCGTTCGTCACGATCTTCAAGTCCGAGTACCGCAGGCGTACGCTGCTCAACTCCGCATACGTCCTGATCTCGATCATCGGGTTATGGGCCGGCACGGTGTACGTCCCGACCGGAGTCAACGAGATCGCCGGCCGCATGCACCTGGCTGCGGGACTTGCGCCGAAACTGGCTACCTACGTCACCATGGTGCTGTCGTTCGGCACGATCGTGGGCTGCCTTCCCATCGCGTGGATTGCCGAGAGAGTCGGGCGGCGCCTGACGCTGGGGGTCTACTTCGTCATCATGGCGATTTCCATCTCCGCCAGTTTCGGCCTGGCTTTTTACTTGTCCCAAAACGCGATGACCTGGTTTTTCGTGGGAATGTTTTTCCTCGGAATCGGCGGGGCGAACTTCGCGATGTACACGCTTTGGCTGCCCGAGCAGTATCCCACCGCCTGCCGCGGCAGCGCCTTTGCGTTTGCGACTTCTGTTGGCCGGTTTGTGGGCGCAGGATTTTCGTTCATGGTCGGCGCCGGTGTCTCGCACTTCCATACCATCGGCATTCCCGTGGCTCTTACCGCGATCCCGTTCATCCTTGGACTTTTCCTTCTTCCGTTTGGTTTGGAAACAACCGGCCAGCGCCTGCCGGACTAGGAGCGGGCCGCCGCTGCCGTCTCAGCCGGGGCTAGGGCCGCTTTGACCGGCAGGGCATGAAATAAAATGCTTCCATCGACCGTATAAACTGGACGAAGATAGGCGGCACGTTTCGGTCATGAGGGCTTCGTGGACGCCATAGCGCTTGAGAATGTCTCCAAATCGTATGACTCCGTGACTGCTGTCAGCGGGGTCAACCTGCGCATACGGCAGGGAGCCGTCCTGGGCCTGCTCGGCCCCAACGGTGCCGGCAAGACGACCACCATCCGCATGATTATGAACATTCTGGTGCCGGACGAGGGCTCGATCCTCGTGCTCGGTGAGCCGGTGAGCGACAAAACCCGGGACTCGATCGGGTATCTTCCCGAGGAGCGTGGCCTGTATCCCCGAATGCAGGTGCGCAGCCTGATCGTGTTCTTTGCCGCGCTTCATGGCCTGTCGGAAGCAGAAGCCGATCGACGCGCCCGTGAATGGCTGGACCGTTTCGAGCTGAGCGAGTGGTCGGAAAAGAAGATGAACGAGCTTTCCAAGGGCATGCAGCAAAAGGTGCAATTCATCATTGCGGTCCTCCACCGGCCGCCAATCGTGATTCTGGACGAGCCATTTTCGGGCCTGGATCCTGTGAACGCGGCAACGGTGAAGGACATCATGCTGGAAATGCGCGAGCAGGGCTCGACAATCATCCTATCGACTCACCGTATGGAGCAGGTCGAAAAGATGTGCGATTCGATCTGCCTGATCAACCACGGCCGCAGTGTTCTGGACGGCGACCTTCGCGCAATCAAGCATTCCTACGGCAAGAACACCGTGGACATCGAGTTCACCGGTCCGGATGGATTTCTCACCAATCCTGCGATCGCCTCGGTCAATCGCTTCGCGACGGGCGTGGAAGCGAAATTGAAGCCGGGCGCCGACGCGCAGGAAATTCTGAAAGCCGCCGTCGAGTCAGGCGCGCAAATCATGCGTTTCGAACTGCTCGAGCCGTCTTTGAACGAAATTTTCATCGAGAAAACCTCCCATGCGTAAAATCTGGCTGATCATCAAGCGTGAATATGTGACGCGCGTGAAAACCAAGGGTTTCGTGATCGGCACGCTGATCGTGCCGCTGATGGGAATCGGATTCACCGCTCTGGTTATTTTTCTGGTGGGCCACCAGTCGAATCAGAGCCTGCGGTTTGCGATCGTTGACAACGCAGGAGGAATTGCGCCTGTTGTCGTTGGCGGTCTGGACATGAAGCTCCCCAGCGGCCAGCCGACGTTCGTCGTCACCGAAACGATCGATCGTCCCCAATCGCCAGGCGCCGTTCAGGATGGCTTGCGCGCGAAGGTCATTTCCGGCGCTCTCGACGCGTACCTGCTGATTCCCAAAGACCTCAGCCAACCGGCCGAACTCCATACCAAGAATCCGGGCAACTATGCGCTGTTCGGTCCGCTCACCGCTGCTCTGGATCAAGCCCTGGTCGAGGTGCGTTTGAACGCCCGCGGCATTCACGTAGACGACGTGCGGGACATTGTTCGCGGCGCGGACCTTCAGATCATCAAGGTCAGCAAACAGGGCGAGTCGGTTGAAAAAGGCCAGACCATGGGCGTGGCCGTCGCCATCGTGATCTTGCTGTACCTGTCGCTGTTGATGTACGGAATCATCACCATGCGCTCGGTGCTCGAAGAGAAGACCACGCGCACGATGGAAGTACTGATCTCCGCCGTGCATCCGTTCGAGCTACTTGCCGGGAAAATTCTCGGAGTGGCTGCGGTGGCATTTACGCAATTCTTTATCTGGTCGCTGTCGCTCGCACTTCTCGCTACCTACGGGGCCGCGCTGTCCGCCATGGCGGGCACGGGTGCGACGCTTGCCAGCATTCATATCCCGGCGGGCCTGCTGGCAGCGGCCGGTGTCTATTTTTTTGGCGGGTATTTTCTGTATTCGGCGATGTTTGCCGCGGTCGGTGCCGCATGCTCAAACGAGCAGGACGCTGCGCAATTGCAATGGATTGCCATGGCACCGCTGGTCTTCACGATGTTGATTTACAGCATGGTTCTGAATGACCCGTCGTCCAGGGCTTCGGTTATTCTCTCGGAGATACCGTTTTTCTCGCCCTTGTTGATGCCGCTGCGCATTTCCTTGCAGACTCCTCCGGCATGGCAGATCGCGCTTTCGATCGGCCTTCTTTTCGTTTCAATCGTGGCCGTGATTTACTGCTCGGCGAAGGTCTATCGCGTTGGCATCCTGATGTATGGCAAGCGTCCTACGCTGCCCGAGATGGTGCGCTGGCTTCGATATTCCTAGCCCTCGGGCTGCGCTGCATCCCGCGGCAGTCCGTTGGTGTTCCGTTGGCCGAATAGGGCTGTACCGATGCGGATCTCTGTCGAGCCTTCCTCGATCGCGACCTCAAAATCGTGGCTCATCCCCATAGAAAGCACCGGCAGGGGCCTCCCAAGCTGACTCCCCAGTTCGCTTGCGAGCGCGCGCAGTTGCCGAAAATAGGGGCGGACTTGCTCGAGGTCCTCTGAATAGGGCGGTACGGTCATCAGACCGCGCAACTCGAGGTTCGCAAGCTCTGAAACACTCCGAGCAAGCGCTGGGAGCTCCGCCTCGGCGACACCGCCCTTGCTCGCCTCGCCGCCCATGTGTACCTCGATCAATACCGGCAGCCGTTTTCCTTGTTCGGCTGCCGCCGCATTCAGCTTTGCGGCCACACCGGGGGTGTCGACCGAATCCACGCGATCGAACAGTTGCGCCGCACGTTTGGCTTTATTGCTTTGCAGGTGTCCGATCAGGTGCCAGGTAACACCGATATCTGCGAGCTTCAGACGCTTGGCTTCAAGCTCCTGCACGCGATTCTCGCCGAACTCGCGCATCCCCGCATCATAGGCCGCGCAAATTGCTTCCGCCGGAAAGGTCTTTGATACGGCGACCAGGACGATTTCGTCCGCGCTGCGCCCGGCCCTCTTCGCGGCTCGAGCAATTTGTACGCGTACGCGCTCAAGATTCTGGGCGATCGAACTGAGTTGTTCCGGCATCGGCGCGATTCTAGCATGCCGTCACGAACCACTAGTCACGAGTCGCTTGCGGCTGCTAAACTGATCGCCAATTCCATGCCTGTCCGCGGAAAGTTCATCGTACTGGAAGGGATCGACGGCTCCGGGAAACGCACGCAGATCGAGGCGCTCGGTCGGGAATTCGGCCGCCGCGAGATGGCGTTTCTGCAAGTCAGTTTTCCCAACTACGGGGGCTTTTTCGGAAAACTCGTGGCGCGGTTTCTGAACGGGGAATTCGGCCCGCTAGCCGCGGTCGATCCCCATTTTTCCGCGCTGCTATACGCCGGTGACCGCCTGGAATCTAAACCCGCCATCGAGTCAGCTGTGGCCGCCGGCCAAATCGTGCTCGCCGACCGATACGTCGCTTCAAACCTGGCGCATCAGGGTGCGCGCGTTCCGCGCGAGAAGCGCTCTGAATTTCTTGGGTGGCTGAAGCAGCTTGAATACCAGGTGCATGGTCTGCCTGCGGAGGACTTGGTGATCTATCTGCGGCTGCCGCCTCGCGAGGCGCATCGTCTGGTGGGCCGGAAGGGCGCGCGGGATTACACGAAATCCCGGCGTGACTTGCAGGAAGCGGACCTCGGTCATCTCGAAGCGGCCTCGCAGGTCTATGACGAGCTCGCGCGGCAGGCAAACTGGGTGACCGTCGAGTGCATTGATGCCACATCGGGCGCTGTTCGAGCGCCGGCGGCAATCCACGCCGAGATTGCGGCAGCCCTGGAAGCCCATACGCATTCAACGGTTCAGGCCAACGGGTAACTGAATGGGCTTCGGCGATTTTCTCGGGAATGCACGCATTGTGAGTGCTCTGCGCGGCATGCTCAGCCGTGGGCGCGTTCCGAGCGCGCTGCTTTTCACTGGACCCCGGGGCATCGGAAAGTACACGCTCGCGCGAATGTTTGCGCAGGCGGCCAATTGTGAGCGCCTGCAGGACGATTTCTGCGGCGAGTGTCCGTCCTGCCTGCGGATCGCGCGGCTGGCCGACCCTGCGCCTCTTGTGGAAGCGGGTCTTACCGAACGCGGCGAGGGCGCCGACGCAGCCGCGGTCGAGCGCATGCCGCTGATTCTAGAAACCCATCCGGATGTCTGGCTGATTGTCCCCGACCCGGTGCGGCTGCGCACTCCGGTCGCCCGGCCGATGATCCGCGTGGGTCAGCTGCGTGCGGTACAGCGCGCGGCCTATTTCAAGCCTCAGGGACGGCGGCGCGTGTTCATTCTGGACGGCGCCGATACGATGCGCTGGAACGACGCGGATCTGTTCCTAAAGATCCTGGAGGAACCACCGGAATCGGCGACGCTAATCCTGCTGGCCACCACGCCTGACGCGCTGCTCCCCACGGTTCGCTCGCGCTGCCTCCAGTTTCATTTTGCCCCCGTGCCAGCCGGCGACATCGAGGGATTTCTCAAGGACCGCTCGGATCGAAAGGCCGCCGAACGAACGCTCGCCGCCCAGCTCGCATCTGGGAGTCCGGGCGCCGCGCTCACGCTTGACCTTGAGGAATCGGTCAGGCTTCGCCGAAGCGTGCTGAACCTGCTGGATCGGGCCGTCTCGGCCGAGAAATATGGCGAGATTTTCGCGGCAACTGCTCAGCTTTCGAAGCAGGAGCAGGAATCATTTGAAAACATTCTCGTGCTGTTTTATAGTTTGCTTACAGACTTGCTGGAATCCTCGGAGGGCTCCAAGAGCAGTCTCCTTCGCAACCCCGACCTGCGAAAGGAAGTAGAGGCCTTGGGCAAGAAGATCAACTGGGAATGGGTTCTACGGGCCACGCGTGGCCTAGACACCCTCGAAGGCCGGATGCGCCGCAATATCGGGCGTCAGTTGGGTCTGGATTCTCTGGTCACTTCCCTAAGCACTCGGTAAGGTCCCGGGCCATCCTGGTTTTTTTGCGAAATGTTGCAACCGAATGTCTGCATACGTAGTCATATAAACTGCTGACCTACTGAGGAGCTCCAATGGTGAACCGCAAGCTGTTTCGACCCGCTCTCACCGACATGAAAGAACAATACGTTGCGCCACGGCAGTCGCAGCCGGCGCCGCAGGCGGCCCCGCCGCCCCGGAAGAAGCCGGCACCGCCGGACCAGACATTCGCCGAAAACTTTTATTACGTGAAGCAAATGCAATCGCGGACGCCGGTTGCCGTGGTTTTAACCGACGGTGAAGTCCTTCGAGGAACGGTGGAATGGTACGACCGGGATTGCATCAAGCTCACTCGTTTCGGCAGCCCGAATCTGCTGATCTACAAGCACTCCATCCGATACCTTTATAAAGAAGGCGACGAAGCGGCTCTGGGTGGAACGAACGGCCAATAGGTGGCGCAAAGTCGCCCTGTGATCCGTGTGCACGTGATTGGCCCTGCGTCGCCAGGGCTTGGGACTCTCCCAGCGGTCCACGCGAACCTCTGAGACCATGAAAATCGGGATTACCTGCTACCCAACCTACGGCGGTTCCGGTGTGGTCGCGACCGAGCTCGGTATCGAACTCGCCGCTCGCGGCCACGAGGTTCATTTCATCAGCTACGCCATGCCCATCCGCCTGACTGGCGCAAGCGATCGGATATTTTTTCACGAGGTTGAGGTCACGACTTACCCCCTGTTTGATCATCCGCCGTACACGCTGGCGCTGGCAACCAAGATGGGCGAAGTCGCCGAGCAGGTGCCGCTTGATCTTCTGCACGTTCACTACGCCATCCCGCATTCGGTGAGCGCGCTGCTGGCCCGGATGATGGCCTCACCGCGGCGCTTGCCGTTCATCACCACGCTTCATGGCACCGATATCACCCTGGTCGGCAGCGATCGCAGCTATTTGCCGATCACACGCTTTTCCATCGAGCAGAGCGACGGTGTGACGGCCATCTCGAGTTACCTGCGAGACCGCACTCTCAAGGAATTTGAAATCAAGAGGCCCATTGAGGTGATTCCGAATTTCGTCAATTGCGACCTTTATAAGAAGTCTGACGATCACGCAGCGCGCGCGCGTTGGGCGCCCGGGGGCGAGCCGATCCTGATGCACCTGTCGAACTTCCGCCCCGTGAAACGCCTGACCGACGTCGTCGAGATCTTTGCGCTGGTTCGCGAAAAGATTCCTGCCAAGCTCGTGCTGATCGGCGACGGCCCGGATCGCGGCGCGGCCGAGTACATCGTCCGGAAAAAACACATCGCCAAGGACGTGCTGTTTCTCGGCAAGCAGGACCATGTGCACGAGAAACTCGGTCTGGCCGATCTGTTCCTTCTACCCAGTGACGAGGAATCGTTCGGCCTTGCAGCTCTGGAAGCGATGGCCTGCGAAGTTCCCATTGTTGCGACCAACGTGGGAGGCTTGCCGGAGGTCGTAAAACACGGAGTGGATGGCTATCTTTTCGAACCCCGTGACGTGCATACCGCGGCGAAATACGCCGTCGAGATTCTGACGCGGCCCGATCGCGGGCGCCTGATGGGTCAGATGGCCCGCGCCAGCGCCCGGGCCAAATATTGCTCAAACGATATCATTCCGCTCTACGAGGCTTACTACAAGAAGATCCTGAACCTGGCGGGATCGTCGGCGCGCGCCTAACCCTCTGTGTGTACCGCGCACTGGGCGGGAGTCACTGCAGGACAACAAGGCCACAACCTGTCAGTTTTGTTTCTTTTTCGTAAACTTGCGGTGTATATCGGGCCAGAATTCCTTAATCTCGATCGTAATTCCGTCGTACCCGATCTCGGTGCCCCAAACGGTGGCCGCGCTTCCGATATTCCGCTCGCCTCGGGGATGGTAGGTGAAGCTGGAAATGCTGGCGGAGAGTGCGCTGCCAACGATTTCTGAGAAGTTGAACTCGGCATGCCCGGAATCCGAGCGGGTGATGAACAGCCTGCTTACCGCATACTCGGTCCGGTGCCAGAACCCTCCCTTGCCCATCTCGTAGTACCGCGGATCCTGGTGCAGAGCCGACGGCAGGACGGCGCCGACCATGAAGTTCTCGATTGTGCCGTCGGCGAACGCCGCTCCGTAGCGCTTTGCGTAACCTTCCATTCCCTGGCCATATCCGGGGTCGCTATTTTCCGCCTGACTGATACCGGCAAGCAGTCCGTACCAGGGGTACTCGAAATAATCGAACGCGGACCGCGCCACAACGCTGAATTTCTGCTTGGTGGTGAGCGGCGGTATCGTTGCGCCCTTCACCGTCAGGAAGTTCGGCATGGCCCAGAAAATACGGTCATTCGACGTGCCGGTCTTCTGTTCCTGCTTTTCTTCCTCGGAGTTGCCGGGCGTCTGCGCGTCGGGCGCTTGGGTTTGAGACGACTGGGACGCCGGCGCATTCGCGGCGGGTTGTTGTTGAGCGAGCCAATCCAGGCCAGCATCTGAAGGCTGATCCTCTGCGAACGACGGGCATGCAAGGATTAAACTGGCAAACAGTATTGCGAGGACGTGCCCGTATCGATGGATCATCCCGTTAATTGTCTCCCGAACAGAGCGCTCGTTGAACCGTTGAAATCCTTGAGTTTCCAGACTGCGTGTCGCCCTGTTTGATTGCCACGAGCGCGAAAAGGGTGCCCGAGAGCCTGCGAATCAACTGGAGAGACAACAGGAAAGCAGAAGGCCCGCCTCGCAGCGGGCCCTCTTGGGGAAAAAGCTCTACGGCCAATGCGCGGATGGCCTTCGAACCCTATCCTCGCCCGCAGTCTAGTGGGCACCCGGAATGATGTCAAGCGTGAACCCCTGATTCCGTTGTGCTGGTAAGCCCCTTTTTATCAGCGAAATATGCGCATTGCGACGCGGTCGGGCAGGTTTTTGTCGACAGTTGCGCCCGGCGGGGGCGGAACGCTATAGCCGTAGAAGTCGTCGGAATTGATCGGTTTGCTGCCGAGCCCGAGCTGAAGAACCTGAAGATGGTTCTTGGTGTCAAAGATCTTTCCCGGCATCACGCGCTTGATGACCAGCCGCAGTCCCCCGAAGGAGATTCCGGCGATCAGCGCGAACAAGCAGATGGTGCCTGCGCCAATGATCGATCCGACGATCATCATCCCGATGCTGGGCTCTTTGAATTGAAAGGTCGGCTCATTCCAGCTGCGGTCGGTCTCAAGCTGGATCTGGTCGAGCAAGACATTCGCTTCGGCTTCACTTGAGGCGCCCGAGACGATTGCTAGCAGCGTTGCCGAGCGCTTGGCAAATACCATCGGCGAGCCAGCCGTTTGGCTTGTGTCGTTCACATGGAAGGTTCGCTCAAGGTTCACAAGTTGCCGAGATGCGAGTTGATCGGTGGGGAACTCCACAATCAGCAGAATTGCGTCGTGCCCAGCGAGGCGGTAGTGGGCAAGTTCCGCCTCGGCGCGGCTCTGAAACCCGAGTGAATCGCCGAGCCCGCCGGGAAACAACTGATTCAGAGTCTGGGGACCGAGCACGTACCGGTCGGTTCGATCGATCATGTTCTTTTGCGGAAGAAACGCACCCAGCATCGGAAGGGTCCCGTCGTGAGCCTTGGGTGCAACCGCGGCAACCAGGGCCCTCAGTTGCGGCGTGGATTTTCCGAGGTCCTGTCCATGAATGTCCAGAACCAGATTGCCTTCGAGCACCAGAGCATGATCACCGGAGATCGAAGAATGATCGGTCAGGTTTGCGCGGGCCAGCTCCGGCGTGCGCAGATAGGAATACAGGCCGTAGGCCCCGCTGGGATCGTCCATCTCAAAAAGTACTACCCCTATCCCTCGCGAGGCGGTGCCGTAGCTTGCCGATTCCGTTGACCTCCAGCCATATTCGGCCAGGATCGCGGAACCGGAGGGAAGTGCAGGAACCGGTGAGACCCCGGCCGTCTGGGTCCATCCCGACACCTGGTTCGGCAGAGTCTGCTGGGCGTGAGCCGGCCAGACAATCAGCACCAGCACGGCGATGGACAAGACTGTCAGGCGTCGCATAAATACCCCGGTCTATTAGACACCTGAAATCTTACTTGGGATTCTCGGCGGACGCCACTGTTCCCGGCTCCAGATGACTGCCCGGGACGTGGTTCTCTGAGATGAGCTTCTGCTTGTTAAAGGTCAGACTGTTCAAGTTCTCCAGGTACGTGGCGACGCCGCGGTACAGGCCGTCGGCGATTCGCTGGCGCTGGTCGGGCTTGCGGAGCAGGCGCTCGTCGCCCGGATTGCTGACGAAAGCGATTTCTGACAGCACCGAGGGCATATTGGCGCCGATGAGCACCACGAACGGTGCTTTCTTCACGCCGCGGTTCTTTTCGCCGTGGTTGACCAGCTGCATCCTCGCCGTGAGGGTGTCCTGTATATCGCTTGCAAGTTCCTTGGATTCCTCGATCTTCTCGTTGCGCGCGATCTTTTGAATCAGATCCTGCAGATCGTGCAACGATTCCTGCGAATTCGCATTTTCCCTGGAGGCTACTTCCAGGGTTTCCGCCGACGTTGCGAAGTTCAGATAGTAGGTCTCGATGCCCCGAGCCGCCGGGTCGTGGCTGGAATTCGCGTGGATCGAGATGAACAGATCGGCTTTCGCTTCGTTTGCGATCGCAGTCCGCTCTTCCAGCGGAATAAAGGTGTCATCCTTCCGCGTGTAGATCACATCGGCGCCGGGAAGCTTTTGCTCGATCAATGCGCCCAGGCGCAGTGCGACATCCAGGCACAGGTCTTTTTCCATCAGGCCATGGGGACCGATCGTACCCGTATCGTGGCCGCCGTGGCCGGCATCGATCACAATGCGGCTGATCTTCAGTCCCAGTGCCCGGGTCAAAGATCGATCGCCTTCACGTGTGGGCTTGGGCTCCGGTGGCGGCCCAAGAGCCGCGAGGCTCGCGGGTGTTTTCTTGGGTGCAACGGGGCCGACATCTGCTGCGACCTTTGCGGCGGTGTTTGCTGTCAGCTGGACCGAACCGGTGCTCCTGGCGGGTTTCGCCGGTACCGAGTCGGCGACAGGCGCGGGCGAATTCGGGGGCGAGCTCGCGGCCGTTGCGTCGGGTTTTGCGTGAACGTCAATCACCAGCCTGTACGGTTTCGCCAGCAGATACGCTGAAACATCCTTCGCACCGTCCACATCAAGGACCAGCCGGACAACCGTCGGTTTATTCTGCGCCACGCGAACCGATTTCAGCAGACCCCGCTCGACGTCGACCTGCTTGCTCAGAAGTCTTGCACCGAGCTTTGCCTTGTACAGGTCGAAATAGATACGATCGGGCGAGGCGATGCGCACGGAATCGTATTTGATCGTGTCGTCGAGCGCGACAACGATGTGGGTTGAGTCCTCGGCGTTCCAGGCTTGGATGTTTGTGACCGCGGGCGTGCCCTTGTCGGCGACAGCTGGATCAACGCGCGGTCCGTCGGTGTCCGGAAGCTGCTCGGCCTGCTGGTTGCCGCCGGCTGCGATCTCCTTGAGCGCTTGGCGCGCATCGCCAGACTTCTCCGAGCGCGGGAAGCGCTTTAGATATTCCTTGAAGGACGCTTCGGCATCGGCCGGTGCGTGCAAATCGTCTTTCTGAATTTGAGCGATGGCTAGCATCGCCTGGCCGCGGTAGCGGCTTTCCGGGTACTGCTTCAGCAGGAATTTGTATGCGTCGATTGCGGATTGGAAGTACTTGGGGTCAAACAGCCGACCCATCTCTTGGTACAGCTCGGCTTCGGCGACCAGCGAAGGCGTCACCTCTTCGGCCTGCGTCGAGATCAAATAGATTTTGTGATACGCGGAGACGGTCTGGCGGTAATCGGAGAGCGAGCGGTCCCGCTCGAGGTAGCCTTCCAGCATCGTGCGCATCTTGACGGCGCGCTCGAATTGGTCGCGGGCTTCAGATTTCCTGTCGGCGCGGACCGGCAGCGCCACACAAAGAGCGAGCACAGCGGCAATGGCTGCCGCGCACAGAATGGCTCGGGCGCCGAGTTTCCCCCAAGAAGTGATGCGTGTCATTCGTTCGTGAAAACTACCCGGCCATTCGAATCCACTTCGCGCCGCACCGGGGCCCGTGGCGGGCTCCAGGGCGTCGGGTTGCGGCCCGATCCAGGCTGGAAGTATGCGTGGGTTACTTTTTGCACGTACCTTTGCGTTTCCGGATACAGCGGGACCCCCCGGAACAGATCGACTGCGTGCTCGCCGGCATTGTATGCCGCGAGCGTCTTTGGCAAGTCGCCGTTGTACCGATCGAGCAGCCATTTCAGGTATGTCGTTCCCCCCTCGACATTCTGGGCCGGATCGAACAGATTGCCAACGCCGTAACGCTGGGCTGTTTCAGGAATCAATTGCATGAGCCCTACGGCGCCCTTGGGCGATACCGCGCGCGGATTCCACCCAGATTCGGTGGTGATTACCGCTTTTACCAGCGCCGGGTCTACCTTGTGGCGCTCGGCAGCTTCCCGAACCATGCGGTCCATCGGGTCAGTCGATTCCTCTGTTGGCGCAACCGGTGGCGCAGTCGCGAACTCATCCGCCGTCGCAGGAATCGCCGGTGGCGCTGGCGGTTGCACTGCTCGGTGCGATTTGGCAGTCGCGGCGGGTTCGGTGCTGGCATCGCGCGGAGCCTCCGGGCGAGGTGAGGAAGCAGCGACCGCACTCCGACTGGCATGCGGATGCGAATTGGAGTTCACGAAAGTCATCTTGCCGTTTTGGTCCACGGAGGCCGCAATTTGAGCAGCGGATGGCGCAGGCAGCAAAAGCCAGGCGGCAGCCAGAGCTGTCATGGCTATGCCGAACCTGGTGATTTGCCGCTTACTCCATGCCCTTGGGGAAGGCATACTACTGCACATCCGAACGAGAAATTTGGTCATAAGACAGAAACCGATGCGCATCGGGAAAGAGGTTTTCCCCGGCGTAAACTTCTGGCACCACGGCAATTATAGCAATCGGTCTACGAGGGGGTAAATGGAACGCAAGGCACTTTCGATGGCCGATGTGTCTTTTCCGCCAGCCTCGGCCAAATCCGGCTTTCCGCCTCCGGATCCGCCAACGATTTTTGCCAGCTCCTGAACGATTTTTCCGGCGTGTAACTTTTGAGACAGATCCTTGGTAACTCCCACAATTAGAGCCACTTTTCCGTCATCGCCGGAAGCGAGAGCCACGACGCCTGAGCCGATTTTCTGGCGCAGCGTGTCGACCATCTGGCGAAGGGTTTCGCGGCTTGACCCGTTGACCTGAGCGGCCAGCACCCGTACTCCCTTGATCTCGCGCGCGCCCTCCATCAGGCCCTCGGCTTGGGAGCCGGCGGCCTTGCGTTCGACGCCTTCGACCTGCTTCTGAAGCGCCTTGATCTGGTCCAATTGGCGTTCGATCGCGGAAACAAGCTGGTCTTCAGACGCATTTAGCATGCCCGCTGCGGCGCGCAGGGTGGTGAGAGCGCGCTGGTATTCCGCCAGTGCCCGGTCGCCGGTGATCGCTTCGATTCGCCGGACGCCTGCCGCAGCGGACTGCTCGGCGACGATCTTGAACAGGCCGATCGCGCCGGTCCGGACAACGTGCGTCCCTCCGCAAAGCTCCTTGCTGTAGAAGCCGCGCGGCGAGGAATCATCGGGCATGGTCACGACGCGAACATTTGCTTCCGGGTACTTGTCCCCGAAGAAGGCGAGCGCGCCGGACGCGAGCGCGTCGTCGATGTTCATGATGTCTGTGCGGATTTCGAGATTCTTGCGGATTTCTTCGTTCACTTGCTGCTCGATTTCGGCGGTTTCGCGCGGATCGACCGCGGCGAAGTGCGAGAAGTCAAAGCGCAGATGGTCGGGCGCAACGAGTGAGCCCGCCTGCTTGACGTGCGTGCCCAGAATATTGCGCAGAGCGGCGTTCACCAGGTGCGTCGCGGTGTGGTTGCGCATGTTGCGCGCACGGCGCTCGGGGTCTGCGACGGTTGCGACGCGGTCGCCCACGTGCAGGTCCTCTTTGGCAACAACCCGGTGTGCGATGAGTCCGGTAACCGGATAGTACGCGCCGCGGACCTCCGCTACTTCAAGCGATTCCGCGTTGTCGTAGAGGCCGCCGGTGTCGGCGACCTGGCCGCCTGATTCGGAATAGATGGAGGTGCGGTCCAGGACGATTTCGGCTTCATCGCCCTTCTTGATTTCGTTCACCGCGCCTTGCCTTGTGATGATCGCTTCGATTCGGCAGTCGCTTGTGCGCGTGCCGAAGTAAAAGTCCGGTTCGGTCTTGAATGTGTCGGCGAGCCTGGCGTAGGCAGGATTGGCAGACTCCTTGTGCCCACCTTTCCACGAAGCCTTTGCGCGGGTTCGCTGTTCCTGCATCGCGCGGTCGAACTCGGCTGGTTCCATCTTCAGACCGTTGTCGCGCAGGACGTCTTCGATGAAATCTAGCGGCAGCCCGAACGTGTCGTAGAGCCGGAAGGCATTTGCGCCCGGATACGACGCGATCTGCTGCGTTTGTTTCGCCTTGAGATAGGGAACCAGGTCCTCGTCGAGCTTTTTCAAGCCTACTTCCACCGTGCGCGTGAACTGGTTTTCCTCCTCGTCAAGCACACGCGTAACCCGGGCGGAGTGCTCTTCAAGTTCCGGATAGGCCTCGCGCATTTCGGCGCGGACGGCTGCCGACATCGGGGACAGGAACGGCGATGGCGCCTCAAGCAAGCGCGCGTGGCGCAGCGCCCGACGAATGATCTTGCGCAGCACGTAGCCGCGGCCTTCGTTGGACGGAATCACACCGTCGGAGATCAGAAACGTGGCGGCGCGGGAATGGTCGGCGATGATGCGCAGCGACGGCTGGACCCTGGCGTCGTTTCGATCGGCGTGGGCCAGATGGCTGGCTTCGCTAATCAGCGGTTGAAAAAGGTCCGTATCGAAATTGCTGATCTTGCCCTGCATGACCGCCGCGATGCGTTCCAGGCCCGCGCCGGTGTCTACCGACGGCTTTGGCAGTGGATTGAGGTTGCCGCTCGCGTCGCGATTGAACTGCATGAACACGAGATTCCAGATCTCGACGTACCGGCCGCAGTCGCAGCCGAATGCGCAGTCCCGATGGCCTTGGTCGGAGGCATCCGGGCCCATGTCGTAGAAGATTTCGCTGCACGGGCCGCAGGGGCCGGTATCACCCATGGCCCAGAAGTTTTCCTTCAGGCCCGCAACGGGAACGACGCGATCCTTGGGCGCGCCAACTTTCACCCAAAAAGCGGCTGCTTCGCTATCGGTGTCAAGCCTCTTGCCCGGCGCGACGTCCGCGCCGCCGAAAACAGTGAAATAGAGCTTATCGAGCGGGATGCCATACCACTGCTTCGATGTCACCAGGTCCATCGCGTAGGCAACTGCTTCCTTCTTGAAGTAATCGCCGAAGGAAAAGTTGCCGAGCATTTCAAAAAAGGTGTGATGCCGATTGGTGAAGCCGACATTCTCAAGATCGTTGTGCTTGCCGCCGGCGCGAACGCATTTCTGGCAGGATGTAGCACGTTTGTAATCGCGCTGCTCAAGGCCGAGGAAAACATCCTTGAACTGGTTCATGCCGGCATTGGTGAACAGCAACGTAGGATCATTCGTCGGAACAAGCGAAGAGCTGCGCACCACCCGATGGTCGTCGTGGTCGTTGAAATACTTCAGGAACATCCTGCGAACTTCGTTGCCGGTCAAATTTTCCTCACCGAGCCATATTAGGGAGAGAAACCATCGAGCGCAAGCGATCCTCCAGGCGAAGTCTCCCGACTCACCTTGCCTTGCGAGCCATATCGTCCCAGCGGGTTAGCGCGTGAAGCCTGACGTGGATTTCTGCCGCTTCGGTGAGAACGGCCCGCACGCGCTCACTGAGGTTTCCAGGAAACGTATGGCGCAAGGGGGCAATGATTGCGAGCCGCATCAGGTTCCAGCAATGGCAAAATGGAATCCTGTGAGCGCGCGCTCCTCTTCGACCGCAGCACCCCCGGAAGGGTCCGGTGGGCTTTCCTATGCCTGGCGAGCACTTCGGCATCGAAACTTTCGGCTGTACTACGGGGGCCAGGGCATTTCGGTGATTGGCACGTGGATGACGCGGCTGGCAACAAGCTGGCTCGTCTATCGACTGACCGGCTCCGCTCTGTTGCTGGGACTGGTGGGGTTCTCCGGGCAGATACCGACTTTCTTGCTCGCGCCATTTGCCGGAGTCTGGATCGACCGGCTGAACCGGCGTCACCTGCTGCTGGTAACCCAGGTTCTGGCCATGTTTCAGTCGCTCGCCCTGGCTGCGCTTACGCTCACAAGGCACATCAATGTTCACGAAATCGTTTTCTTGAGCGCGTTCCAAGGTGCAATCAACGGGTTTGACATGCCCGCCAGACAAGCCTTCCTGGTGCAAATGGTGGAGGAGAAAGAGGACCTGGGCAACGCCATCGCGCTCAATTCATCGATGGTGAATATCGCGCGGCTCGTCGGGCCTTCACTTGCCGGGGCAGTGATCGCGATGTCCGGGGAGGGCTATTGCTTCCTGGCTGACGGACTCAGCTACCTTGCGGTGATCGCCTCGCTGCTGGCCATGCGACGAGTGAGGTCCACGGGCGTAAAACGCCACACGGGCTCGATGCTCGCGCAATTGAACGAAGGCTGGACCTACGTTTCCGGATTCTCGCCGATTCGCACGATCTTGCTGCAGTTTGCGATCGTGAGCCTGATGGGGTGGCCCTTTACGGTGTTGATGCCTATCTTCGCCGGGAAAATTCTGAACGGCGGACCGCATACGCTCGGTTTTCTGATGGGTGCTATGGGAGTCGGCGCCGTGGTTTCGGCAATCTCGCTTGCGGTACGAAAAACCGTCCTGGGGCTTGGGAGGATGATTCCACTCTCCGCCGGAGCCTTCGGCATCGGTCTGATCCTATTTGGGCTTTCCCGGAATTTCTGGTTCTCCTTTGTGCTGATGCTCGTTTGCGGCTTCGGGTTGATGCAACAAATGGCCGCGAGCAACACCATCATTCAGACGATCGTCGAGGACAGCAAACGAGGGCGCGTAATGAGTTTCTATACGGTGGCGTTCGTGGGAATGGCTCCGTTCGGCAGCCTGCTCGCGGGTACGCTTGCGCACGCGATCGGCGCCCCACGGACGGTGATGCTGAGCGGAGCCTGTTGTATCGCCGGTGCGATCTGGTTCGCCACGCGTCTCCCGCAGATTCGAAAGCTCATTCGACCGATCTACCGGGACCTCGGCATCCTGCCGCCTGTGAATGCCGTTATGCAGGATACCGTGGCGAGCTAAGCCGGCACAGGGCCGGGGCCACAGCTCTGGACGCGGCCCTGGGTCTACTGTTTGGCCGGCTGCTTTTTCATCTGGTCGGCCGTCCATGGCGGAACGATGCCATTGACGCGCGCGTAGGCGACGGACTGGCCAAGGTGCTCGTGGTCGTCGGAAACGATGATATAGATGACGTCGCCGGCGTTGGCCTGGGGTCCGAACTTCGTTTCGGGCTTCGCGAAATCGCCATTCGTCATTTGCTCGACGTACGAGTGGACGTATTCAAAGGACTGATTCAACTGGGCGATGATTTTCGCCTTATCCGTGGTGGATTTCTCGTAACCTTCCTTTTTGTATCCGGGCGCCGGGGTTGCCCCGATTGCCGGCGGCATCTGGAAATTGAGGTCGGCAACGTGGAGAAATACCTCACTGATCGAACGGACGCCGTCGCCGGGCCGCCAGGTATACTTTTCGGCCGGAATCGCTTCAGCGAGTCGAACAAATTTCTTGTGCATGTCATCGAGATCAACCAGTGACTGCCCTTTCATGTCATAGCTCGGGGTTGTGGTGTCCGCGGGTTGCCCGGGCTGAGCCGCTACGCGCTTGGCCGTTGCGCCGATCGCCAGGACAAAAACCAAAGCCGCAAGGAACAGATTCTTCATCGTCAAATCTCCTTTGATCGTCAGCGTCTCACTTCTTCGGGACCAGATGCATTGCACTGACGGGTATAGACGAAGCTGGCGACAAAAGGTTTTGATGGATTTCTGAGCTGACTTGCGAGCCGGGAGATCGGGCGGCACCCCTAGGGCAGGACTTGCGTCTTGAAGAATTCCCAGATCGTGCGTGTAGCGTTCAGATTCTGACTGGCCTTGCCAACCACGAGTTTTGGAAGATACTGCGGGCCGCCGGGCCAGGTGTGGCCTCCGCCCTCTATTGTGTACACGACGATTTCGGTGTCGTCGGCACCGCCGGACCAGATTTCTCGATGGACATGCGTACCGTCGCTGGCGTGATCGGGCAGGTCCGTGGCAGTCGACGTGGACCGGATCCGATCGTTCTTGCACCAGAAGGCTTCGGCGTCGGCAAGCGAGATAGATTCGCCATAGCTGCGGCCGCGCCGGAAGCCAACCTTGCCGCCGTTGATCGGGACCAGAGGATCCTCGGTTCCCTGGATGTACATGACGGAAATCGCACGCGATGGCTTGCAAGCGACGGCGAGAGACTCCGGCATCGTCGCGGCCACCGATGCAATGGCCGCGATTTTGTCACCGAGGTCGCAGGCGAGGCGGTTTGTGAAAAAGCCCCCGTTGGAAATGCCTGTGCTATAGACACGACGCAGCTCGAGGGAATGCGCGCGGGCAACTTCATCGATCAGCGCGCGGATGAATCCCACGTCATCTGCGGTCGAGGTATTGCGGCTGGCATTCCAGTACCCGTTCACGGCGTCGGGGTATGCGACCAAGAAGCCCTGCTGGTCGGCGAGCTCGTCAAAGTGAGTGAAGCCGGGCATATTCCAGTCGTGGCCGCCGCCACCGTGCAAGACCAGGACCAGCGGAGCAGGCTTGCCGGCGGGTAAGTCCGCGGGAACATGCAGAAGATAGTTTCGCCTCAGGCCGCCCACCAGGATTGTGCGTTTTTCGTCGGCGCCTCGTTCCCCGCTTAAATCCGCGCGCAGGCCCAGCAGACGATCGGCGACCGTCACGATACCAAGTGCGCCGAGAACCATGATGACAGCGACGATAAGGGCAACTGTTCGCATGCTCTCCCTGGAATGAAACGCCCTGCTGCTTCTTTATACGTGCGGGAACCGGGGAAAATTTCGTCGGGGCGAGGCTCAGGGCTCGGTATCAGAAGCGTCGGGAAATTCGGGCAGAGTGCCGTGGGTGACCCCACGCAATTCGTCTCGAATGATGTCCGAGGAAAAGCCGGCCCGAAGCAGACTGCGATAGATCGAGGCGATCTTGTTCTGGCCGAGTGCGCCGCGAGTGTGCGACAGATGCCGCTTGAGGCGTGCGCGCACGGAGGCTGCTTCGTCGGTCTCGGCAAAAATGGAATCAAGCGCCGCTTCGATGTGGCGGTCGGGAACGCCGCGGCCGCGCAGCTCGCGTGCGATACGGAAGCGACCCTGCCGGCGGGTCTGCGCGTGATGGCGAACGTACTCAAGCGCGTAGCGGGCGTCGTCGAGATACTGCTGCTCGCGGAGGCGCGCGACTACGGTTGAAACGGCCTCCTTGTCCTCGGTGCGGCGTTCCAGGTATTTGCGCATCTCGTGTATGGCGTATGCGCGACGCATCAATGCACGAACTGCCGACGCGTACAGCTGCTCGTCGGTTGCAAGCTTGCGCGGACCGGAACGGGAGCGCATCGAGGAAGCTTAGAGGCAAGCAGGCAGGGAAGCAAGGATCCGGTCTTAAGCGGCCGCGCGGCAATCCTCTCGGCTGGCCCGTTTGGGCAGACCCGTTAGTGTTTGCCGGTTCGTTCGAATTCGTTCATGGCGCGTTCCATGTCCTCGCGCGCAGAGTCGGCGGAGGAACGGATGCCCTGTACGCGGAGGTGGAAATCGTCCGGGTTCGAGGCGCGCAGCAGGGCCTCTTCCAGCGTGATCAGGTTACGCGAGTACAGATCGAACAGGGATTGATCAAACGTCTGCATGCCGTACTGGCTGGTTCCTGCGGCGATGGCTTCGCGGATCATCCGCGTTTTGTCAGGATTGATGATGCAATCGCGAATGTAGCCGGTTGCGACCATGACCTCAACCGCAGGCACGCGACCCGTGCCGTCGCTCTTGCGGACCAAGCGCTGGCTGACGACTGCCTTGAGCGTCCCTGCGAGCTGCAGTCGGATCTGCTTCTGTTCCGGCGGCGGGAAGACGGCGATGATGCGCTGAATCGTTTCCGTGGCATCAAGGGTGTGCAAGGTCGAAAGAACCAGGTGGCCGGTCTCGGCTGCCAGTAGAGCGGTCGAAATGGTTTCCAGGTCGCGCATTTCGCCGACGAGTATGACGTCGGGGTCCTGCCGCAACGCGGCTCGTAGGGCCGTCGAGAAAGACGAAGTGTCTACTTCGACTTCGCGCTGGTTAATGAATCCCTTCTTATCGCGATGCAGATATTCGATCGGGTCCTCAATCGTGATGATGTGTTCGGCGCGCAGCGAATTGATGCGGTCGATCATCGCGGCAAGCGTCGTGGACTTACCAGAACCGGTCGTACCGGTGGTGAGAATCAACCCGCGCTGCTCTTCGCAGATCTGCATGAGGATGCGCGGGAGTTCCAGCTCTTCGATCGTGCGGATTTTGGTCGGGATGACGCGGAGAACCATGCCGACATTGCCGCGCTGCTGAAAAACGTTGACGCGGAAGCGGCCGAGGCCTGCGACTCCGTAAGCCATGTCCAACTCAGCGGTTTCCTTGAACTTCTGCTACTGCCGGTTGGTCATCATGCTGAATGCCATCGAGAGCATCTCTTCCGGCGTGATGCGGGGAACGTCTGTGAGTCCGCTCAGCAGGCCGTCGACACGGAGGTACGGGTGATTGCCAACCTTGAGGTGCAAGTCGGAGGCGCGGCTATCCACGGCGCGGCGCAGGAGATCATCAATATTGATGGCCATCGCGAACACTCCCCGGTAAAGAAGCTGAAGCCAAAACTAGCATGGGTTCTAGTACCCCACAAGCGTGCCAGGCGCGGGAGTTTCTAGGGGCGCAACGGAGTGGCGAGCGACGAGCGTCAAGGAACAGAGAATTCTAGGCGGGCGGCTGGTCCCGGAGAAAGACACGGTCGTAGAGTACGGCTGCGAGCACACCGCCGAGCAGAGGGCCGGCCCAATAAACGCCGTGATTTTGCCAGTGACTTGTTGCCAGCGCCGGGCCGAAGGCGCGAGCCGGATTCAGAGCCGCTCCCGTAAACGGTCCGCCAACCAGGATGTCGGCCGTGACCGTGAGGCCGATTGCGAAACCGGCAATCTTGTCGAACGCTCCTTTGGCATCGACGGCTGTGGCGAAGACGACCAGGACCAGCACGAAGGTCATGACGGCCTCAAGGGTGATGCCGTGAGCGCGAGTGAAGTCGCCGCCCAATTCAGGCGTGATCGACCCCAGGGCCTTGGCGGTCCAGGTGGTATCGGGGATCGCGAGCTTCAGCAGGTAAGCTGCCGCTGCCGCGCCCAGCAACTGTGCGATCCAGTACGCGATGCTGTCGAGCGTGCCCAGGCGCCGCGTGACCCAAAAGCCTATCGTGATCGCAGGATTGAAGTGTCCACCAGAAATGTGTCCCAGGGCGGTGACTACGATGGCAAAAGCCAGTCCGCTCCCGACTGCGATGCCCAGAAGTCCCACTCCATTCTGGCCGCTGGCGGCCAGAAATTGGTCGGCGCAGATCGTTCCGGCACTAATAAAGATGAACGCGAAGGTGCCCACGAATTCAGCGATGAGTTTCTGCGGCAGATTGTACATGCACCCTCTAACCCGAGCGCGCGGATTCTACTTGAATTGGAAGGGGGGAGTCAAAGAAACGCGAGTTTTGGCCTCGACCCCGAGTGTGATCTCCCGAGCCCGGCTGATATCGAACGGCTGCGACTCTCAATGCGATCGGTCTCACGATGGCCAGGACACCCGTTTTTCAGTAGTGTTTATGTCCCTGACGTCCCAGCCAGCCGAGCGACATTTGCAACAGGCCTGCTACCGATTCTTCGGTCCGATCGTCAGAACGTTCCAAGCGCTCTGCAAACAGCAAGCACTGCATGAGGTTGCAAGCCAGATGATCGGCCGATGAGAATCAGAATGCGCTCAGTTTTTTTCGGTCCGAACGGTGCGCGAGCCGGCTGGCGCATGGTGATTTTCTTTGCGTTCGTCCTGCCAGGGATTTTCCTGATCCAGTCCGGAGCGAAGTTAATTCCCAGTCTAAAAGCGGCAGCGAAAAACAATCTCAGTGGCGGCGCCCGTGTCCCGCTCGGCGATATCGTCTTGCAAGGGTCAGCCCTTCTGGCAATTCTCGTCGCCGCGTGGTTCATGTCAAAAATCGAGCACCGTCCGTTTTCGGTCTATGGACTCCCTTTTGCCGGTCTATTCGGTAAGCTTTTCTGGCAAGGCGCTCTGTGGGGACTTGCGACCGAAGCTCTGATGCTGTCGCTGATCTGCGTCTTCCACGGTTTTTCGGTTGGAACCTTGGCCCTCGGTGCCGGCGGCATCGCAACGTATGCCGCACTCTGGGCGATTGCATTTGTGTTGGTCGGGTTGCAGGAGGAGTTTTGCTATCGAGGCTACGTCCTGTTTACCCTGTCGTCGGGTATGGGCTTTTGGCCAGCTGCGATTCTAACGTCAATCGTGTTTGGGGCTGTGCATCTGTTGAACACTGGAGAAAATTGGATGGGCGGGCTAGAGATCGTTATTTGGGCGCTCGTCATGTGTCTCACCGTACTCCGCACCGGCAGCATATGGTTTGCCGTCGGTTTTCACGCTGCAGGTGACTTTGCCGAGACGTTCTTGATCTCGGTGAACGACAGTGGCAATGCGGCGCGGGGACAATTACTGCACTCAACAATGCACGGTCCTGCGTGGCTTACGGGCGGGACAGTCGGACCGGAAGCAAGCGTCTTCTCCTATCTGTCCATAGCGCTCTTTGCACTCGCATTTAGTTTGGTGGTTCCGCAAACGCGTGCTGAACGATCGTCAGCGGCGTAACGTGATCCGGCTTGAGATATTGATTCACGAGAAAGCGCTTTCCATCCTTCGTAACGTCATAAGTAAAGAGGTCGGTGGACGATATCGGCGCGCGCCCCCGAATCTGAAATAGCGGGACCGGAGCACCGGAGGACAACGTTCCAGCCGCTTCCACCGGCACCGCCATGAGCGTCGAAGTAGGCCCGATGTAATAGATCTCCTTGCCGTCGCCTCGCCACCGCGGCTCCGTTCCGCCTCCGCGCGAGATTTGCCATTTTCCCGCCGCGCTCGGGAACGTTGCTACGTAAATCTCCCACTCACCGGATTCATTCGACGCGTACGCCACCCATTTCCCATCCGGAGAAATCTGCCCATTCGTCTTGCTCGAATCCCTCGGCAGAAACTGTGTAATTCCTCCTCCGCTGGCCGGTACCAGAACGAGCACCGATCCCAATGAGTCCTTGGTGTTTGTCTGCAAAGCGCACAGAATTTCCGAATCGTCCAGCGACCAGGAATTCGGAATCAGGTCGAAGCTGTCGGCGTTGTCGACGGATTTCATTGCGTCCTTCACTCTGACCAGTGTCTTCTCGGTCTGTAATCCGCTGGCATTCTTCAGATTTACGCCCGACCCGTCCGCGACCGACCGGTAGGCGATCTTTTCGCCGTCCCGCGACCACACCCCGTCGGTTTCCTCCGCTGGATCGAATGTGAATCGTGTGCTGCTTCCCTTGTTGAGCTCGTCGATCCAGACATCCGTATTGTTCGCATGCAAGTCGGTGATGTCGACGGTCACACGATTGCCATCAGGCGAAAGTGTCGGGTTTGCCTGGACGCCCGATTCACCCACCCTCCCCAGCTCTTTTCCGGCCCCGTCGTACCATGTCAGCACCGACTGGGCCGCCTCTGCGGTCGCGCTGTAGATCACCGTCCCGTTTGAGGCAACCGCAAATGCTCCCCAGTAAACCGAAGGCTGAAACCCCACCGCATCCACGACCACGCGCGGCTCTCCTCCGACAAGTCCCTTTTTGGGATCGAGGGAGACGGCTCGCAGAGCTTTTTGCTCATCCAAATACAATAGGGCGCCCTCCGCATACGCGGGGTTCGACCTGGCTGAAAGTAATCTCGTGGGTTCTTTTGCGCTGAGCGAACTCAGATAAATCGCGGATACGGCATCCTCTGCGGCAGTCCCAAATCTCGCTGCGAGAAACAGGAAATGATCTCCATCCGGCAGAAACAGCGGCCAGCGATCCGAATCGATGTTCGTATCGGGCGTGGTAACCGCCGCTGCGCCGCTTCCGTCCGCGTTTACTCGCCAGATTGGGCCGCCGGGGTCGGGCGTGTAGAGAATCACATTCTTGGAACCCCACGTCCCCCCGCGAGCGAAATTGACGCGCGCCAGCGTTTGCACAGAGCCATTCGCGATGGAGATCTTCTCGAGCCTGCTACTTGCGAAAAAGCCCACCGCTGTATCGTCAGGCGACCAGAACGGATAACTCGCACCCCCGGTCGCGACCAACTCCGTAGCGGTGGCGCTGCCAACCCGTTGCACGAAAAGCATCGGTATGCCACTTTTCCCGTCTGGCGAGACATACGCCAGCATTTTTCCGTCGGCCGAGATGGCCATATTGGTCACTTCGCCCGGAACCGTTATAGCGAACTGCATCCGCGCGGGCAGTACCCCGGGCTGTCGCGCGATCAACCAGGTCACTACCGCAACTGCGACCATCGCTGCTGCTAAAGGGACCCACAATCGCCACGAAAGGCTATGAGAAACAGCAGGAGCCGCGACCGCTTTCGTAAACCCGCTGGCGTCGGTTCCCGATAGCGCGCTCAGCGCGAACGAGAGATCACGCGCCGATTGAAATCTTTGTTCCGGGTTCTTTTCCAGGCAGCGCCGCACGATGCGGTCCAGGGCAGGCGAGACTTGCCGGGTCGCATCGGCGATCTGCGGGGGGTCTTCCCGCAGAATTGCAGTCATGCTTTCTGCAGGAGTATCGCGCCGAAATACGCGCACACCGGACAGCATCTCGTAGAGCACGGCACCGAACGCAAAGATGTCTGTTCGGGCATCTGCAGCTTGCCCGCGCACCTGTTCCGGCGACATATAGCCTGGCGTGCCCAGCACTACGCCCGCTGCGGTGGCACCAGTCGTCAGAGTCGCAAGAGTGATGCAATTCTCCACGTCGCCGGACGACTGCACGAGCTTCGCCAGCCCGAAATCTAGGATCTTAATTCGCCCGTCTCGGGTGACGAAAATGTTTTCCGGCTTCAAATCCCGGTGAACAATCGCTTTTTCATGCGCGGCGGCCAATCCGTGGGCGATCTGCACTCCATATTCGATCGTTTTCCGCTGTGCTAGAGGCCCGCGATCGAGTATCTCGCGCAGACTCTCGCCTTCCAGCAATTCAGACACGAGAAAGGGCGAGCCTTCGTGCTGACCGATATCGAACACAGCGAGAATGTTTGGATGGTTTAACGCAGCAACAGCGCGAGCTTCCTGCTCGAAGCGGCGGACGCGATCCGCATCTCCCGCGAACGATCCGGGGACAATTTTCAGCGCAACTTCACGGCCCAAGCGGGTGTCAGACGCGCGATAGACCTCGCCCATCCCGCCCGCACCTATCGCGCTGACGATTTCGTAAGGACCTAGCTTCGTGCCGACGGAAAGCGCCATTGTGTCAGCGGATTATACAGATTTGGGAGCCAAAGGGCTTGATTGCTGTGCACGAACCGGGAGCGGTGGTACGCGAAGGCTCGTTCCCGCCTAGGTCCAATATTCCTGGAGGGTGGCTCCTGGGCTGCTTAACGCCTTCCGCTGGTGTTTCAGCGGACGACCGCACTGGGGACATTCAAAGGAGACAGCCAGCCATGACGGTCAGGAGTCTTGCCGCCGGTGATGGCGAAAAAGTCGTCCTGAATGCGCTTGGTGATGGGGCCGCGTGTGCCGGATCCGACCTTGATGCGGTCAATCGAGCGAACCGGAGTGACTTCGGCGGCGGTGCCACAAAAGAAGACCTCGTCGGCGATATACAGCATCTCGCGCGGAATAACCTGTTCGGCCACAGGAATACCCAGGTCGCGGCAGAGCTTCACGATCGAGTCGCGTGTGATTCCGGGAAGTGCGGAGTTTGCCAGCGGCGGTGTGGAAACCGAGCCGTTCATCACCACGAAGATATTCTCACCCGAACCCTCGCTCACGTAGCCGTTCGTGTCGAGTGCAATGCCTTCCTCGTACCCGTTCACTTTCGCTTCCATCCGAATCAGCTGCGAATTCATGTAATTCGCGGCGGCCTTGGCCATCTGGGGAAGCGTATTGGGAGCCGGGCGATTCCAGGAGCTGATGCAGACATCCACCCCCGTGCGCAGCGCCTCTTGGCCGAGATACTGTCCCCATTCCCAACAGGCCAGGTACACCTCTACGGGGTTATTCGTGGCATTCACACCCGCATCGCCATAGCCCCGAAGGATGATGGGGCGGATGTAGCACGCAGGCACTTTGTTTGTGCGGACCAGGTCCAGGCTTGCCTGGCAGAGCGCGTCGACCGTGAAGGGAACCTCCATCCGATAGATGTAGGCCGAGTTGAGCAAACGCTGCATGTGCTCACGGAGGCGGAAAATCGAAGGTCCTTGCGGCGCGTCGTAGCACCGGATGCCTTCAAAGACGGCCGACCCGTAGCTGACGACGTGCGACAGGACGTGGATCGTGGCGTCGTCCCAGCGTATGAATTTTCCGTTGTGCCAGATCTTTTCGGTCTTCGGAAGGCTCATGAATCTCTCCGCACCACTTGTAGGGGTGCCTGAAAACGAAATTATAGCATAGCCGTTTTCATTGCGACCGGTGGCATCTGGTCAAACGCGCGGAAAACACGGCCAATTTGGCTCGCGGCCAGGCGACCTCAATCGGTATGGTCGTCCGGGCCCTCAAGATCAGGGCCGGTGAGACCGGAAATGCGGCCCCAGGCGCTCGTCTTCCAGTTGTCGGTGATCTCGTTTGCCAGTATCCACGGCGGGACTTCCATGTACAGGAAACGGGAGAGCGCCTGGACGAACGGCTCATATAAAGCGCGGAGGTCCGCAAGTTTCTTGTGGGACGCTTCGTCGTCGCGAATCTGAAAACCTGCCTTGGTGACGGCGGCGCGTAAGCGCGCAAGCTCGCCAGCGGGCAGGCGGTCACTCTGGTGGGCTGAGGGCGGCTCGTTGAACAGTTGCGCGAGATCAACAACGGTGTGACGGCACATCGCAAAGGTCAGCCGAGCCTGACGCGACACTGTGCCTTCCACAAAGGCGAGCAGGAAACTGCACGTGTCAAGGATCGCGGTAAGCGAGGCGAGCCAGGATTCGTTGGTGTGCTGCGAACGGAAGTAGCAGACGCTCGGATAGGAGACGTGGCTCTCCAGGATGTCGGCCGAGGAGTGCTCCCAGTTGTACAGGAGCTTCTCGAGCGCCTCGGCCCCGCGCATCCCCGCGTGGCGGCGCAGGAGTTCGCAGGCAGTGGGAGGAGAACCCGCGCGCGCGTCGAGCAAAACAATATTTACTTCCCGGCGGGAGAACGCCTGATAGATCACCGGCAAGTAACTCAGGACCAGCGCCAGGAAGCCGAACCCGATACCGCTTTCGCATACGACCAGGAAGCGCTCCGGCCACGTGTGGGGAATCACGTCTCCCAGACCGAGCGTGAACATGGTCGTGCCGCTCAGATACAGACAGGTCTCAAAGGTAGGATGCGTCGAGTCCTGCGCGGCCCCGCTGGAATAGAGCAGTGCAAAGCCGAAAATGATCGCTGCGGCCCAGACGGCGAACAGAATGAGGATGGAAAGCGGGCCGTAGAAGCTCAAAAATGTCTCGCGGTTTTTCGCGTTCCCGAAGCGATGGGCGAGTGCCCTCCAAGGAACCCAGGTGCTGCGATAGACCAGGACCGCCAATCGAAAGCGTCGTCGTACGCGGCGGGGGAGAATGACGGTCTCAAACGCCTCCCATAGCACGACGAGGACGATCGCGACGCCCGTCACCGCGGGAAGTATCATGCCTGTTGCTCCAGTTTTGACGTCATCGAGATCTCGGCCTTCAACAGCCGTGACACGGGACAATTTGCTTTCGCACTCGCGGCTGCGGAATCAAAAGCCGAGGGCGAAATACCAGGAATCCGGGCGACCACATCGAGATGAACTTTCGAGATTGTCCAGCCCGCATCGAGCTTCTCAAGCGACACCGTGGCTTCGGTGCGAAGACTCTCCGGCGTGAAGTTCAGCGTGCCGAGTTGCGCGGAGAGCGCCATGGTAAAGCAGCCGGCGTGGGCTGCGGCAATCAACTCCTCGGGATTGGTGCCCTGTCCGTTTTCAAAGCGCGTGGAGAAAGAATAGGGAGTGTTCGCAAGTACGCCGCTTGCGGTCGAAATGGTTCCCTTTCCGTCTTTCAGCGCGCCTTTCCAGACGGCTGTGGCTGCTCGTTGCATAAAACAGGACCTCCGTGGGGATCAAGTTTCTACGGAATCAGATCAATCTTGCCGTACGCGCCCGCCTCCATCACGGCTTTATGGGCGCGCGCGGCTTCAGTAAGAGGTATTTCCTGTCCGATCACGGGACGCAGGGTCTTGTTCTCAAGCCCGGCGACCAGAGCCGAATGAATACTGATGACATCTTCGGCGGAAGCATTCCACATGCTCATGCCCAGGATCGCGGCGTCGCGGGTCATGAGGTTGGGCGCATCGATTTCCGCGGCGCCGCGGTTGCCAACGACGACGACGCGACCGTGCGGAGCAAGAAGCGGGAGATCGCGACCCAGGTTCACGTTCGCGAGCATTTCCAGAATCACCTCGTAGCCGCGGCCGCCGGTGAGCGCAAGCGCCTGGTCGAAATGCCCCGGATTGTGGTGGTCGAGAATCTCGTGCGCGCCTTCGGCTGAAACCAGCTGGCGCCCGCGATCGGAGCCGACCGTGCCAATCACGCGGAGCCCGGCGGCTCGCGCAAGCTGCACGGCCGCGATTCCCACGGCTCCGCTCGCGCCGTGAACCAGGACTGTTTCTCCTCCGCGCGCGTGGGCCCGATGAAAGAGCGCACGAAATGCAGTGGAATATGGAATGTGCATGGCTGCACCCTGCGCAAACGATGTGTTCGCCGGCAGAGGAAATACGAAGCGCTCTTCACACAGGGATTGCTCGGCGTAGGCGCCACTGAGGCTGCCGGCGATGTACACGCGATCGCCGGGTTTGAACCGCGGTCCGTCCTTAATACTTACCGGGGCGCCTACGGACTCGATCGTCCCGGCGCCATCGGTTCCCGGGGTCCATGGCAGCGTAGGCTTTCGAGGGTAGGTGCCGGCGCGCATATAGGTATCGACCGGATTGACGCCGATGGCGCGCAGTCGAACGACAACCTGGCCTGCGCCCGGTTTCAGTTCGGGCACTTCCTCAAGCTTCATGACCTCGGGTCCGCCGAACTCCTTGACGCGAATCGCCTTCATGGCTTCTCCTGTCCTTGACGGTTCGATGCTCCGAGCCCGTTCTGCAATTCCCGCCGCGGCGGTCGAGCTACTTGTCGGGTGCTTCGGTTCGGCGCTGCACACGCGACATCAGGCTTAACGTCTGATAATTCGCGCCGATGCGTTTCAGCCGCCTGCCTGTCACGCTTTCCCACGACCCGAAGACCAGAAATGGAACCAGGGCTGCGAGCACCCAGAGCTTGGCGCGCCGCGGAACCTTGGCTTCCGGCTCCCAGCGGAACAGCTGACGCGAAACCTCGAACGCGACCCAGAATCCCAGTGCGAGCGCCACAAAATCCTCGAGCACTTCATTGGGCGTTGCAAGCTTGGTAGCGGCCGATTCCAGGCCCGTGGCCAGATACTGCGCCGGAATGAACAGCGAGACTCGCTGAAGCCATCCAGGAAAAATCGCCAGCGGCACCGTGGCTCCGGACAGAAACAGGAACGCCATCCAGATCAGGTTGTTGATCATCTGCGTTTCCTGCATGGTGTTGGTCACGCTTGCGACGATCAGTCCGAGCGAGGAAAATGTCGCCGACCCGACCGTGACCAACAGGAAAATGGCCCAGAGGTTTCCCCACGATTGCATATGAAACACCAGGCGGCACAACACAACTTCAAACACGACCACAGGCAGCGCCATGAAATAGTTCGACAGGATGCTTGATGCAAGCATGGGTCCGGCGCCCACCGGCGGAAGCCTGAAGCGCCGCAGAATACCCTGCTCTCGGAAAGTGACCAGCTGGACGCTCAGCCCCCAGAAACTGCCCATCACGGTGGTGGTCAGCACCGCGCCCAGGATGTAGGGAACCCATTCCCGGGAGCTGCGACTGAGCAGAGCCACGGCGCCAAAAAGAAAAATCATGGGCATCAGCAGGCTGAAGAAAAAGAAGGCGCGATTGCGCATCGCCAGCCGGATTCGAATCTTTGTCAGCGTCCAGGTATGTTTCAAGCGAATTGCTCCCGTCTTTCCATCCCTTTATTCGCGCAGCCGCCGCCCCGTCAGTTCGATAAAGACGTCCTCAAGCGACGGCGAGAACATTTCCAGGCTCTGCAACTCGTTGTTTTCGGCTTCGAGCTGCTTCACGAGCGCCACAATCGTCTGCGGCGGCCGAACCGAGTGCAGCACGAAGGTGCCGTCAAACTCCCGCCAGCCGGCAACGCCCTCCAGGCGGCCGAGCATACCGTCGGTTAACGGGCGTGCGAGGCGAACCTCGATACGCGTCGTGCCGGCCGAACGCTGTTTCAGCTCGCGCGGAGTACCCTGGGCGATCACCCGGCCGTGATCCACGATCGCAACCCGGTCGCACAGCCGTTCGGCTTCCTCGATATAGTGCGTGGTCAGCAAAACGGTTTTCTTGCCGCGCTTGAGCTCTTCGATGATGTCGTAGATTTCGCGGCGCACCTGAGGATCCAGGCCCGCGGTAGGCTCGTCAAGAAACACGACTTCAGGATCGTTCACCAGCGCCATGGCCAGGGCCAGGCGCTGCTTCTGGCCGCCCGAGAGATGGCCGTAGAAGGCCGTTCGTTTTTCATCGAGCTGGAAACGCCTGAGCAAGTCATCGGTGTTGGCGCGCTTGCGGTAGAACTGCGCGAAAAGCTCGATCGCTTCCATCACGCGAAGCTTGTCCGGCAGGGAAGTGGACTGCAGAACAGCGCCGATTTTTTCCTTGAAGCGCTCGCCGCTTGTTTCCGGGTCCAGTCCGCAGACGCGCACCTTGCCGCGGTCTGCCGTACGCAGGCCCTCGAGGATTTCAACGCAGGACGTCTTCCCCGCACCATTCGGTCCGAGCAAACCAAAGACTTCGCCTTCCTGGACGGCAAAGCTCACGCCCCGAACCGCTTCCACGTCACCGTAGCTCTTGTAGAGATCCTCGACCTGTATGATTGGTTCGCCCACGGAATGAATCCCTTTGTCTCGGGGAGCACAATTCTATAACACAATCACGATGGCGGCACGAATCAGCCCCTGCTCGTTCGCTTGCGGGCGGCCGATTTCTTTTTCGGAACCCAGGCGTAGAGCCGCATATCAATCCGGCTGCCCGGAATCACGACTCCTTCGGTTTCCAGCAATCGCCGCTGCAGGCTGCCGTACGGCTCGCGGATGATCAGGCGTCCCCCGGCCCCCACCACACGGTGCCAAGGAATGCCGCGGCCGCTGGGGCACGCCGCCATGGCATAGCCAACGGCGCGAGCGCCGCCGCGAAATCGAAGCCTTCGCGCGAGCTCTCCGTAGGTGGTCACGCGCCCGCGCGGGATTGTTTTCACCATTCGGTACACCGGATCCCAGGACATGAATTTCCACTCCTTACGGGCTACGCGCTCGATCGATTCAGCATCTAAATGAGTACGATAGATTCTTGCCCACCGATTTCAGGCGACAAGTGCTGCAAAGCCCCTATTTACAGCGTTTTTTGGCTCGGGCGCGAGTTCCTCACAGGCATTAACCGTTTCGATGCAACTCCACTCCATCTATTGCATCGTACCATTGACGGTGTAGTGGATGGACCATACACTACGAACAAGCAACAGACGTAGTGCCCGGCCAAAAGGAGACAGTTGTGGCTTTCGTTCGGCGAAAAGGCAACACCTATTTCCTGGTGCACAACGTGCGCCGGCAGGGGAAAGTGCAGCAGTTGCAGCTCGCGCGGCTGGGGGAACGGCCGCGTATTACAGACGAAGTGGTCCGCACGGTTTCGCGGAGCCACCCTTTCCTTGACTTGGATTGGTCCCACCTGCGCGAGCGGGTGAGCAGCCGGGTTGAGCTGTTCAATATACGGTCGCTGTATTTGCAAAACCTGATGCATTCGCTTCGAAACCTAAACCTGGACCTGGCCGATCTTTCGCCACCGATGCTGGTGCTGACCGATCGAGCCAATTCGAGCCGGGAACTGGTCACGCAATTGCGATTGCTGCGTTCGACGGTGGACGTCAAGCTCGATCAATTCGAGCGCTCCGAACCGCGCAATCCTGAGAGCGGCAGAAAGTTCCGGTAGGGAGTACGACCATGGGCGCGCAAGCACTACAACTTGACCCAACCCTGCGCAGCGTTGAATCGCGCGATTTCGAGGGTGGGCTGCGTCGGAAAATCGTCGGGCAGGACGAAGCGGTGCAGGCGGTCGTGGACCTGTACCAGGTGTTTCGCGCCGGCCTGAATTCACCGGGACGGCCGGTGGGGAATCTGTTGTTCCTCGGACCGACCGGAGCCGGAAAGACCCGCGTGGTGGAAGCCACTGCGGAAGTACTGTTCGGCGATCCGCGCGCAGTGATCAAGGTGGATTGCGCGGAATTCCAGCATTCGCACGAAATTGCGAAGCTGATCGGTTCGCCTCCGGGATACCTCGGACACCGCGAAACGCATCCGCTAATCACCCAGGAAGCGCTCTCGCAGCACCATACCGACAAACTGAAGATCAGCTTCCTGCTGTTCGACGAAATCGAGAAGGCCTCCGACGCCCTGTGGCAACTCCTGCTCGGCATTCTCGATAAAGCGACCCTCACCCTTGGCGACAACCGGCGAGTGGACTTGTCGCAGACGATGATTTTCATGACCTCGAACCTCGGCGGTGGCGAGATCACCGAGTTGATGACCGGCGGCTTGGGCTTCGCACCTCTGGTACGGCCCGAATCCCAGGTCGGCCTGGACGAGAAGGTCGAGCGAACGGCCTCGGGAGCCGCGAAGCGGAAGTTTTCACCCGAGTTCATGAACCGGATTGACAAGGTCGTTGTATTTCACCCCTTGCGCTCGCAGCAGTTGGAGCAGATTCTGGAAATCGAACTGGGCATGGTGCAACAGCGCGTGCTGGAAACCGCTCGAGGCAGATTCTTGTTCCGCGTGACCCCGCCGGCCAGAGAGTTTCTGCTGCGTGAAGGAACGGACTTGAAATACGGGGCGCGCCACCTGAAACGGGCAATCGAACGCCACGTGGTGTATCCGCTGGCGAGCTTGCTTGCGACCAACCAGGTCTCACTCGGCGACGTGCTGTCGATTGACTGGAACGGCCGCGAAAATGGCCTGACGTTTCTGAAGGAGGCCGAAGGAGCCCTGGTGCCGATGGCATCGCCTGTGCCCGACACCCTGACCGAAGCAGCCGCTGCGATTTCCGACGGCCGCGAGCTTTCCTTCCCGTCACCGGCGACTGCTGCCGCCGAAATCACGCCGTCCATGGCTGTGCAACGCGCATTGCCCGTGGAAAAGGCGCGGAACACGAAGAATTAACGAATCCAGCGGCGGTTTTCATCCGGCGAAGAAATCCACAAAGCCGCTATCTGCGCCGACAGCGCTTGTCTCGCGACGAGCTGTGGCCTACTATGAACAGTAGGCGATACCGGGTCTCACCGGAAGGACCGCCAAAGTGACTGTCGTTTGCACGCAATGCGACAAGCCGGAAGCGGAATGCACGTGCGAGAAGTATTGCTGCTTTTGCCAGTCACAGCAGGGTGTTCGACTCTGTGAGGACGGTCTGTACTACTGCCCCGATTGCCGGGAGGCGTGCGACGTGCGAGTGGTTGAAGTAGGTGAGCACCGATGAGCGCTGAACCCGCCGGCACTCCTCCGCTACCCTCTCCGGTTCGAACCGGCCGAGTTGAATGCGCATTTGATAACGATCCGCGCCTGATGGTGTCGCTTGGCGCGATCATCTCGCACGCAGCGAAACGAGCCGGGCTGTCCGAAAAAACGCAAGAGGATGTCGCGCGCGCCGCAATCGAGGCAGCAGGCGAGATGCTGGCTTCGGCAAACGGCAACGCAAGCGCCGCCTCAAAAACCAAGATTCTCGTCGAAGAGTTTTCCGACCGGCTGGAAGTAACCGTCGAATCTCCTGCTTGCGCAAGAGCAGAGGGAATCCGCAAGCGCCTGGAAGGAACGCCCACCGATCGCATCCGCTGTGAAGGCCGCGAAGGCCAGGTGCGAGTCACGCTGGTCAAATCGTGCAGCGCGGCCAAGACTGGCTCACCGATCTGACCTGGCGCGCCGACCGATCTCGCCCGAACTGCCAACCGCAAACATCTACCCGCCTCGGTCGCCTATTCGACAGAAGTATCGGGAGTAATTCCTACATCGGTGTCGCGAACGCGCGAGTCTTGATCAGCGACAGAAGCTGGTCCTGGCTCACGGGAGCCTCGATTTTCAGGCGGTCGCCGCTGGGCGCAAGCCGAATCTGATCGAGCGCACCTGCAAGATCCGGGTGATCCTGCGCTTCCTGGTAGCGGCGCATCATCAGCGCGCCCTGCATGCCCGCGGCCAGCAGGTTCGCATCGTCCGGGCTCGCGCAGACGGCCTGAAAGTGCGCGTCGATGCCTTTGTCGGCCACCACGCCGATCGTCAGCGCACGGATACGCTCGATGATCGGGCTGGCCTGCGCAAACTGTGTTGCCTCCGGCATCAATTGCTGCACGGCCAGGTGCGCGTAGGACTTGTCGAGCACAGCCCAGATGATGCCGCTGCCGTTGGCTTCTCCGATCAACGGGAATAGCACGTCGTTCGTCAGCAGGCTTTCGGTGACGCCGGTGCGAACGTCGATCAATTTGTCCAGGGCGCCGCGTTGTCCGAAGGCCGCGGTGTTCGAATCAATGAACATGAACAGCAGATCGCTTGTGGCGGCCCCGCTGCCAAACGCGTAGAGGTGGTATCCGTGGACCTCCACCATAGGCAGCTTCTGTTGTTTGAAGCGCTCTTCGCTCGAGGATGGGTCAAACGATCCCAGCGCTACGCCGACTACCTCTTCACCCGCGGTCTTGGTGGGCGAAATCGCGCCCCAGGCGAGTTCATCCACCTGTGCATTGGGGTCGACACCGGCCGATGCGAGGAATTTTTCGAAGTCGCGGAAACGGCTGGGCAAGAGCTGTTCGCGCAGCTGCGGAAACCACGGATACTTTCGCGCCGTTTTCAGATCGGCGTAGGCGAACTCCCCCACCTGTTTCGGGAACATTCCGACAATCGCGGTGCTGAGCGAACCCGCCGAGCTGCGCTGCGGCGCGACCACGACAGCCGCAAACAGGAAACCAGCAGCCAGCGCTGCGATCCCAACGGTACGGTAAATTGGATTTCTCACGTTTTCGTCACCTCAGGACTTCTCAGTTTAACTTATCGGCCGGTCCCGGCGGAACTTTCGGCGATTCGTGACGCAAGAGACAGCATCTCGGAACGTGCGTGGCTGTCAAAGACCGCATCGGTGATGGACTCAAGATTCGTGCCCACGTTCTCCAGCGCGCCGCGAACAGCGGTCGCTGCCATCATTCGGCCCACGCGGACATCTGAGAGCATAGACGGCGCGGCCATGGGTTCCAGTTGCCCGAGCGTGTCAAATACCGTTGCTGCTTTGCGCGCAACCTCCAACGGGGCTTCGACCGCTGCCATGAGCGCCACCTGGATCGCCCGGTTGCGCCGATCCTGTTCTTCGGAGGTCTCGCGCGGGAGCCGGTGGGCCGTGAGCACGGCCTCAAACGACGCCGCGTCGCGGTTAATTCCCTCAGCGAGTGCCTGGGAAGCGCTGCCCAGCTCATCGGCAATGTCCGAGAGCGGTTTGGCGAGTGCCGCAAGGGATTTCTTCTTGCGCGAAAGATCGGCCACCATCTGTCCCAGTGCGGCCCCCAGAGCACCGGCCAGAGCCGCAACCGATCCTCCGCCCGGCGCAGGTGTGGGACGGGCCACGACGTCGATAAAGGGCTGCGCGAGTGCCGCCAGTGTCATCGGACGCTTCTCCGCCGGCGCGCTCAGCGATTCTTCCAGACGATTCTCTAACACCTGCTGTGGAGAAAAGTTTTCGACACGCAGATAGAACTCGGCGGTCATCTCGATCGCGCGTCTGGGAATCAGACCGACGATCTCGCTTCCGACGATTCCCACTCCGAGGCGTTCGGCCTCGCGCTTCACCGTTTCGAAGACTTGATGGATCGGCGTCTGCTCGAAGTCGGTCAGGTTCATCGACACCTGCGCTAGGTTGCGCGCGCGCAGGTCCACTCCCATGGCCTTGACGCAGGGCATTCCGCCACTTGAGAAGCGGATTGTCTTCGCGATGCGCTTGGCGATATCCAGATCGGGCGTGTTCAGGTTGATGTTGTAGGCAATCAGGAATTTGCGCGCGCCCACGACAGTTGCGCCAGCCGTCGGATGCAGCCGGGGCTCGCCGATATCCGGGGCACGCTGCGGATTGCGCAGCACCTCCTCGCGAAGCCCTTCAAACTGTCCGCGACGTATGTTTTCAAGGTTGACGCGCTCGGGCCACTGCGCGGCGGCCTCATAGAGGTAGACGGGGATGTGATAGCGCTCCCAGATTTCGCGCCCGGCCTGGCCTGCGAGCTCGACGCAATCCTCAATGGTGACGCCCTCAATGGGGATGAAAGGAACCACGTCGGTTGCGCCCACGCGCGGATGCGCTCCGGTCTGACGCGTGAGATCGATCAGTTCGGCGGCTTTGCCAACTCCGCGCACGGCTGCTTCCCTCACTGCACCGGGTTCGCCTACCAGCGTCACGACGCTGCGGTTGTGGTCCGCGTCGCTTTCCCGGGCCAGCAGATACACGCCGGGCACTGCGCGCATCGCCTCCACGATAGCGTCGATCTTGGCCATCTGGCGGCCTTCGGAAAAATTCGGAACGCACTCGACGAGCTGCTTCATAGGCTAGCGCTTCTTGGAGTGGATGATTGCACCGCGCTTCATGGTCAGGCTGCAGAGGTTCACGCCAAAATAATACGGAATTTCACGATAGGCCGCCACGTCAAAGGCAGCCAGATCCGCATATTTGCCAACTTCAAGAGAGCCCGCGCGGTCATGCAGCCGCAGGGAGTAGGCGGGGTTAATTGTAGCGGCGGCGATGGCCTCGGCCGGAGTCATGCGCATCTGCGTGCAGGCGAGCGACAAAATCATCGCCATGCTGAGCGTCGGGCTCGTCCCCGGGTTGAAGTCAGTCGCCAGAGCCACGATCGCTCCTGCTTCAATCAGCTGACGGGCCGGGGCAAAGTGTCCCAGGCCAAGATGAAACGAGCAGCCCGGAAGCAGAGTGCAGACGACGTTTGAGAGAGCGAGCGCGCGGATATCACCGCCGTCCACGTGTTCCAGGTGATCGGCGCTTGCGGCGTGCAGCTCGATTGCGAGCCGAGCCGCCCCGGTGCGAACCAGTTGATCGGCATGAATACGCGGAACCAGTCCGCACGCGCGTCCGGCGGCGAGAATCCGCCGCGCCTGCGCCAATGTGAAGGCTCCTCGATCGCAAAATACATCGCAGAACTCGGCAAGTCCGGCGGTTGCAACCGTGGGGATCCAGCGCTTCACCAGCAGATCCACATAGGCGTCGGGGCGGCGGCTAAATTCGGGCGGAACGACGTGCGCTCCCAGAAACGTCCGGGCGATATCCAGGGGCTGCTCCTGATGCAGCTGTTGAAGGATGTCCAGGATTTTCAGCTCACTCTTCCAGTCCAGGCCGTAGCCGCTCTTGGCTTCAAGCGTGGTGGTCCCGTGCGCAGCGAACTGGCGTAGATGCGCCGACGCCCGCTCGCGAAGAGAACTGGAACTCGCGAGCCGAAGTTTCTTTACCGTGGAACGGATTCCGCCGCCCGCGCGAGAGATCTGGGCATACGTCTTTCCGGAAATGCGCTGCTCGTATTCGGCTGCGCGGCTGGACGGGAAAATCAGGTGGGTGTGTGCATCGACAAAGCCTGGCAGGACCACGCGGCCGCCGAAGTCCAGCTTTTCGGCCCGACGCGCTTCCTTCATCCGTTCGATGCGGCGACGCGGGCCGATTGCAGTGATGCGGTCTCCGTGGACCAACAGCGCGCCATCGCGGATGAGCCCCAGTTCCGCCAAGGCTTCCCCGCGTCGCGGGACCGAACCCCGCAGCGTGAGCAGCTCCGAGCAGCCGGTGATCAGCCAATCGGGCATATGAGCGGCCCCGATACTAACGCGTACATTTGCAAAACACTACCGCATACGATGTCCCGCCGCTCAGAGCAGCGGCGCTTTCACTCCGGATTTGCGTGCAAAGTCGATGGCCTGGGGATAGCCGGCGTCCACATGACGGGCGACACCGATTCCCGGATCGTTGGTGAGAACACGCTCGATGCGCGTGGCCATCTCCGGGGTTCCATCGGCGACGATGACCTGCCCGGCGTGCAGCGAGTAGCCGATCCCGACTCCGCCGCCATTGTGGATGGAGACCCAGCTCGCCCCGCTCGCCGTGTTGAGCAGGGCATTGAGCAGCGGCCAGTCGGCCACGGCGTCGGAGCCATCACGCATGCTTTCGGTCTCGCGGTAGGGCGAGGCGACCGAGCCGCAATCCAGATGATCGCGGCCGATGACGATGGGGGCCTTCAGTTCGCCCTTGCTGACCAGCTCGTTGAGCGCGAGGCCGAATTTCTCGCGCTCGCCATAGCCCAGCCAGCAGATCCGCGACGGCAATCCCTGAAATCGGACACGCTTTTGCGCAAGCGCAATCCACCGGCAAAGGATCTCGTCGTGGGGAAACATCTCAAGGACAAGCTGATCGGTGCGATGGATATCCGAGGGCTCACCGGAAAGCGCGGCCCAGCGAAACGGACCGCGCCCTTCGCAGAAAAGCGGACGAATGTAGGCGGGCACGAAGCCGGGAAAATCGTAGGCGTTCTTCACGCCCTGCTGGAAAGCAAACGTGCGAATGTTATTGCCGTAGTCAAACGTGACCGCGCCCAGCTTCTGCAGGGCGAGCATGCCCTCGACGTGCCGGGCAATCGAATCAAGCGAACGCTTGCGATACGTATCGGGGTCGCTTGTGCGAAGTTCGCCAGCCTGCTCGACACCCAGCCCCTGCGGAATATAGCCGCCCACCGGGTCGTGTGCGCTGGTCTGGTCGGTCAGAAGATCGGGGACGACGCCGCGCCGGGCAAGTTCGGGAATGACGTCGGCGCAATTTCCGACCAGGCCGACCGAAGTCGCTCCGCGAGTGCGGACGGCGTTTTTCAGGATCCGCAGAGCCTCGTCCAGGTCGTTCACCATGACGTCGCAATATCCGGATTTCACGCGGCGCTTGATTCGTTCCGGATCAACGTCAATTCCCAAAAACGCCGCGCCATTCAGGGTCGCAGCGAGCGGTTGCGCGCCACCCATGCCGCCCATTCCGCCACTGACGACAAGCTTGCCGGCAAGATCGCCGTGAAAGTGCTTTCGCGCGGCGGCTGCAAATGTTTCGTAGGTGCCCTGCAGGATTCCCTGCGTGCCGATATAGATCCAGCTTCCGGCCGTCATCTGGCCATACATCATCAAACCGGCGCGGTCCAGCTCATCGAAGTTTTTCCAGTCGCTCCAGTGTCCGACGAGATTCGAATTCGCGATCAGGACACGGGGTGCATAGCTGTGCGTGCGGAAGATTCCAACGGGCTTGCCGGATTGCACCAGAAGCGTCTCATCGTCTTCCAGGCTTCTCAGCGACGCGACGATGGCGTGAAAGCATTTCCAGTTGCGCGCTGCCTTTCCGCGCCCGCCGTACACGATCAGGTCCTGGGGCTTTTCAGCGACCTCGGGATCCAGGTTGTTCATCAACATCCGCAGCGCCGCTTCCTGCTGCCATCCCTTGCAGGAAATCGAACCGCCGCGCGGCGCGCGCACGGGCACGTATCCGGTGGCTTCCCCTTCGGCGAGCCTCACCATCGCTGGACTCCCTGTGACGCCCTGCGCGGAATCGGTGCGTTCACGGGATCATCTTAGTACGGAACAAGCCCAGTGCAAGCGCGAGCTGCAGGCTTCCACCCTTCTGCCAGAGCTCGAGGGCCTGATTGCGTCGCGCGCGGGCAATGGGCTAGAGTGGCGGCGATGAATTCCGAGTACCCGGCCATCACGAAATGTTTTCTTGACGCCGTGGACACCTACGCAAATCCGCGGGCGCAGATGTATCGCACTCCGCCTGGCTTGCAACAGGGCCCACAGGCCGGGACGTGGGAAGCGGTCTCGGCGAAGGAAATGCTGCGTCGCGTCGCGGGCCTCGCTCGGGCTCTTGCCGAACTTGGTGTCCGGCCTGGCGACCGTGTCGGGCTGTTCGCGCCGAACTGTCCCGAGTGGGCCATTGCGGACTTTGCCATCGAGGGTCTGGGCGCGGTGAGCGTGCCGGTCTATTTCCACGAATCACTGGATCGGCTCACCTACATCCTGAAGGACTCCGGGGCGCGCGTCGTCTTCACTTCGGGCGAAGAAGAGGCCCGAAAAATCGCCGAGTGCCGTGCCCAGTTGCCGGCGCTTGAGCATGTAATTTCCGTTGCGCCTCCGGCCGACCTACACGGCGAAATCCTTCGTTATGAGGCGCTGATTGCGACCGCAGGCGACGCGGACATCGCGCAGTACCGCGGCCGTTCGGCCGAAGTGTCGGGCAAACAACTCGCCACGATCATCTATACCTCCGGCACGACGGGCGAGCCCAAGGGCGTGATGCTGAGTCACGCGAATCTGACGTCGAACGCCCTGGATTCGACCAAGGACATTGAAACCCTCCGGGGAGATCTCGCGCTGTCGTTCTTGCCGCTCTCGCACGTCTATGAGCGCGTGGTCGACTACAGTTATTTCTTTCGCGGCATCAGCGTGGCCTACATCGAGCAAACCGAGCTGGTGTCCCAGGCGCTCCTTGAGGTTCACCCCATGATGGTTGCGGCAGTGCCGCGATTCTTTGAAAAAATCTATGCGACGATTATCGAAAAGGGGCGTCGCCAGTCCGGATGGAAAAGAGCGGTCTTTGACTGGGCGATCCAGGTGGCAACCCAGGCGGCACCGTGGCGCGCCTATGGCAGGACGGTTTCCCCGGGTGTACGCCTGCGCTGGTGGATCGCGAACCTGCTGGTGTACTCGAAATTCCGGCAAGGCATGGGAGGGAGGATTCGCACGTTTACGTCCGGGAGCGCACCGCTGGCAGTCGAACTCCTCGAGTTCTTCTGGACCGTTGGTTTGCCGATCTATCAAGGTTACGGGCTTACGGAAACGTCGCCCGTGGTATCGGCGAGCACACCGAAGGCTTACAAGGTGGGCACGGTGGGGCGTCCGATCCAGGGCGTCGAGGTGAAAATCGCAGCGGATGGCGAGATTCTGGTGAAAGGGTCCTGCGTCATGCAGGGCTATTACAACAAGCCCGATCAGACGCGTGAAGCCTTCACGCCCGACGGCTGGCTGCTGACCGGAGACATCGGACGCATCGACCAGGACGGCTACCTGCTGATCACGGACCGCAAGAAAGAGCTGCTGAAGACCTCCGGCGGCAAGTTCGTCGCGCCGGCACCGATCGAGAACCTGCTGAAGACTTCGCCGCTGATTGCAAACGCAATGGTTGTAGGCGACGGAAGAAAGTTCACCTCGGTGCTCGTCGTCGTCAATTTTGCGGGAATCGAGGAGCAGGCGCGCATGGCTGGTCGGGAGTTCTCAACTCACACGCAGATGCTCACCGACCCGTGGGTGCGGGACCTCTACACCAGGGAACTGGAAAGGCTGACGGCGCCCCTGGCGCAATACGAAAAGCCCAAGAGGTTCGCCCTGATCGAGCAGGACTTCACCTACGCGAGCGGTGAGCTGACCTACACGATGAAGCTGAAGCGGCGAGTGATCGAGCAGCGATATCAGGATGTAATCGCAAGGCTGTACGCGGACGTGGAAGAACCAAGGCCGCAGAGAACCACCTAGACGAGCAGCGTCTGGGAGAGACACCGGAAGCGATGAACCGCCAACTAATCGATCTGCTTGCCGCGATGGAGCGCCAGGGGCGCGAAAACGACGATCAACAGGCCGATCACGCCCGGAAGATGCTGAATCTCGAGCCGGAAACGGCGCTGTTGCTTCGCATCCTGGCCCGCACTGCCAAGGCCACCCGCGTGCTCGAAATCGGCACCTCGAACGGCTACAGCACGATCTGCCTGGCGTGGGTTGTCGCCGAGACGGGCGGAAAGATCGTTTCGATCGAACGCAACCAGGACAAACAGTCGATGGCACGCGCGAACCTGGTTCGTGCCGGACTGCTGGAGTACGTCGACCTGCGATTGGGAGAAGCTACAGCGATCGTGGGAGAGCTCGCTGGTCCGTTCGACTTCGTATTTTTCGACGGCGATCGGACCACAGCACCTGAACAGGTCCGGCGATTGGTTCCGAAGCTTGCCCCCGCGGTTCTGATCCTGGCCGACAACGCGCTTTCGCACCCGGCCGAGATTGCCGGATACCTCTCCGAAGTTGCGGGCCTTGCGGGTTTCGAGCATATGGTTGTGCCAGTGGGAAAAGGGCTGAGCCTCGCCTGTCGGAGCGCGGGATATACGGCTGAGACTGTGGCCGGAGTAGAATAGCGGCGGAGAGAAATCGATGACTGATCAATTGGTGATTGCAGGACGCGCGTTCCACTCGCGGCTGATCGTGGGCACGGGAAAATACCGCAGTTTTCAGGAGATGGCCCGGGCGCACGCAGCTTCGGGCGCCGACATGGTTACAGTCGCCGTTCGGCGGGTAAACCTGACCGATCGCACGAAAGAATCGCTGCTCGACTACATCGACCGGGAGAAGATTTTCATCCTGCCGAACACCGCGGGGTGCTATTCGGCCGAGGAAGCGGTGCGGGCGGCGCGATTGGGGCGCGAAGTCGGTCTTTCGGAGTGGGTGAAGCTGGAAGTAATCGGCGACGAGCAGACGCTGTTTCCCGATACCGAGCAGCTGATTCAGGCGACCAAGACATTGGTGAAGGAAGGCTTCATCGTACTGCCCTACACGAGCGACGACCTCATCGTGGCGCGCAAACTCGTCGACGCGGGCGCCTCTGCGGTAATGCCGCTGGGCGCGCCGATCGGTTCGGGAATGGGGATTCAGAATCTGGCCAACCTGCGCATCCTGCGGGAACGCATCACCCAGGTGCCGCTCATCGTGGACGCGGGGGTGGGCACAGCTTCCGATGCGGCGATTGCGATGGAATTGGGCGCCGACGGCGTCTTGATGAACACCGCGATTGCCGGTGCACAGGATGCCGTTTTGATGGCGGAGGCGATGCGCGCGGCTGTAGAGGCGGGGCGCAAGGCATTTCTTGCCGGGAGAATCCCGAAGAAACTGTATGCGACGGCTTCAAGCCCGCTCGCCGGGACAATCAAGTGAAGACGCCGACCAGATTCCTGCTGCTGTTGGCAAACGGATTCGTTTGCTATTACTTCTGGAACGAGCACAAGCTGGGCATGTCGGTCGCACGCACCGTAGTTCTGCTGTTTGTTTCGCTCATCGCCGTGAATCTGGCACTGTACCTGGGGCAGAGACTTGGCGACCGCCGGGCTCAGCAACTTGCGGCTCGCAGAAACGAGCGACGGTGACGATGGCGACCTTTCCGGCCGCTTGAGCGAGGTTGAAGTACCCCGTACCAGCAGCGGAGTTGCTCGAGAGTTTCTGAGGCGAGATGAACTTCACTGCTGACGCCGCAAGCGAATCTAGGGGAACAGGATGTGCCAGCAGATGTCCACCAGGGCGTGGACCAGCGTGCCGGGCACAAGCGAGCGAGTCCTCATCCAGACGTACCCGTAAAACAACCCGGCGACCGTAGCCAGCAGCACGTACTTCCAGTTCGGGAATGGCGAATGGAAGATGTGCGAAAAGCCAAAGATTACCGAAGCAACCACCAGACCCGCCCACGGATTCTTGAGCGCTCGCGAGAGCAGATTCTGCAGCAATCCACGGAACAGAAATTCCTCGGGCCACGCCGTGAAGAACAGCACCCCAAGCACGGTAAGGGGTGAATTGCGTGCGCGCGCAAGCGACGGATGAAATACCAGAAAACCCGTCTTGATTCCGACCGGTATGGCGATCGCGGCAAATAAGGCGAAGTGAAGCGCAAATTGCGCCGTGAAGCCGCGCCTCCAGGCGACACCGTAGCCGACCCCGTCCAGGCGGCGAAGCAGCACGAAGGCGGCAACGGCCGTCGCCAGCGCCATCAGAACTGCGAGCGTGTGCGTCAGCGGCGGAGGGTAGGGAAATACGCGATACATCAGGCGATAGGGAACCGGCAGCGCGACCGGTAGCCAGATCATCACAAGCGCGGCGTAGTCTTCCCAGGTACCCGGAGATTTTCCGGCACTGCTTGCAAGTAGAATGGCCGGAAGGACGGCGTAGGCGGCGCCGAGCAGCAGCATTCGCCAGTCGCCGGTGACGGCGAGCGAATAGATCAGAACAGCAAGTAGCGGCACCAGCGGCGCGCCGAGCGCGCCGCGTTCGCCCAGGGCGCGTTGGGCGGAGGCGAGAACGCGCGGCGATGCCAGGAACAGCTCGAATGCGAACAGAAGCGACGCGACTCCGAGCGCGACATAGAACGCGCGGCCATGAAAGCCGAGATGCGTGCCTTCCAGCGCAGCAGCTACGACGACCAGCGCCCAGACGACCAGTGCCGCAGGGAAACTCATCTGCCAGGATTTGGCGGCTCCAGCCATGAGCGATGATCTTAGCGGACCTCGCCTGCGGGGCGATAAGAACTTGCTTTGCTTTTCTCCCTCGGCGATGCTGTCGCGTGGCAAACGCGACTACGTCGGGTAAACAACGGCTTGCCTACATCGATTGGATGCGCGGGCTGGCTTGCGTGGTGATGTTCCAGACGCACTGCTACGATTCCTGGCTGGGCGGCCCGGCCAGACAAACCTCGTTTATTCGCTGGTCGCAGCTGGGCGGAACGCTGCCGGCTCCGCTATTTCTGTTTCTCGCCGGAATTTCCTGCGCACTGCTCACCGACCGCATGCGGCAAAAGGGGATTGCTCCAGACCGGATCGCACGAACGACAATTCGGCGCGGGGCTGAAATTTTTGCGCTCGGGCTGCTGTTTCGCGTGCAGGAGTTCGCACTGGGGCAGCCGTGGTCGCCTTGGACCGATCTGCTCCGCGTGGACGTGCTGAACGTGATCGGGATCTCGCTCATGCTGATGGGCGCGGCGAACTGGATCGCGCGGAGCCAGGCCGCGAGCACGGTTCTGGCCTGCGGGATCGCACTCGGGATTGCGCTTGCGACGCCGCCTCTGTGGACGACGTGGCGGCCCCAATGGCTGCCGTGGTATCTGGAGTCCTACATCAACGGCGTCCACACGTTCAAGGTTCCGCAACCGTGGCTTTTCCCGATCTTTCCCTGGACAGCCTTTGCTTTCGCCGGACTCGCCGCTGGATTTCTGCTTTTTACACAATGGTCGGCGAACAATCCAGGGCGCTCGATGGCGCTGGTCGGCGCCGCGGGGGTGGGAATCTTTTTCCTGTCGTCATGGTTTGACGCGCTGCCAATGCACTGGTACGCCGTGTACGACTACTGGCACACGAGCCCGAACTTCTTTCTCGCGCGACTGGGTGTCCTTTTGACCATCACCTGGTCGGTCTACGCATGGTGCCGCTGGGGGCTGGGCGAACTTGGTTTCAGCCCGTTGATTCAGCTGGGGCAGGCCTCGCTTCTGGTCTATTGGGTGCACATCGAGTTCGTCTACGGGCGATTCTCGATTCTGCATAAGCGCGCGCAGACGATTCCGACGGCGACGCTCGGCTTGCTTGTGATTTTTGTGGCCATGGTGCTGCTGGCGGTTGCCCGCACACGATTCAAAGGAAGCGGCCCGGACATCCTGGCGCGAATCGGAGCGTACGGTCGACAGAGAAGGGCGGCTAAGGCTTCCTAGGGTGGTCCGCGGATCGCGGAGCAGGTGATGGGGCGTCTGCGGGCCGCGGAGACGTCTTGAAAATGTATTCTCCGGGCCGCGCGAGTCCCATTTCTTCCCGCGCGATGTGCTCGATCGCCTGGGGATCGGTCTTGAGCGATTTCACGCGGTCCTGCAACTGACGGTTCTCCTCATTGATCAAATCGATTTCCTGCTGTACGGCGGTAGCTTCTTTCTGCGCGCGGCGCATGGCCAGGACTCCATGCGTGCCGAAAACATCCTGAAGCAACAGCAGACTGAGCGCGGCGGCGAGGAACCAGTTCGCGTTGCGCCGCAGGAACTCGCGCAGTTGCGCAGCAAAGCTGATCGTGGGCCCGGTCATTGCACGATCCACGCGCGCGCGTCTTCGGCGAGTTTTTGGGATTCAGCCATCGTGGCCGCTTCCGTGTAAATGCGCACGACAGGTTCGGTGCCTGACGGGCGCATCAGGACCCACGCGCCGTCGTCGAACGTGAGCTGCAATCCATCGGTGCGGTCGGTGCGCACGACACGGCGGCCGGCGAACTCTCGAAAATCCGCTCGCAAGCGGCCAGCCAGCTCGGACTGCGCGTCGTCAGGAAGATGCAGATTCATGCGCACCGGCCAGAATTCGCGGCCGACCCGCCTGAAAAGATCGCGAAGCTGGTCGGCGAGCGATGTTTGGCGGGCCGCGATCATTTCGGCGACCAGCAGGCAGGCGAGAATCCCGTCTTTTTCCGGAAGATGGCCGCGAATCGTCATGCCGGCGCTTTCCTCGCCGCCGAGCGCGATTTTGCCTTCGCGCAGGAGCGGGCCGACGTATTTGAAGCCGACCGGTGTCTCGTAAACCTTCACGCCGTGAAGCTTGGCCACCGCATCCAGCAGATGAGTCGTCGCGAGGCTACGGGAGGCGCCGAGCTTGTAACCGCGCGTCTCAAGCAGGTAGTCGAACACCAGGCCGAGGATGTGATTGGGAGAAACGAACGAGCCGCCGCGGTCCACGATGCCAAAACGATCGGCATCACCGTCGGTTGCCAGGCCTGCGAGCGCTTTCTTTTCGGCGACGGCTTTCATCAACGGCGCAAGATTCTGTTCTGACGGGTCAGGACCGGTGCCTTCAAAGAGCACGTCGCGATGGGCGCGAATTTCGGTTTCGGCTATGCCGTGACTTGCGAGAATGCGATCCAGCCATCCGGCGCCGCATCCATGGACTGCATCGCAGACGAAGCTGCCTTTGGCTTTCGCCACCACGTCGAAGCGAATCATCCGGCGAAGTTGCTCGAAATACGGCTCGCGCGGATGGATGGCAGGGAAGTCGTTCGGGACCTCGTGAGAATCGGCCGCGGAGTCGACCATCGCAGCGGCGCGCCTCTCGATATCTCTGGTGATTTCCGGAAGCGCGGGACCGCCGTCAGGTCCGGAAAATTTCAGGCCATTGTAGGCCGCCGGGTTATGGCTGGCCGTGATGTTCACGCCGCCGTCCAGCTTTCCGTGCAGGATGGCGTGTGCGATCGCCGGGGTCGGAGTGGCCTCGCCACACAGGAGCACGCGGCAACCGTGGGACCGCAGGACCGCAGCGGAAACCAGCGCGAATTCCGGCGAGAAAAAACGGGTGTCGTAGCCGACGATGATCGCCGGGAATTTCTTTTGCGCGAGAGCGTGGGCCGCAATTGCGGCTGATGCACGTCGTACGCCTCGAAAAGTGAAATCGTCGGCGATGATACCGCGCCAGCCCGAAGTCCCGAAATGGATCGCTTGGCTCGTCACGCGGCGCTATTGTATCGTGTCCCGCAACCTGCGCGTATCAGGTAATCGCCGCAGACGGCATCTCAAGAGTAAAGGCGGCAGATGACGAACAAAATCGTGGTGCTGATAACCTGCTCCTCGACCGGGCAAGCGCGCAGGATCGCCCGCGCGCTTGTGACCGCGAGGCTTGCGGCTTGTGGGAATGTGATCGAGGCGCCCGTGCGGTCCGTCTATCGGTGGAAAGGGAGAATCGAGTCCGCCAAGGAGTTTCTTCTAATCTTGAAGACCACCCGGAAACACCTCGCGGCGATCGGGCAAGCGGTTCGGAACTTGCACACCTACCAGGTGCCGGAAGTCATCGCTGTGCCCATCGCCGCAGGCGCGCGCGACTATCTCGCGTGGATATCAGCGTCGGTCGCCCGCGACAAAGGATGACAGGACAGGACAGTCGCGATTTTCTACTGCCATCGTAGTTTCGGGGTTTCACTGTTGGCGGGGCTTGAGGCACACGCCCAGTTGAGGTAAAACCAAGGTGCTATGAGAACACGGACAGGTTGGCGGCGGTTCTGGCTGAGTTTCGGACGCGGCACGGCACTGGCAGCGGGCTTGCTGTCAGCCCCAATCGCATTCGCTCAGGACACACACCCAAGCGAACAGGGCGCAAGCCCAGCCGCGTCGCAGAATCCGTCCGGCAATCCGGACCAGAAACAGCAGAAGTCCTCTGATTCGTCGACCGCGAAGATACATATTCAGGTCAAGGATGGCCACGATCAGCCCGTCTCGAACGCGAGCGTTTACGTCCGGTACTACATGCCGGGAGGGTTCCTGCACCATGAGAAACTCGCCGAGCTGAGCTTCAAGACCAATCAGGAAGGCGGGGTGAAGGTCCCGGAAGTCCCGCAGGGCAAGGTCTTGATTCAAGTGATTGCAACGGGCTGGCATACATTCGGCAAGTGGTATGACATGGACAAAGACGAAGAGTCTGTTTTGATCAAGCTCGAGCCGCCGCCACACTGGTATTGATAAATTTCCGCAGAGTTTTTCTCAGTATTTCCCGTAGCGTTCTAATCTCGGCAAGCGATCCGGTCAAGGCGTCCAGGATCGAGTGAAAATTTTTCGTAGACGCCGAATCTGCCCGGAACTTGTGCAATGAGCACTAACTTCAACGCTCGCGCGGGATTTCGAATCACCGTCGAGCCTTTTCCACACGAATTTCAACAGAACTGTTGAAAACTTTCACCAAACGTTCAACAAAATTTGCGTGTGGCGCGAGGGTGTGGCGCGCAAATTGCTTCGGCGCCGCAAGGCACAGCATCGCCGGCACTCTGGTGTCTTCGTCGCGGCGTGATAACATTCTCCCCCGCCGGAAGCCACGCTCAAATCAAAATGAAAGAGTTAATCCTCAACGCAGATGATTTCGGATACACGCGAGGCGTTAACGAAGGAATTGTTCGCGCGCACCGAAATGGAATTCTGACCAGCGCCACGCTGATGGCCAATGGCCCCGCGTTTGAGGATGCCGTCGAGCAGGCCAAAGCCCATCCGAAACTGGGAGTTGGATGCCATCTGGTTCTCACCGGGGGATTTTCGGTCGCTCCCAAGCAGGAAATTCCATCCCTTGCCGATCGCGAGGGCCGATTACCGGACACGCTGGCTGCACTGGTCGCCCGAGTAAGCGTGGGAAGTGTGCGAACCAGGGAAATGGAAATCGAATTGCGAGCTCAGCTTGAAAAGATCCGGCGTGCGGGGATCGAGCTAACTCATGTGGATACGCATAAGCATACGCATGTCCATCCGCGGGTCATGGCTGCGGTCGGGCGCATCGCGCGTGAGTTCGGAATATCGCGCGTCCGGAATCCGATTGAGAATTTGCGGGATTCCTGGAGGATGGCGCGTAGCGAGAACGCGGGGCTGATCGAAAACATGGCGGCGGCGCTCGCTGTTCGAGCCGTGGGGTCATGGTTTGGTGCCATCTCGCGGAAATACGGGCTGCGCTCGCCGGATCATTTCCTGGGTTTAGCCGCGACGGGGCACTTGAGTGCCGCTGCGTTGTGTCGCTTGATAGACACAGTTCCGGAAGGCCGCACGGAAATCATGTTGCATCCGGGGGTTTACGATGCTGACCTGGTTCAGAGCGGCTCACGCCTGCAGCAACAGCGCCAAACGGAGCTGGACGGCTTGTTGGCTGCTGAGTCAAGACAGGCCGTCGAGCGAAACGGCATCCGTCTGATCAGTTATCGAGAATTGAACTAACCCCCAGAGTCGGCGGCGCCCCCTGCGCGCCTTAAGGTAAAATCATCGACGAATTCCAGCTCCGAACGCTTCACACAAAAGAGGACATCATGAAGAATTTGAGGTTTGCAGTGGTTTGTGCGTTCTGTTTCACGATTCTGGCAGCCTCAGCAAGCGCCCAGATGGGCGTGGGCATGCGTCCTTCGATGCCGGCGGGCGTATTCTCGCCGACGGTTGGATCCGGTGCGCAATATGACGTGACCACGGCAGATGGCAACAAGACTACATTCGAATATGCGATTGTCGGCAAGGACAACGTAAACGGGCGGGATGCGTACTGGATGGAGTGGACGACCACTGCCGGGCGCATGGGCGAAATGGTTGTGAAAGTCCTGATGTCCCCGGGCGCTTCCGACGGTGCTACCTCGCGCGTGATCATGCAGATGGCAGGACGTCCACCGATGGAGATGCCCACTCAGAGCCGCATGGGCAGCCAGCCGGCTCCGAAGATGGACATTCGGGGCGAATCAGAAGACGTCGGCAAGGAATCGGTGACTACGCCTGCCGGCACGTTCGCCTGCGAACACTACCGAGCCAAGGACGGCACCTACGACACCTGGGTCAGCAGCCAGGTTTCTCCGTTTGGAGTTGTGAAGTCCCAGGGCAAGAATTCGTCAATGACCCTCACCAAGGTGGTCACCGACGCACATGACAAGATCGTAGGTACGCCGGTGCCCTTCAATCCACAGATGATGATGCAGCAGATGCAGTCGCCCAATAATTAGAATCTGGCTGGGTGATTGATTCACAAGGGTTACTCGAGATCGGGCGGCGTTACCTTGGCGATCCAGGAGTCGTAGTCAGAGGTGTAGCCCACCTGTTCCTGGCGGGCGTGGATGCGCCGCTCGATCGCCGCGACCTGTTCCTTGGAGAGGCCGGGGAGCGTTTCGACGGCCTGGTCTAGGGCCTGAGCTTGTCCCGCGGCTCGAGCTTCGGCCGATGCAAATGACACAGACGCGGCCGGACTCGCGTTTTCTGCGCGCAAATATGAGTCAATGAGCTGTTTTGTAACCTTCTGGCTGTGCACGAGCGAAACGCGGATGTTTCCTTGCCCCGTCACGACGTTGCCCACGCCGAAGACACGATCCGCACCGGAGTAGCGTGGCAAATCCTCATCAGTAAACGTGTAGTACTCACCTTTCATGGCGATACCCGGAAGAAACTCCGGCACCGAGCCGATCGAGGAAATCACCAGCGGCGCTCGCAGCTCGTGCTCCGAGCCGGGAATCGGTTCCGCCCTCCGCCCCTCAATCTTCGTCTCGGCCACCTGAAGGCCCAGGACGCGTCCATTCTCAACCACCAGCGCCGTGGTCAGCCGGCGATCCTGAAATCGAAACAGGTACCGATCGCGAGCCAAGCGCAGCATTTTCTGCCGGACCATCTCGGTCTTGGCGATCTGCTCTGCCGTGGCGTTGTCCGGCGGCTGCGCAAGTGGCATGTCCTGCTCGCGGCGCCGATACAGTAAAAGACAGCCCTTCACTCCCAGCGACTGCGGATCGACTCCATGGGTCTTGCAAGCCGCCGGGATACCCTTTTCGAGCTCGTGCATGCCGATCGCAATGCCCCGTGCTTTCATCGCACGCTCGTAATTCTCGATCTGCAGCACTTTCACCACGTCAATGGACGCAAGGCCGCCGCCCACGACGATCGTCTCATCGGGTGTCTCATAGCGGGGCCCGGTGTAGTCGTTCTCATTCTTGTGGTTGTACCAGTAAATGAACGGGTTCTGGTAAATCAGGCCCTTGTCGACGAAGTCCTGCGCACCGGCGACGCCCAAATCCCGGTCGCGCCAGGCACCGTTGGCCAAAATCACGGCAGAGAAACCCCAGTCGCGACAGAAGTCGTTAAATTCCAGATCGCGGCCGATCTTCGTCGAAGGAACGAAGTATACGCCGGCCTTCTTCAGGCGGGCGTCGATGCGGGCGTATTCCTGCTTGCGCTGTTCGACGTGCCAGCGGGGCAATCCATCCTCGATTTTGCCGTAGGGCCGCTTGTTCTGCTCGATCACCGCGACGCGGATGCCCCGGTCGGCCAGAATTTCGGCCGCAACCGAGCCAGAAATAGCACCGCCGACTACCGCGACAAAATGTGAGCCGTTATTAGGCATCCCCACCCAATCCGAACGCGAGCTCGAGCCCCAGAGCGGTGGATTGTACACCGGCCTGTGGCATTCTGAGCGCTTCTAGTGCCGCTGGCTCCAATCTGATATATTGCGTGCACTGGGGAAACCAAGGGTTTGCCACGCGCCCGAGCATCTTTCGGCGGCGCCGGCATCGAAGGAGCCACAGGCCATGCACGTAGGCTACGGAGCGGGTTTTCAACACCTGAGTGGTTGTTCCGATCGGCAATTCATGCGCGAGGAGCTCGGAAATTGCGAGAGGGCGGAGCCTCTAGGATTTGATTCCGTGTGGGTCACCGAGCATCATTTTGACAACTACTCGATCAGCCCGGACCCTTGCCAGGTTCTCTCCTACATTGCAGGAAAGACAAAGCTTATCAAGCTCGGCTCGATGGTGATTGTGGTGCCCTGGCACGATCCGGTTCGGCTCGCCGAACAGATTTCGCTGCTCGACCACGTTTCCGACGGGCGCTATATCCTAGGATTCGGTCGCGGTCTGGCTCGGCGCGAGTTTGAAGGTCTGCGCATCGACCAGAACCAGGGCCGGCAGCGTTTCGATGAATATGCACAGCTTGTGCTCGACGCGCTGGAAACAGGCTATATAGAAGGCGGTGCGACGGTGCAGCAACCGCGCCGTGACATCCGTCCGCGGCCGTTCAAGTCCTTCAAGGGCCGTTCGTTCGCCGCCGCCGCTTCGGCCGATTCGGTGCCGGTTGTGGCCAAGCTCGGGCTCGGCATGCTGGTGATCATCCAGAAGTCCTGGAAGCTGGTGACGGCGGACTTTGAGCGGTATCACAAGCTCTGGCAGGAGTTTCATCCCAGCGTCGAGCCTCCCAAGCCGTTCTGCTCGGGATTTTGCTTTGTGGACCAGAGCGCGGACCGCGCCGAGGAACTTGCGCGCAAATACCTGGCAGCGAATTATCGCGAGGCACTGGACCATTACGAGATGCTTGGCAAGCATTTCGACACGACCAAGGGCTACGAGAGGTACGCCGATATGAGCAAGTACCTCAACGAGATCGGTCAGGACAAGGCCGTAGAGGATTACATCCAGCTGATGGCCTGGGGCACGCCCCAGCAGGTGCTTGAGAAGTTCGCCGGGTATAAGAAGCTGATCGACATGCAAGGCATCATGCCGAACCTGAATTTCGGCGGGATGCCTCATCCAGAGGTCCAGCGGAACATTGACTGCTTCGTGAAGCATTGCATGCCGGAGCTCAAGAGCTGGCCGGCGGCTACGCTCGCCGAGCCGAAGGAGCTGGCACTGACAGCGGCATAGTCGCACCGTATTGCAGGCAGGGCTGAAACAAGGGCGATTCGAGCGACCCGCCTGTTTTTCTGGTGCGGGCCGGTCGGTTGCGGGATCAGTCGCGCTGCGGCTTGAAAAACATGACCGCCAGCGGAGGAAGACGCAGCTTGATCGAGTAGGGGCGGTCGTTCCACGGGAATGGCTCGGCGCGCACCCCGCCGGCATTGCCGGTGTCCGTGCCTCCGTAATATGTCGAGTCCGTGTTGAGGATCTCGCGATAGAAGCCCTGGCGGGGAACACCGATGCGGTAGTTCTCACGCACGACGGGCGTGAAGTTGCAGACGGCAACCACAAACTCCTCGCCGTCCCTCGCCCGACGCAGGAAAGACAGGACACTCGCGGCGGCATCGTTCACTTCCAGCCACTCGAAGCCGGACCATTCGAAATCAACCTCATGCAGGGCGCGCTCCCGGACGTGCAGGCGGTTCAGATCCGCAAGCAGCCGCTGGACTCCGCGATGAGGCGGGGAAGCTTCCAGCGACCAATCGACCGTACTGGCCTCCCAGAATTCGTTTCGCTGGGCGAGCTCGCTGCCCATGAAATGAAGTTTTTTCCCGGGGTGCGCGAAAAGGTAGGCGAACAGCACGCGCAAGTTGGCAAATTTCTGCCAGTCGTCGCCCGGCATTTTTTCAAGCAGAGACCGCTTTCCATGCACCACTTCATCGTGCGACAGCGGCAACACGAAGTTCTCGTGGAAGGCGTACAGCATCGAGAACGTCAGCTTGCCATGCTGGAACTGCCGGTGGATGGGATCAAGCGACATGTACTGCAGCACGTCGTTCATCCATCCCATGTTCCACTTCAAATCGAAGCCGAGACCGCCGATGTAGGTGGGGCGCGAAACGGCGGGCCAGGAGGTGGACTCCTCGGCAATCATCAACGCCCCGGGATGGCGCACGTGCAACTCCTCGTTCAGCCGCTTCAGGAAAGCAATCGCCTCCAGATTCTCGCGTCCGCCGAATGCGTTTGGAATCCATTCTCCCGGGGCGCGCGAGTAGTCCAGATAGAGCATCGAGGCGACCGCGTCGACGCGCAGACCGTCGATGTGGTACTTGTCAATCCAGAACAGCGCGTTTGAGAGCAAGAAGTTGTGTACCTCATTGCGCCCGTAATTGAAGACCAGCGTGCCCCAGTCAGGATGAGCGCCGCGACGGGGGTCCTCGTGCTCGTACAGATGCGTGCCGTCAAATAATGCCAGGCCGTGGGCGTCGCGAGGAAAATGCGCGGGCGTCCAATCCAGGATCACGCCCAATCCCTGCTCGTGACACCGGTCGACGAAATACATGAAATCAGAAGGCGAGCCGAACCGGCTGGTCACCGCGTAATAACCTACAGTCTGATAGCCCCAGGAGGCGTCAAAGGGATGCTCCATGAGAGGCATGAACTCCAGATGCGTATAACCCATTTGCTTGGCATAGGGGATCAGTTCTTCGGCCAGTTCGCGATAGGTAAGCCAGCGGTCTCCGTCGTCAACTTTGCGCCGCCAGGAGCCGGCATGAACCTCGTAGATGGACATCGGCGAATGCAGCCAATCGCGGGCGGCGCGCGCTTGCAGCCACGCGGAGTCCTTCCATTGGTACCGGTCGATGTTTGAGACAACCGACGCGGTCTTGGGACGAAGCTCGGCAGCGAACCCGTAGGGATCGGACTTGAGTCCGAGTTCGTTTCCGACCCTGGAACGGATCTCGAACTTGTAGAGCGCGCCTTCAGCCAAACCGGGCAGGAAGATTTCCCAGATACCGCTTGCCCCCCGGCTGCGCATCGCGGAAACCCTGCCGTCCCAGGAATTGAAATCGCCGACGACGCTCACGCGTTTCGCGTTCGGCGCCCACACGCCGAAATGAACCCCGGTGACGCCGGCTACCTCGCGCACATGCGAACCGAGCTTCTCGTAATTCAGGTAGTGCGTGCCCTCGCCTAGAAGATAGAGATCGTACTCAGTGAGGATGGGAGGAAAGGCATATGCGTCGTAGGCTTCCAGTTCGGCGCCACCTGCGGTGCGGAACCGCAGCCGGTATGCAGACGGTGCGACGGATTCCCCGCCAGACCAGCCAAGCTCCCCGGGTGCGATGACCGCTTGAAACACCCCCGCCGGATCGATGAGTTTTGCGGGATAGGCCTTGTGGTTCGCGCTCCATACAATGCTCAGTTCGCGAACGTCAGGACGAAACGCACGGATTGCGAGCGACTGCTGGCCGTCTCGCACGACCCAGTGAGGGCCAAGCACACGAGACGGATCAGACTCTTCGGCGCGGAGCAGGGCTTCCAAATCGTCGGGAAAGCCCCCCGCTACCGGCGGAGTTGAGCTCGATGGCTTTTCAGGTCTGTTCATACGCTCTCTGGCACACCCGCATATCCGCCTGGTCCATCTTACTGGAGCTTGCCGCGCAGCGCCAAACCTCGGATCCTGTGTTGACTGCGGCGAGCACAACGCCCGGTCTTGTCACCGTCGAAGGCTTATCAAAGAGTTCTGTGTTGATCACATGGGAACCCCTGTTGTAACAACCGCCGCCGTTGGTACCAACGTACCATTGTAGGACCGAGTACCCGACCTTTATAAAGGGTTGCGGGGTACAGGTACATTCGTGCGGAGTGCTGTGTAAACTCCAGCCCTACAGCCGCATACGCGAACCATGTCCAGCAGGAACACGACGCTTCGTCCAAAGCAGAACGGATCGCCGCGCACCCCCAAGCGTGGGGACGATGCCTCGCTGCCTTCCCGTCAGGTGAACGCCGAGGCTTCGGGCGAAAGCGCGGGGCGTGGCGACGGGCAGTTTGAAGCCGTCTTCGAGACCAATCCGCTTGCAATGTACATTGCCAGCGGAGACACGCTGGAATTTCTAGAGGTCAATGCCGCCGCCGTCCTGCAATACGGCTACACGCGGGAAGAATTCCTGCGCATGAAAATTACCGACATTCGCCCTCCGGCGGAAGTCCCGAAACTTCTGGAGCAGGTTCGGCGGAACAAGACGTCATTTGCAAAACTCGGCCATTGGCGGCATCGCCGCAAAAACGGCGAGGTTTTCGAAGTCGACGTAACGACCAAAGGCATCCGATTTGCCGGCCAGGACGCAGTCCTGGTGGTCACCCAGGACATCAGCGAACGCCGGGCCGCTGAACAGAAAATGGCCGAACACGCCGCTTTCTCAAGCGCCCTGACCGAGAACAGCCCGCTTGCGATCATCGCCCTGGATCGCAACCGTCGCGTGCAGACCTGCAATTCCGCATTTGAGCGTCTGTTTGGCTATACGCTCACTGAGATCCGCGGGAAGGAACTCGAGACGCTGATCGCACCGGGCGACAATCAAGAAGAAATGCTCGGCTTTGTGGGCCGGGTTATGACCGGTGAGATCGTGCGCGCCATCAGCAGACGCCGGCGGCGCGATGGTTCGCTTGTGGACGTACGCATCATCGGCGTTCCTTTGATCGTCGGCGGGGAGCAGACCGGCACATTCGGCATTTACGAGGACATCACCGAGCGCGGCCGAGCCGAACAAGCGCAACACCGCGCGGAAGAAAAATATCGCCGCCTGTTTGACGGCGCTGTCGAAGGCTTTTTCGAATCAACGCCGGAAGGCCGTTTTGTCACCGTCAATCCCGCCATGGCTCGCATTGCTGGCTATTCCTCTGCCGCGGAAATGATTGGACAGATTCACGACATCGGCAAACAGCTGTACGTCGATCCCATCACGCGCGCCGACCTCCAGAAAGGGCTGGAAGACAGGGGCATCCTGGAGGGTTTTGAATGCCCCATGCTGCGCAAGGACGGCAGCCTGATTTGGGTCTCATTGAACGTACGCGCCATCCGCGATTCCAGCGGCAAGATCGTCAGCCACGACGGCACGGCCGAGGACATCACCGAGCGGAAGCGCTCCGAGCTGATCCGCCAGGTCACTACCGAGATCATTCACGCGGTCAACGTGACCGACAACCTGGACGCGCTGCTACGGCTGATTCATGCTTCGCTGGGAAAAGTGCTCGACGCAGGCAACTGTTTCGTGGCGCTGAGCGACGCCGCGACCGGAAAGTTCTATTTCCCGTTTTTCGTGGATCGCTTCGACGCCGCCCCGTCTCCGGACAAAATGGAAAACCTGGACCGGAGCTGCACGTCGTTGGTGTATCGCACCGGCGAGGCGATGCTGATTTCGCAGCAGCGTTTTGATCATCTCGCAAGCATTGGTGAAGTGGAGCTGGTCGGCACGCCATGCCCTTCCTGGCTCGGGGTTCCGCTCAGGACCCCTGCCGAGACGATCGGTGTTCTCGTTGTCCAGAACTATGAGGACGAAAATGTCTATTCGTCGCGTGACCTGGAATTCCTGACCTCGGTCGGAGGACAAATCGCGCTCGCCATCGAGCGAAAGCGCTCAGAGGAGCGCGCGCGCGAAAGCGAGGCGCGCCTGCGCCTGTTGATCGAACAGTTGCCGGCCGTGCTGTGGACCGTGGACAGGAATCTTCGTTTCACGTCCGCCGTCGGATCGGGTCTGGCGCGGCTGGGACTGAAGCCCAATCAGCTCGTGGGGATGTCACTTTCCGATTACTTTGAGACCGGGGATCAGTCCTTTACACCCATTGCCGCGCATCTTCGCGCCGTCGCGGGCGACCCGGTGACGTTTCCGGTTGAATGGAAGAAGGGCTCCTATGCATGTCACGTCGAGCCCCTGCGGGACGCATCCGGCGGCGTGCAGGGCGCAATCTGCATGGCCCTGGACGTCACCGACCGCAAACAGCTGGAAGAACAGTTCCGCCAGGCTCAGAAGATGGAGGCCGTCGGCCGGCTGGCGGGCGGAATCGCGCACGACTTCAATAACCTGCTGATGGTGATTCAGGGCTACGCCGATCTGCTGGCGGACCGTCTGCCTGCAGGCGAGTCGCTTCACCGGAACGCAGTGCAGATTCAAACTGCAGCCCAGCGCGCTGCCGCGCTGACGCAGCAACTGCTCGCCTTCAGCCGCAAACAGATCCTGGCCCCGAAGGTTTTAAATGTTCACAGCGTCGTCGCCGACATGGAAAAAATGCTGCAACGGCTGATCGGCGAGGATATTGAGCTTGAGACGTCCTCCAAGCCCGACCTCTGGCTGGTCAAGGCCGACCGCAGCCAGATCGAACAGGTGGTTATGAATCTGGCGGTGAATGCGCGAGACGCGATGCCCAAGGGCGGTCGCCTGATGATTGAAACTTCCAATGTGGAATTCGACGCCTCGGTCTCGCATTCACCCGCGGTCGTCGCTCCCGGCAAGTATGTGATGCTCGCGGTCACCGACAACGGCTGTGGCATGGACACCAAGACGCAGGCACACATTTTCGAGCCCTTCTTCACGACCAAGGAAAAGGGGAAGGGCACGGGACTGGGCCTTGCGACCGTTTACGGAGTGGTGAAACAAAGCGGCGGTTATGTCTGGGTCTACAGCGAGCCGGGCCATGGCACCACCTTCAAGATTTACCTGCCGCGAATCGAGGATGAGACCGCCTCAGCCGGACGCGATCGCAGCCCTGCCGCGGCGGCCCTGCCGCGGGGCTCGGAAGTCATTCTCCTGGTCGAAGACGAAGCCGGAGTGCGCGAACTTGCTCGCGAGTACCTTGAGATGAGCGGCTATACGGTGATTGTTGCGCCCGACGGCCACACGGCCATTGAACTGGCCGGGATGCACGCAGGAACGATTCACCTGCTGATGACCGACATGGTGATGCCTGGCATCGGCGGGCGTGAGCTGGCCGAACGCGTACTTGCGGTCCGCCCGGAGATTAAGATCCTCTATATGTCCGGCTACACCGACCAGGCCGTCGTCCAGCAGGGCATCTTAGGCACCGACGCACCCCTTCTGCAAAAACCGTTTACTTTGGCCACGCTCACCATGAAGCTTCGGGAGATCCTCGCGCCTGCCGCCGTACGCTAGAGATCGCTCGCAGGGAATCCACCGGCTATTCCGGCTTGAGATATCGTAGAATCACCTCGCAGTTCCCCCGAAAGAGCGTTGATGACCCTTTTGGCCGGCGACCTCGGTTGTCCTGAAAAGCGGCTTCTCATATGCTGCGCGCGCACTAGGACCGAGCCCGAGACCGCCCAGGCGATTCGCGAGATCACCTCCGCCGCCCTGGACTGGGATTTTCTTCTGACCTCTGCTGCCGAGAACTCGGTCCTGCCATTGCTCGCAAGGCAGCTTTCCCGGGCGGCGCCCGACATCGTTCCGCCAAGCGAGCTTGAGCGCTTGAAGAATGGCGCACGTGCCAATGCCGTGCGGTGTCTGGTTCTCACGGCGGAATTGATCAAGATCATGGAGCTGCTGCAATCCAAGGGAATCCAGGCCATTCCCTATAAGGGACCGGTTCTGGCCGTTGAGGCTTACGGAGAGGTGGCGCTGCGCGAGTTTGACGACCTCGATATTATTTTGCGTCAGAGCGACATGGCGAAGTCGAACGCCGTCATGCAAGAGATCGGCTATGAACCGCGCTTTGGCTGGTATTTTGCCCCGAGCACCTCGGTCATCCCCGGCGAATACAATTACCGCGACCAGAAGCGCCGGTTGATCGTGGAGTTTCACACCGAGCAGACTCTCCGCCATTTTCCGGTGCGGCCAGACCTGGACGATATGGCCCGACGGCTGGTTTCTGTCCTTCTCAGCGGGCATGAAATACCAACGTTCGGCCCCGAGGATATGCTTCCCCTTCTCTGCATTCATGGATCGAAGGATTTTTGGGAGAGGATTTCCTGGATCGCGGACATTTCAGAATTCGTTCAGTCTCGTCCGCAGCTCGACTGGGATCTAGTGTTCCGGCGCGCGGATACACTGCGCGCCGGGCGCATGCTGCGGCTTGGCCTGGCGCTGGCTTCCAATCTTTTGTCTGCGCCCCTGCCGCCGGAGGTCTCAGCTCGCGTACAAAGCGACACCGTCGCCTCCGGGATCGCTTCGGAAGTCGCGCGACGACATTTTGCCCGGGAGTCGCCTGAACGCGATGCCGGGGCGCGGTTCAATTATCGCCGGAAAATGGTGGCGGGAATGCTTCCGGGATGGCGGTATTCCATGCGGCTTGCCACTGAGCCCGCCGACGAGGACGGCCAGATGATGCACTTGCCGCGTCCGCTGGTGCCGCTGTACACCGTTCTGCGCCCGTTTCGCCTTTTACGCAAATACGCAACCCCGGGAAGCCGGCCGGCAGGACATCGCTGATCGCTGCAGTCGTGCGGACAAGCCTTGTTTACCGCGCCTTGAATTCTCGTGTTGATCACGGATCTGTCGCGGGCCTGTAATCTTTCCCATCGAACGATCCACAGGGTCCCGGTCCCTGAGCCGGTCAAGGAAACATCGCCCAGTCCGTGTCACGTGCGCTAAAATGGCTATTCGACGTTCAGGAGAACACTATGAGCCTCACCGCGAAACCGACCGCCGCCCCTCTGGATGCGTCGCGACCCGAGAATCCGCTTAAGGCCCTGATTCGCTTCGGCCAGTCGGTCTGGTTTGACTACATCCGCCGCGATCTGATCACCAGCGGGAGGCTCGCGCGCTTGATTCAAGATGACGGACTGCGCGGCATGACTTCCAACCCCACGATTTTCGAGAAGGCTTTCGCGGATAGCCCGGATTACACAAAGCCGCTGGCCGAGCTTGCCAAGCGCGGCGACCTCGATGCCAAGGGGATTTACGAACATCTTGCCATCCGCGATATTCAGGACGCGGCCGATGCTCTGCGAGGGGTGTATGACCATACCAAGCGCCGTGACGGTTACGTCAGCCTGGAGGTCTCGCCCTACCTCGCGCACAAGACGCAGGAGACGATTGACGAGGCGCGCCGCCTCTGGAAGGCCGTTGCGCGCGACAACGTCATGATCAAGGTTCCAGGCACGCCCGAAGGGATCCCCGCCATTCGCGAGCTGATCGGCCGCGGCATCAACGTCAACGTAACCCTGCTTTTCGCACAGGACGTTTATGAAAACGTCGCTGAGGCCTATATCGCGGGCCTGGAGGATTTGGCAGGGCGCGGAGGGGACCTGGGCCAGATCGGCAGCGTGGCGAGCTTTTTCGTCAGCCGCATCGATGTGCTGATTGACGGAAAGATCGCTGCAGCGCTCAAGAGTCCCGGTGCCCCCTCCGATCAAGCCTTGCTTCGCAGCCTGCAAGGAAAGGTCGCGATTGCGAATGCCAAGCTCACCTATCAGCTCTACAAGAAAATCTTCAGCGGAACGCGCTGGCAGACTCTGGCCGGGCGCGGAGCCCAAACCCAGCGTGTCCTGTGGGCCAGCACGGGCACGAAAAATCCGGCGTATAGCGACGTCCTGTACGTCGAGGAACTGATCGGCCCTGATACGGTGAATACGGTGCCGCCGGCGACCTTCGACGCATTTCGCGATCATGGCAAGCCGCGCGCGAGTCTTGAGCAGGATGTGGACGCAGCTCACAAGACGATGCTGGATCTGGCGCGAGCTGGAATTTCCATGAACGAGGTCACCGACCAGCTCACCGAAGATGGCGTGAAGCTTTTCGCCGATGCCTTCGACAAACTCCTCGCGGCGGTCGAGAAACAGGCCAAGGGTGCGACGGGCACTTCCGCCAAGGGATGATCGACAAACTACTCCATCCGCACTGCAGCAGCTCAGTCGTTGCTAGATATTTCGGAGGCATCCTTGGTAGACCCAGGTGGTTCTGTAAACGTACCGCAGGAAGTAGTGGGCGCTCCTGCCGGTCCTTGCACAATGGTGATCTTTGGCGCCGGCGGTGATCTGACCAAGCGTCTTTTGGTCCCGGCGATTTACAATCTCGCGGTGAGCAAGTTGCTGCCCGAGCAGTTTGCAATCGTGGGCGTTTCAATCGAGCCGTACTCGAACGAGCAATTTCGCGAGCTGGCGACGAAAATCATTCATCAGTTCGCAACATGTGAAGTCAAAGACGAGTCCTGGGACTGGTTCGTCAAACGCATCTACTACGTTGCCGGAGATTTCCACGACGCAAATCTCTACGCGAAATTGAAAGATACCCTGGGGCAAACAGAAAAAGAGCAGGAGACTCAGGGCAACTGCCTGTTCTACCTCGCCACCAGCCCGGAGTTTTTTCCCGTCGTCGTGCAACAGCTCGGTTCGGCCGGACTGACCAAACAGGAAGGTGAAAAGTGGAGGCGCGTCGTAATCGAAAAACCGTTTGGCCACGACCTGCCTTCCGCGATCGCCCTGAATAAGACCATTGGTGAATCTCTGGAGGAAAAGCAGGTCTTCCGGATCGACCATTACCTCGGAAAAGAAACCGTTCAAAACATCATGGCGTTTCGCTTCGCCAACGGAATTTTCGAGCCGGTCTGGAACCGCCGCTACGTCGATCACGTGCAGGTCACTGTTTCCGAGACACTTGGTGTGGAACAGCGCGGCGGATACTACGAAACGGCCGGCGCGCTGCGCGACATGGTTCCCAATCATATTTTCCAGTTGATCACGCTGTGCGCGATGGAGCCGCCGATTTCCTTTGACGCCCAGGCGGTCCACGACGAGCAAACCAAAATTCTTCGCGCGATTCAGCCCTTCAGTTCCCAGATGGTTCTGGAACAAGCCGTACGCGGCCAGTACGGCGCAGGCGAAATCGACGGAAAGCAGGTTCCTGCGTATCGAGCCGAACCGCACGTCGCGCCCGATTCCCAGACCGAGACGTTCGTCGCGATCGCCCTGCACCTCGATAACTGGCGCTGGGCCGGGGTGCCGTTTTATCTCCGCACCGGCAAGCGTATGGGAAAGGTGGCAACGCAGATTGTCATCCGGTTTCGGCGCCCTCCTTTCATGTTGTTCCGCAAGACCTCGGTTGCGAAGCTTGCTCCCAATGAAATCGTGATCAACATCCAGCCGGATGAGGGGATCGCGCTGAACTTTGAAGCCAAGGTTCCCGGACCCGTCGTCCGGTTGGGCGCTGTGAACATGACGTTTGAGTATTCCGAGTATTTCGGAAGCACTCCTCAGACCGGCTACGAGACGCTGATCTACGACTGCATGATGGGCGACCCGACGCTGTTCCAGCGGGCCGACATGGTCGAGGCTTCCTGGACGGTTGTGCAGCCGATTCTGGACGCCTGGAAGGCCACCCCGGCGAACGACTTTCCCAATTACGCCGCGGGATCCTGGGGACCCGAAAAGGCCGCTGAACTTCTCCGGCGGGATGGGCGCGAATGGCGCGATCCCTCAAGCACTGACGGGCGCCATCGCGCCTCGGGGCCTGCCGCCCAGCAGAAACCCGCGTGACTTTCAGCCTTTAAACCTGACGTCGGCCTGCTTTTTGCTATAATTCGCTCCACTGAACCATGGACTTCGACCACCTCATTACATTTCTTGAGATCGCCAAACAGGGCAGTTTTTCGCGCGCGGGTCAAAAGCTATATCGCTCGCAGCCTGCCGTGAGCGCCCAGATCCGCCAGCTCGAGCAGGAGTACGGGCAAAAGCTGTTCGATCGGGTCGGGAAGTCCGTGCGATTGACGGTCGCAGGCGAAGCGCTCCTGGAATACGCGGGAAGACTTTTGACGCTTCGCAACGAATCGCTGCGCGCCGTGGCGGATCAGTCCAGCTCGCCGCATGGCACGCTCGCTATTGGCGCCAACGAAGCCACCTGTCTGTACGTCCTGCCCGACATTTTTGCCGAATACCACCGCCGTTTTCCGGGCGTCCAGATCAGCATCTATCGCAATTTCAGCCACAAGGTCCTGGAGAAGGTCGAGGATGGGACCGTAGACGTCGGCATCGTGACCATGCCGGTGAAGTCGCCGAGCCTGAAGGTGCATTCGATCTACCGCGATCGCCTGATGTTGATGGTCAGCCCGGCAAACCCACTCGCCTCCTACAAAACCGTGCGGACCAGCGACATTGCCGGGCAGCCGTTGATCTTCCCCAAGACCGGTTTCACACGCCAGGTTCTGGACAAGCAGTTTCGTCCCTTCCGGTCCCGCCTGCGCATCACCATGGAACTGGCTAGCGTCGGGATGATCAAGCGGTTCGTGGCCGCCGGGCTCGGCGTTTCATTAATCAGCGAGGGATTCGCGCAGGACGAAGTGCGCGCGGGCCAGGTTAGGCTGATCCCGGTTTCCGATATGGAGGTCTGGCGGGAATTGGGTCTGGTGTACCGCCGCGACCGTACATTGCCACGTTCGGCTTCCGCCTTCGTGGCCATGGCGCGCCATGGCGTGAGTGACGGTGGCAGCGAGAGCGAGGCGAAGACCCCGCACAAGCGCTGACCAGATGCGATCGCCCGAGCAGGCTTGCGAGTTCGAGTTTATTTCACGCGTTTTGCGACCAGATCCTCTTTGGCCGCCCCGCCGACGTCGCGCGTGAATTTAATCTCGTCACCAGAGATTTTCCCGGTGTAGGTGATCACGAGTTTCTGGCCCTGGTAGTCCAGATTCTCAACGAACGAGACATCATCGCCTTTCACGGACCCGTTCTGGATGTCCGTTGTTCCATTGTCGGACTTGGCCGTTCCCGTTAGTTTTTCGCCGTCCACCTTGAATGTATAGGTATAGTGCTGCTCTCCGACCTGCGTGTTGAATGTCGCTGTCCATTGCCCGCTGATGTCCGCTGCCCTGGCGGACACGGCCAGGCCCAGCACCAGTAAGGTCACAACTGCGGCTATTAGAGGTTTCATCATTTCGTGCTCCTCGGGGAAGTCTGTTGCGCCGAATCCAGATGTTTGTAGGCCGCCAGGCCAGGAAAGTCAATCAAGAAGGCTTGCGCAGCTGCTTGTAGAGTTCGTTCGCGTTTATGAATTCCCGCTGGATCTCTCTGCCGGCCAGATTCGCGCGGAGGTAATCCACTGCCTGCGCCAGGCGGTCCAGCGCCCGAGAGATGTTATCGGTGTTCGTCAAGAGAATGTCGCGCCAGATGTCGTACGAGCTTCCTGCGAGCCGCAGCATATCCTGCAAGCCGGATCCTGCAAGCGACAGCGGCAAGCCAGTTTCGTCCGTTTCATCCTGCACCACACGCGCGAGCGCCACCGAGACAAGCTGCGGAAGGTGTGAAACGATCCCGACGGCCCAATCATGGGTCTCCGGGTCAGACCAAATTGGTCGCGCCCCGATCGACCGAACGATTTCGACAAACGCCTGAACGCGCGCGTCGGCGTCGGTCTCCGTTCCCATAAGCGCATAAGGCGCCCTGCGGAACAGTTTCGCGTCGGCATGCTCGACGCCGGATTGCTCCTTGCCCGCCATGGGATGCGCGCCGAGGAAGCGCGCCCCGCTTCGAAAGTGATCTTTCGCGGCACGGCAGATCGCGGTTTTTGTGCTGCAGGCATCGGTAACCAGCGCGTGCGGCCCAGCTGATTTCGCAATCTCGGCCAGCGACTCGATCGATGCGCCGATAGGAAGAGCGATGTACACCAGGTCGGCGCCGCGCACCGCCTGGGCCAGGTCCGCCGTGGCTTCGTCAACCACACCCGCGTCGCGGGCTCGGTCGCAGGAACCCGAGCGGCTGAAGCCGACCAGTGAAATGGTGGAAAATATCTCGCGGAGTGCCAGCGCAAACGAGCCGCCGATCAGGCCTGTGCCGATGATGGCTACCCGGTGAAAGGGAACTGTGCTCGCCATGAAACCGTCGCTGTCCTTCCCGCAGGCCGTATCCAGGCCATTGCGAGCAAGCGAACCTTCACTTCTTGCCGCCTGCGGCTGTTGATTCCGGCTTGATCCACGACATCTGCGCGCGTAGCTCCTTGCCCACGGCTTCGATCGGGTGGCTCTTGTCGCGCTCCAGAAGCTTGGTATAGACAGGGCGTCCCGCTTGATTTTCAGCCACCCATTCCTTTGCAAACGCACCGCTTTGTATTTCTCCCAGGATCTTCTTCATATTCTCGCGGACGTGGTCGTCTATCACGCGGTTTCCGCGGGTCAGGTCGCCGTATTTCGCAGTTTCGCTGATGAACTTGTGCATCTCGGTAATTCCGCCTTCATAAATCAGGTCCACGATCAGCTTGAGCTCGTGCAGACATTCGAAGTAGGCCGATTCGGGCTGGTAGCCCGCGTCGACCAGCGTTTCCCACCCGGCTTGAATCAGCGCGCGAGCGCCGCCGCAAAGCACCGCTTGCTCGCCGAACAGATCGGTCTCGGTCTCTTCGGCAAACGTCGTCTGGATGACGCCGGGCCGCGTCCCGCCGATCGCGTGCGCATAGGCGAGCGTGCGGTCAAAGGCATGTCCGGAGGCGTCTTGATGGATAGCCAGCAGGCAGGGAACTCCTCGGCCAGCCTCAAACTGCCGGCGCACGAGATTCCCGGGCCCCTTGGGCGCGACCATGGTGACGTCCACATCCTTCGGAGGCGTGATCTGGCCGTAGTGAATGTTGAACCCGTGCGAAAACAGGAGCATGGTTCCGCTCTTCAGGTTCGGCGCAATCTCGTTTACGTAGATCGGGGGCTGGGAGGTATCCGGTGCAAGCATCATCACCAGGTCCGCGCCATTGGAGGCCTCAACAGGAGCCGAGAGCTTCCAACCATCCTGTTCGGCCTGCCGCCAGGACGCGCCGCCGCGGCGCAAGCCGACGACCACATCAAGCTTGCTATCGCGCAGATTGAGCGCATGGGCACGCCCCTGGCTGCCGTAACCGATCACCGCGATGCGCTTGCCCTCGAGCGCCCTCGGGTTTGCATCCTTTTCCCAGAACATCTTGGCCATCAGTCTTCTCCTTGGAATTTCAAAACTTCGACGTATCAGGCGTTGGTGATTGCGCCTTCCGATGCCGAAGAAACGAGTTTCGCGTATTTCGCCATGACGCCGGATTTGTAACGCGGCGCAGGCGGCGTCCACTGCGCCCGGCGTTCGTCGAGATTGGCGTCAACATCGAGTCGCCTGGCGCGAACGTCAAGCGTAATCGTGTCGCCGTCGCGCACCAGTGCAATCGGCCCGCCCTGCGCCGCCTCCGGCGCCACATGTCCCACCATCAGACCGTGCGTTGCGCCGCTAAAGCGTCCGTCGGTGAGAAGTGCGATCGATTCACCCAGACCCTGGCCAACCAGGGCGCCGGTGACCGCGAGCATTTCGCGCATCCCTGGACCGCCTTTTGGTCCCTCGTACCGTATGACGACCACGTCGCCAGCCTTGATCTGTTGCTTCTGCACGGCCTCAAACGCGGCTTCTTCGGAATCAAACACGCGGGCCGGACCGGTATGGAAAATCCTCTCATGACCGGCGAGTTTCACCACGCAACCCTCGGGAGCAAGCGAGCCGCGCAAAATCGCCAGCCCGCCATCCTTCTTAATGGGATTTCCGAGCGGACGAATCACTTCCTGGCCGGGCGTTTCATGAGCGGCTCGGATTTCCTCCAAAAGACTGCGTCCCGAGGCGGTCGGCCCGTCGTGCAACAAACCCGCCTCCTGAAGGCGTTTTCCCAGCAGTCGCATGCCGCCGGCGTGAAACATGTCCGGGGCGGTAAACCGGCCGCCGGGTTTCAGGTCGGCCAGCAGGGGGGTCTTCGCCGAGATCTTGTCGAACTCATCGAGCTCTAGGGGCACTCCTGCGTCGCGGGCAATTCCCAGAAGATGCAGCACGGCATTGGTTGAACCTCCCGAGGCCGCAACGGAAGCAATCGCGTTCTCAAGCGAAGCATGCGTGATGAGCTGTCTGGGACGAATGTCTCGACCCAGGAGTTCCATCACGGTCTTGCCGCAATCGAAGGCAACTTCCAGTTTGCGCGGATCAACGGCGGGAACTTCGTTCGCTCCCATGGGAGAAATTCCGAGGAACGTAATCGCAGTGGCCATGGTATTGGCGGTGAACTGACCTCCGCATGCGCCCGCTCCCGGGCAGGCTCCGTCTTCCAGTTCCGTCACCTGCTGCGCGGTCATCTTGCCTGCCGCGAACGCCCCGGGCGCTTCGAACACGTCTTGAATCGTGACATCGTGCCCCTGGAATCTCCCGGCCATGATCGAGCCGCCATAGAGCACGAGCCCCGGAATGTCGAGCCTCGCAAGGGCCATCACTGTTCCGGGTATGGTCTTGTCGCAGCCGCAAATCGCAACGACCGCGTCAAACGCATGCGCGCGCACAAATAGCTCGATCGAATCAGCGATCACTTCGCGCGAAACCAGAGATGCCTTCATGCCTTCGGTGCCCATGGTGATTCCGTCGGACACGACGATGGTGTTGCATTCAATAGGCGTGCCGCCCGCCGCGCGGATACCTTGCTTTACCTTCTCCGCAAGGGTTCGCAGGTGGAAGTTGCAGGGAGTCACGTCGCTCCAGGTGTTGGCCACGGCCACCAGCGGTCGCGCAAGATCCGCATCGGTCAACCCGGTCGCCTTCAGCATTGCGCGGGCCGGCGCCCGTGCGATTCCTTTTTTTATTGCGTCGCTCTGCATTTCAAATCGGCCTTTCCCATGATCCGCACCCGATGGCCGAGGTCTCAACCCCGCTTCAGCCCGATCCACATGCCAGGGGCCCCGGCGCCGGAAGCCTGTCTCGTTTGGTCTGTCTGCAACAAAAAAGCCCCGCGACCTGTCTCCAGGTGCGGGGCGCATTCGCCTAAGCGTGGCTTAGACCGGCGGCCCCCACCCTACGATTACGTATACGGAATCGCTGATTGGTCGCGTCATAGAGTAGCGTCTCATCCCACAATGGACAATCGGTTTCCTAGGCTTTCAACCTTCGCTCGCAGTAAACACGGCGCCGCGCAACCCAGTAAGCCCAATTCCGGCAGATAAGTCAAATTTCCAATTATTGCTTCCGGTATAAGGCTCTTTTATGACCCCGCTCACATCGAGCGCGGCACTGCCTAGCTTCTGCTTCCACGCAGGTTGACTCGGTCATGCGCGCGGCGTACAACATGTTCTTGCCCGCGCAATTGTTTTTTGTCCGGTGCGCGTAGTCGGCCGCCGAGCCTACGATGACACTGCAAAACCTCCTCGGAACGGAGCTGCCGATTATCCAGGCGCCCATGGCTGGCGTGCAGGGAAGTGCGCTTGCCGTCTCGGTCTCCAACGCGGGTGGACTGGGATCGCTGCCGTGCGCCATGCTGAGCCATGAGGGGTTGCGTGATGAGCTCGCGCAGGTCAAGGCGCACACGTCGCGCCCGTATAACGTGAATTTCTTTTGCCATAAGCCTCCGACTCCGAGCCCCGAGCGGGAAGCCGGTTGGCGGGCGGCGCTTTCTCCCTACTACAGGGAGTTTGGCCTGGATATGAACGCAGTCGGCCCCGGCCGACCGCGTGTGCCATTCGACGCCGAAGCGGCCGATCTGCTGAGCGAGTTCGAGCCCGCCGTAGTGAGCTTCCACTTTGGCCTGCCGGCAGCAGATTTGCTCAAGCGAGTAAAAAGATGGGGCGCCCGGGTGGTTTCCTCGGCAACGACCGTAGACGAGGCGCGATGGCTTGAAGCGCACGGTGCCGATGCCATCATTGCCCAGGGTCTTGAAGCCGGTGGGCATCGCGGAATTTTTTTATCCGACGATCTGACCGAACAAACTGGCACTCTTGCGCTATTGCCCCAGATCCTGCGGGCTGTGAAGATTCCCGTAATCGCTGCTGGCGGCATTGTGGATGCGAAAACTGTAGCGGCCGCGATCTCACTGGGCGCCGCCGGAGTTCAGGTTGGCACGTCCTACCTGCTGTGTATGGAGGCGACCACCAGCGCCGTGCATCGCGCCGCGCTAAAAAGCGAGCGGGCGCACCACACCGCAGTTACGAATCTATTCAGCGGCGGTCCCGCTCGCGGGATTGTGAATCGCATCATGAAGGAACTTGGTCCGATCAGCCCTCTCGCGCCAGCGTTTCCCCTGGCGGCCGCGGCCATGGCGCCGTTGCGGTCGAAGGCGGAAAGCGTGGGCAGCGGAGATTTTTCGCCCCTGTGGTCAGGTGAGAATTCGACCGGTTGCAAAGAAATTTCTGCGGCTCGGCTAACCCGAGAATTAGCGGCGGGTTTTTCTCGCGGATAACGGTGACCGCCAACGGGAATGGGAACGAAAGCGCTATCGGTTCAAACGATGCTTGACGTGTCCTGAAGGCGTTTTGTATAGTTGCGGTTCCAGCTGCAAGTCGGAACGTTCTGCAAAGGATAGCCGAGAGCGCGTGATGCAAATGTACTCTAGCTATTTCGCCTTTACGTACCGCTTCTCCTTCGCGGGGGAGCGGGCCGGCGAAACGCGCGCGGACAAGACCAGCAGCTAGAAGCCGCTCAAAGTTTCGAATACCGGCCGCGAACCTCGAAATGAGGGCGCGGCTTTTTTATTGTTCCGGCTCAACGCCGGGGAGGCGACGCGAGTCCCATGAAAATCACCGACTGGCGAGGCAAAATCGACGCGATCGATACGGCCCTGCTGCATCTTCTGAATCTCCGCACGGAGCTGGCTCTGGAAGTGGGCAGATTGAAGGACGACGAAGGCGCCGCGCTCCGTGTCCCGGCAAGAGAACAGGAAATCCTTGCCCGCATGAAAAGCCTGAACCCCGGTCCCCTTGCGATCGACTCGGTGGCGAAAATCTATCAAGTGATCCTGGACGAGTCCATTCGCACACAGCAACTGCACGGTTTCGGCGGAGTCCCGCAGCGGCCGCCCAGGCGGCCAGGGCGAAAATGAGCGTCGCGAAAAACGCGCGCGTGGCGTTTCAGGGGGAGCGAGGCGCCTTCAGCGAGGAGGCGGCCGTGAAGCTGCTTGGCGACCAGGTGTCGCTCGTGCCGCGGCCGACCTTTGAGGCCGCCTTCAGCGCAATCGACGACCGCCTGGCCGACTATATCCTCGCTCCGATTGAAAACAGTTTGGCGGGTTCGGTTCACAGGTCCTTCGATCTGCTGGTCGACAGCCAATTGAATATTCTGGCCGAGGTGATCATACCGATCGCACACAACCTGATTGCTGCGCCTGGTGGGACCCTGGGCGATGTCGCGGTGGTTGAATCACACCCGGTTGCACTTGCGCAGTGCGAGCAGTTCTTCATCGCCAATCCGGGCTTGAAGCGAGTGGTGACAGAGGATACAGCCGGCAGCGTGCGCGCCGTGGTTCGCGCAGGCGACCCGAGGCGCGCAGCGATTGCAGGCCGCCGCGCTGCCGAGATTTATGGCGGCGTGATTCTGCGCGAGCATCTGGAAGACAACACCGAGAATTACACCCGCTTTCTGCTTCTTTCGACTTCGCAGGATTTCCCACGGAACGCGGACAAACTTTCGCTGGTATTTCAGCTCGACCATCGTCCCGGCGCCCTGGTTCATTCGCTGGAACCGTTTGCGCGGCGGAATGTCAACCTGATGAAGATCGAGAGCCGGCCAGTGCACGGGAGCCCCTGGCAATACCGTTTTTATCTGGACCTGCAAGCGTCCAGGCGCGATCCGGAAGTCGCAGCGGCGCTCGCGGAGCTTGAAAGCCTGGTCGTGGACCTGCGGATTCTGGGATGCTACGTTTCCGCGCCGCTTTCCGACAGCACGAAATCTGAGCAACCTGCGAGGACTTGAAAATGATCTTCAATATGCTGGGTGGGGCAAGCGACAACGACATCAATCATATCGTCGAACGGATCAAGGAGTGCGGCTATGAAGCCCACCTGATCCGCGGCAAGGAGCGGACCGTGATCGGCGTCGTCGGAAACAGTGACCGCCGCCGCGAGGAATTGCTTGCTCTCAGTTCCGCGCCGGGAGTGGAAGAAATCGTGCGGATCTCGCACCCTTATAAGCTTGCCGCGCGAAGCGTGCGACCGGAGGGCACGGTGCTGGACCTTGGAAAGGGCGTGACGATCGGCGGAACGGCAGTCGTTGTTGCTGCCGGGCCGTGCGCGGTGGAAAGTCCAGAACAGATCGCGAGCATCGCTGCAAGCGTGGCCAAGGCCGGCGCGAAGCTGCTGCGCGGCGGAGCGTTCAAGCCGCGGTCATCGCCCTACAGCTTTCAGGGCCTTGGCATCGAGGGTCTAAAGATGATGCGCGACGCGGCCGACAAAAACGGCTTGCTGGTCGTGAGCGAAGTCATGGACCCGTCGCAAATCGAAATCATGCTCCCGTTCGTCGACGTCTTGCAGGTCGGAGCGCGCAACATGCAGAACTATCACTTGCTGCGTGGGCTGGGTGAAGTGGACAAACCCGTGCTTCTGAAGCGCGGAATGTCTGCGACGATCGAAGAGTTGCTGCTCAGCGCGGAATACGTAATGGCAGGAGGAAACTACAAAGTGATCTTGTGTGAGCGGGGAATCCGCACGTTTGAAACCGCGCTGCGCAATACCATGGATATCTCCGCAATTCCCGTGCTAAAGAGCCTCTCGCACCTGCCGGTGGTTGCTGACCCGTCGCACGGCACCGGAAAGCGCGACAAGGTAGCGGCCATGGCCCGCGCGGCGGTTGCCGCCGGCGCCGACGGGCTGATCATCGAGGTGCATCCAGATCCTGAGCGCGCCCTATCGGACGGCGTGCAGTCGCTCTACCCGGATCAGTTCACGCAGCTGATGAAGGAAATTCGTGCGATTGGCCTGGCCGTGGAGCGGCGCATCGCCTAGCGCCGGCCCATGGCGTGCCCGTCGGTTGGATTACGGAGTGGCCGGAGTGAATCCGTACTTCTGAAATATGGCCAGCCCCCTCGGGCTAGCGAGAAAATCCAGCAGCGCCCGCGCGGCGGCAGGGTTCTTGGAAGCCTTGATGACCGCTGCGGGGTAGATTACCGGCGAGTGCGATTTGGCCGGAGCGGTAGCCACGATTTTCACTTTTGCCGACGACATCGCGTCGGTCGCGTACACGATGCCGGCATCCACATTTCCGGTTTCCACGTACGTCAGCACCTGGCGCACATCTTTTCCGAGGACCGCTTTGGAGTTCACGGCGTCGTAGATCCCAAGCGACGTCAGCACTTCTTTCGCGTACTGCCCGGCAGGTACGGTCACTGGTTCGCCCAGCGCCACCTGTTTCACGCTCGCCCGTGTAAGATCCTGGAACGACGATATTCCAGCAGAGGAGTCCTTCGGGACGATGAGAACCACCTCGTTCCGCAACAGATCCCGCCGGGTGCCCTCAAGGACCAATCCCTTGGTTTCAAGCGAATCCATCTGCTTGGGCGCGGCCGAAAGAAAGACGTCGACCGGAGCACCCTGCTCGATCTGAATCTCAAGTGTGCCGGAGGCCCCGTAGTTCGCGGCGATGTTCACGCTTGGGTTCGCCGCGATGTAGGTCTGCTTGGCTTCATCCAGTGCATCTTTCAGACTGATGGCCGCCGATACCGTCAGGTCGGCCTTGCCCGATTGCGATTGCGAGCTGCCCGGGAAGCTGCCTGCCGTGAAAAACGAGACTGCCAGCACCACAGCCACGAGCGACGTCGGAATCTTGCGGATCATGAGGAACCTCCGGATTTCTGTGGCGCATGGGAAAGACGAGCCGGCAGCGCGTCATACGAATTAACACGATTGCGAGCGTTACGTCAAATCCGGTTCATCCTTTTCAGGGAATGCCCATCCTGGGGGTGTGGGTGGAGAAGACGAGCGCGAGTTAGATGCGAACGATCATCACTTCGGTTGATTTGATCAGCGCCGCGGCCTTGTCTCCCACTTTGAGGCGCATTTCGCGGACCGCATCGGAGGTGATGATGGAGGTGATTTTCTGGCCGCCGATCGACAGAGCAATTTGCGCGATCAGCCCGTCAACCTTAATTTCAGTAACTCGCCCGGCTAGCTGATTCCGACCGCTGATTTGGCGGAAATTCGGCCGTCGAGACTCGACCGGCAGTCGCTCGGAGTGCAGGTGCAGAAATTCGTCCAGCTCGGACTCGGGAACCCGGTGATGACCCCCGGCCGTCGTCACCGTGCGGATCTTTTTCTTGTAAATCCATTGCTTCAGCGTGGGATAGCTGATTCCCAGGATCTTCGCTGCATCGCGAGGGCTTAGCAGGCGGGAAGGTCGAGTTGCGTTGGCCATCACCAATGTTTCTAACGCATTCCGCGCTCTGGCGTCAACGGTTGGTTGGGACCGGTGCGTGCTCGCTTGGCTCTGCATTGGGGGGAACCCCGGCATTTGGGAGAGCCCGCGGCGCCGATAACACGCTGTCGGCGCTCGGGTTGACACTGACATCCAGCCAGACTAGACTGATTTGGTACACTATGAATTCGATGCTCCCGACAACGTGTTGTAGCAAGTCACGGGCCTGTACGTCTGCGGGGGCGCAGGAGTTCATGGACTAGGTTCCCATAAAAGCCAGTCTTGAACCCAACCCGCCCTCGGAGCTAAACCGGGAGGCGGGATTTTTTATGGCTGTGAGCGACTTCAAACTGGAACTGTACGGCAAGGACGAAACCGTGGCCGTGGTAAGCCAACTGGATCACCTAAAAACGCTCGAAGCCGAGAGCATGTTCATCTTGCGCGAGGCTGCGGCTGAGTTTGCGCATCCGGTGATGCTGTACTCGATCGGTAAGGATTCCTCGGTTATGCTGCGCCTCGCGCAGAAAGCGTTCTATCCCGGCAAGATTCCGTTTCCGCTGCTGCACATTGACACGAGCTACAAATTCCCGGAGATGATCGAATTCCGCGACTGGTACGCCAAGCACGTTGGCGTCGACCTGATCGTGCATAAGAACCAGAAGGCGCTTGACGATGGCGCCAACCCCTATGCGCTTGGCACGCAGAAGTGCTGCGGCTTCCTGAAGACCCGCTCGTTGCTGGACGGCCTCGCCGAAGGAGGCTTCGACGCAGCATTCGGAGGAGCCCGACGCGACGAAGAAAAGTCGCGCGCCAAGGAGCGCGTCTATTCCTTCCGCGATTCGCTTGGCCAATGGGATCCGAAGAACCAGCGCCCGGAACTCTGGAACCTGTACAACAGCCGTCATCACAAGGGCGAAAGCATCCGCGTGTTTCCGCTCTCGAACTGGACCGAGCTCGACGTCTGGCTCTACATTCACGCAGAGAAGATTCCGATCGTTCCGCTCTACTTTGCGAAGGAACGCGAAGCCATCGTGCGCGGCGAGCAGATTTTGCTGCTCCAGGCCGGCGTGAGGGCTCTTCCCGGCGAGAGGACCGAGATAGTGAAGTGCCGCATGCGCTCGCTCGGGTGCGCGCCGTGCACTGGAGGAATCCGCTCTGATGCCGATACGGTCCCGAAAATCATCGACGAGATGATTTCGTTTCGCCGTTCCGAGCGCGAAAACCGCGCCATTGACCACGACGAAGAGGGATCGATGGAAATCAAGAAGCGCGAGGGTTATTTCTGATGTCTACTGCGACCCCAGAACCCACCGACGCGCCCTCAGCCTCCACTGCACCCTTTGAAGCCCCGGGCGCCGCCGGATCGCTCACACAGTCGCTTGGCTTGCTGCGGTTTTCAACCGCCGGAAGCGTGGACGACGGCAAGTCCACGCTGATCGGGCGCCTGCTGTATGACAGCAAGTCCGTTTTCGAGGATCAGCTTGCTGCGGTGCAGAAGAGCAAGATCAATCGTTCCGGCGGTCCGATCGATTTTTCGCTGCTCACCGACGGCCTGAGGGCTGAGCGCGAGCAGGGCATCACCATCGATGTCGCCTACCGTTATTTTTCCACTCCGCGCCGAAAATTCATCATCGCCGATACGCCTGGCCATGAGCAGTACACCCGCAATATGGCCACCGGGGCCTCGACTGCTGAAGCTGCCGTGGTCCTGATGGACGCGACCAAAGGCGTTCTGCGACAATCCCGGCGCCACGCCTACATCGCGCATCTGCTCGGCGTCGAGCATATCGTGGCCGCGGTCAATAAGATGGACCTCGTCGGCTTTTCCGAGGAAGTTTTCGATCGCATCTCCGCCGAGTTCCGCGAGTTCGCAGATCATCTGGGGATTCGCAACGTCTATGCCGTGCCCGTCAGCGCGCTGGAAGGCGACAACGTCGTAAGACGAAGCAAGCGCATGCCCTGGTTTGAAGGGCCTCCGCTGCTGGAGCACCTGGAATCGATCCCTGCGGGGCTCGGCTCGGCTTCCGGTCCGTTGCGTTTTCCGGTGCAGTACGTGATCCGGCCCGACGCAAGCTTCCGTGGATTTGCGGGACAGCTCGTCTCTGGAGAACTCCAGCCCGGCGCGACTGTCGTGGCCATGCCGTCCCGCGTCAAGACCAAGGTGAAATCCATCGTTGCGTTTGAAGCCGAGCCTGAATCGGCTGCCCCGGGAGACTCGATCACCATCACACTGGAAGATGAGATTGATCTTAGCCGAGGCGACATGCTGGTCGGCGAGGCGAGTCCCCCCTCGTCCGGAACGGAGTTCCAGGCGACGGTCGTGTGGATGCATTCAGAGCCTCTGGATCCTCACAAGATTTATGTCCTGAAACACACCACGCGCACCGTTCGCGCGCGCATCAACCAGATCCGGTATCGCGTCGATATCAACACGCTTGAGCACGGACCGGCAACCAAGCTTGATCTGAACGAAATCGCCGCGGTGGACGTGAAAACGACTCTGCCGTTGTTTTTTGATCCGTATCGTCTGAACCGGATCACCGGCAGCTTCATTGTCATTGACCCGTTGACGAACGCCACGGTCGCCGCAGGAATCATCGATCGGGCAATCGATCCGCCGCATGGTTCGCGGGCGCAGGCCGCCCATCGCAGGCACAGCACGAAACAGGAGCGAATCCTGCGATTCGGCCATCCCGCGGCTGCGGTTTGGCTGAAAGGCCGCCCTCACGTGGCCGAGCTTGTCGAGCGCAGGCTATTTGACGAGGGCTGGCAGGTGCAACTGGCCGGGCCGAACGATTTTCTATCGCACGAGCTGGTGACGGTCGCAAAAGCGTTTCGCTTGTCCGGCTACATCACGGTATTCTGCCCGCTGGACGACGGCACGGACCAGAAACAGGTGGTCCGCGCAATTTTTGGGCCCGATTCATTTTTTGCCGTGCGCATTACCGACGATACCGATGAGGAAGCGGTTGACCGGATCATGAAAGTCCTGCGCAAGTGGCGCGACACGTATTCTGAGCCCGAGAAGGGGAAATCATGACCGCGCCGGCCCTCGCCCAGGAATTCGAGACGCTTTCTGCCGAAGGGGTCATCGATCGCCTGCTCGCGGAGAACAGAGCTGCTGTCAACAAAGGCTCGGTCTGCATTACCTGCAGCTTTCAGGCCGAGGATATGATTGTGCTGGACCTGCTGCGCAAACGGCTGCCAAACATTCCCGTCCTGTTCCTTGATACCGGCTATCATTTCGCCCAAACCTACGCGTACCGCGACCGCATGGCCCGTGAATGGAATTTGAACGTGCGGAATCTTGCCTCGAAACAATCCGTTCCTGAACAGGAAGCCGCGTTCGGAATTCTCAATCGTACCGATCCCGGACGATGCTGCCATTTACGCAAGGTCGAGCCGTTATTCGGGGCGCTTCAGGAATTCGATGTCTGGTTCACCGGGCTTCGCCGCGAGCAATCCCCCACGCGCAGGAATCTCAAAGTCGTCGAGCATCACGAGCTGCCGAGCGGCAAGGTGCTGGTGAAGGCGAGTCCGCTCGCCGCATGGACCTGGGGCCAGGTGTGGGAGCATACTTCGCGCGAGAAAATAGAATATCTCCCGCTCTACGACGCGGGCTACCTCAGCATCGGCTGCGAGCCGTGCACGGCGATCCCGGCGGCTGGGGCCGATCCGCGATCTGGCAGATGGGGCGGAGCAAAACTTGAGTGCGGGATTCACACTGAGTCGAAGCGGTCTGATTAATGCAGTATCTGATCGGCTTCCTCATCGCGCTCGCAGTGGGCCTGACCGGAATCGGCGGTGGCAGCTTCACGGTGCCGGCGCTGGTCCTGATCGTCGGACTGCCGGCCGGCTCCGCCGTGGGAACCGCGTTCGTGTTTGCGGGGGTTCTGCGCCTGATTGCCGGCCCGTTCTACCTGGCCGGCCGCCACATCCACTGGCGCTATTTGTGGCTGCTATCGCTCGGCGCCGTTCCCGGCCTTGCGATCGGCACCTACGGCCTTCAGTTGCTTAGCACCGACGCGAGCAGTCCCACCGTGATCATCCTGCTCGGGCTGTTGTTGACCGCATCCTCAAGCGTTACCTTCATTCCTCGCGTTCAGTACCAGGGATTTGCGCGCAAGAATTCCAGCTGGCTTCCCTGGCTTGCACTCCCCATCGGAATCGAAGCCGGTTTCTCGTCCGCCGGCGCGGGCGCTCTGGGAACCGTTCTGCTGCTCAATTATTCCGAACTGACGCCGCCGGAGGTGGTCGGGACCGACATTCTGTTCGGTCTGGTACTGGCGGTGCTCGGTAGTGCGTTTCACTGGAAATTCGGTTCGATCAGCACTTCGGTGCTCGGGCGATTGCTCGAAGGAGGAATTCCCGGAGTGGTGATCGGATGCTTGCTCGCAAAGCGCGTGCCCGCGCGAAAGTTGAAAGTCGTGATAGCGCTGATTGCGATTTTCGCGGGTCTGCAGCTCGTTTGGACAGGCGCACGCACGCTGCTGGCGCATCATGGCGCGAAATCCACAGCCGCGACGCACGAAAAAGCGCGACCCGGCCTTGAGCCCACCAGCTAGAGATCAAATCCGAGCTGCAGTTTGGCTGCCTCGGACATGCGCGCCGGACCCCATGGCGGCTCGAACACGATCTCGACGTCCACTTCCTTCACGCCGGGCAGCTTTGAAAGCTTGCCCTCGACATCGGCCTTCAGAACCCCGCCCATGCCGCAACCCGGGGCGGTCATGGACATCTTGATCTCGATACGATTGCCGCCCTGCTCAAGCGGCTTGGTCACGCAGGAGTAGATGAGCCCGAGGTCGGCGATGTTGACGGGAATTTCGGGGTCGAACACCGTTTTCAACTGGTCCCAGACCATCTTTTCGCTGAAGGCAGCCGGTTCGCCTGCAGGCGCTTCGGTTGCCTGGGGAGGCGTAAGCCCGAGCGCGTCCGCATCCTTGACGTCGATGCGAAACATTCCATGAGCGCTGGTGACCGTCCAGCTACTGCCGAGGAATTGCATAACGCTCACGCCGGCGCCCGCAGGCAGAATCGAGGGGTTGCCGCTGGGAATTGCGATCGCCGCGCACTCGCGCTTGAGTTGAATGAATTCACTCACCGGAACATTCCTGGTTACTCCGTCGAAACAGCGTCCTGCTGGCCTTCGAGCGCGGCGTTCAGGGTGTGCCACGCGAGTGTGGCGCACTTGACGCGAACGGGGAACTCCGAGACGCCAGAAAACACGGTCAGTTTTCCCAGCCCCGATTCATTGTCGGTTGCAGGAGATTGCCCGGTCACCATCTCATGGAAGCGCTCAAAAATCTTCTCCGCCTCGGCCAATGTCTTGCCCTTCACGGATTGCGTCATCATGGACGCAGACGCCTTTGAGATCGCGCAACCCGAACCTTGAAAGCTGATGTCGCGGACCACGTCGCCCTCAAGCGTGACGTACACGGTGAAGCGATCGCCGCAGAGGGGGTTAAACCCCTCGGCCTTGTGGTTGGCAGCAGGCAGCTCGCCATAGTTTCGCGGCGTCTTGCTGTGCTCCAGGATTACGTCCTGATAAAGATCGCGCAAGTCAGACATCAGGCAAATACCTCCCGCACTTTTCCGATTCCGCGAACCAGTGCGTCGACTTCTTGGCGGGTGTTGTATGCGGCAAACGACGCGCGTGCGGTAGCCGGGATGCCAAAGCGCTCCATCAGCGGTTGGGAACAGTGGTGCCCGGTGCGAATGGCGATTCCTTCTTGATCAAGAATTGTGCCGATGTCGTGCGGATGTACGCCCTCGATCACGAACGAAACCACGCCGGCCTTTTCCTTCGCTGTGCCGATTACGCGAACTCCCGGGATCGATGACACCGCACCGGTTGCATACACCAGCAGGTCGTGCTCGTGGGTGCCGATGTTCGCGATGCCGAGGCTGTTTACGTAGGTGAGCGCGGCGCCCAGACCGATCACCCCAGCGATGTCCGGAGTGCCGGCTTCGAATTTGTAGGGCAGCTTGTTGTAGCTGGTCTTTTCAAACGTGACCGAGCTGATCATGTCGCCGCCGCCTTGGTAGGGCGGCATGGCGTCCAGCAGCGCCGACTTGCCATGCAACACGCCGATCCCGGTCGGCCCGTACACTTTGTGGCCGGAAAATGTGTAGAAGTCGCAGTCCAGCGCCTGAACGTCCACCTGCATATGCGGCACGGCCTGTGCGCCGTCCACCAGAACCGGCACGCCGCGGGCATGCGCAAGCTCGATCATTCGCTTCAGCGGGTTGATCGTGCCGAGCGCGTTGGACACGTGCGTGACGGCGGCCAGTTTGGTTCGCGGACCAAGCAATCGTTCAAATTCATCCAGCAGCAGCTCGCCCTGGTCGTTGATCGGAGCGACGCGGAGTTTCGCGCCTTTTTCGCCGCACAAGATCTGCCACGGCACGATATTGGAATGGTGCTCCATGGCGGTGATCAGCACTTCGTCGCCGGATTGGACACGGGCACGACCGAATGTTTGCGCGACCAGATTGATGCCTTCGGTTGTGCCGCGCACGAAAATGACTTCATGGGCGTGCGGAGCATTGATAAATCGCTGCGCGATCTGGCGCGCTGCCTCGTAGTCCGCGGTCGCCGTTTCTGAAAGGTAATGCACGCCGCGGTGGATATTCGCGTTGGTTCCCTCGTAGTAGCGAACAATTGCGTCAATCACCGCGCGCGGTTTCTGGGACGTGGCGGCGTTGTCCAGATAAACCAGCGGCTTCCCGTGAACTTTCTGCCGCAGGATCGGGAAATCGGCGCGAACTCGCTCGACGTCAAAGCCGCGAGTAGCGGGAACCGGACCCAGCTGGGCATCGAGCTTTCTCGCAGCGGTGGTCATGCGACTCGCCCCAGGGACGCAGCCGCTAGACGAAACGCGTGGTCGTGGATCAGCTTCTCAACATGCGTGCGCACCGGGCCTTCCTTCATGCGGTCCATGCATTCGCTTGCGAACGCCACCAGCAGCAGCCTGCGTGCAGACATTTCGTCGATGCCGCGCGAGCGCAGATAAAACAGGGCGTTCTCTTCCATCTGTCCGATGGTTGCGCCGTGCGTGCACTTCACGTCATCGGCATAGATTTCAAGCTGAGGCTTGGTGTCGATCTGTGCGCTATCGGAAAGCAGCAGGTTGCGGTTGGTTTGCTTCGCGTCGGTCTTTTGCGCGTCCTTATGCACGATAATGCGTCCGTGAAACACCCCGTGCGCGTGGCCATCGAGAATACCGTTGTAGAACTGCCGGCTGCCGCAATGGGGGCTCGCATGCTCGACCAGCATGTAGTTGTCCAGGTGCTGGCGGCCGTTGCCGATGAAAAGTCCGTTGATGAGGCACTCGCCGCCTTCACCGGCAAGGACCGGATGGACGTTATTCCGCACCAGCGCTCCGCCTAGAAGCACTGAGTGCGAGGAGACGTCCGCCGTCCTTCCTTGCTGGATGCGGAGCGTGGAAACGTTGAAGGCGCCGGTGTGCTCGCGCTCGATCATGTAGTGCGAAATCATGCTGTGGTCTGCTGCGACCAGTTCGGTCACCGTGTTGCACAGAGCCTGCCCGCCACCGAGCGAGACATAGTCTTCGACGATCGTCGCCTGGCTGTTCTCCTCTGCCACGATCAGATTGCGCGGATGATTCACCGCCGGAGAATCCTGCTCGGTTGAAACAAACAGAATCGCGACCGGGGCCTCAAGAATTACCCCTTTGGCGATGTGTACGTAGGCGCCGTCCTCCAGAAATGCCGTGTTCAAGGCGCCAAAGGCATCACGCTGCATGTTGAGATAACGGCCCAGATGCTTCTCGATTGCTCCCGGATTGCGTGCGATCTCAGCCGCAAGGTTCGAAACTGTTACTCCGGCGGGCAACTTGCCGACCAAGGACAGTCCCGGCGCAAAGTGTCCATTGACGAACACGAGTTGACTGCCGGCGCCTGGCATTCGAAACGGGTCGATATCTTTCTGTGGGGGCAGGGAATGGCCGTTGCGCACCAGCCGGAAGGGAACCTGCGCGATCGCGCCGGGATTCGTGAAGCGCCAGTCCTCATCGCGGGTCGTCGGAAATCCAACTTCCCTGAAACGGGCGAAGCCGTCCTGGCGAAGCTTTCGCAGCCACGAAAGTTCGTGACTCGCGGCGGACTGCTCGAATCCGCCGAAGCTTTCCGCGTATTTCGCAATTGCTTGGCTTGCTGCCGCCACTCGGTCGCTCCCCATCTCTTGTTTGCGCCGGATTAGGCGCCGGCTCCAGCTCCCGCTTCGTACGTCGCGTAGCCCTTGTCTTCCAGTTCCAGCGCCAGTTCAGGTCCTCCGGAGCGGACGATCCGGCCCTCGACCAACACGTGAACGCGATCCGGCACGATGTAGTTGAGCAGCCGCTGATAGTGAGTTACCACCAGAATCGCACGGTCGGGATTGCGCATGGCGTTGACGCCCTCGGCGACGATCCGCAGCGCATCGATGTCGAGACCGGAATCGGTTTCGTCCAGAATAGCGAGTTTCGGCTCGAGCACCGCCATCTGCAGTATTTCGTTCCGCTTCTTTTCGCCGCCCGAGAAGGCCTCGTTCACCGAGCGGTTCAGCAGCTTGTCGTCCATGTCGAGCAGCTTCAGCTTTTGGCGCAACATCGGAAGAAAATCCATCGCGTCCATTTCTTCAAGGCCACGATATTTGCGGATGGCGTTGAGTGCCGAGCGCAAAAAATAGGCGTTGCTGATCCCGGGAATTTCGACGGGATACTGGAAGGCAAGGAACAGCCCTTCGCACGCAGCTTCCTCCGGCTTCATCGCGAGCAGATCCTTACCGTTGAACAAGACTTCGCCGCCGGTCACGTTGTAGGTCTCACGGCGGGCCAGTACCTGCGCGAGCGTGCTTTTTCCGGACCCGTTCGGCCCCATGATCGAGTGCACCTCGCCTGCATTCATCTGGAGGTTGACGCCTTTGAGGATCTCGCGATCTTCAACCCTGACCCTGAGATCCTTGATGTCGAGCAAACTCATTCGGTGTTTTTCCTTTTCGTCTGCGAATTCGATTGCCGAAACGTCCGTTGGGTACGCGACGAGCCAGTTGTCAGCCGACGCTGCCTTCCAGGCTAACGCTCAGCAGTTTTTGCGCTTCGACGGCGAATTCCATCGGCAGCTCACGGAACACGCGCTTGCAGAATCCGTTGACGATCATGGACACAGCGTCTTCGGCTTTCAGCCCGCGCTGGCGGAGATAGAACATCTGATCCTCGCCGATCTTCGAAGTGGACGCTTCATGCTCCATGCGCGCTGTCGAATTCTTCACCTCGATGTACGGGAACGTATGTGCGCCGCATTTGTCGCCGATCAGCAGCGAGTCGCATTGCGTATAGTTCCTGGCGCCCGTGGCGTCCTTCATGATCTTGACCTGGCCGCGATAGGTGTTCTGCCCGTGGCCGGCGGAAATGCCCTTGGAAACGATCGTGCTGCGCGTGTTCTTGCCGATGTGAATCATCTTCGTGCCCGTGTCCGCCTGCTGGTAATTATTGGTGAGCGCGACCGAATAGAACTCACCGACCGAGTTGTCACCCTGCAGGATGCAGCTCGGATACTTCCAGGTAATGGCCGAGCCTGTTTCAACCTGCGTCCAGGAGATCTTGGAGTTCTTGCCGCGGCACGCGCCACGCTTGGTGACGAAATTATAGATACCGCCCTTGCCGTTCTTGTCTCCCGGATACCAGTTCTGCACCGTGGAGTACTTGATCTGCGCGTCGTCGAGCGCGACCAGTTCGACGACCGCGGCGTGCAGCTGGTTCTCGTCGCGGATCGGAGCCGTACAGCCCTCCAGGTAGCTGACCGAAGCGCCTTCGTCGGCGACAATCAGGGTGCGCTCGAACTGACCGGTCTCGGCGGCATTGATGCGGAAGTAGGTGGACAGTTCCATGGGGCACTTGACGCCCTTGGGCACGTAGACGAACGACCCGTCGGTGAACACGGCGGCATTCAGAGCGGCGAAGAAATTATCCGTGTGGGGTACGACGGAGCCGAGATACTTCTTCACCAGGTCGGGATGCTTCTGCACGGCCTCGGAAAATGAACAGAAGATCACTCCGACTTCGCTCAATTTTCCCTTGAACGTGGTGGCGACAGAGACGCTGTCGAATACGGCATCGACGGCAACCCCCGCGAGCATCTTCTGCTCTGCGAGCGGAATGCCGAGCTTTTCGTAGGTGCGCAAGAGCTCGGGATCGAGCTCATCGAGGCTGTTCAGACTCGGCTTCTGCTTCGGCGCGGAATAGTAGGAGATGGCCTGGTAATCGATGGGCGGGTAGTGAACATTGGCCCACTTCGGCTCCGCCTGGGCTTTTTCAAGCGTCATCCAGTACCGGAACGCCTTGAGCCTCCATTCCAGCATGAACTCCGGCTCATTCTTCTTTGCCGAGATGAAGCGGATAATTTCTTCGCTCAGGCCCTTGGGCGCGCGGTCTTCGCCGATATCGGTAACGAAGCCCCATTTGTATTCCTGCTGCGCCAGCTCCCGGATTGCTTCGGTGTTCGAACTCATTGAATTCCCCCAGATGCAATGGTGGTCACAAGCTTGCCACGGGCATCTTTAATGTTCGTGAGGTGCATGGGATGCATCAGGTCAGAGAGCGTGATCTTCTCAAGCACACCTCGCACCGCCTGATTGATGATTTGCTGGTTGCTCTTGATCGGGCAGCACGGTTCGAGGTTGCACAACCCGGTGACCTCGGTGCTGCATTCGGTGAGGGCCATCGGCCCCTCGATCGCCGCGATCATCTCAACCACCGAAATCTCTTGCGGTTCCCGCGCCAGGATGTAACCACCCTTGATGCCGCGGTGAGAAATCAACAGGCCACTCTGCAACAGCTCCTTCAGCAGCTTGCTGACGGTGGAAAGCGGGAGCTTGGACTCGCGGGCCAGATCGCGGGCCGTGCGCAGTGGGGCCCTCTGGTCACGCGCAATGCAGGTCATCAGGACCAGCCCGTAGTCCGTTAACTTGCCGAGCCTTACCACGATGTGTCCCCCCGAGAGGCATATAGCACTAATCCAGTACGGTATAGATCTTAGCAGTCAGGATGGGGAGTTGCAAGGTATCTTGACCATATAGCAGGGAATTGCGGCCGTCTGGTTCCCAAGCATTCATCAACGCCCCAACTTGCAATTCCGGCTCCCGCGCCCTTAAATGTAATTCGATTAAAGCTTCCGCGAAACTGTGCAAACGGAAGCCAGCCTGTCGCGATGGTGAGTGAATGAGCGTTCCACCCGAAAGACACGTCTGGACGATTAACAGAGGGTCGGCAACCCTGAAGTCAGCGCTCTATGCCGCTGGAAATGATGGCGACCTTCTTGTTTCGATGACCGTTGATCAGGCTGGTGTTTCAGGCAGCCGTCTGAAGATTTCAGATCCGAGTGGGGCTTCCTTGCTCGATGCTCCGGTTGATGGCCGGGACCCGAACGCCGCGCTGGACGTGATACTGGGCTGGCTTGGCGAACACAGCTTTCTTCCCCGACTTGCGGCCGCGGGTCACCGGCTGGTGCAGGGGGGACCTCAATACAAGGAACCACAACGGATTACCCCGGAATTCCTGTCGGAGATCGAGAAGCTCGCACCGCTGGACCCCGATCACATGCCCGCTGCGATCCAGGGAATTCGCTTTATCGCCAAGAAACTTCCCAAACTTCCGCAGGTGGCGTGTTTTGACACCGCGTTTCACAGCTCTCTACCACAAGTTGCGCGCATGTATGCGCTGCCCCGGCACCTCTACGACGAGGGCGTTTTCCGGTACGGATTTCACGGCCTTTCCTATGAATATGTGATGCGCGAGCTGCGCACGCTCGAAGGGGAACTCGCCGACGGACGCGTGATCATCGCGCATCTGGGTAGCGGCGCAAGCATGGTTGCAGTCAAGCAGGGAAAGAGCGTCGACACCTCCATGGGATTTACGCCGCTTGAGGGATTGGTGATGGGTACGCGTTCCGGCGACGTCGATCCTGGCGCACTGCTCTATCTCCTTGAGCAGAACAAAATGTCGGCGAAAGACACGAACAAGCTTGTGAATCAGGAATCCGGATTGCTGGGGGTTTCCGGGACGACCGCGGATATGAAGGTCCTGCTCGGCACGATGCAGCAAGACGCTCGGGCCGCCGAAGCTGTGAATCTGTTCTGCTACCGGGTAAAGAAATACATTGGCGCATACGCGGCAGTCCTTGGAGGGCTGGACGTACTGGTCTTTGCGGGGGGAATTGGAGAACGCGCACCGGTCGTTCGCATGCGGGCCTGCGAAGGCTTGGATTTTCTGGGCGTTCGTCTGGATGCTGCAAGCAATGAAGCAAACGCCGCCATCATATCGTCCCAAGAGAGTCGAGTAAGAGTGCGCGTCATCAAGACCGACGAAGATCGAATGATCCTGCAGCACGTCGGCGAGGCACTTGGGTGGAAGAACGTCTGACCCGGTGAGGCTTTTCCGCGAGCAAGAGCTCCGGGTGCGCCCTGCTCGGGTTTTCAGCGAATTCTAACGCCGGGTTCACCTTCGAGCGAGAGTCGCGCCCCCAAGCTTATATAATCGCAACCGGGACGTGTCACTCAAATCCGGCCCCGCGATTTCAGGAGCAAAGATGCTTGAGTTTAACGCTGCGCTATCCACCGCCGTTGACATCAAACAGAAACCGCAACTCACACAAGCCGCAGCCGTCCGGGCGAAGCCGAATGGGCCGCTGTCGGCCGACTTGTTGGACAAGATGCAACGCTACTGGTACGCCGCGAATTATCTATGCGTTGGCCAAATCTATCTGCTCGATAATCCGCTGCTGCGTGAGCCGCTGACCAGAGAGAACATCAAGCCGCGTTTGCTGGGACACTGGGGAACATCCGCCGGACAGAATTTCATCTACGTGCATTTGAACCGGCTGATCCGCGAAACCGATGCAAACATCATCTACATATCGGGCCCTGGTCATGGCGGACCGACCCTGAACGCCTGCGCGTACCTGGAAGGAACCTATAGTGAAGTGCATCCCGAAATTACCCAGGACATCCACGGCATGCGTCTTCTGTTCCGTTCTTTTTCGACGCCCGGAGGCATCCCGAGTCACTGTGGGCCGCACACGCCGAACTCGATGCATGAAGGAGGCGAGCTGGGATATTCACTGGTCCACGCCTTTGGAGCGGCCTTCGATAATCCTGACCTGATCGTGGCATGCGTCATCGGGGATGGCGAGGCCGAGACGTGCCCGCTGGAAGGAAGCTGGAAGGGGGTCAAGTTCCTGAATCCCGCGCGAGACGGTGCCGTGCTGCCGATTCTCCACCTGAATGGCTACAAAATCTCCGGCCCTACGGTCCTGGCGAGGACCAGCGATGACGAATTGACCGCTTTCTATCAGGGGCAGGGCTACACCGCCTTCTTCGTGGAAGGGGACGACCCCGAGATCGTGCACCAACTTCTCGCCGGTGCCCTCGATCAGTGCCACGCGCGCATACGAGAGATTCAGAGAGAGTTCCGGACGACGAAGAACTCGTCGCGGCCATCCTGGCCGATGATCATCCTGCGCACTCCCAAAGGTTGGACCTGTCCGAAGGAAGTGGATGGCTTTGCTATCGAAGGCACTTTCCGAGCGCACCAGGTTCCACTCTCAACCGTCTGTGAGAATCCGGAGCACCTGAAGATGCTCGAAGCCTGGATGCGGAAGTACCGGCCCGAGGAGTTATTCGACAGCGAAGGACGCCTTATCGCCGAACTTGCAGCCCTGGCTCCGTCTGGACCTCGACGGATGGGCGCGAGTCCCCATGTGAATGGCGGACGATTGTTGAAGGCGCTCGATCTGCCAGACTTCGCGCAATACGGACTCTCCATTCCTGGACCCGGCCAGGTGGTGGCAGAAGCTCCGCGCAAGCTCGGTGAGTATCTGCGGGATGTCATCAAGCTCAACCCCGCGAATTTTCGCCTGTTCTGCCCGGACGAAACCAACTCCAATCGGCTCAACGCCGCATTTGACGCAACCGACCGTTGCACCATGGAGCCGATCGTATCGATCGATGACCACCTGGCCCCTGACGGCCGGGTCATGGAGGTACTGAGCGAACATCTCTGCGAAGGCTGGCTTGAAGGCTATCTGCTTACCGGCCGACATGGCATGTGGTCTTCCTACGAGGCATTCGCCCAGGTGGTTGATTCCATGGTCACGCAACACGCGAAGTGGATGGAGGAATGCCTGGAATATCCCTGGCGCAGGCCCATCGCCTCGCTGAATGTATTGCTCACCAGCCATGCCTGGAGAAATGACCACAATGGTTTCAGCCACCAGGCGCCCGGGTTTGTTGACAACGCGCTGCAGCGGCGCAGCGAGGTAATTCGCGTCTACTACCCGCCGGATTCCAACTGCCTGCTCAACGTGTTTGACCACTGCCTGCGGAGCCGGAATTACGTCAACGTCATTACCTGCGGAAAGCAGCCGGAACTGCAGTGGCTCACGTGTGACGAAGCGCTCACTCATTGCTCCCAGGGGGCGTCGATCTGGAGATTTGCGACAAACGACGGCGGAAGTGAGCCCGATATCGTGCTGGCATGCGCGGGGGACGTCCCCACGATCGAGGCTTGTGCCACCTCCTGGCTGTTACAGAAGCACGTGCCCGGAATCAAGGTGCGCGTCGTGAATGTGGTCGATCTCAACTCGCTGATGAGTCCTGACGATCATCCCCACGGCATGGACAATATTTCATTCAACGCGATGTTTACACCAAACGTCGATGTGATCTTCGCATTCCATGGATATCGTTGGTTGATCCATAGCATGGTGCACGGCCGGTCCAATGAGTCCCGCTTCCATGTGCGCGGATTTAACGACGAGGGCACAACCACCACTCCGTTCGATATGGTTGTGCTGAACAAGATGAGCCGGTTTCACCTCGCGATTGACGCGCTCAAGCATGTGCCGCGTCTGCGATCGCAGGCATCCGACGCCATCGACATGTTTAACCGGAAACTCTACGAGCACCACGCGTACATCCGGGAGCATTTCGAAGATATGCCGGAAATTCGGAACTGGAGTTGGACGAAGGATTTCAGCGAACCTGCCGCTCCTCCGCCCCTGGCAAAAGAGCAGCCTCGCGGCCAGCTGTTCTCTGATGCCTAGCTTGCGGCTTGGCGACCATTGGCAGAAAGGTTATGGGTGAGGGATATTGGCGACGGCTGGCTGCGGTTCGGCCGGAAGTACGGTCCCTGCAGGGTACACAATGATCTGGATCTCTCCCCAGCCGGAATCGGCGCTCGCACCAGTCTTCTTTCCCATACCCAGGGTTTTTAGCTGGGTGTCGTCAAAACCGAAGTTGCCAACCAGGTAGGCGCGCACGACCGCCGCGCGGGCCTGTGTCAGCACCAGGTCCTTCTGGGCGTCTCCGGTCATGCCGGTATAGACGACGATAACGGCCACACCGAATTCATTGCCAGCCAGAAATTTGCCCGCCTCATTCAAGGAGTTCTGGTTTTTCAGCTTCGCTGTATCAATCTGGTCAAACAGGCCCTTGGGCTCGTAGGTGAATGTTTTCAGAGGGGAAGCTTCCGGCAGGGTGGTAATTTCATCCTTCGCCAGGTCCGTGGAGTCCTCATAGCCGCGTTTCTTGAAATATCCGCGAAGAAGGAAATTCTGCTTGAGCGCTTCCATGTTTTCCTGGAAGTCCGCGATCCCAGCTTGCGCATGGACCACGGTGTCACGCATTCCAACCGTCGTCTGGTCCAGTTCGGTGTACATCTTCTTGTCGTTGATCAGCTCACCGATCGTTCCCTGGCCGTCGTCGATCTTCCGGGTAATGGATTTCAGATTCGCGGTTGCCACGGTCGTGTTGTCAATTGCCGCTTTGCTGCTGTCCAGGATGACATCGGTCTTCGCGATCAGGTCCGCGATCACCAGCGGCGTCTGGCTGGTGATCGTGTCGCCGTCTCGTACGTTCAGTCCCTGGGCGGACCCAAAGGATATCGATACATATTCGTTGCCGAGCAGGCCCTCGGTCTGGATGGCAGCTACAGAATCCTGTTTGATGATGTCGTGGGTCGAGCGCTGTACATCCATCAGCACCGTGATTTTGTCGGTCGGGCTCTTTGGTAGTTCGATCTTGCGCACGCTGCCGCTGTGGACTCCGCCTACGCGTACCTCAGCGCCCTCGTCCAGTCCGACGACGGTGCTGAACTGTGTTTTCAACCGGTACGTGTTGCTGAAAAGGTATTGGCGGTCGCCGATGATGAAGATTCCCGCCACCAGAATCGCCAGCGTCAAAATGATGAATGCTCCCAGCCTAGCCACTCTTGACATATGTACTCCCTATGAATCCCGTTTGAAGAATTCGGCGACAAATTCGTCGTCGCTGCGCTCCAGCTCCTCGAAGGTGCCTTCGATCACCGCATTGCCTTCGTGCAGCAGCACGATTCGGTCCGCAATGGTCTTGGCGCTGTGCAAATCGTGTGTGACCACGATCGACGCTACGTCGCGTTCTTCTTGCAGTTTCAGGATCAGTTCGTCGATCTCGCGGGAAGTGATTGGATCAAGTCCCGCGGTCGGTTCATCCAGCAGCAAGATGCTGGGCTCAAGTGCGAGCGCACGAGCCAGTCCCACTCGTTTTTGCATCCCGCCGGAAAGTTCGCTGGGCATTTTTTTCAGGTCGCTTTCCATGCCCACGCCAGTCAGGAGTTCCTTGACGCGGTCCGCACGCTCCGGTGCCGTCAGTTTCGAATGTCGCCGCAAGGGAAACGCGACGTTCTCCTCAACCGTGAGAGAGTCGTACAGAGCCGCATGCTGGAACAGGAATCCCATGGTCTTCCTGATCTCATTGATCCCTTCAAGTCCGACGCTCGTGAGTTCCTGCCCGTGGATCTGGATCGATCCCGAGTCCGGCTTCTGCAGTCCGATGATCAGTCTCAGCAGGACGCTCTTGCCGGTTCCACTGCGACCCAGCACCGCGAGAGTCTTGCCGCTGCCAACTGTCAGATCAATCCCGTTCAGGACCACTTGCCCTTCAAAGGACTTGTGTATGCCCTTGAGAACCATCGCCGGACCGTTATTGTTTGGCCCGGCACTCTCAGCGGCGAGGTTTGTGCCACTAGCTGCTGCCGTTGGCGCGACCACTTGGTCTGTGGGCATCATGGGAAGAACACCAGGATCAATTTCGTCAAAATGACATCGGCCAGCATGACAAACAACGAAGACAGCACGACCGAGCTCGTCGCCGATCGGCCCACGCCTTCGGTGCCCCCCTGACTGCGCATTCCCTGGAAGCACGCGATTACGCCGATGATCAGGCCGAACACCATGGTTCTGAAAGTGGGCGCAAGAAAGTCGCTGAAGGTGGCGCGAGCAAATCCCGCTTGGAGGAACTTCTGAAAGGACATCGGCTCAGCCAAGGTGGTCGCAATCCAACCGGTCGCCACACCGGCGAAATCGGCTGCGAGCGTTAACAGCGGGAGCATCAGAACGCAGGCGAGAATGCGTGTGAAAGCCAGCAGCTTGTAAGGATTTACTCCGGAGGCCTCGATCGCGTCGATCTGCTCGGTTACCTTCATCGATCCCAATTCCGCCCCGATGCCGGCCCCCACGCGGCCGCTCACGACCAGGCCGGTCACGACGGGACCGGTTTCGTGGATGATCGAGAAAACAATCGCGGCAGGAAGCATGGCTTTGGCGCCGAATCGAATCAAACTGTGACGACTCTCGAGGGCCAGAACTGCACCGATCGCCGCGCCCGCCATGGCCACCATCGGCAGCGACTTGGCCCCTACTTCGTCGAGCTGGCGGATCAGTTCGCGGCCTTCGAAAGGACGTCGTACCGTCGCGCGCGCGACCTGCCAAACAAAAATGCCGATCTCTCCAAACCACTCAAGCAACTCATTGATCGGTCTCCAGAGCGAAGCAAGAGCAGGCCCGGCAAGCGTCGCAGCTTGCGGATCGTCCTGACTGGACCAGAGGCGAGGTACCTTGGCGTTGTGGCTCATAGATGTTGCTCAGGGATTCGAACTGGCTACCGAGTCTGTTTTGGGGGTGAGGGGAGGATTCACGCGCCCGAATATCGTGTGTGGTCCTCCGTAGATGAACTCGCGCGCGATATTTTCTCCCACAAACCCAAGCAGGTCGTAGTTGCCCATCCGGAATCCGTCCTTGGCGCTAAAGCGGCTTGGGTACCATCCATAGACTGCAGTCATCGTCCCGGCGTAGGGCGCCACCAGATCCGGCACCGAGAAACGGCGAGTGCCCTCGGGGCCAACCCGCGCCGTCACAGTTGAAATCACCGCATGACCCAGACGTCGAAATACGCCTCGGCATTCACAGGGGTAATACAGCGTGTCTTCCCCCAAGGCTTCCGCGAGTGCATATCGAGTCGTCGTCGTTACCGTCTCGATGCCAAAGGTGGAACCGACACGCTCTCCGTAGGCTGCCCAGCCTTGTCCCCATTCCGGAGGGGTTTTGTCCGCCTGGTCAATGGCTCCGACCAGGATGGCTCCAGCAATCGGGTACGGGCCGAAGGTGTCGAATAGATAGCCCCGGAGCTTCGCTTTCTCGGTCGGGCGCCGGTAGACGGGCTCGAGTTGTGGCTGCGGCTTGTCCGGCGCGGGCGCGGCGGCGTTCGTGGAGGAAAATCCCGAGCCGGCGGCGGCTTGCGCCTTTCCAGCAGGTGCAAACGCACCCAAGCCTGCGGTGGCCGCCAGCAAAATACCGATCCGAACACTCTTCATGTGAAATGCTCCTCGCCTGGATTCCCTGTCATGTGATCGAACTTGGCTGTGGCAACAATCCAGGGAGGGACCAAGACCGTTCCAGTCAAAAGTAACAACCTGAGACTTCGGCCGTCTGTGCTAAACAGAACACAGTTCCACGCCTGCTCATTTCTTCTCAGGGTCGGTTGGCGGTCCCAGAACGGGGCCCTGTTGGATCAGGTCCCGACGGCATGCGAGAAATTGGCCAATTCTATATAGGTCAGGTCTGTGACGCGAAAAGTCGATGCTCAATTGCTGCCCGAACCACTTGCGTAAGACTCGCCGGACCGGCAGTGGCAGGGGACGACAGGGGCTGTTCCAGCGGCTAGATAAACACGAGAACGGAATCAACACAATAGATAGTGGGCGAATCGTCTCGCCTCTCACTGCGTCAAGCATGACGATACAGCAGGGTATTCGGGTGGTTCTGTTCTCAATTTGTTCCCAAGTGAGACCGGAAGGAAAGTTGCAGCACGACGGAAGTCAGATCCCGGCTGAGGGCTTACTTTTCTGACACCTGCTTTAGGGTCGACAACCGGAGGTCATGACCCCTATGCATCACCTGGGGGGCCTTCTTGCGGTACTCTACTGCTCCCGAAAGATTCAACCAGCAGTGTTCTCAAGACAGCTAGTGGGCCCGCTAGGATTCGAACCTAGGACCAACGGCTGCGCCGTCACAAAGACCAATACGGGAACCAGTGCTATGGCCGCTCGGGCTACATCGCTTACTGATCGAACGACTTCAAAAGAGCCGAAGAGTTTCGTCCGGTCACAATAGTGCCGCCCTCGAAAGTCATCCAGCTCGACATGGACGCGATAATCTGCGACACGTCGCGTTACCGTCTGGATGAGGATGCCGCAGGATTAACATGGGGCACTCATGGCAGACGCTGAAACAGGCGTCACTGCGGCGGCCCTATCGCTAGGAAGCGCTCTTTGGGACCGGCGGCAACGGTTCTCCCGAGAGGCGTTTTCTGACGAGTTCCGCCAGGAACGTTGTGAACGGCGCGATATTCTCGCCCACGCTTGCTTTCTCGAGAGCTGACACATAGACGTAGCGTTCCTCGACCGGCACGACGGTCCACGGATAGCCGCCCGACGCCATCATCACATTCATCAGAAACCGTCCGATACGGCCGTTGCCGTCCATATACGGATGGATGTAAACGAAGATGAAGTGCCCGAGCACAACGCGCACGGCGGCGTTGTTTTCCTGGCGTAGGAGTTCGAAAAAAGCCGGCATGGCGTCCCGTACCGCCTCGACTTTCGGTGGTACGTGCATCGACTTTCGGATATAGACCTGGCTTGTGCGATAGCCCGCAAGGTCCGAGGCTTTGAGGATGCCGGCAGTGACGCTGGGCGCGAAAAGCTCGCGGTACCAAACGCGGTGATCGTCCTCAACAACCACACCCGCGTTTTCGCCGCCGAGGACCTTGCCGATACTGTCCCTCACCCGTTGGAACGCGAGCCAGTAGCCGCGAGCGGCCATCGCATTCCGTTGCTCGCGATCGCCTTCGTCAACTTCCGGATTCCATGGACCACTGCGCACGCGTTCAATCAGGTCGCGGCTCACCCGATACCCTTCGATTGACAGCGAGTGGTAGGCATCGGTGACGTAGGCGTCGTTGACGCGCTTCGTGTACGCCTCCAGATTGTGCGGCACCCCCGGGGCCTCGGGAAAGCCCTCGATAACAGGCCCCCGCATCGCCTGCCACAGCAGCCGTATCCGATTGACGTAGGGAGAACTCTCGCGCGGGCGGATAAAGACGGGAGCCTGATCAGCGAAGGGATTCGTCTCGCGCACATCAAACCCAGCAGCCGACATGGTGTCGACTATCTCGTCCGCCGTGCGGTCGCGACCGATGTTACGGAAGGCACCCGCCAACCGTCCGGCAATCACCGTGTGCCCGCCGTCCAGAAGGCGCTCAAGGAGGCTGGAGGAGTCGCGGACAGTCGCCAGAACAGCCCTTACATCCGTGGCCTGCCGCGGAAAATAGCTAGGAGAAGATTCGATAAGCGCCGATTCGACCGAAAAGACGCGGAGCCCGTCTTTCTCGATGCGGTCCTTGGCGCCCGGCAGTGCCGCTCTGAGATCGAACACCGAAGTTCCGTGCGGAAGTTTAGTGATCTTGTTGCGCGCACCTGGCGACCGGACCATGAGCTGGCGGGGCACGACCCAGTTTCCGGCATGCAGGGAGAGCGACTGCTCCGGGGAGAGGCACCAATGAGAACCAAAGCGCTCTTCGAGATAAGCCGCACAGAATCCCCAGAACGAGGCATACCAAGGCGTGCTTTCTCCCTTGGCCTCGTCCGGCCGACTCGGAATGTACCAGCCCTTGATGACGGGCTGTAGGAAGCCGTTTTTGACGAGCCGCTCTCTGTGTGTGCGCGAGAGGTCCTTCGCGCGTATGGCGGCACCCCCATCCGCGGCCTGGGCCTTGTGGAGCAGTTCAAGCGATTGGGCGAGTTTTTCAGATGGCTTGGCCATGACGCTGTTCCATTAGCCTTTTGCGCTGTACACTCATTAGCTTATTGCGTTGTACCATTATTAGCCTATCATGTCGATTGGAAATTAGCTTTTCGTGCACTCACATTACCGGCCGATCACCCGTGCTGATCTGCCGGTCAACGCTCCTTCCGAAACGTTCACCCTGCCTATGCAGCGGGCATCATTTCCAAAGATAGGCTATTCTTTGAACTCAGAGCGGTGTAAAGAGCGCCTTTCCGGGTCCGCGTTTTTAGATTGACAAAGTATACAGGCTGTGTATTCTTGATATGGCAGACTACTCCATTTCCGAAGCGGCGCGTCAGTTGGGAATTCAACGCCGAACGCTTTACAAGTGGATTCGTGAAAAGCACGTTCCGGCTCCATCCACGCGCGTCGTGGCCGGGACACGAATCAGGTTCTGGACAGAAAAGGGCATGGCCAAGCTTAGGCAGTACAAGGCCGCACGGTTTTGGGGCAGAGGTAAGAGCAGAAAGAACAAACAGAATTCCAAGTCAAAGCAGGGATAAGGAAGCGGGACGCGCGGGTGCTTGAACACCGAGCGCGCCCCTGACCAAGTCGCACGTATGAGGTGCAACCATGGCTGCAACAGAAGTTATCCGGTTCCGTTTCCGCACGCAAGCGATCCGCCGCGTCCACTCATCTACTCTGAGACCTTCCTTCCTTTTCGAGCATTCGCCACCGTGCTCGTAACTCGCTCGATCGTTTTGTCCGTCTGATTCGACCTCCTAATCCGTCAGGATACGTGTGTCCCGGCACGTCGCCAACCGTTTCTGCTGACCCCGCACCTACCGCGGGAGAAAGGAAACACCCCAATGCAAAAGGCCCATCTGTACGAAGCCATTCTCTTGGTGAATCGCGGACTCGACCAAGCGGTTCAGGGACTGGAACGGCTCAAGCGAGCAAGGAATTTAGGTTTGGACCCGGCCTGTTTTGACGAAAAGCTGACGCTGTTTGAGACTCACCGTGCGTCACTCAACAGTTATTTCTGCAACAACGTCGGGAGGAATGAGGACGGGGACGTAGCCCGATTCGAGAGGAAGCACCGCGAATTCGAGAAAAACGCTCTGGACGAGGTGCAAGTTTACAGGGACCTGCGATCCGTTGAGGAACGCCGACGGATCGAGGGCAAGCCGCCCAAGGTGCGGTTTCTGACGGAGGAGGAACGGTGGGAATGGGAGCGGCAGTACCTGAGACAGACGGAGGATGCTGGCAGTCAGGCGCCTCGCGAGACAGGAGGACAGCCGTGAAACTCCACCTGTTGCAGCAACTCTTGGATCTGAATCAGGCGTTCGAGAACGTCATCCGCGGGCTTGAACGCATGGAGACGCTAAGGCTATTCAACAAAGAGGATCTCCGCTACACCCGCGCGGAGATCGAGACCGCCCGCGCGGATACCAACCGCGAGTTCATCGACAAGCTCGGGGAGATCGTCGAGAAGGATTCCACGTTGGCTTACGAGGTCTGCTGGCAACACGACCACAAGACCAAGGACCCGTTCGATCTGTACCTCGAAATCAAGGAACGCGAGGAGGCCCGGAGGAAGAAGGGATTGCCTCCTCGCGTCGTGCTGCTTCCTGACTGGGACAAGGACGACGAGCAACGCTACGACGAGGAACAAACGAAAAAACGGGCTGCCAACAGGCGCAGGAAGGCCGCGAGGAAACCCAAACCGTATTCCGTGAAGCCGGCACGGCAAGCCCAAACCGGCGTCGCTCGGGCGCCAGAAAGGACGAAATAACCCATGGCGAAGCGCAAATCTGCTGCGAAGCAGGACGCGCGGCGACCGGGCAAACAATATCCCGGGGTGAGAGGGAAGATCGTGGATTGGGCCGAGCACGTCTTTGAGGAAGGAATGCTCTACGTACGTGTCCGGTTTACCGACCAGACGGAGCTGTGCTGGGTGCTCCAGACCGCCCACGTGATCCTGGAAGCCGACCTGGGCGATTGGAAAACGGGGGATTTCAAGCAGCTGGCAGTCTACGTTCAGAACGACAGCGACTTACCGTAACGCTGCCTGAGATTGTGGGCAGCAATAGAGCGCCACTCACGGCACTCGGCGATCACGAATCCGATTCCTGCGGTCGCACCTGTGACCACGCCCGACATTTATCTCCGCCAGTATGCCTGACACGTCAAAAACGCGCGGGGCGAGCCGTTTGCGAACCTAATAACGCAGCGGCCCTCGCAAACGCACTCTCCTACAGATCAGTAAGGTAGAGGAGAATTCCCGCCGGTTAATCCTCCTCGCTCGGAATGCACTCGCACGTCCATGGAGCTACACCCATGAAAATCGCCTAAGAGTATCTACTCGCCCTCAGAGTCCTGGGCTATGCCGACTGCGAGGCGCGTTTCCTCTATCTCGCGGCAACCCACTCTGGCTATTTCGTGCCGCGCCAGTTCAGCACCTTCGCAGACGTGAACTGGGGCATTGCCGTTCTCACGGGGATGCGCATTGGTGAGATCATTGCTCTCCGGTGGAAGCGAGTCGCAGGAGTTTTGTTCTCAGATGTTCTCAAGTTGGAAGACGGCGCAAAAAAACGAAAGGTACAACTAGCTGTGTTCTCAAGACTTACAAAACAGTTAGTGGGCCCGCTAGGATTCGAACCTAGGACCAACGGATTATGAGTCCGCTGCTCTAACCAGCTGAGCTACGGGCCCCACGCGTACAACACTCTACACAGGCTACGGTAACTCGCACAAGGCGCAGCGTTGCAAACACCAGAAACAGCTCGGCGACGAATCTCGAGAGTTTTTTGTCAGGGCGAGACCGGGAAATCGGTTTCTAGCGGGTAATGTGGAATTGGTGCGGTATCAGACGCTCGCAAGAGTCGCCCAAGCGATGCCAGAGGCGTATGCCGCGTAAAGGAAACAGATGATTTCGCGGGGAGATCCGCTCCGGCTAGCGAGTATGATCGTGCATGTCGCCGGACCGGATGAAGAATTGCGTCTTGTCGATATTCGCGGGTACGGCCACGTCGAAGAATCCCACCATCATTTCATCGTAGGTCTGATCTCCCCAATACACCGCGGCGGTCGGGTCGGGGTTGTGCGGATTGTTTTTCGAATTGTCAAACCACGCAACAGCTTGAAGCGTGGTTCCGGCCGGGAGCGACAGAGGCTCGGCGAGCCGATAGCTCAACTGCCAGTAGAAATCATAGTTGACGCGCAGCAGCGTTTTCGTGCTGCCGTCGGGATTTATCAGGTTGTATTCAAATCGCTTTCCACGCAAGTGCATGTGCGGAAAAAAACTGAGGAGAACGGCGTCGTTTGGCAGCGAACCGTGCACTTCGACTCGATAATCATCCACTCCCGGCGGAATCACGAAGTCGCTGTTGGTCAATTGCAGGGTGAGCACACGCTGGGCGGGCGCTTCGGTTGCGAAAACGAGTCCGATTTTGGTTTGATCTGCGGTTGCGCGGCCGTGCGTTGTGTAGTGCATCTGGAAGATGAGATCGGATCCCGCAGGAATGTACTTCGCCATACCGGCTGGCCAGTGATCGGGCGAACTTCCTGGCGCATACACCAGAAGGATGTCTGCTTTCGTCGTGTGAGTATCGTGGCGGTCCTGCTCGTCGGTCATATCCGACGCCGTGAACGGCGCACCTACCGGCGCGTGCCGCAGCCAAGCCGAGTCCGGAGGGCGGACGTAAACGACGGCGTGATGGACATTCTCGCGGCTGGTGGGCCGGATCTCGGACATGCTGACCCATTTGCCCTCACGGAAACCGGTGGGCACGATCTCGTAGGTGTACTCTACGTCGCCGGCAGCGGGAATCGGCACCGGCTTCGGCATTTGCACAACGACGTCGGGCGCCGGGATATTCCAGCCACTGGTCCACTTGCGCGACGGCGGGGCATCGCGCGGATCACCCGCAGGAGCCATCGATTTTGCCCAGGACTCAAGCGTATGGATCTCATCAACCGATAGGGACGGGTCATTTTGAAATTGCCCGACGCGTGGATCGGCAAACCACGGAGGCATTCTGCGTCGAGTTACGGAGTCGGCGACCGCCTGCGCCAGCGGCTGAACCTGTTGATACGTCTCCAGGGGCACCGGACCTATTTCGCCAGCTCTATGACAACCCTGGCAGTGGCGCTCGAGAACAGGCAGGACGTCGCGGTAGAACGTGGGGGTTCCGATCGCGTTTGCCGAGAGGTGCGTGCCAGCGGTCTGCGAATGACCGATGGAGGCTGCGGTCGCGAAAAACGCGAGCACGGAAACAACCGCTGCAATCCTTTGAGAGACGGTCTTCATTCGCAAGTTTCTCTGATCCCTCGACCGGATCGTATCGATCGGCCGATTTGAATGCAACCCGAGCGCAAACCTGAGCTTGACGGCTGCTTGCAATACGAAACATCTTCGAAAAAACGCGCTGTCCGGGACCGATGCCGCCGTACTATCTTCGCATGGCAAAAGGCTGGGAAAGCAAGTCGGTCGAAAGTCAGGTCCAGGATTCTGAAACGAAAGACAGCGGACAGCGTGGGACTCCGTTGACACCCGCCGAGATCGACACCCGCCGCCGCAGGGAAGTCCTTTTCCTTTCGCGTACGCGCGTCGAGAGAGATTTACAGGCAAGCCAGGACCCGCGTTACCGCGATCTTCTGACCCGAGCCCTGTCGGATCTCGAAGCACAGCTGTTGGCTCTAGACGAAAAGGTCTGACGGCAAATCCCCGCCCAAACGATTCAAACTGGCCTTGCCGGCCAAGCTGGCCGCCCCTGCCCTTCGGTTCCGCGCTTGACGTTTGTCGCCGTAGGTGCCCCGGGACGGAAGTTTCACCTTTCAAACATGAGCGACTGCAGGGAACGGAGGAAAACAGACTGCGGGGATGCCGGCACCTCAATTACCGGTGCGACTAGTCGCGAGGCGATTCCGATTCTGCGTCTTCGATGAAGAATATGCCCACGCCGTTCTGATTTTCTTCCCGGCCCGGCGCGCAATGCACGACGGTCGCACGCAGCGAGAGAGTGCTCGATCGATTCTGCTCTCCAGCGGCTTCAATCACGACGCGCAATTCGGATTGCAGTCGCGGCCGGTTGCTCAGGGATAGATAGGCGCCCTGCAGGCTGACATCGCGCAGTGTCGCTTTTTCCTCAAACGGTGCACCGTCTACGGTCTGGCCCGTAACGGTGGCGGCAAATCGAATCCTGCGGCGCTGGCCCAAGCGCGATTCGGGCAGAGCCACATCCACGCCGCGCTCGCTCAAGGTCACCGACATTCCCTCCATCGCCGCCCAGGTGCACGGGAACTCCTGGCGCGCCGCCGACAGGAAGCCGTCCACCATCCGGCTGGAAGAATCCGGATCGTGATGGAAGAGAATCAGATTTCTGACTTTGCATTCGCGCGCGATCTTGACGCCCTCAAGCCAACACGAGTGACCCCAGCCTTTGCGCGTAGAAGCAAGTTGCTCTGGCGAGTACTGCGCGTCATAGATCAGCACGTCAGCACCCTGCGCAAGCTGGCGCAGATTGTTGTCGAACTCCGGCACGCCGGGTTCATTGTCTGTGGCATAGACGATCGAGCCGACCGGCGTATCCAGGCGGTAACCCAGGCAACCCTGCGGATGATTCAGCCACGCAGTGGATATATGCGTGCCGTCTACGTCCCATTTCTCACCGCCCTCAATCTCGCGAAAGAACCGGGACGATGCCATCATGGCGACGTCCACCGGAAAATAGGGGCTCGCAAATTGCGCGTCCAGCACCTGCCGCAGGCTGTTGCGGCCCAGATGTTTGGATTGAAAGCTGTAAAGATGAAATCGGTTTTGCTGTTCAAAAAACGGATGGAAGAAAGGAAGGCCCTGGATGTGGTCCCAGTGGTAGTGCGTGACCAGAACGTGGGCTTCGATCCCGCCATCACCCTGCCAGCGTGTCCAGCGATTGTGCAGTGCGTGCAAGTGGTTGCCGAGCATCCGCAGGCCGGTGCCGCAGTCCAGAATGAAGTGCGGGCCGCCCGCCACGGTTAATTCCAGGCATGCGGTATTCCCACCATAGCGATAGGTGTCGCGCTCAAGCGTCGGTGTCGAGCCGCGCACTCCCCAGAAAGTCAGTTTGGCGCTGTTTTGGGGCATGGAGGGGCCGTTCCTGACCCACGGTTCTGCCGGCCTTCCCGAATTTCAAGGAAGCCAGCCATCGATTTCATGGTAGGGGCGCGCCGCGGGTGAGTCAATTGAGTTTCTGGCGCGCGCAGCGAGAAACGCACGTGCAGTTGCATCCCGGGCGACACCACCGTTCCGGCACTTTTCGCCGCAGCCGTTCTGCGGGTAGAATTCAGACAATGCACCTTCATGCGCATGGCGGCTCCGGGCATGATCACGGCCATAACCATGGTCACGGCCTGGGCGACGCCGCAACCGGAATCCTGGGTGCGGCCGTTGTAGCCACGCTCGCCCTGGTCGCAGTCGAGCTTGCGGCGGGCTATGCCGGCCATTCCATGTCGCTGGTGGGCGATGCCGTCCACAACCTGACGGACGTGCCTACGCTGGTGATCTCGTGGCTTGCCACGCGATGGGCGAAGCGCCCTCCCACACACGAAAAAACCTACGGATACCATCGCGCAGGAATCCTTGCGGCGTTTGCGAATGCGATGGTGCTGACACTCGCCTCACTCGGGGTACTGGGCGAGTCAATTCTCCGGCTGCGTCATCCCGTCGTGGTAGGTACGGAGCTGATGATGGGGGTGTCCGCTCTTGCTCTTGCCATCAACGGAGGGATCACTCTCGCCGTGCATCGCGGACGGAGCGATTTGAACGTGCGCACCGTATGGATTCACAATTTGGGTGACGCGCTGTCAAACCTGGCAATTTTCGTGGGAGCGGTCGCAATCCGCTTGACCGGAGCCCAGTGGGTCGACCCGGTCATTGGCATTGGCATCGGCGCGATGGTTCTCTGGTCGGGCCAGGGCATTCTGCGCGAGAGCGGCCACATTCTTCTGGAAGGGCTGCCGCGCGAGATTCGCCTGGAAGACGTGGCCGCAGCCCTGCTGCGCGTCGATGGGGTCCAGGAAGTCCACGACATGCACATCTGGACGCTCGGCACCGATCTCCAGGCGCTTTCCTGCCACGTCCGTATTCCGGACATGCACATGGAGGAGAGCGAGCGTGTCCTGAAGACGATCCGGGATGTGCTTGCGAACGATTTTCAGGTCGAGCACACGACCATTCAATTTGAGCGCGCCGGTTTGCCCGCCGAAGCCGGATTGTATATGCCCTCGCCGGTACGCCGTTCAACGCAGTAGTTCTCAACCGCGTTTGCGGGTGCGCGGTGCGGGTTGGCAGCCGGGGCAAAAGTAGCTGCTTCGTCCGGCAACCGTCGCTCGGCGAATCACACCGTCGCCGCGAAAGCACTTCAGCCCCTTGCGCTGATAAACCCGGTGTCGCTGCTGGTAGCTTCCTCGCTCCCCGTCGGAGTCGACGTAGTCCGAGATGGAGGAACCGCGCATCTGAATGGCCTGTTCGAGCACCTCGCGCACCGCGCGGTGCAGGCGGCCGAGCTCGGCGTCCTTCAGATTTGCGCCAAGCCGCATGGGGTGAATCCGCGCGCGCCACAGGCTTTCGTCGGTGTAGATGTTTCCCATTCCGCGAAGGACGCGCTGATCAAGCAGCAGCGCTTTGATCCGCGCGCGGCGTCCCCGCAGTTGAGCGAAAAACTCCGCCCTGGTCGCTTCCAGAGGATCCAGGCCGAGCTTGCCGAGAGCCGCCTCGTGCCCTGCGGCCGAAAGGATCCGCATCTTGCCGAAGCGGCGAATATCGGTGTAGCGGAATTCGCGACCATCATCGAGAGCAAGAAAGACGTGGGTATGGGGTTGGACGGGCGCCTGGGGAGGGCAGGTGACGATCTGCCCGGTCATTCCCAGATGAATCAGCAGCGAGAAATTCTGCGGGCTTTCTCTGGAGCTTTCCAGTTCAACGACGAGAAACTTTCCGTGCCGTCGCACGCCCTGGATCCGGCTTCCGGGCAGATCACGCTCCAGAGCGGCCGGGTCCTCGATGAAATCCGTCTTGCCCAGACGCACGGTGAGAATGCGCCGTCCGGGCAAAACTGCGCGCAAGCCGCGGACAACCGTCTCGACCTCAGGGAGTTCAGGCATCGACAGGTTCTGAAAATTACCACAGTCGGCGCACGACAGACCGAGAATCGGCAAAGCGCTGGCAGGCGGGTTTTCTGATTTATCGCCTACGGTAGCGGGATGCCAGGCGAGGCGACGATACCGGCCATCCGCAAGATTTCGGCGTACTCTTCATCGGTGAGCGGGCAGATCGTGAGTCGCGTGTTTTTCAGGAATTTGATCTTGCGCAGCAGGCGATCGTCGCGCATTTCAGCCAGGGTGACCACGCGTGGCAACCGCTCGATCGCCCGGAGATCCATTACCATCTTCTTCGACTCCGAGTCCTCCGGATCAGGGTAGGGATCGCGCGTGACCTCAGCCAGGGCATAGAGCGAATGCTCCGGCTTGCCGTGGTAACACAGGGTACGGTCGCCCTTGTGAACCTGCTTGAGCTGCCGAGCCGCGTCCGGACGGCTCCCGGCGTGCCGCCACATCTCCTTGCCCTTCACAAACAAGGTGTCCCAGTGGTAGACCCGCGGGTCGACTGCCAGCAGCCAGCGCCTTGGTTTTGGGGGAGCTTGCGTCATTCGTCAAGAAGTGCAGGGCGCACTATACACGCAAGGATAAAATAAATGGAAGCCCTCTCCGAAAGATTTTGAGCTAGATTTTGGCAGGAGTTGCCCCAGCGGCACCTACCAGCAGTCTGGACTATCCGGTCCCAAGCTAGCCGACATCGACGAAAAGGTCGTCGCCGCGAACTTCAACCGGGTAGCAGTCCACTCCCAAGGCCTCGTTCTGCACAACTTTCCCGGTGGTGACGTCGTATTGCCAGGCGTGCCAGGGACAGGTGACGATCGTACCCTCGAGCTCGCCTTCGCCCAGCGGGCCACCCTCATGGACGCATATGCTATTGATGGCATGGAACTTACCTGAGACGTTGGCAATCGCAATGGCCTGCCCGCCAACCTGAAACTCGTATATTTTCCCGGCCGGGATGTCATCCTTCTTCGCTGCACGCACAAAAGCCATCCTTCACCCCTCTCCCTTGAGCTCGAGATTGCCCGCTAGTGAACGGGTGTACTGTCCGCGTGATGATATATCTTTTCCCCGGCTTCGATCCGCACCGGAAGGCGGTTCTGTGGTGGCGGAAGCGGACAAGTCGTGTACGGATTATAGGCGCAGGGCGGATTATAGGCCTCGTTGAAGTCCAGCACGACTCGGCCATCCTTGGGCGGATCAGCCTCGAGAAAACGCGACGCTGCGTAGGTCTCCTTGCCACTGGTCAAATCGCGAAATACCACTGATAGGCCCCCCGACCCATTGAGTTCCGCATCGAGTCTGAGCGCTTGCCCGTGGAACGAGAATGCGGCGTAGCCCGGGATGGTTTCCCTCAGCGTGTCGCCCATTACGTTCTGGATCTCAATCTGTTTTGGCTTGTCGTAGGGTACGTATTGTGCGGTCACCCGGTAGGATTCATCGACCGGAAACCAGCGCGTGCCGGTGAAATCCTTGCGCAGACGGCTGTTTTTGTCCCGCAGCCGAATCGTATAGCGGTCGCCGCTGGAATGAACGTAGAGCGCGAGATCGCCGATCGCCAGCTGATCGGTATCGGAATCCGGGTGCATCTCCGCCGTTTCGGCCGGCTTGCCGTTGAGCGTGGCGGCCACACCCGGCGTCAGGCGGACGGTCGTACGTCCGAGGTGAAACCGGAAACTGCCGGCGCTCGCCGGAGCCGAAGGGGGAAGAACGATGTCGTTCAAGGGACCCGAGCCGAAAGTGTTTTCGCCTTCGTGCAGCCAGAAAAGCCCGCTGACCGTGAGCCACCCGGAATCGGATTTCAGCTCCGCTTCATACGCCTGGCGCCATTTCTCTACCGCCTGACGATAGGTCGCGGTATCTGGGCGCGCTCCGACAGAGATCGTAGCCGAGGCGAGGCACAACACGACGGAAACGGTCGTCTTGTTCCACCCCGCCCAACCCGACTTCATCGCCCTGCGACTTCCGGTCCGCCAGTCGCCGGCCTCTCGCCCACCTTGGCGAGCAGTTGCGCAAACCTTGCCTCGCGGTCTTTCTGGTCAAGCCCCTGATAGACATCGGCAATCTGCGTGGCGTTCATGGAACAGAATTTCGGACCGCACATCGAGCAGAATTTCGCTTCCTTGTAGAAATCGTCCGGCAGAGTCTCGTCGTGCATTGCACGGGCGGTTTCCGGATCGAGCGACAGCTCGAATTGCTTGTTCCAGTCAAACAGAAAACGCGCGTAGCTCAGGGCATCGTCGCGATCGCGTGCGCCCGGGCGATGGCGGGCTACGTCGGCGGCGTGAGCCGCAATTTTGTAGGCGATCACGCCCTGCCGCACGTCGTCCGCGTTGGGCAGTCCCAGATGCTCCTTCGGTGTGACGTAACAAAGCATCGATGCGCCGTGCCAACCGATCATGGCTGCGCCAATGGCGCTGGTAATGTGGTCGTAGCCGGGTGCGATGTCGGTGACCAGCGGACCCAGCGTGTAGAAGGGAGCCTCGTGGCACAGTTCGTTCTCTTTTTTCACCTGCAGCTCGATCTGATCAAGCGGAATGTGCCCCGGCCCCTCGATCATCACTTGCACGTCGTATTCCCAGGCCTTTGTGGTCAGCTCGCCCAGCACGCGCAGCTCGGAGAATTGCGCTTCGTCACTTGCATCGGCCAGGCAACCGGGACGCAGTCCGTCGCCGAGTGAAAAGCTGACGTCGTGCTTCTGAAAGATCTTGCAGATGGCGTCGAAATTCTCATAGAGGAAGTTCTGTTTCTTGTGGAAGCTCATCCATTGCGCAAGCAACGCCCCGCCGCGGCTCACGATTCCGGTAATCCGGTTGCGCACCAGCGGCAGGAATTCGCGCAGCACTCCTGCGTGAATCGTCATGTAATCCACGCCCTGTTCGGCCTGCTCCTCGATCACTTCCAGCATCAAGTCGATCGTCAAGTCCTCGGCGCGACGCACGCGGGAAAGCGCCTCGTAAATCGGCACCGTGCCGATCGGTACCGGCGAAGCGTGGATGATCTCCTTGCGAATGCCGGCAATGTCGCCGCCGGTAGAAAGGTCCATCACCGTGTCCGAACCGTAGTGCACCGCGCGGTGCAGCTTTTCGAGCTCGTCATTCACATGCGAGGTTGTTGCCGAATTGCCGATATTCGCGTTGATCTTGCAGTAGAAGGCGACGCCAATACCCATCGGTTCGAGGTTGCGGTGGTGAATGTTGGCCGGAATGATGGCGCGGCCGCGCGCCACTTCATCGCGCACAAGCTCGGGTGAGATCTTTTCGCGCGTTGCTACGTACAGCATCTCCTCGGTGATTGCGCCCTTGCGCGCGTAGTGCATCTGCGAAAAGTTTCTCACGCCGCCATTCATTGCCGCTGAACGCTTCTCGATCCACTCGTCTCGCAATGCCATAAGTACCCCCGTCCGCTCCCGCAGCCTGTGCGAGATGCGCAAGAATCCGGCTCATTATCGCACCGCAAATCCCACGCGGCAAATAAACCGTACCCCCAATCATTCCGCCTGTTGGGAGCGACCAGTACAGTCAGAACCCTGACTGGGCGATCGGGCGGCTCGAACCCGCGCCCCGTGGCCGCCACCTACTCGCTTGCGCTGGGCCGCCGGTCTGCCTAAGATGATTTGCGCGACTGGATAGTCAAGCGGACGCATCTTTTCCGGGGGGACATTTGCGAGCTTTGAGATCGATTCTGGCAATTTCACTGCTTCTTGCACAGTTTACCGCAGCAACTCCGGCGAGCCTGGCCCGCGCGGCAAAGCCGAAGCCACCAGCCGCGCTACAAGTCAAAGACAGCGTTTATGAGATGGCCCAGGACAAGGGATATCGCTTCGATCGAGGCGGATGGATTTACGTGCACCTGGAAGGCTCGCCGCACGATATCGGCTACCAGCATGGCTATCTTCTCGCGCCTGAAATCTCCGAGGCTTTCGCCGTGGTGCGACTGGAAGCGACGCATAACTCGGGCCGCGACTGGGATTTTTTCCGCCGCGCCGCGCACGAAATGCTGTGGCCCAAGATCGATCCCGAATATCAGGCCGAGCTGCAGGGAATCGTCGACGGACTGCAGGCGAACAAAACCAAGCTCGATCTGGATGACATCGTGGCACTGAATGCATTTCAGGAGCTGCCGGACTATTACGTGCCGTGGCTCGATGCGCAGACCCGCACCGGAAATCCGCCGCCGAGGGAATCCGCCGGCCATTGCAGCGCGTTCGTCGCGACCGGCAGCTGGACCAAGAATCATCAGATCGTGATGGCGCACAGCAACTGGACCAGCTACATCGATGGGGAGCGCTGGAACATCATGTTCGACATCGTTCCACAGTCCGGATACCGCATGCTGATGGACGGCTTTCCCGGCGTGATTGCGAGCGACGACGATTTCGGCGTCAATTCCGGCGGCCTGATGATCAGCGAGACAACCATCGGCTACTTTCACGGCTGGGATCCCAACGGCAAGGCTGAGTTCGTTCGTGCGCGCAAGGCCATGCAATACGCGGCCTCGATTGACGACTACGTGAAAATCATGCTTGACGGGAACAACGGCGGGTATGCCAACGACTGGCTGCTTGGCGACCGCAAGACCGGCGAAATCGCCCGTTTCGAGCTCGGTTTAAAGCACACCAACGTCTGGCGCACCAAAGACGGATACTTTTCCGGCGCGAATTTCCCGAGCGATCCGGATTTGATCAAGGATGAAACGACCTACGATCCAAACGATCCTTCGACCGGTCCAAACGCCCGCAAGATTCGCTGGGATCAGCTACTGAACGGCAACAAGGGCCACATTGACACGTCGCTTGCCGAGATTTTTCTCGCCGACCACTTCGATACCTACACCAAGAAGGAAGGTGCGAACCGGCGCACGCTCTGCGGTCATGGCGACATGATGGCTGAGAGCACTCCGAAATCAGACTCCAAGCCGTTTGATCCCTATGGCGCGGTTCAGGGGAAAGTGATCGACAGCCGCATGGCGCAGGCGATGGATTTCGTTGCGCGAATCGGGCATCCCTGCGGGATCAAATTCGACGCGGCAAAATTTCTCACCGAGCATCCGGAATATTCATGGCAGTCGCCGGTACTGCGCGACATGGTCGCCGGTCCCTGGACCGAATTTCATATCGGCGAACACATCGCGCAGCCCGCGCGGTGATTGCGGATTGCCCGCGTTATTGGCCGTTATCCACGCGGAGGTTGTTCACCACCGAGAAGACGTCCGGAATCGTGTTCGCTCGAATTCCGGCTGCGTCCTTGTCGGCTTCGGTCGCAACCGCCCCTTCCAGGGTGACGTGCCCGGAATTCACGATGATGTGAATCGGCGGCACGCTGCGGACCGAATACATTTGCAGAGTCGGGAACGAGTAAATGGCGCGATACTCGGCTCGGCGGATGCGATCGTCGCCAAATGAAGTAGGCAGTACCTCGATCTGGTTGTCGACCGCTTCCACGCCCTCAATGTGCTTGACGGCCGCTTCAGCATCGCCTCTCAAAACGGGCCTGCTCACCTGGCCGAGCAACGTGACCTTATCGCCCTCTACCTGATATTGAAGATTGTCGAACACCGAGTAGAACGGCAGCATCACCAATTCGTGACGTACTTGCCGGGTGAGCCAGGCTTCATAGTTAGCCGAGTCTGGCGTCGGGGCCTGTGTCTTGTCGCGCGAGCCTGCAAAGCTGCTGCCCGCCGAACCAAGTATAAGTAGCAATGAAAACAATACGATGGCTGAACTTCTGAATCTGTTCTGTATGAGCTGAGTCATCGAAACCTCCAAGTATCCTTTCCTATGATGGTATCGACTGCATTTGATTGGATGCGACCGCACAACAGGCGAGTTGCAGGTCCCGGAAGGGTGCAAATACGATCGGCTGCCCCGGGTGCCCGATGGTGTCGAATAGGCCGCAAGGTCCCTGCTGGGAACTGGCAACTGGGGAGTGAAGATGTTACAAAAAAAGGACTAAGGGAGCGGGTGCGTGCCGGAACCGTGCAATTCAAAAGGTTGCAAAGCAACTGTCCCAGCGGGACTCGCTGCTGTGCATATGTGTATTCTCCACTTCACATTGTTCATCGAACAGGAATGTGCCGAGATGCGCCGCGAAACGGCGCTGAACAAGACGGTCCACGAACGGCAAGTCGAACTCATGGAGCGAATTGCCGACCGCGGTGGGATGCTGGTCCAGGTGGCCATGAGCGGGTTCCCGATGAGCGATGAACTCAAGGCCCGTATCCTCAGCACTCTGCTTACCCTGATGAATTGCCGCGAGAACATGGACCGCGCCGCGATGCGGCAGTCCGCGCTGCGCCGTTTTGCGGGCTAAGACTTCCCAAGAAATTCCAGAGTTTGCTCAGGCGCTGATGTAGCGCGCATAGAGCGAACGCGCGACAGCCGGGTCCTGGGTGCCCTTGACGATGGCACGGCCGTCGGCAAAGACCGTCAATTCGTACGGCGGAATGCTGCACCGCAGCAGGAAGTCGTTCGTGCGCACCTCTGCCGCCCGAGCGGAGGTGAGCCTGCGGCCGAGCTCGCCGAGATCGAGCCGCCGGCTGCGCTCGTGGATCTGTACCGAATCGCGGCCGCACATCGTAATGTGCGGCTGGGCGTGGCCTTCAAGAAACGTGAAGTCACCTCGCGCGCATGCGCGGCACTCGGGATTGCGAGCCACGCGGATGGATTGAAATTTCCCCGTCCAGACGTCGCAGGACACCAGGCGCCTGTGGAGCGCTCCCGGCTTGCCGGCGAGCAGCTTGATTGCTTCGGTCGCCTCGATCGAGGCGATGACGCCCGCAGCAGAGCCCAGTACGCCGACAGTGTCGCAGGTTGCATCATGTCCGGCTGCAAGACCATCGGGCGCGGGGAGCTCTGAGGTTTCGATGAGACAGGCGAGGCAAGCGGTGCGTCCCGGCAATATCGTCATGGTGACGCCATTACTTCCAACCGCCGCAGCATAGATCCAGGGGACACCGAGTGAGATGGCGGCGTCGTTTACCAGGAATCGCGTTTCAAAGTTGTCGGTTCCGTCCAGAATCAGGGGAAAGCCTGAAAGAATATCCGTGGCATTGTTCGGCGTGAGATCGGCGACAACTCCCTCGATTTCGACGTCGGAGTTGACGGCGCGCAAGCGGCGCTCGGCGGCGACGGCTTTGGGCAGCGCATCAGCCGCGTCGGCTTCTTCAAACAGCATCTGGCGCTGCAGGTTTGAGCGCTCGACAAAATCGCGGTCAATGATGCGCAGTCGTCCAATTCCGGCGCGAACCAGCAGGTTTGCGACGACCGTGCCGAGAGCGCCGCAACCGACCAGCACCGCGCTCGCTTCCAGGATTTTCTCCTGGCCGGCTTCGCCGATTCCCGCAAACAGAATCTGGCGCGAGTATTTTTCCAAGGACTCGCGATTCATCAGTCGATTTCCGGATTCGCACCCATCATAGCGCCTTTTCGCACAGATCAGGCAACGCGGCTATGCTAACCTTTCGTCTTAGTTTTTGGGAGAATGAGACTGGCGCGCAAATTTTCGTGCTCTCGGCCCCATCTGGTCCGCGCGGCTGCGGCCTGGGGCATTGCAGCCATGGCAAGCTTCCTCGTCCTGCCCATGAGTATTCGCGCACAGGAGCCGGCTGTAGAAGGCCAGCTCGTCAGCCAAGTGCGGGTGGTCGACGGATCCGGGACGCCGGTCACCGAGAAGATACCGCCGCTTCCCCTGGAAGCCGGAAAGATTTTTGATTTCTCGGCCGAACGCGAAGCTCTGCGCGACCTCTATCGGTTGGGTGACTATGCCGATATTCGCGTCACCGCCGCCACAGAATCAGACGGCGTGCGCGTGGATTTCATCGTACAGCGAAATTTCTTCAACAACGTAATTCGGGTGGAAGGCCTGAAGGAACCGCCAAGCGAGCCCGCGGCGCTGGCGGCCTTGCGGCTGAACCTGGGCGAGCCGTTCCGCGAAAGTGCGGTTCGCGAAGCGGTCGATCGCCTGGCTGGGGCGCTCCACGACGATGGGCTGTACCAGGCAAAGATCACCTGGGCGCTTGTTCCACACGAAGATACGCGCCAGATGGATGTCACCGTGACGGTCGATCCCGGGCCTCGCGCCCTGGTGGGCGACATCGCGATCGACAATAAAACGCCCTACCCCGATGCGCAATTGCTGCATCGCATCAAGATGTCGAGTAAGAAAGTTGAAATGACCTCCGAGCGGCTGTCGCACGGCTCCGACAGGCTCCGGAAATTTCTCGTTAATCAGGGCTATCTGGGTGCGAGCGCCTTGATCACAGTTCAAACCTACGACCCTCAAACCAACCGCGTGCCGCTCAAGCTGGTCGCCGAGGCAGGTCCGCGGGTGACGATTGATATCTCCGGGGCGCGCCTGAGCAAGGGCAAGCAGCGCAAGCTGCTTCCGGTTTTCGCCGAGGGCGCCGTCGACGAGGATCTCCTGCAGGAAGGCCGGCGGAATATCCGCGACTACCTGCAAAGCCAGGGGTATTTCGACGCGGACGCCCAGGTGAGTTCTCAGTCAACCGAAAAGCCGGTCGCACGCGTGATTCACTACGACGTCACACGCGGCGACCGCTTCCGTCTGGCCGGTATCGGCTTTGACGGAAACAAGTATTTCAGCAACGGATTGCTTTCGCGCAGGCTTCTGCTGCAGCCGGCGTCTTTTGCCTCCAGCGGCCGGTTCAGCCAGCAATTGCTGCGCGGCGACACCGATTCGATCCGCGGCGTATATCTTTCCAACGGTTTTCGGGATTGCCAGGTCACCTCTACAATCGATGATCACTATCGCGGCAAGAAGAACAACTTGTTTGTTTCCTTTCACGTGGTGGAAGGAGCCCAGACCCGCATCGCCGATCTACAGATTGTCGGAAACCACGCCATCGCAAAAGACCAACTGCTCGGCGTAACCGGGTCAACCAAAGGCGAACCGTATTCGGAAGCCGGAGTCGCAAGCGATCGCAACAATATTCTCGCGCTGTACTACAACGAAGGTTTTCCGGAGGCGGCCTTTCACGAAGAGGTCATTTCCGGCACCAGTCCGACCGAGGTGAGCCTGGTCTATCACGTCACCGAAGGGAAGCGAGTCGATGTCGCGAAAGTTCTGCTGACCGGCTACCAGTTTACCCGACCGGGAATTATCAGGCGCCAGGTGGAAGTGCACGCGGGCGGCCCCCTGCGCGAAGGAGATGTCGCCAAAACGCAGCGGCAGCTCTACAACCTGGGCGTCTTTAGCCGCGTGCAGATTGCTCCTCAAAACCCCGATGGCACTGATCCGGAGAAATCGGTGGTGGTCGATATGGAGGAAGGGCCACGCTACACCATCGGTTACGGGTTCGGATTCGAAGTGCAGCGAATTTCAGGCGGAAGCAACAATCCCAACGGCACCACGATCGGCGAGAGCCCGCGAGGCATTTTCGAAATTGCGCGGAACAATATGTTCGGGCGGGCGCAGACTCTGTCGTTCCGGGCGCGCGTCAGCACCCTCGAGTACCGGGTCGGTCTGGACTACACGGCGGACAATTTTCTTGCCGACCGGCACTTGAGCCTCCAGCTGTTGGGATTTGCCGACAAGACCCAGGACGTCGATACATTCACTTCGACGCGTTTTGAGGGCGGGTTGCAAGTCGTTGAAAAGCTGACGCCTTCCAGCTCCTTGGTCTATCGCTACTTCTATAGGCGCGTGAAGGCTTCCAACCTTGTCTCCACGATCAATGAGGAACAGATTCCGCTGCTGAGCCAGCCAACCCTGGTCTCCGGATTTGGCGTTACCTACGCGCGCGACCGCCGCGATAATCCCGGTGACGCGACGCGTGGCACGTTTAACACCGTGGACGTAAGCGACGCGATTGAATCCATCGGATCGAGCGCCAATTTTTTCCGCGGGTACTTTCAGAATTCGTCGTTCCATTCCTTTGGCCGTGCCTTTGTGTTCGCCCGTTCGGTCCGGTTCGGTGTCGAGGTGCCCTACGGCAACACGGTCGAGGGCAATAGTGCCCCGTTCAACCCGGCGCAGTGCACCGCACCTCCGCCGGATTTCACACCGTCGGTAATTCCGCTGCCGGAGCGGTTCTTTGCAGGCGGTGGCACGTCGCTGCGCGGATTCGGGCTGAACCAGGCCGGCCCGCGTGATCCTTGCACGGGCTTTCCCGTCGGAGGTTTGGCGCTTCTGGTCTTCAATCAGGAGCTGCGGTTTCCGATGAGGCTTCCGATCGTGGGGAACCGTCTGGGCGGAACGCTGTTCTACGATGGCGGCAACGTCTACAGCGACATCAACCACATTTCGTTTGCGTGGAAATCCCCTTCGATCACCGACCTCAGCTATTTTTCACACACCGTGGGTTTCGGTTTGCGCTACCCGACGCCGATTGGGCCGGTCCGCGTGGACTTCGGTTATCAGCTCAATCCGGCGTACTATCAGGCTACGATCATACCGCCCGGCGGAACCGTCGGTGTTCTCCAGACGCTGCGGCTCCCGCATTTCGGCTTTTTTTTCAACATAGGTCCGATCTTCTGATGCGCTACCTCCTTCTCATTTTCGCCTGTTCGTGCTGGCTTAGCTCCCCGGCGACGCCGAGTGCGCGCGCGCAGGTGCCGGCACCCGCACCCGCCCCGGCTGCCAGCAGCGGGCAAACCGTCGATGCCGTCGCGGCACGCATTGAGGACGATATCCTCACCGAAAGCGAAGTGCGCGAGCTCGGCGCGTTTCAAAAGCTCGTAGATGGCAGCGAGAAGCCCCGAGCGGAACGAATCCGCGAGCTCGCCGACCAGTGGATCGTACGGGGCGAAATCGAAACCGCAAAATATCCGGCGCCGTCTGATGCAGACGCCGATCGCGCCTACGCGCAGCTGGAGGCGCAGTACTCCTCGCCTGAAGAGTTCACCACTCGCTGCGCGGCAGCAGGGCTGACCCGGACAGCTGTCCGCCGGATGCTGGTCGAGCAGCTCTATCTGTCGCGTTTTCTCGATTTCCGATTTCGGCCTGCGGCGCAGATTGACGAAAAACAGCTCGAGACCTACTACGACAAGGAATTCGCTCCGCAACTGAAGGCGCGGAACGAACCCGTACCTCCCCTTGAGGACGTGGAAGATACGATCCGCGAAGTACTGATCCAGCGAGCCATCAGCGAGCGCGCGACCCAATGGCTTGACGACACGCGCAGCCGGTTGAAGATCGATGTGATGTCCGACGGAGCGCAACCGTGAGCCGGCCTCTGAAGCGGTGGGTCGGCCGCGCGGTTCTGGCGATTCTGGTAATTGCGCTCGTCGTGACTATTATTTTCGCAACAGGGCTCGCCGAGCGCTGGGCCCGAAATGCGCTGATCAATGAAATTGAGCAGGGCACCGGCGCGCGCGCAGAGATCAGTGCCTTTCACTTCCGGCTCTGGGGCCTGCGGGCCGAGATCGATGGTCTGACCCTCCACGGCCAGGAAGCGGCGGGCGACCCCCCGCTGTTTCACGCCGACCGCATCGACGCGTCGATCCGCATTATTTCGTTTTTCGGCCGCCAGATCGCGCTCGACGAATTGATTGTCCAGCGGCCCGAGGTCGCCGTCCGAATCGATCGCAATGGCCGCAGCAACTTCCCCATGCCAACGGTCCACGGCACCAGCCGTCCGTGGCGCGCGACGTTGTTTCAACTGCGTGTCGGCCAACTTGCCCTGAATAACGGCGGTGTTCGATACAACGACCAGCGCGCGCGACTTGAAATTCAGGGACAGAATTTCGATTTCGCGCTGCACTACGACGCACCGGCCGGCGGAGCCGATGCCTACATCGGCAAACTCAGCTGGCAGCAGGTGAAGCTTGCGTTCGCAAAGGACGTGCCATTTCCGTTCGATCTTTCCGTGAAGTTTACGCTGCACCACGATTCGTTCGAGGCAGATGAAATTGTGCTTAAGGCGCTGCATTCGGAGCTGAACCTTCGCGCCGAGCTGCCAAGCTTTGCGCGGTCGGACTGGAATCTGAAATATCGCGGACGACTGTCACTTGCCGACGTCCGTAAAATTACCCGCGAACCCACGACGCCTGACGGCGATGCTGATTTCTCCGGTCAGGCGCACTATTCCGGTCTTCCGGCGCCCGACGGCGATTGGACGGCGAGCGGATATTACTCCAGCAGCGACGTACGCCTGCCTTACAAATGGTTTCACCAGGGCGGAATGGAGACCTCCGGAAATTACGCCGTAGCGAACCGGCGGCTGGAGGTGCCAAATCTGAAGGTGCGCGCGTTCGGCGGCACTGTGGATGGGCGCCTGGAGCTGGATTTCAAGGCGCTGGCCTTCCGTACGCAAACCAGGCTACGCGGAATGAGCCTGGCCGGGGTTTTTAGGGCGCTTGAAAACGAGGATTTTCCGGTGCCCTCGCTGCACTGGGACGGAGCAATCGATATTGATTCCGTCAACACCTGGAACGCGAACTTCAAACATTTCCGGACCGCGGGCGACATGCGATGGTCCCTGCCCGCGACACTGGCTCCGGGAATGATCCCGGCCAGCGCGCGCATCGCATTCGATTACGGCACCGACACGGAGATCGCCTCGCTTGGGCCAAGCGAGATCACCACGCCGAAGATGCAGATGGAACTCGAAGGTCCGATCGGGCAGTTCGATTCCGGTCTGGAAGTCAATTTCCGGGCCGACGACCTGCTCGAGTGGAACGACTTCATTAGCGCGATTAGCGGGCCCCAGGCCGGGACACATCGCGTAGCGGGCAAGATTACCTGGCGGGGTCGCATACTGGGTCCAATTGGAGGGCCGTCGTTCGTGGGCCGCCTGCATGCGAGCGATGCGAGCTACGATCGGCTGGCCTGGGATGTGCTGGACGGCGACATGGATTATTCACCCGACGGGTTTCGTCTGTTCAACACTACGATGATGCGCGGCCAGACTTCGGCGACGCTCAATCTATGGCTCAAATTTGACGGCGACTGGAGTTTCCTGCCCACGAGCCCGTGGACCCTGGACGCGCAGATCCAAAACGCGTCGGGCGAGGATGTGCAGGGCATTCTCGACACGAATTATCCCGCCACAGGTCACGTCGGCGGAACCGTTCACGGTAGTGGCACGCGCGGTGCTCCGGTGCTTGACGCCGACGTCGTCGTCGACGACATCCAAGTACGAGGCTGGCATTTCGATCGGTTCGGCGGCGAATTGCACTGGCAGCACGATGAAGTGCGATTGTCCCACGCGGAACTGCGCGGACCGACCGGGACGATCTCTGGGGACATTCTGTATCAGCCGAATGAGCAGCAGACCGAATTCAATATCACCGGTACCGGCATCTCGCTTGAGAGGATCAAAGCGCTGCAGACTCCCTCGTTGCCGGTCGGTGGGCGAGTTGATTTTGATGTGCGGGGCAGCGGCCCCGTGCGGGCGCCTCTGGCGCAGGGTAACGTGCACCTGACAGGCCTCAGGCTGGGTACCGAGGCGGAGGGCGACTTCGCTGCCCAGCTCGCATCCGACGGCCAGAATGCGCGTGTGACGGTGAACTCCGAGCCACAGCACGAGAGGCTGCAGGGTGAACTCAATTTCGGGCTTGGCGGAGACGAACAGATCTCAGGCAAGCTCTCGGTCGTGCAGTTCGATCTGGACCCTCTGATCGCGGCAGGTCTGCACTTGACCCAGCTCACCGGCCACGGCAGCGCCGACGGCGTGTTCGCATTTTCCGGCTCCCTGCGGCAGCCGGATTCGATCCAGGTGGACGCCGATATCGCACGGCTTGCCTTCAATTACGAATTCGTGCAACTCACCAACGATCAGAACATCCGCCTGACGTACCGACGCAACGAGATTCGCATCGAGCAGGCACGACTGCACGGTCCTGACACGGACCTGGAACTCATCGGATCGGCGCGGTTCGACCGGGATCGCCGAATCGAGTTCACCCTGTCGGGGGGTGTGAACCTCCGGCTGCTGAAGAGCGTGCTGCCGGATCTGGAGGCGCAGGGTCGCGCGGATGCGAACGTGTCGATCGGCGGGACGATGTCTCGTCCGCGCGTCACAGGCCGTGCGAGCGTGCGTGGCGCCCAGGCCCATTACGGGGAATTTCCCGTCGGACTGAGCAACGTGAACGGCGACTTCGTTTTTGACCAGAGCCGGCTGTTGTTTGACAAGGTAACGGCGGACTCCGGAGGCGGACATCTGACGCTGAACGGAAGCGTGAGCTATGGCGAGGGCCCGGTGCGATATGAAGTTACCGCGACGACCTCCAATCTCCGGATCCGCTATCCCGTAGGGATGAGCTGGCTTCTTGGCGGTACGCTTGAGCTTTCAGGAACCAGCGATGCGGGGTTGGTCAGCGGACACGTGCAGGTCGAGCGACTGTTATTTGCCGCGGGCGTTGATGTGGCCTCGTTTTTTGCCTCGACGTCGGATACTTCGCCCGGACCCGCATCAAGCTCGTCATTTCTGCAAAACCTGACGTTTGACGTCGAAGGCCAGACAAACCCGGGCGCGCGGATCGAATGGACGGGTGCGCACATTGACGTGGACGGCGATGTCCGACTCAGGGGCACCTGGGACCGGCCCGTGCTGCTTGGGCACATCCACCTGCTGGGCGGCGAAATGCCGTTCCGCGGGAATAATTTCGTACTCACCCGCGGCGATATCAACTTTTCAAATCCGTTTAGGCTCGACCCGGTGCTGAACGTCGAGATGACCTCGATGATCAATTCGTATCAAGTGACGATCGATTTCTCGGGTCCCGCAAGCCATCTGGCGCTGAACTATCGCTCCGATCCTCCGCTGCCGGATTCTGACATCGTGGCGCTGCTTGCTCTGGGAAGTCCCGGGGAGGAAAACGGGCTGCGCTCTGCGCCTGGAGGGGCGCAGAACTACGGTGCCACGGCGCTGCTGTCGGAGGCGATCTCAAGCGGGATCGGCGGCAGAATTGAGCATTTATTCGGCATCAGCTCGTTCCGCGTCGATCCGTTTATCGCGGGGACGGCGACTGAATCGAACGCCGCCGCGCGCGTCACAATCCAGCAGCAGGTGACGCGCGACTTGGCAATCACGTACTCGACCAACGCCGCGACCTCCAACCAGTACCAGTTGATCCAGGTCGAATACACCGTGAAGCGCGGCCTGTCGATCATCTTCCTGCGGGACATCAATGGCACCTACGGCCTGGACGTCAAGTTCGTCAAACACTTCAAATAGGTCGCTTCCGCCGGCTAATCGGGCATCACAAAAAGCGACTCGGGGGCAAGGCGCAGATGCCACGGGAGTGGCTGGTCGCGGAACCGCTGCCACTTTTCCTTGAATACCTCGGCCTGGAGATCGACCCGCGGAATTTCGCCCGATTCACCCGGCGCCCGATCCAGGCAGAGATAGAGCGTGATGCGGAAGGGAGTTTCCGCCGAGCGCACAAGCCGACACGGAAATACGTTCTCCTGCTCGGTACCTGCTTCGACGAAGTCAAGCTGGTGCGCGCGAATCCCCACGTGTGCGACCGGCCCCGCGAGCGACTGTGCGACCCGCAGCTGACAGCCCCAGTCAAGCGCTTCGACGACGTGTTCGGAAATCGCCCGCGCGCGCGAAAAATTCTTGCAGCCGGTCAGGCGCGCGACTTCCAGACTGCCAGGGCGGCGAAAGATCGCGTCCTTGGCTCCGAGTGCGGCGACTCGCCCGCGCGAAAGCACCAGGATCTGCTCGCTCAGGCGGTACGCCTCCTCGATGTTGTGGGTAACCAGCAGTGCCGGCCGGCGGTAGGCCAGAAACGTTTCCTGAAGCTGCATCTCCATCTGGCTCCGCAGGTGGCTGTCGAGCGCCGAGAGCGGCTCATCCAGCAACAGCGCCTCGGGTTCCACTGCCAGCGCCCGGGCCAATGCCACTCGCTGCTGCTCGCCGCCGGAAAGCTGGCGAGGGTAGCGCTCCCCAAGACCGCTGATGTGCGTTCGCTCGAGCACGTCAGCCAAGCGTCGCGCCTGCTGGTCCCGCGGCAGTTTCTGTAAGCCGAAACAGATGTTCTCAGCGACCGTGCGGTGCGGGAACAGCGCGAATTGCTGAAACAGAATTCCTATGCGTCGCGAGCGTGCGGGAACCAGAACACGGTTCTCGGTGTCGAGCAGCGCCCGGCCGTTGAGCGCGATGCGGCCGCGTGCGCCCCGCTCAAGGCCCGCGATCGATCGCAGCAACATGGTCTTGCCAGCGCCGGAGGGCCCCAGAATGCTGAGCGGCGTGCTGTCCGCCGTGAAGGACACATCCAGAGTAAACTCCGGCAATTTCTTTTCGATTTGGACTTCCAGCGACATGTCAGTGCCGATCCCAGCGTGCGCGCCCGTGCGCATGCGTCCAGTAATAGAGTCCGCCAAGCAGAGCAAGTGAAATCGCCACGTCTGCAAGACACCAGCCGACCGCCCGCTGCACGTCGTCGGCTTCGACCGCGAAGTAGATGGCGATAGGAATGGTGGCTGTTTTTCCAGGGATGTTTCCGGCGAGCATCAGCGTTGCGCCAAATTCGCCCAGAGCGCGCGCAAAGGCAAGGATTGTTCCCGCAAGCACGCCCGGCCAGGCCAGCGGCAGCGCGACGCCCCAAAACACGCGCCATTCCGATGCGCCGAGGGTCCGCGCAGCTTCCAGATATCGGGAGTCGACCTGTTCCAGAGCTGCTCGTGCGGTCAGATACATCAACGGAAACGCCACGACCGACGCTGCGATCACCGTGGCCGGCCAGGAAAATACGACCGTTGCGCCCAGCCGGAGCAGCAGCTTTCCCAGCGGACCGTTGTGCCCGAACAGCAACAGTAGGAAAAACCCGACCACGGTTGGCGGCAAAACCAGCGGCAACAGGCAGATCCCGTCGACAAACGCCATCGCAGGACCGGTGTGGCGCTCGCGCCACACCGCCGCTGCAAGGCCCGCGACCAGAGTTACCAGCGTTGCGGTGAAGCTGGTTTCAAGCGATATCCAAAGCGGGGACCAGTCCATGGGCGTGTCGAAAGCGATTTGGGCGGCCAGGGCGGTGGGGGCCATCGGCACGGATTGTAACTCCTGGTTTCCGATTTGAGGCGGGCGAATTCGCCGGGGTGATGACGCTCACCATCGATCAGGATGGAAACCAAACAGGACTGGTGATTTAAATCGTGTCGGTTGAACTTTTCGTAGTTTTCAGCCGGCGATAGCCGCGCCAGGCTCAAAACGGGGTGCCGTCGTCGGACAGAACCTCCGGGTCGCGGCGTCGCTTACTTCGGAGCAGTTGCTGGCGCTCGTGTCTCGGGAGTTGGCGCAGGGGCGGGAGCCTCGTTGGGATCGCCAGGCTGTGGCCTGAGCAGGGGTTTCAGCTCCGGATAATCGCTCGACATCTGCTCGAGGACGTTCATCGCGCCCTTCTGTTCCATCTGCATGCCCTGTTCCTGTGTGTCCCTCGCCACCTGGGGAAGGGACTTGATAAAGCGTTGCCCGACCGGTGATTCATAGAATTGAATAATTCCCTGAATATCTTCCATAGAAAACGCGCGCGCGTAAATGGGAATGGAGGCGTCGGTCACGGCGTTTGGCGGGACCGCTGCTCCCAGCTTCTGGCTGAAGCCCTCCATCAGTTTTGCCAACCGGTCCGGAGGCATTGACTCGCTCAAAATCTGGCGCACCTGGTTTGTGACATAGGCACTCATGCTGTCTCCCATTTTGGAACTCTGAGTCAGGTCCATAAGATGGCGAATGGCGGCTTCCTTTGCGGGGTCCACTTTTTCCGTCTGGCCGGGCGCGCTGGTCGAGCGCGCAGGCACTCCGGGTTGATGTGCCGGAGGGCTCGGGGGTGCACCCGTCGAGGGTGTCTGCGCAAGCAACGGACTCGCGGCCAGCAATGCCATCGCGATCAGGGCGGTTCGTACTCTCATTGAGATCTCCTCAGTTTTCTTCCATCCGGGCCTGGCGACTGCCCCGGCGGGCCGGCCCTGTCATCGTAGCGAACCGAGGCGGCCGAATCAATTTGCAGCCATGCGCGTTTCGGTGGCAGCCGCCGACTCCGTTGTGATAATTTCGGCACGGATGGACGGTAACGGCAATCACTCAGCTGGCGACGGCGCGAACTTTGAGGCCGCTCGACGCGATATGGTTGCTCGGCAGATTCGCGAGCGTGGCATCGACTCGGCCCGCGTTCTTTCCGCGATGCGGACCGTCCCGCGGCATCTGTTCGTCCCATTCGAGCGTGTTCCGGACGCCTATTCCGACGAAGCGCTGCCAGTCGGCGACGGACAAACAATCTCACAGCCTTATATTGTGGCGGCAACCGCACAGGCACTTGGTCTTGAAGGACACGAACGCGTGCTCGAAGTCGGGGCCGGGACAGGATATCAGGCGGCCGTATTGTCACTGCTCGCGCGCGAGGTGATTGCCGTCGAGGCAATTCCAGCGCTGGCAGAGTCCGCCAGCGAGCGGCTCGCCAGGCTGGGCTACTCGAACGTGCGCGTGGAACAAGGGGACGGCTCACTAGGTTTTGGTCTCGACGCACCGTTTGATGCGATTCTGGTTTCCGCAGCGGCACCCGCGGTTCCGCAGCCGCTGGTCGACCAGCTTGCCGAGGGCGGGCGCCTGGTCATTCCGGTGGGTTTGACCGATCATCAGGAGTTGTTTCGCATCGTGAAGGCAGGGAACCGCACGATAGAGCAGAGGCTTTTTTCGTGCCGATTTGTGCCGCTGGTCGGCCGTTTCGGTTGGCGCTAAATCCTGTTGGGAGTGTCTTGCACGCAAGCGGCTGATAATCCAGATGCCACCGGAATTATCCATCATCATTCCTGCCTACAACGAGGGGCAACGGCTCGGCCGAGGACTTGCGCGCATCTGCGAATACTTCGCGAGCAAACCTGGCGGTGTTGACGCGATCGAGATTCTCGTCGTGGATGATGGCTCAACCGATGATACGGCACAGATTGCCCGGGATTGGACGCGCGACGTCCCGACGATCCGGCTCATCTCGAATCGGGCAAATCGCGGAAAGGGTTACAGCGTCCGGCAGGGAATGCTCGCAGCGCACGGGCGCGTGGCGGTCTTCACCGATGCCGATCTCTCCTCTCCGATCGAGGAATCAGAAAAGCTGCTCCATGCGATTGCCGGGGGCAACGATGTCGCCATCGGGTCCCGAGCGATCGACCGCTCGCTCATTTTCGGACGCCAGTCCCGGTTTCGAGAGGCCGCCGGTATCATCTTCAACACGTTCGTCCGGGCATTCACGGGCCTTCCGTTTCAGGATACCCAGTGCGGATTCAAGGCGTTCTTGCGCGAGCCGAGCCGGGTAATTTTCGAGCAGCAGCGTATTGAGCGATTCGGTTTCGATCCGGAGATTCTGTTTCTTGCGCGCCGGCACGGATTGCGGACCGCCGAAATTCCGGTCCGCTGGGCGCACGATCCGGGAACCAAAGTCCATATGATCCGCGACAGCCTGCTGATGTTCAGCGACCTGGTCTATATCCGCTGGAACTGGCTCCTGGGCCGCTATCCGGTAAAGCCCTCCTGATGCATGCGGAAGGGAACCGGTGCGAGCTTTACAGACCGTCGCGGGCACCCGGCTCGGAAGGCGCGTTCTACTTGCGCGGCTGCGCTGTGGGGGGAAGCAGTCCGTTCAGCCGGAGATACATGGCTGCCATGCTGTAGTGGTCCCCGTAATCCTGCGCCAGCGTAACCACCATGAAGCCTCGCGAAACGAGTTTCCCTCCAATAAACGGCACCTGTTCGCCCAATTTCGAGTCGTCGACCTGCGCAAGCGACTGCGTGCAAAAGTCAAATGAGGCGTGGAGCGCCGGGACCAGCGTGTCTTTCGGGTCCTCGTCCTTGAGGTCGGGCATCTTCGGAGCCTTGACACCGGATATCAGAGAACACAGGCCATAGTTCGCGCGAACCATGTGAACGGTCAGGTGACCGAACGTGATCTGTTGCGGCGTGGGACGGAAACTGAACTTGTCGGCGGGCATTTCCTCGACAGCCTCAAAGGTATCCTTTGATTCCGTTTCGACCAGTTTTCGCAATGCGTTTGAAACAGGATTCATCTCAGGCGTGGCGGCTTGTTGCGCACCGGCCGTGGGTGCTTGCTGAGCAAGCGTTGCAAGCGGGGCCAGACCGAGCACCAGGATTGCCAGACAGACTCGTTTCATCGATGTGCCTCCGGTGGATTTCATGCGGCCCAAGGATAGTCCGCAGAATGTGGCTCCACAAGCGAATCCGCTGGGCAACGGAATCGGGCTGCAAAACCGGTCGCCGTTTGCCTATCAACTTTGCAAAGCAAAGTACTTGACAACTATCGGAAACATGGTATTGTCACCCTATGCCCTCATTCAAGAATCGGCCGGTCGGGCCGGAGAAGCCGGTGGCGCTCGATGATCGCGCCCGCGACAACATTCGTTTTATCCGGGAAACGATGGAGCGCGCCAGCTCCTTCACCGCTGTGCCGGGATGGGGCGGTGTCGCGATGGGAATCACGGCGTTGGGTGCGGCGGCGATCGCATCCCGCCAAGCCTCCAGCCTCACCTGGCTGCTGACCTGGATCGGTGAAGCCTCCGTGGCCGTCGCGATCGCACTCTGGACGACCTACACGAAGGCGCGCGAAGCAGGAACGTCGCTGTTTTCAGGACCGGGCCGCCGGTTTGTCTACAGTTTCGCGCCGCCTCTTTTCGTGGGCGTGCTGTTGACCATGCTGTTCTTTCGCATCGGATCAATCCAGGAAGTTCCCGGCGTTTGGCTTCTGCTGTACGGGACCGCCGTCGTAACCGGCGGCGCCTTTTCGATTCGCGTCGTGCCGCTGATGGGACTCTGCTTCATGGTGCTGGGCACGGTTGCACTTTTTTGCCCTGCGAACTGGGGCAACGCGTTTCTCGCGGGCGGATTCGGCGGTTTGCATGCGATTTTCGGGGGCGTGATTGCGAGGAAATATGGCGGCTAAACCAGGAGTCTTCCGCGCCGCGCGGGAGGAAAAAACAAAACAGGCAACGCCGGCGGTCGGCCCAGCCGCGGCGGCAGCGCCAAATCTGGATCGCCTGATCCACGAGCGCACGCGGCTCGCCATTGTGAGTGCGCTGGCCGTAAACGCCTCGCTTGCCTTTAACGAGCTCAAGCAGCTGCTGCGGGTGTCCGACGGCAACCTGAGCGTCCATGCGCGCAAACTTGAGGATGCCGGCTACATTGGCTGCACGAAATCATTTGCCGGGCGGATGCCCAAGACGGAGTACCGTCTGACGCCTGCGGGGCGCCGGGCGCTTGAAAAGTACCTTGATCACATGGAAGCCCTGATCCGCGCGACGCGCGAGGGTTAGAAAGGCAGATTTTCCCGGACACGATATGGGTAACAGCGCATCCCGAGTCATTCCGGCACCCAAACTTCACGTCGCCATTCTGCTCGATGGCAATGGCCGCTGGGCCTCTGCGCGAGGTCTTTCGCGCTCCGAAGGGCACCGCGCTGGGGTTGCGGCCGTGCGCCGCGTGGTTCGAGCCGCTCCTGCGCTCGGAATCGGCACGCTCACGTTGTATGCGTTCTCGGCGAATAACTGGGATCGCCCGATGGGCGAAGTATCGGCCCTGCTCGACGTGCTTGAAAACTATCTTCGCACCGAAGCGCCCGAGTGCGCCCTGAAGGGCGTGCGCTTGCGCGTGATTGGCCGGCGCGACCGGATTCCCCGCTCGCTCATCGAAGCGATCGAATTGGCCGAACGCGCGACGTCAGCCGGACGCTCCCTTGAGTTGCGTATCGCGCTTGACTACTCATCCCGCGAGGCGATTTTGCGCGCCTCCTGCTGGATGATGTCGAGCCTGGAAGTTACCGACAGCGAATTTGCGCGACGGCTTGGCCAGGTCACCCATGGAGGATGCTCCGCGCCGGACGTGGATCTTCTGATTCGAACCGGCGGCGAGCGGCGGCTGAGCGACTTCATGTTGTGGGAATGTGCCTACGCCGAGCTGCTGTTCACACCCCGGATGTGGCCTGAATTTGAGGCGGACGACCTCGCCGCGGCGATCGAGGATTTTCTCGGTCGCGAACGGCGCTTCGGGCGCTTGCCCCAGACTGCTGCCGCAAGCTAACGATCTCCTTGTTCGCGCGCCATTGCGAAAGCGCTCAGGATCACTCGGGTTGCCGTCTCGGTAAGAGAATACTTCCCGAGCTCTTCAGCAGCGGCCCAGGCGACATCGGTGACGTCGCTTCCCGCGCGTGCCTCGCCACGAATTGCCTCGCACAGATAGTCAAGAATCACGAAGTGATATCGCGTCTTTCCGGCGGTATCCAGATTGATGCGCTCAAACACCTCGATCAATTTGCCAACCTTCACCTCGATCCCGGTTTCCTCGATGAGCTCGCGCCGCACCCCTTCGATGAGCGTTTCGCCCACCTCGAGCATTCCGCCGGGAATCGACCACTGCCCTTGAAGCGGTGGGCCGCCGCGGCGAATCAACAGCGCGCGGCCCTGTGAAATCACCACTCCGCCCACTCCCACCATCGGACGTTCCGGATATTCGCGGGCGCCAGGCACTTTTATAGGAACCTCCGCCGGAAAAGTTGACACCGGCGTTATATAATACGACGTCCGGTAAGACTTCGCCCTAGGAGGAGAGATTCCCGTGACCAAGTGCCCGGAATGCGACGCCGACATCGACCTGGATGAAGACGAAGTCGAAGAAGGCGAAATCGTGAGCTGTGCTGAATGCGATGCGGAGCTCGAAGTGACGCAGATTCATCCCGTGCACCTTATCGTCATCTCCGAGGAGGATGAAGACGATGACGATGAGGACGAAGAGGAAGAAGAAGCGGTCGTAAAAAAAGAAGATGCCGATGACGAGCCAGGCGTGGAAGATGAAGACGAGGACCTGGACTGAGAATCCGCAGCGGGTCGCCGACCGTCTTTGAATTTTCGCTGGATCAGCTGGCTCGGCAGGCTCCGAAGCGGGCCAAGCGTCGCCGCGACGGATCTGACGCCACCGGCCAGGAGGTATCCTTGAGGACTCGCCCCTTATTCCGAATGGCTGTGGTCGTAGCGCTGGGAGTTGCGTTCGCCTTCGCCGCCGCCGCGCAGGACAAGAAGAGCGACGCTGAGCTGCGGACCATCCGCGGTACGGTGCTCGACAAGGACGAGACTCCCACCCCTTCAGGCGTGGTTTACTTGCTGAATGTGAAGACGCAGGCGGTGAAGACCTATATCGCCGACGATGCGGGAAACTACCGTTTCAGCGGCCTGGATCCCAATGTCGATTACGAAGTGCACGCCGAGCACAATGACATGACCTCGGCCACGCGTACGATCTCCAGTTTTGATTCCCGCCGCGATGTCGAGATGGTGCTGAAGCTTTCCCACAAGAAATCCGCGCATTAACCCCTACGGCAGACCGAAAACGGAAATGGAGTTGCCGGCTTCTCCGACGACATACTGCTTGCCGTCGACGGCATAGGTGATCGGGTTGGCGCGCACGGCACTCCCCAGCTGAATATTCCAGAGGGGTTTTCCGTCTTCGGCATCGAGCGCGAAGAAATTACCCTGGCTGTCGGCGCAGAAGACCAGGCCGCCAGCCGTTGCAAGCGTGCCGGTCCAGGAATCTCCGATCATTTTGAACTGCCACTTTCTTGTGCCGGTCGTGGCCTCAAGCGCGCGGACTGCCGTGTAGGCTTCATCCCCGCTTACCAGCTTTTGTCCGCCGCCACCCCCGATGTCCGCCGGATTGTACGGATCCATTTCCGCATGGCCCTTGTAATAGTAGGCCCCCATCTCCCGCGTATTGACATAGAACAGTCCGGTCAGCGGACTGTAGGACGAACTGGTCCAGTTTACCGTCCCGGTGATGCTCGGATACACCAGCGTTCCCTGCGTGGTCGGATCGATATTCGGCATCAGGATCGGGCGCCCCTTGGCGTCCAGGCCCTTCGCCCAGGTCTGATGCGCGAACGCCTGACCGGTCAGAAATTCGCCGGTCTCCCGGTCGAGCACATAGTAGAAGGCGTTGCGATCCGCCTGGGCCACGATCTTCCGTTTCTTCCCGCCAATCACCGCGTCAAACAGAATCGGCGGTTCCGATGCGTCCCAGTCGTGCGTTTCATGCGGTGTGAACTGAAAATACCATTTCATCTTGCCTGTGTCGGCGTCGATTGCGAGCAGCGAGCAGGAATACAGGTTGTCGCCTTTTCGCGCGTCGCCGTTCCAGTCCGGCGCAGGATTACCCGTGCCCCAGTACAGCGTGTTCAGTTCAGGATCGTAGGCGCCGGTATTCCAGGTTGTCGCGCCGCCGTATTTGTAGGTGTCGCCTTCCCAGGTCTCAACGCCAGGCTCACCGGTCGTGGGAATCGTATAGAGTCGCCAGAGCCGCTTGCCGTCTTTGGCGTCGTAGGCATCAATGTAACCGCGCAGTCCGCCTTCTCCTCCGCCCATGCCCACGACGATCTTTCCGTTGATCGCAAGCGGCGCCTGGGTGATCGCGACCGCCTGCTTGTTGCTTCCGATCTCGACTCTCCAGCGCACCGTGCCCGTTTTCGCATCGAGCGCAACCAGGTGCGCGTCGATGGTTGCGACATAGACTGTGTCGCCCAGGATAGCGACTCCGCGATTGGTCGGAAACAGACCGATGGTCAGCAGGTCCTTCGGCAGGTCCGCGCTCCATCTCCAGATCGGACGGCCGGTGCGAACATCGAGTGCCGTGACGGTCGTCGGTGGCTCGGTCACGTACATCACCCCGTCGACCACGATCGGAGACGACTCAAAGATGCCCTGCCGGCGAAGCTGGTAAACCCACTCAAGCTTGAGCGATGCCACGTTGGTTTTGTTCACCTGCTTGAGTTCGGAGAATCGCTGTGAGGCGTAGTTGCCGCCGTAGGTCAACCAGTCTTCCGGGTGACTCGCAGAGTGCAGAATCTCGTCATAGGTCACGTTCTGTGCCCGGGACGGGAGCCGGCTCCCGAAAACGAAAGCGAGCAGGGCCAAACCGCAAAAAATGAATTTCGTCGCCTTCATTGTGCGCCTCCCAGGCTTGAAAGGTAGGCGACCAGATCGTTGATCTGGGTCGCGGAGAGCTTTTCCTTGTAGCTCGGCATGAAGCTCTTGCCCGGTTCGGGCTCGATCTTCTGCACCCCGAATTTCTGGATCGAGCGCAAACGGCCGCCCGAATCCCGCAGCTGAATAGTGAATGAATCCTCATCGATACGCATCCCTTCCAGCACCTTGCCGTCCTTCTGCACAACGCGGTAGACCAGATAGGCAGGATACGCCGATCGTTCCTGCAGGGATGTATCGAGCGGCAGATTGCTGCCGGGATCGGTCAAACTCTTTTCGAGCGACACGATCGATCGCTGTGCGCCAATGTGGCTGAGATCGGGCCCCAGGTCGCCTCCCTGTGCGTCGATCGTGTGGCAGGTCGCACATCCACTGGATCGGTAAATCGCATGGCCCTTCTCGGGATCGCCGGTCGCGACTCCGGCGTTTTCATGTCCGAGCGAACCAACATAGTCGACGATTTTCCAGATGGTTGCATCATCCAGCGTCGCAAACGGCGGCATTCCCGTACCGGGAACCCCGCCGCGGATCGTTGCATAGAGCCCCTCGGGGCCGAGCGTCGCTCCGACGCCCTGAATGTTGGGACCATTGGCGCCGCTGCCATCGATGCCGTGGCAGTTCGCGCAGGTTCCCGCAAACAGATCTTTGCCCGCGGAGATGCTTTGAGGCGTCGCCTTCGGGTGCGCGGAGTGCGGAGGGATAGGCGGCGGCGCGAATTGCGCGGCGGCCGGCAGAACAAGGCGCACCAGTCCCAGCCAGGAAATCAGCGCAGCCGTACACAATGAGCGGGTTGCGGTCATCGGAAGCCCCCCTATGTTTCGTGCGTGCAGAATACTACCACTGCGCGAAAAAAACGCCACGACGGCGATGGATCCCGCTCAAGGCAGACTGAAGACGAACAGGGTATTTCCGGCCGAGTCCACGATGTACTGCTTTTGATCGACCGCATAGGACACGGGATTGGACCTCACCGACGACCCCAACAAGAGATGCCACAGCGGCTCGCCGGTTGCCGCATTCAGCGCAAAGAAGTTGCCGGCGGCGTCCGCAGAGAACACCAGACCGCCCGCGGTCACAAGCGTGCCCGTCCAGGAATCGCCAACCATCTTGTACTCCCACTTTTTTTCACCGGTCGCCCCGTCCAGCGCGCGAATCGAGGTGGTGGTCTCATCGGCGGGCCCCCATCGCGCTCCGCCCCCTCCTCCGCCCACGATTCCGACGGAATTTCCCGGAGCCATTTTCCGTTCGCCCTTGATGTAATAGGCGCCAGCGTCGCGCGCATTCACATAGAACAGTCCGGTCAGCGGGCTGTAGCACGGGCTGGTCCAGTTGATCGCGCCGGTAAGCGTAGGATAGACCAGCGTCCCTTCGACGCTCGGCTCGATCTGATCGGCCGGCATCTTGATCGGGCGTCCCTTCGCATCGAGCCCCTTCGCCCAGGTCTGCTTCGCAAACGGGACACCCGTAAGGAACTCACCGGTCGCGCGATCCAGCACGTAGTAAAAGGCATTGCGATTGGCCAGAGCCACCAGCTTGCGCATTTTCCCGTTGACGGTCGTATTGAACAAGATCGGCGGCTCAGAAGAATCCCAGTCGTGCGTCTCGTGTGGCGAGAACTGGAAATACCACTTCATTGTTCCCGTATCCGCATCCAGAGCAATCAGCGAGCAGGTGTAGAGGTTGTCACCCATCCGCCCCTCTCCATTCCAGTCAGGAGCAGGGTTGCCGGTGCCCCAATACACCAGATTCAGGTCGGGATCATAGGAGCCGGTATTCCATGTCGTACCGCCACCATTTGACCAGCTACCGTCGGCCCACGTGTCGGCGCCGGGGTCGCTTGCGCTTCGTGCAACCGTGTAGGTGCGCCACAGCAGCTTGCCGTCCTTGGCATCGAAGCAACTCAGGAAGCCGTGAGCGCCTGCTTCCCCTCCGCCCACACCCACCACGATCTTTCCGTTGATCGCAAGCGGGGCCTGCGTAATCGCGTATCCCTCGGCTCTGTCGGCGACCTGGGAGTTCCACCTCACAACTCCGCTCTTGGCATCGAGCGCAATCAGGTGGTCGTCGATCGTCGCAAGATACAGCTTGTCGTCAAGCACCGCGACTCCGCGGTTCGTTGGAAACAATCCAATGGGCACGAAATCCCTGGGCACGACCGGCACATAATGCCACAGCGGTTTTCCTGTCCGCGCATCGAGCGCCGTCACATTGCTTGGCGGTTCGGTCACGTACATGATTCCGTCGACGATCAGCGGCGAGGATTCCATGACACCATTGCCGCGCAGCTGATAGGCCCAGGCCACGCGCAGGTTTGCGGCATTTTGCGGCGTGATCTGTTTCAGCCCGGAAAAACGCTGCGAGCCGAAGTTGCCGCCGTACATCAGCCAGTTCTGGGGCTCGGCGTCTGATTTCAGGAGCCGTTCGTAGGGAACCTGCGCGAAACTCGGCAGCGCGCAGCACAGCGCAAGCAGAAGAACTGAATATTTCGCGGTTCTCATGGGGTCCCCTTCAGGCTGGAAAGATATGCGACGAGGTCGTCGAGATCACCCGCGGAAAGGCTCGCGTAGCTCGGCATAACTGTCTTTCCGGGTTCGGTTTCGACGGTCTTAAGATTCGATTTGTCGAATGAGTAGTAATGGCCGCCCACATCGCGCAGCTCAAGGGTAAAGGTATCTTCGTTCACGCGGATGCCGGTCGTGTCGCGGCCGTCTTTGGTCACCACGTGCACCAGCAGGTAGCCGGTGTTTCCAGCACGCTCGGGCAGCGACATATCCGATGGCGGTGTTTTCCCGGGATCAAGCAGGAAGTCATGCAAATAATGCGGCACGCGGGACTTTCCGATATTCGTCAGCTGGGGACCCACCCCGCCGCCTTGCCCGTTGATCGCGTGGCATGTCGAGCAGCCGTTGGCGCCGTACACGGCTTTGCCCTTCGCAGGATCACCTTTTGCGGCCTCGGCCGCACCGGTGTCGCCGAGAGTGCGAACGTACGCGACCACCTGCCACGCCCTCTGATCGTTCAGCGACATCTGCGGCGGCATCCCACCCTGCCCGCCTCGAATCACGCCAAAGACTCCCGCATCACCCTTTCTCTGGGCGACCCCCTTGAGGCTGGGACCGAGTTGTCCGCCACCGTCAAATCCGTGGCAACCGGCGCAGTTTCCCGCAAATAACTGCTTGCCCATGGCGATATCATCGGCCGTCATCTTCGAGACGGGTGATTCCTGTGCTGCACCTGCTGGCGGCGCCGGCGGAGGCCCCTGCGGCGATGCATGCAATCTGCTGAGTCCGAGCCCTGTGAGAATCAGCAGGAAGAAAGCAAGACAGAGCGAACGAGTCGCAGTCATGAAGTATCCCCGTTCAGATTTTGACGTTTGCTAGTCAATACGACGGCGTGAGATCTGTCAAGACCTGCTTGCAAACCGGTGCAGACATCGAAGGAGTTTTTTAACCACAAATAATTGGTGCCGGCGGCGGGAATCGAACCCACGACCTAGGGATTATGAGACCCTCGCTCTACCACTGAGCCACGCCGGCACGGAAACGATCATTGATGCTACGGGTTCGCTCGCCGGAGTGTCAAGTTGCGGATCTCACGTTGTTCGGAGTAACGCTCGTCGTGACGTAGAGATGAATGGACGAAGGACTTCTGTTCCGCTCATTGCTGCGCCTTCGTATCGGTGCGTGCATCGGACATGATCTTTTCGATTTCTTCAGCCGTGCGCGGCAACCTCGCGGTAAGCAGCTGGAAGCCGTCCTTGGTGACAAGTACGTCGTCCTCGATCCGCACGCCGAGATTTTCCTCCGGAATGTAGATTCCGGGCTCGACCGTGACGACCATCCCTGCCTCGAGCGGCCGGTTGCGGTCGCCGGGATCGTGCACATCAAGCCCCAGGTGATGGCTCACCCCGTGCGGATAGTAGCGGCCAAGCGTTCGCCCCTGGCTGTCGTGTCCGTGCGTATTGATGTAATCGGTTGCGATCGCCTGCAGGCTGCCCTTGCCGCCATACAGCACCGCTCCTGGCTTCACGGCCGCCATCGCCGCGTTCTGCGCGCCCAGGACGATGTCGTAGATCTCCCTTTGTCGCGGCGTGAACTTGCCGTTCGCCGGCACCGTGCGCGTGATGTCCGCGGCATAGCCACCGTATTCACCGCCCACGTCCATCACCACCAGGTCGCCATCCTTGATCTCGGCGTCAAGCACGCTGTAGTGCAGCACCGTCGAATGGAAGCCCGCGCCCACGATCGGCGCATAGGCCTCCCGCGAACAGCCGCCCGCCTCGTGGATCTGTTTCATCCGTGCTGCCACCTGGTATTCGTAAAGTCCCGGCCGCATGTGGCGGATCGCGTCGAACTGCGCATCCACCGACACCTCAATCGCTTTTTGCATCAGTGCGAGTTCGCCCGCGGATTTCACCTGACGCATCGCGTCGAGCGCCGGCGCAATATCGGCGAGCGTCGCGCTCGGAATCATGCTGCGGATCTCGGCGACTGAATTCGTCAGGTGCGGGTAGCCCTGCTCGGTCTTGGGCGGCATGAGCGTGTAGAAGGTTTTGTAGGTCTCTTGAAGCTTCTCAAGATCGCCCTTCAGCTTCGTGATCGGCTGGACGTCTGTAAATCCGGTAGTTTCCTGCACGCCCGGATCCGAGGGTCCGATTTTCGGCCCTTCCCATTTCTCCTGGGAGGGATTGCGCGGGGGCAAGTAGAGCACTTCGGTCGGCGTTTTCGCGCCGTTGTTTGGAGCGTCAGGAGTCAACAACAGCACGGCGCCTGGCTCGTCGTGGCCGGTGAGGTAATAGAAATGGGTCTCCTGAAAAAAGACAGCGACTTCCGATGCGTCCTCGTTGCCTGTGAAACCGAAAACGACAATCGGCCCGTCCACGCTGGCGCGCAACTTCGCTCGCCGTGCTGCGTATTCCTGACTCGGTTGGCGAAAGCGGGCTTGTGCGAGAAAGCAAGCGCATGCGATCCCGAGCCATGCCAGGCCAAGTCGGAGCAGCCAGGGCGAGCAGACCGTGTTGGAATGAGTCGCCTTCAAGTCGACTGCCATCATAGCGGGAAGCGCCGCATGGAAGGAACCGCTTTTAGCGCTTAGCGGGAAATTCACTTGGATCGAGCGTCTGCACGCCTGGAGCTAGTCGCTTGAAACGGCGCGAGAGTCGGAGCCGGCAGAGATAGCGGTCGAGAGCGGCGCCGCGGCGGGGGCATCCTTCGTGCTGAACCTCAGGCGATCCACATAGGTCTGCGCGATCGACATCACTCCGGTGTAGAGGTATCCCCAGACGAACAGCAGAAGGAAGGGAACTGTCGCGTAGTTCGCATTTTGAACGCTATAGACGACCGCCCCGGCAAAATAAATTCCCAGCAACACTTCCAGGTACGGCATCAGCCCGGCGCGCTTGTGGTACTTTTTCTTCACCCACTCGCCGGTATGTTTCGCGTCGGCCTCGACTTTATATTTCGGCGTGCGCACAAACTCCGATTTCACGCCGAAGATCGCCTCAATCACCGCGACGGCGTTCTTGACCGAAAGCCCGATGCCCACCGCCATCACCACCGGCAGATAGAAAAACGTGCGTTTCCATGACTGGGGGTAGAAGGCTCGCTGCGCCGCCAGATAGAACGAAGAAATCGAACAGGTCGAAGCCAAAAACAGCGGCAAATCAATCAGCAGCACCTGAAACCACCCCTGATAGAACCGCACAATCATCGCCGGCAGCAGAATGATCGACAGAAAAACCATCAGCGGGTAGCTGATGTTTGCCGTCAGGTGAAAAAACGCCTCGACCTTGGCCTTGGCGGGAGCGTCAGAACGCATCATCCGCGGCAGGATCTTCTTTGCCGTTTGCATCAGGCCCTTGGCCCATCGCGCCTGCTGCGATTTGAAGCCGTTCATCTCTACAGGGAGTTCTGACGGGCATTCGATTTCCGGCAGGTAGAGGAATTTCCAGTGGCGCATCTGCGCGCGATAGGACAGGTCGGTATCTTCGGTGAGGGTGTCGTGCTGCCAGCCGCCGGCGTCTTCGATCGCGGCGCGGCGCCAGATGCCGGCGGTGCCGTTGAAGTTGAAAAACATGCCGCTGCGGAATCGCGAGGAATGCTCAATCGCAAAGTGCCCGTCAAGTAGGATCGCTTCCACCTCGGTCAGTATCGAGTAGTTGCGATTCACGTAACTCCAGCGCGTCTGGACCATACCGATCGTGGGACTGGCGAAGTAGGGCACGGTGCGACGCAGAAAATCTGCCGGAGGAATGAAATCGGCGTCGAAAATGGCGATAAACTCGCCGGTCGCGGTTTTCAGCCCCTCCTGCAGCGCGCCAGCCTTGAAGCCTTCGCGATTGTTGCGGTGGATGTAGGTGATGGGAACGCCCAGAGCCTGGTGGCGTTCGACGCAGTCGTTTGCAACTTGCTGTGTCTGGTCGGTTGAATCATCCAGGACCTGAATATCGAGAAGTTCACGAGGGTAATCGAATTGCGCGACGGTCTCAATCAGCCGCTCGATCACATAGCGCTCATTGTAAATCGGCAGCTGGACCGTCACCTTGGGCCAGACGGCGACTTCCGGCGGCGGCCCCGGAACATTCTTGCGATACTTGAAATAGTTATAGACCAGCGCGTAACGGTGCAGGCCGTACATCGCCAGAACGGCCATCACCAAAAAATACGGCAGCATGATCGCAAGGTCGAATGCATTCGCCTGGTAGAGGCCGCGGAAGGTCGGGTCAACCAGCCGCCTGAAATAGACCGTGACGGGGTTGTCGCCCGCGGCGAGCAGGGTGGCCAGGATGTAGGACGGTGTCAACTCTTACCTGCCTTCAAATCGGCCCGTTTCAGGTTCCAGCAACAGGCGGCATGAACCATGATTATACGGTGGCGCGCCGGGTAGTCAACGGCCGAGCTTATATGCGCGCGGCTCGATATTTCGATAGCCAGGGACCGAAAATACGGGGCCCGGCGAGGGCCGCGCGCCCGGCAGCCATTCCTGAACCTCTCGAAGTGTCGAGTGATAGACATCGGCGATGGTGGAAATTTCGCTCTCACAATCAAAGGTGCACTGTTGCATGCTCGTCGAGCCCGGATCCCCGTTGTCCGCCCATAAGATCTCCGTCGTTCGAAGGTTCCAGCGAACCTGGGAAAACGAGAGTTTGGCTGCCAGGCGCGCACGGATGATCTTTGAAATGGGGATGTCGCGAGATATCAGCTCTTGCCGGGTCCAGATCAGCAGTTCGCTTGCGATGGGCAGTAGCGGCGTGGGTTTGTTGTGAAAGGTGCACCGCCCCGTCAACATATCGATCCCGATGGTACCGGAACCAAGTTCTACCAGCATGGGTTTGGATCCGGTCAGGCGCCAGCCGCAGAACATCTGGCAGACGGTCTCCGCCATACATTGAAGCCTTTTCTTACGCATGGTTCTCTACCCGCCCGCGAGGGTTTTCATCTAAATGCCCATTCCAACCCGATCCCTGCTTATATCGAGATCCGCTTCATGTCCGTCGAAGCCTCGATAAGATCGGTTTCTGCGTCCAGTGCCAGCGTGTCTGCTTCAAAACCGGCAAGCCAGAAATCCAGAACCTTCATCTGATCGGAGGCCGGGCTCTGGAAGACAACCCCCATTCCGATCCCTTGATGGACGTAGATGATCTTTCCCTTGGTTACGAAAACCCCGGAATCGCGGAAGATTTGCATCTTGCGGACCGTTCCAACCGGAAGCGTGTTGAGCGTATCGACATAACAGCCTCCACGACTGATTTCAGCAACCCGAGCGTTCAGGCGCACGCCTTCCGGGTCCGTCATCTCTGTCATAGCCGCAAAAGGGTAGCGCGGTATCTTTCTCAACTCGCTGTAGGACCTGTCGGACGAGCGTGGCGGCGCCACGAGTCGTACGGCGTGCTGGAGCTTGTTCGGTGGGCAGGGCATTGCCATGCAGAGTACCGCGCCCACTTCGTGGCAGGCGGAGTAATCCGACGGATGCCCTGAGCGTGTCAGCAGAATCACGGGAATGTGCTGCAGCCGGCTGCTCTTCTTAACGATCGAGCACAGGTCCCGGCCGTTGACTTCTTCGCCTTCGATTCCGGCAAGCAGTACGTCGGGTGTTGCGGTCAGCAGAATCTCGAGCGCCTCGGTCCCGCTCGATGCGTGCACCACCTGGTATCCGTCTTCCTGCAATAAGTTTTGCGTAAGACTCGCAATGCGGGGATCGGACTCGACAAAAAGCACAACCCCGTTCTTGGGGATACGGGTCGAAATCAGTTGCGCTTGGGTCTTGACGCCCTCAACCTTTTGAAATTCCAGCGCGACCGCGTACGATAGATGATCCGGCAGGAGAGTGTTGCGGATGACTCGGGCGCTTTGCCCGGTGCCAGCTGCCGTCAACTCGGCGCCGTAACCGAACCGGACTTCCAGGACCTGCCCAGGCCAGTAAATTCCGCGTGCAGTCGCGACGAGCAAACCGTCTCGCGATGCGTCGATCGTTTTAGCCAGGTCTTCGAACGGATCGGTCGAGCCGACGCCGCCCGAGATGTGAACCGGCATGGTCATTTTGACCCGCCGCCTGCGGCGCCGATCCTTTCCATCCGGGCCGAACCGCCCGGTTGCGCCGATAGTTCCCTCTGAAACGGGGCTCGTCTTCATCGTTTTCCTCCGTAGATCCCGTCTGGCGCCAACAAGCTCGGCGCAGATCGGGTCATTGATACGGGCGCCACAACAGACACCCCAAGCCGTACGTGAGGATTCTGCTTTCTCCGCCTCACTCCGGTCGGTATGCAGTTCAGCACAGGTTGCGAATCGATGAAGAAGTTGAACCGTCCGCCTCTACAACGCTATGCGAAGGGCGAAAGTGTGTATGTTCAATTTGGTACGCCTTTCTCATGAGTAACTCCCGGAGTTTTTCGCAGCCCTTTTTCCCGCGAAGTGCGGCCAGACGAGGTTTCAGGCTGGAGGTGTACGGGCGCGCGCAAGATTCCGCGTCGACTGTAGGTGGTGGGCCTGGGGAGAGTCGAACTCCCGACAAACGGTTTAGGAAACCGCTGCTCTATCCATCTGAGCTACAGGCCCGCGGGAAATTAACCGATGATAACACAGCGCTTGTAGCATTTTAGTTCGCGAGCCCGGGCCCCGGCGTTGCAAGCTGCAGAATTTCCGAGGTTCTGGCTCAGGATTTCCATCGCATCAGTCTGAAGTTTCCTCACCCACTGAAGTATTGCTGCCTGTGTCCGTTAATTTACGCTTGCGTTGCTCGAACTGCGCGCGTACCGTGGCTTAGATGAAGCCTATACAAGCGGTCTGCGACAAATGCAAAAAGACAGTGGATGCAAAACCGTTGCTCAGCGAAAACGAACTATGGCTGGCGCTGAATAAGGGTGACGAAATCGAAGTCATGCACCTTGCCGATGATGTCCATCATACGTGGAAGCTCACTGGACAAGATAAAGAGAGTCTACGTAAGGCGCGAGCCGCAGGAACGGTCTAACCGGTCCGATATGTGCCGGGCTAGCACTGCACTTTTCCGAGAAGCGCGTTACCTCTAACGGCGCATCTGTCAGAGGTTCTTCAAGCGCACCCCTCCGCTTACCCCGAAGAGCGTCTTCGTTCCTCTTTTCCCGGCCCCGCGCGTCGATGATCACGGCTCGTCTGCAGCCTTTCGGTCGGTTTCGGTCCGACCGATACAACTCTTGGATCTGAACTTCGACCATGATTATCAGTTCAAACTCCCTTGTCAGGAAATCCAGTGCAGCACCGGCGCGCTTACAGCGATCAGGATGGCGCGATGGAGGGTTAGTCTGAGGCAGAAAGTGCGGCGGCGTGTTCGCGTTGTCGCAAGTCCGGCAAGAAACCGGCCAGCAACCCGATTGCCGGCAAGAAAGCGCAGATTCGGTAGACGGTGTAAATTCCGTAAGCATCGGCGACGCGGCCCAACACGGCGGCGCCTAGCCCGGCTACGCCGAAGGCGAAACCGAAGAACAGGCCGGAGATCATCCCTACTTTGTTGGGCACGAGTTCCTGGCCGAACACCACAATCGCGGAAAAGGCCGAAGCGAGCACCATGCCGATGATCACACTCAGCACCTCGGTCCAGAAAAGGCTGACGTGGGGCAGCAGCAACGTGAAGGGCAGCACGCCGAGGATCGACCCCCAGATCACATATTTGCGCCCGATACGATCGCCGAGCGGTCCGCCCAGAAAAGTGCCGAGCGCGACAGCCCCTAGAAAGACAGATAGGTGCAGCTGCGCCACGCGAATGGACACGCCGAAGCGCTGGATCAGATAGAAGGTGAAGTAGCTGGTGAGGCTCGTCAAATAGACGTATTTCGAGAAAATCAGCACCAGAAGGATGGTGACGCCGCGCTTGGCAGCGTTCTGCGGCAAGTCGACCTGTTCGAGACTCTTGCGATTTTCCTCCAGACGAGCAAGGCCATGGTCGCGATACCAGACGGCGACCTTCCACAAGACGGCGAACGACAGCAAGGCCAACAAGCCGAAAAGAGCAAGACTTGACTGCCCGTAGCGCACGACGACCAGCGCGGCCGCAAGCGGCCCCACCGCGGACCCTACGTTCCCGCCCAGCTGAAATAACGACTGTGCCATGCCGTGGCGTTTGCCTGCCGCCATGCGCGCGACACGCGAAGATTCCGGATGAAAGATCGACGAGCCCATGCCGAGCAAACAGGACCCGGCCAGAACCACCCCGTAGCTTCGCGCCATCGATATAACCACCAGTCCGGCAAGCGAGAAGATCGTTCCGCCGGGAAGCGCAAACGGCGCAGGCCGCCTGTCCGCCTGGAGGCCGACCAGAGGCTGAAGCAGCGACGCTGTAAGCTGATAGGCCATGGTGATAACGCCGACTTGCCCCAACGTGAGGCCCAATCCGGAAGCCAAATTCGGATATATGGAGGGAAGCAGTATCTGCATCATGTCGTTCAGCAGATGGCAGAAGCTTATGGCGAGAATCACGCGGAATACAGTGGTGTCGGCGGACGCTTGCGTGGCAACGCCAGTTTGAGTTTCCGGCGCGAGTATTATCTGTTTCCTCATCGGCCCTCGGCACGATACCACAGCAATAAAGGGCGCACGCTCCAGTCGCTGGACTTTATTTCTCAAGCGCTAAAGACCGGATGTCCCGCGATCCGCGTTGCGTACAGCCGCGAATCACAAGCTGTCCTCGCCAAGTCCGGATTAACGCAGCGGGTGGCCAATTCGTTGTGTCGATGGCCGGAGCAGCGTAGGATGCGCAAGTCGAAGGCCTAAATGCAAGGAAGTCGGTCAGGAGGTGCTCCTTGAGAATTCACATGGTGTGGATTGTGTTGTTGGTGCTGGTGTGTGTGGCCGCAATTCCGTGTCGGGCGCAGGACAAAGTTACGATTCTTTACGATGCATTCGGAGAATCGAACAAGCTGACCAAAGATTGGGGATTCTCTGCTTTGGTCGAGCATGACGGCAAGCGGATCCTGTTTGACACAGGTAATAACGCCGCGATTTTCGAACATAACGTCAAGGCTCTGGGCGTGGACCTAACGAAACTCGACTTTGTGGTGATATCGCACCGGCACGCTGACCACACAACGGGGCTCAAATATGTGCTGAGCGTGAAACCGAACGTTACGGTGTATGTGCCTGCGGATGGAGCGAATGGATTTGGGGGAGCGCCGATTCCGGATACGTTTTTCCGGGCGGACGACAGTTTACCGACGCAGATGCGGTATTTCGAGGGGACCGAGCCCGAGCATTTGACATTTGGCAAGCTGCATGACGCCGGGAACTTTGTGTTGGTCAATCAATTGACTGAAGTTTCGCCAGGCATTTTCCTGGTGCGGACGGTTTCGCAGAAAACGGGGAGCCTGGAGCTTCCGGAGTTGACGCTGGCGATCAAGAGACCGGATGGACTGCTGCTGGTCGATGGATGTTCGCACGCCGGGATCGAAGCAATTTTGGGAGCGACAAGCGCGGTCGATCCCAGGACGGAGATCGTGTTCGGGGGACTGCATCTGGTGACAACGCCCTTGGCGGAGATTGATGCGTTGGTCGAGAATTTGAAGACGAAGTGGAAGGTGCAGAGGATTGCGCCGGGACATTGCACAGGAGAGCCAGCATTTGCGCGATTGAGGAAGGCGTACGGGGAGAACTATCTGTACGCGGGTTTGGGGACGACGGTCGGACTCAAGTAAACCAGACACGCGCGATCACCCACAGAGCCCTCGTATCCAAACTCCTGATTCATGCTTATCGGGCCTGTGGAATCGGGTCATTGGAGGGGTTCCTTCCGGGTTGCCCGTCATCCGCCAACGATCCGCGAACGCTGGGCGGCATGGCGCTGCTTATCTGCCCTCGACATCCACTCGGCGGCCTCCCGAGGCGTTTCTCTGAGCTAGCCGTTTTCGACACGCGATTTTATATCGGAGTACGCTGCGTCGATGAGGTTGGCCAGCGCTCGATCGTTTGCGGGCGTTTTCGGTCTCAGCTTCACATGACGCATGAACTTGCCGGTGCCTTGCAACAAGCGGGCCGGGTCGGGCAGTGTTGCGCCGTGAAAGAAACCCACGTTAACGTGCGAAGTGAAGACATTGACGTAGCCGAAGGGAGCATCTCCCAGACAGGCAACCGGACAGCCGTCATGCAAGAGCTCCCGGACCTCGTCCCCGCATTTGCGCATCACGCCAAACCAGTGATGCGCTATGGCTCCCAGTTCACCTGCATGCTCTCTCATCCAAGCATCGATGGCGGGAGCCCGCTCGACAGCGCCGTTAAATCGCAGCAAGTCCGTTCTCATTGTCGCGACTTTGCAATCCGCGGGGTGTGTCCTCTCATGGCGCTTTCAAAGGTACCTGCTGGTTCCAGGGTGCCACACTTTCCTCATACTCCATGGGATCGCCGAAACCCTCGGTTTGGACGCCGAGTTGGCGAAGAGCGTCCAAGGCCATCAGTCGGCGATACGCGTTGAAAGTCATGATATGGGCGAACACGCCGCCGAACGTGAAGGTCTCGGCGGGTTCGCACAGAGCGTCGACGAACGTATCATCCCAGGCAGAGCGGTTGCGGATGGCACTGAAAATACGATGCAGTCCGGCATCGGTCTGTTCGAGCCTTTGCAGCATCGCTTCAGGGGAGCGCTGCGATTTGGGCGGTCCGTTCCTGTCCATATCGGCTCCCGACAGCGCGGCCGTCCAGATCTCTTTCGTGAAAACAATGTTTTCTAACAGCTGCCTCAGCGTCTTATTCGACTCCCGCCACGGCAGCAGCTCAACCACCGTGGTCAGCGGCCGATCCAATTGTTCCTCTGTCAAAGTACCCGCATATTCCAGCAACCGCCGCGTGTGCCAAGAGTCGTTGCCTGCAAAACGATCGAACAAGTCCATGTCTCTTCCTCCTTTTGTTGCGGAACCAGGGGCAAAAAAGTGAATTTTGCTGGACGCCGGCAAGTGGAAGTGCCGATCACGCATGCGCCGGTAGAGGCTCGGAGAAGTCCGAAAAGCTTTTCGGAACGCGCGAGTGAACGCCTCAAGCGAACCGTAGTTGGCGTCCAGGGCGACGTCCGTGACCGACATTTCGGTGTGCGCCAGTTGATATGCGGCTCTTTCCAATAAGAGCCGCCGTCGCATGGCGCCCGGGGTTTCCTCGACCACTGTTCGGAACAACCTGTGGAACTGCGTGCGGCTTTGGTACGCCTGGCGCGCTAGATCTTGCGTTTTCGCCTGAGTGTCCAGAGAGTTCGCAACAATTCGACAGAGGCGGTCTGCCGTGTCCTGACCATCCGCTTTATTCATGCGTCCGGTTCCTCACCTTGAGCGAATCATAAACAAGAGGGGGCACTTGCCGCCTGATAGTCCGTACCAATCTTCTACCCTAGAAGGCGGTCCGAAGCGACAGTGTCTCCTATGGGCTGCGCGGTATCCCAGCCGAGCCGGCTCGGGACGCCGATTGCCGCAGAGTAGTACCCGAAATGGAAACGCCAGGCCGCAAACCTTTGACCGCGCCCGGCCCGGAATATTACCTTGGAAACTGGCACCTAGGGAGTTCGAACCGGGCCTTTCCGTATGAGCACAAACGAAATCCCGCTCCCCGATGTGGGGATAGAAGAGCGCGCAAGGGAGATACGCAGCAATCTGCGCAGAATCGCTCGCTACGACTGGTCTCTGTGGTTTCTGGCGGTCGTGATTGCCCTGTCGATGACGTTTGCGATCGCCACTCTTTCCATGGCCGTGATCTTTGACCCGCACGACTCGTTTTATCGCTTCAGCATGAGCCAGTCGGTTCGCGGCCTGGTGGGCATGGTACTGCTGTTCAGCGTGTACACACTGTACCAACAATTCCAGTTGATGCAGACGCGCCGCCGGCTCGCAGAACAAGTGGAAATCGCAACCGAACAGCACGTGCTGGCCGAGTCCTACCTCAAGCTGGCGATGGTCGACCCACTGACCGGACTGCACAACCGGCGTTACGCGCAGGATCGTCTGGTGGCCGAGATGGCTCGAGCCCAGCGACAGAAAAACTCTCTGACGGTCCTGATGATCGACGTCGACGATCTGAAGCGGGTCAATGACCGGTGGGGTCACGGAGCCGGCGATGCGGTGCTGAAGGCGTTCGGCGCCCGCCTCGACAAGGCCATTCGCGGATCCGATCTGGCGGTGCGAATCGGCGGCGACGAGTTTCTGATAATTCTGCCGGAGTGCGATCGAAACCAGGTTCAATTCGTTCTGGAGCGGTTGTCCGTGCTCGAAGTTCGGTTCGAATCGCAGAACATCTCATTTCGCTTTTGTGCGGGCAGTGCGGACTATCAGGCGGGTGAAACAGCCGAACAGCTACTCAAACGCGCGGACGACGCCCTCTACGTTGAAAAACAGAATCGGAAAAATCAGGCCGTTCCGGTCGCCTAGTCCAATCCTCACCAATGACGCATTACACGCCGGCCAGGTCCAGGCTTTGGTTCGCCTCACCGCGGCGTTTTGTAGAACATGTTTGCGGGGCGCCGCGGACCGCGAACCTCAACTGGTGAAATCGCTTCGAGTCCTAAACCGAATCAAGCACTGCCGCCGTGCTAGTGGCGCGCGGGCGGGGCTTCTTTTTGGCGGCGGTAGGTGATCTCGGTGACCTGGACCTGGCCCTTTTCCGGGACGACTTCGGAACGCGAAATATAGGTGTCGGCATCCACACGCGTGAAGATGGCGCGCTTGGGCTGGCCGTCGGTCGAATTTTCAAAGGTGACGGACTTTGGGTCGGCGCTTGAGAGGTTCAAGACTGTCGGGCCGGGTTTTTCCCAGGCGACCAGCGAAGGCGTGAAGTGACGCAAATGGAATTTGATTCCTCCAGGTTCCTCGACGACCGTGAAAAGTTCCAGGACCAGGGTTTTGTCATTCTCGGCGAGCTGGAATGTGCCCATCATGACGCCCGCTTTGGGCGCGGTCCATACCTGCTGCGCCACGCGCGGTCCCCAGGAACCCTGCCATCGTCCGGCGAGCCAAGCAAGATCGGCGAGCGTGGCCTTGGGAGGCGGCACGGTCGTTGAATCATCACCGGACTCTGACGGAGCGGCGCTATCGGAACGGGAAGGCAATACCGATGGGCCGCCCGATGAGGTCGGCCGCTGGCCAAGCGTCACCGCCGGAATCGCCGCCAGCAACGCCAGCGAAACCAACTTGAATCGAATGATCTGGAGGATCTTCATGCGAACCGGAGACCGGGTCCGAACCGCGGATTTCCCTCTGCCCGTATATTAATACACAACCGGAAAATCCCCGTGCGCGTCTTAAGAAATGGGACATGTGGCGGCGAACGCGCCGCGGGGGAAAACTTTGACGCTTTCCTATGCCTGTACGATAATAAAGGTTCGTCGCTTGCACATGAAAACAATCCTCAGTGCCGGTGTTCTAGCCATCTTGTTGGGCGCGCAAACTGCGTCGGCACAATCCTCCACGCAAGGCCTCACGCAGGCTCCCGTGCCCGTGAAACCGTTGACGGACTCCTCTCACGCAGACGCCTACTACTATTTCACCGTGGGCCATCTCCAGGAGGAGGAATACGAGCTGAACACCAGCGCCGACATGGCGAACCAGTCGATCGACTCGTATAAAAAGGCCCTTGCGATTGAGCCGAACTCCGCTGTGATTCTCGAGCGGCTCGCCGAGATTTATGCCAAGTCGCAGCATATCCGCGATGCCGTCGTCCAGGCGCAGGCGGCCCTGAAGATTGATCCCGATAATGTGGACGCGCACCGGCTGCTTGCGCGCATCTACGTGCGCACCTTGGGCGACATGAGCGCAGGAGAAGTCCAGCAGGAAAACCTGACCAAGGCTACCGAACAGTTCCAGGCCATCCTGAAGACCGACCCCAACGACACCTATTCGTTGTTGTGGCTTGCCAGGCTGTACCGCTTCCAGAACCAGCATGCGGAGGCAGAGAAGGTGCTGCGCCAGATTCTTGCGCACGATTCCGATAGCGGACCGGCGCTGGAACAGCTCAGTCAGCTGCTGATCGACCAGGGGCGCTCGCAGGAAGCAATCGAGCTTCTGACGCGCGCAGCTGGCGATTCCGCCTCGCCCGATATCTACGACCTTCTGGGTGACGCCTATTCGCAGGCGAAGGACTATCCCAATGCCGAAAAGGCCTACCAGCAAGCTGTCGCCGGGGACCCGGACGATCCCGGCCACCGCCACGGGCTCGCGCAGGCGCTGCTTTCAGAAGACAAGTACGCAGAAGCCCTCGCGCAGTTCAACAAGCTGAGCGAACTCGAGCCCGGCACTTCGGAGAACTTCCTGCGTGCCGCGCAACTGTACCGGCGCCTCGGGCAATTCGAGCAGGCGGAAGCGAGCCTGGCGCGCGCGAAGCAGCTGGCGCCTGGCTCGCTTGAGATTCTCTACAACGAAGCGCTGCTCGATGAGGATCAAGGCCGCTTCGATGACGCAGTCAAGGTGCTCACCGATGCCATCGCCGGCATCAAGAGCCAGACCGGTGGAGACGGAAATCCCAGCGCTCTGGCGATCTTGTACGAGCAATTGGGCGAGGCCTATAAGGAACAGCGCAATTTCCCATCCGCCCTTTCGACCTTCGGGGAGATGGGCAAGCTCAACCCGGATTCGCAAAAGCGCGCGCGAGTCCTCGAGATCGATACCTATCGCGAGAGCCATGACATTGAGCGCGCGATCGCCGAAGCCAAGAAGGCCCTGGATGAATCGCCCGAAGATCCCGAGATGACCAGGACGCTTGCAATGCTGTATGGCGAGAAATCCGATACCGCAGCGGCCAAGCAGCTGCTCGAGGGACTGCTGAAGGGGAACGACAACGATCTTGAGATCTATCTGGATATCGCGCAGGTTCAGTCGCGCGGCAAGAAATATTCCGACGCCGAACAATCCGCCGAAAAGGCCGAGCAGATGGCTCACGGAGCTGCCGGCAAGCAGAGCGTCTGGTACATGCTGGGTGCGATCTACGAACGACAGAAGAAGTTTGACGACGCCGAGCAGGAATTCCGCAAGGTGCTGGACGTGAACCCGAACAACGGTCCGGTACTGAACTACTACGGGTACATGCTGGCAGATCGCGGCGTCCGCGTGGAGGAGGCGGCCTCGCTGATCGAGCGCGCCCTGAAGCAGGAACCCAACAACGGCGCCTACCTCGACAGCCTGGGCTGGGCGTACTACAAACAGAACAAGCTGGTCGAGGCCGAGGAATACCTGCGGAAGGCCATCGATCGCGAAGGCAACGATCCGACGATCCTGAGCCATCTCGCCGACGTGTATTTGAAGCTTGGCCAGAATGAACGCGCCGCTGAGCTGTTTGAACGCTCTCTCGCTGCGTGGCAGACGGCACTGCCGGCGGATTACGAGGCCGACAAGGTCACCGCAATCGAAGTGCAGCTCAAGAATTTGAAGCGGCACCTCGCACAGAAAACCCCTACGGAAACCGGCAAACCGCAGTAAGCTCCCCGGCATGTCCATCCGGAAAAAAGAATCGGTGCGCCTGCAGGCGTACGCGAAGGTCAATCTTGCGCTGAACATCACGGGCAAGCGCGGCGATGGTTATCACGAGCTTCGCACCGTCTTCCAGACGATCTCGCTGCACGACACGCTCGACATTTCAATCACGCGCAGTCAGGACCCGAGCGTCCAGTGGATGACCTGCAGCGATCCGGAGCTGCAGGGCAAGGAAAATCTCGTGTTGCGGGCTATACGGGCGATCTCCCCTGAAATCGGATTTGAGGGCAGCTTAGTCGTTCACTTGGAGAAGAGAATCCCGGTTGCGCGCGGACTGGGCGGCGGTTCAAGTGATGCCGCTGCAGCTCTGATCGGGATGCTGCGCCTGACAAATATGGAACTACCCTTGCCGCGGCTAATGGAGATCGCTGCCAGCCTCGGCGCGGACGTGCCCTTTTTTCTCTTCGGCGGACGGGCGTTGGCCGTGAATCGCGGCGACGAAATCTACCCCATGGAAGACGGGCCGAAACGAACGATCGTCGTAGTCTCGCCCACAGGCATCGGGGTGTCGACCAAGGACGCCTATGGATGGCTCGCTCCGGAATTGACAAGACTCACGAAACCCAATAGAATTTGGACGTTCTGCGCTCTGTGCTGGAGCCGGCAGGAGACGGTCTCGAACGATTTCGAGGGGCCCGTTTTCAGCCGCCATCCGCGACTCCGAGAAATTCGGGACGGATTGCTCAAGCGAGGAGCCGCGAATGCCGCGCTGGCGGGTAGCGGGTCGGCGGTGTTTGGAGTATTCCGAAACCCAGCGCAGGCGCGCCGAGCCGCTCGTGCGTTCCCGGAAGATTCGGTTTTCGTCGCAGAAACCCTTTCCAGGGAAAAGTATGGCCGAGCCATGGGCTGGAGTCCGGCCGGCTGAGGGAAAACTTTGCTGACAGACAGGTGTAAGGTTTTCTGCGGAACGGCGAACCCCGCCCTGGCGGATTCGATTTGCTCGTATCTGGGTGTTCCTCGCGGGAGGGCCGAGCACGGCCATTTTTCCGACGGCGAGTCGCGCTATCAGATCCTGGAAAACGTGCGCGGCGCCGATGTATTCGTCGTGCAGCCGTGCTGCAGCCCGGTGAATCATCACCTGATGCAGTTGCTGCTGATGATTGACGCATTCAAGCGCGCTTCGGCGTGGCGGATTACGGCGGTGATTCCGTACTACCCGTACGCGCGGCAGGACCGCAAGGATCGGCCGCGCGTGGCGATCTCGGCAAAGCTGGTGGCGGATCTGCTCGAGACTGCCGGAGCAAGCCGCGTACTGTCGCTTGATCTGCACGCTCCGCAGATTCAGGGATATTTCAATATTCCCGTGGACCATCTGTACGGCGCGCCGGTGATGGTCGAATATTTTCAGAAGAAGAAACTCGGACCCGTGACGGTGGTATCACCCGATGCCGGAGGCGTTGAGCGGGCCAGGCTTTTCGCGAAGAGAATGGATGCGCCCCTTGCGATCGTCGATAAGCGGCGCATCGACGTCAATGTGAGCGAGGTCATGCACCTGATCGGCGATGTCAGCGGTCGCCCGGCGCTGGTCATCGATGACATCATCGACACGGCTGGCACGCTGGTGAAAACGGCCGAAGCACTGCTGGAAAACGGCGCGACCAAGGTATTCGCGGCTTCCACACATCCGGTGCTTTCCGGACCGGCTGTTGACAGACTGATGAAGTCCGCGATTGAGGAAGTGGTGGTCACTGATTCGGTTCCTCTCAGCCCGGAGGCCGCGAAGCTTCCGAAGATCAAGGTGCTGAGCGTGGCGCCGCTGCTGGCGCGGGGGATTCAGTCGATTCACGAAGAGACTTCGATCAGCGAGCTGTTTATTTGAGCTGCTGCTAAGGAAAAAAGGAAAGACACATGGAGACGTTTACAGTTGAAGGAAAAATTCGCGAAGGGCGTGGGAAAGGCCCGGCGCGCCGAACACGCATGACCGGCATGGTGCCGGCAGTGCTCTATGGCGCGCGCAAGGAATCCATTTCGCTTGCGGTGAATGCCAAACAACTCGCGCGCATCCTCCGCTCCGAGACCGGTCACAACACGATTTTCAGCGTGCAGGTGGCCGGCGGCGGCCTGGAAAAGGCCATGCTGAAGGATTGGCAGGTGGATCCGGTCAGCAATGCGCTGCTGCATGTGGACCTGCTGCGCATCGCGATGGATGTGCGCATGCGCGTGCGCGTGCCGGTGCACACCTTTGGCGAGCCGCAGGGTGTAAAGATGCAAGGCGGCGTGTTCGAGACGGTTACGCGCGAAGTCGAGATTGAGTGCTTGCCGGGCGACATACCGGAGGAATACCGGGTGGACGTCAGCGAATTCCTGATTGGCAAGCAGCTTCGCGCAGGAGACCTCCCGATTGATCCGGCGAAAGTGAAGCTGCTGACCGATCCGACGCGTGTGCTGGCTCACGTCGTCATGCTCAAGAAGGAAGACGAGCCGGTGGCTGAAGCGGCAGTGGCGACCGAGACGGCTCCGGCTGAGCCCGAAGTCATCAAGAAGGGCAAGAAGGAAACCGAAGAGGGCGAAGCAGAGGCTGCTACCGAAGCCGCGCCCAAGGCGGCCGAAAAGAAGGGCAAGGAGAAGTAGCCGCAGCGTCAGAGTTCGGCGCCGGGAAGGTGCTTTGAGCGCGCCTATGCGCTTCGCGGAGCGCAAGCGATGAAATGGATCGTCGGCCTTGGCAACCCGGGTCCCGATTTTGAGTGGACGCCTCATAACCTGGGCTTTTTGGCCGTGGATGCCCTGGCGGCGAGAGCGGGTATCCGGGTAACGCGCCCGGAAGCAAAAGCGCTTGTGGGTTATGGCAAAGTGGCCAGGCACGACGTCGTACTCGCCAAGCCGCAGACGATGATGAATCTGAGCGGCGTGTCGGTCAGAATGCTGCTTGAGCGAGATCAGGGCACACCGGCGGATTTGATCGTGCTCATTGACGAGACTGACCTGCCCTGGGGCATGCTGCGAATTCGAGACAAGGGCGTCAACAGCACGCACAACGGTTTGAAGTCGATTATCAGCGCGCTCGGTACCGACGAGTTTGTGCGGCTGCGAATGGGAGTCAGGCCCGAGAAACTGTGGGGCGATCGCCGGGAGTACGTGCTCCGCACCATGGGCGGCGAGGAACGCAAGATCGCCGACCAGATGGCGATGGACGCAGCCGAGGCTGTCGAAGTGATTTTGGCCGAGGGCGCCGAAAAGGCGATGTCGCGATTCAATCGCAAGGCCTCGGCGGCGGGTGAGGATTTGGAGTAGGAATTGATTGCTGCGGTGACGCAGCGAAGGAATCGAGAGGACACATGGAAGAGCGTCAGTACGAATTGATTTTCATCTGCCGGCCCGATACGCCTGAGTCGGACGTGGACAAAGTGATTTCGACCATCGAACACGCGGCCACCGAGAAGGGCGCCAAGATCGAGAAGACCGAGAAGTGGGGGCGGAAACGCATGGCCTACCGCGTACAACGGTTGCGCGAGGGCTTCTACGTTTTCATGGTTCTGCGATCGAGCCACGGCGAAGTCGTGAAGGAACTCGAGCGCCGGCTGAAGGTTGCCGACCCGGTCATGAAATACATTACCGTGCGAGTGGATGAGGAACTGAAGCGCCAGGACAAACTGAAGCGGCACCGCGAGCGTCGTGCTGCTCGGCGTCCGCGCAAGGCAGTTCCGTCTGTTTCCACACCCGCTGGCCCAGCGCCTGCTCCGGCAGCGGCGGGCGGCAGTGAACCGGCCGCGGCCGCATCTTAAGATTCAAGCTTAGGGAGAATACGAATGGCAGATGAACAAGTACCGCGTCCTCCGGCGCCGCCTCCGGCGCCGTCAGGACCTTCAGGACACTCCGGACCGCCGTCAGGCGGCGGACATTCCGGACCACCGGGACGATTTGGTCCGGGTGGACCGCGCCCGCAAGGAGGTCCCGGCGGACCAGGCGGCAGGCCCGGCGGCCCCGCGAAGCGCGGCAAGCGGAATTTTGTCCGCAAGAAGAAGGTTTGCCGGTTCTGCGTGGACAAGTCGGACTACATCGACTACAAGAGGGCCGAAATCCTGGCCCCGTTCCTGCAGGAGCGGGGAAAGATCCTTCCACGCCGCATGACCGGCACCTGCTCTCGCCACCAGCGGTGGCTTACCGTGGCTATCAAGCGGGCGCAGAATATCGCGCTGCTGCCATTCGCCGCCGAGCTGTAGTCGACCTGAAGTGACTTCGCAGTGGCGGGAACGAACCCCGCCGTTTGCACCTGTCGTAGCGGGGACTTGCCCCGACGCAGAATGAAAGCTTGAGGTAACTGACTATGCAGATCATCTTGCAGGAAGACGTTGAAAAGCTCGGTACGCGCGGCCAGGTGGTGGAAGTAGCCGAAGGTTACGCGCGGAATTTTCTGTTGCCGAGGAAACTTGCGCTCGAAGCCAGCGTCGGAAATATGAAGCGCCTGGAGAAAATGCGCGCCACTTTTGCGAAAAAGGAAGCCTCGGAGAAGGGCGACGCAACAACGCTTGCCGGACTTCTGGCCGGCGTCTCGCTCGAGATGTCACGCAAGGCCGGAGAAAGCGATCAGCTTTTCGGTTCCGTGACCTCAGCAGATATTTCTGACGCGCTTGCCGCCAAGGGCTTCACGGTTGACAAGCGCAAGATCACTCTGGCCGAACCGATCAAAGTAGTCGGTGAGTATGAGATTCCCGTGAAGCTTCACCGCGAAGTCACCGCGAGCGTGAAGCTGGCCGTCAAGAAAGAAGAGTAGCCGCCTCGCGTACTGCTCAGTACAGCAGGCGCTCGCTTGAGCGTCCCTGTATCTTGTTCGCCTGCGGGCCGACAGGTTGTGTCTTTCGATTGTGTTTTCCACCGTTCAAAAATTCTCCACAGCCAAGTCCAGTTGACGCCTGCCCGGGCTGCGAGCAGACTCGTGCGCGCTCCAAAGACATTGCGAATTCTTGAAGTAAGCGACGAGCGCGAGCTGCTCTCGAAAAAGAGCCCTTGCGCGCCGCAGATTCTTGGGCGAATATAAGGCGAAAGCCAAAATGGCCAACGACACCACGCTGGAACGACCGTTACCGAACAATATTGAAGCTGAGCGAAGTATCTTGGGCGCTGTTCTGCTCGATAACCACGCACTGAACGCCGCCGTGCAAGTCCTGCGCGCCGAGGATTTCTTCCTGAAGCAGCACCGTCACATTTTCGAGCGCATGGTGCACCTGGGCGAAAAGCAGCAAGTCCTGGACGGACAGGGCATCGATCTCATCACCCTGATGGAGGATCTAACGCGCACCGGCGAACTGGAAGCTGCCGGAGGCGTGGCCTACCTTTCCCAGCTCGCCGATGGCTTGCCGCGCGTAACCAATGTCGACCACTACGCCCGCATCGTCAAAGAGAAGGCAATTCTGCGGAGCCTGATCTACTCCGCATCCTTGATTCAGGAGCAGGCGCTGGCGGCAGGTGATGACGCCGACGTAATTCTGGATCGCGCCGAATCGTCCATCTTCCAGCTGGCGGAAGATCGTGTGAAGGCCGGCCTGATCGGCGTCAAGGATTTGGTGAAGGACGGCTTTGAGCGCCTGGAAAAGATTTTCAGCGAGGGCCGACGGATCACGGGACTGGCGACCGGCTACTCGGGTCTGGACAACGAGACGGCCGGACTGCAGCCCTCCGAACTGATCATCCTTGCCGCTCGTCCCTCAATGGGCAAGACCGCACTGGCACTGAACATCGCAGAAAACGTGGCGGTGCGGCAGCGCGAGCCTGTTGCGGTGTTCAGCCTGGAAATGTCCAAAGAATCGCTGTTGTTGCGGCTGCTCGCGTCGCACGCGCGCGTCGATGCTCACAAGTTCCGCACCGGGCACATGAATCGCGATGATTGGACGAAAGTGACCGCATCTCTTGCCGAGCTCGGCAATGCGCCCATCTGGATCGACGATTCGGCTTCATCAACCGTGCTGGAAATGGGCGCAAAGGCGCGCCGGCTGAAGCGCGACCGAGGGCTTTCACTCGTCGTTGTAGACTATATTCAGCTCGTCGTACCCAGCACGAACCGGCGAAACGCCAACCGGCAGGAAGAAGTGTCGAGTATCTCCCGCTCGCTCAAGGCTCTGGCCAAGGAACTGAAGGTTCCCGTCGTCGTGCTCAGCCAGCTGACCCGCGCGCCGGAACGCGAAGACCGCAAGCCGCAGCTTTCCGATTTGCGCGAATCAGGCGCGATCGAGCAGGATGCGGACGTCGTGTTGTTCATCAATCGCCCGAATTTCTACAAGACCGATATTCCCGAGGAAGAACGCGCCAAGGCCGAACTCATCATCGCCAAGCAGCGCAACGGTCCCACGGGCAGCCTGAATTTCGTGTTCCTGAGCCGTCACACTCGCTTTGAGGAAGCCGCACCGGACGCCTGGAGCAGCTCAGGCGAACAGTAGCGGGGCCCTGATTCCGACCTCCGGCAGCGCGTGGTTCTGATTCCACAAGTGTGTCGCCGAACCCGCGCAAGCTCGCGCAAACCTCTGCCTGGTCCATCCCCCTGAGATATTCAACCCCTGTATTTTCGATAATATACAGCCATCGATTGCTGCACCAAGGCTCGTGGCCCGTGTCCTGCAGTCACACCGCTTGTATGTTTACCTAAACGGTGCGGGGCGGCGTTCCGGTTTCGATTTGCGTCGCCCGCATGGGGTAGAGTCTGGCATCCTAAATGAACATGAAAAAGGCAATACGAGTCGTGGGAAGGCCGGTCTGGGCGGAGGTATCGCTGCAGGCGATCGGGCGGAATCTACGCAGAATTCGCCGCCACATTGGGCCCAAGCCGCAGATCCTCGCGGTTGTAAAATCCAACGCCTACGGGCTGGGCGCCGTACCGGTCGCCAAGGCTCTTGAGAAAGCTGGCGCCGAGCGGTTCGGCGTGACCTGCGCAAACGAAGGAGTGGAGCTTCGCGAATCTGGCATTCGCAAGCCCATTCTGGTTCTCACCGGATTCTGGCCGGGGGAAGAGAAGCGGTTCATCGCCAATCGTTTGACGCCGAGCGTGACCCGCCTGGAGGACGTGCGCTCGCTGGAGCGCGCGGCGAAATCGGCGGGCGTAAAATCCCGCCTGCG